>NZ_JARXWC010000003.1:0-656507 GCF_029892995.1 Brevibacillus sp. 1238 | reverse complement strand
CTCTCTTCAATCGAACGGGTCCACTTGCCGCCTTTGGCATCCTCGATCAAGTACTGCGCTTCTTCTATAAAAGGTTCAACTGCTTCCTTTAGAATTCCCCGCCCTGCATCGAGCGCATCTCCTGCCACTTCCAGTTTTGACTTTTCCCCCGTAATCACCTTTTCTGCGTACGTAAAGGCATCCTCTGCGGTTTTCTGGAGTCCTTGTACCATGAGATTGCGCTCCGTTAATGAGCCTACCTCTTTCCCGCTTGCCCATTCATACACGTTCTCGGAATACCCGAAGGATAACGTGGAAAAAACGATGTCCGCTGTATCGACAGTGGCCGCCCAAAATGCCGACATGTTTTCCGACCAAAACTCTTTCGTGACTCGCACTTCCGCGTCCATGTTTGCCTGGATTCGCTCTTTTATGATCCCGTCCACTCCTATGGACTGCACTTTTTCTTCAAAGGCGCTCCACAGGTGGGGAAAGCTTCTGCGCGTGGTGGCGTCCAGCTTGATTTCCTCACTGCTGGCGCTAATCTCTTCTTGCAGTCCCATATGGTCTACGATCGTCTTTATGGACAGACCTTCCGATCCGGTCAAGGTAACCGCAGCCCCATGCAAGCTCAGTCCTCCGATTGCCTGAATCCGCACCTGCGACGCACTATTGAAACTGACGCCCGCATCCTTATTCATGGAGATGTACAGCATGCCCTCCTGCGCCGTCATCGTCAGCTCTTTGTCGCCCAGCGTAAACTCTTTGCCTTGGGGGTTGCCGAACGATTTGACCCCCGGGTCCTGCATTTTTTCCGCTTGCTTCTGGACGGCTTCGCCTTGCGGAGCGTGGCGAACGGAGTTCATGACCATGCGATCGTTCTCTTCTGCCCCTGGGAAGTATCGCTTAAGTTCTGGCATGAAGTATAATGCCTGATTGCTTTATCTTTTATTTTCTACATGCCAAAAAAGCTCATTCCTACTCATGATTCAAGTAGAAAGAGCTTTTTAAAGCTTATCAAGCGTTTGAATGGTTTAGTGTTTAGCTTGTTGTATTGTAGGAATTGTAAACAAGTCTACACAAAATATTTTACAGAATCTAACAGACTCCTATGATAGACTTGGGTTTTTTATTTTTTCGGCAGGTTTAGGCATGCACAGCGTTTCTAGGGCTTCGTAAATGTTGTTACCAAACTTATACAGATCATATCCGCCATACTCCCCATAAACTATACCACTAGCAGACATAAACAAATTCATGTTACGTCGATATGCCTCTCCAATAATTACAAGTGGTTCTTGAAACCAATATTCGAATTCTGAAAAATCTTCTCTTTCCAGAATGTCACCTAGCGCAGTTTCAGGGATAAAGTGAAAAGACTCTATAGTTCCGTCTTTCTTTGTATAAAGATATTCTATTCCCCCGAACTCTTCTAGCAGTTTTTCTACACATGAAAATATTGTGAAACCTCTTGTTTCTAAAAAACTAATTGTTTCTTTTATATCTATTTTTCTTCCTTCATACCATCCTGATCGAATCAATACATCTAAGGCTTTATCTGATAGCATGTAGAAGCTATTCCCCCTTCAAGTTAATTAAATCGATTAGAAAATTTTCAAATGTTTTATTACAGTTATTACATAGATCTTTAAGTTCTCCACTGTTACCATATACTGTACGTATTAAGATATTTTCCATTTTTGCGCCATTATGAAGTGCTAAATTCACAGCCTGTACTTCTGCGCAGTTTTCAACATCCCAATCTTCATAACTTTCTTTAGACCTGTATTCATTATTGGGGTCATTTTTTGCCCTTTCCTTAATTTTATTAATTAATTTTTCCAGATCCTCATGTAACTCTTTTACACTTGGATTAAATTGCCCCTCTCTCCTGCCATTATAACCAAAGTGAACTATATCCGGTACTTCAATATCAATTGCTGCCGTTACAACCTTTGGAACGTACTTGCCCCCACCAATGTTTGGAGCTATTAATGGCTTTCTCAATCCTCCCTTTTTGATAAAATCTATATGTTTATCAAGTTGGTCTCTAAGCACACTAGTAGCTAAATCGATTTTTTGAGCTCTTGTAACAACATTACCAGTCCCCCAGCATTCGGCTTATCCTTCTCTGGTAGATTCCCTTTGCTAGTACCACCACCATCGTTCTTCTTCACCGAAGAATAATTCGAATACCATGTGTCTCCGTTTGCTACCTTTGGCAACACATTTTCGTTCGGGGTATTTTTATCCGGCAGTTTGTTTGCCTGTACGGCTTGTGTTCCTGAAGCATGAGGTTCTGTATTTCTTTTTGAGAAGGCCGGGTTAAGAGATGTTGCCAGCTTCGCTTCTGTTCCTTTCTTGTCAGGTAGGCCTGCATGACTCGTTTGGTTATCCCAATCATGATAACCTACGTGTTTGGTTGGCTTTCCTGAGCCTTGCCCCGTCATAGGTTCGACCATCGCTTTAATGCCGACCTTCTCCAGGACTTGTTCCAACATACCAAGCTGAAACTTTTCCTTTATCAAATCCAAATCCTTCAACACACCATCAAATAGCTCGGCCTTCGTCTTGAGCTTCCCGTCCTTGAGGGGCGCGCCTTCCAGCAGGTCATCTACACCGGACCCGTGCAAGAGACCGCCTCTCCCTTTTCCGCCGTCCTCATCCACATCTGTATGGGGTTGCTTGCCATGCGGCGCGTCCACATCCAACTTCGCCACCGATTTGCCGCCTTTTAATGCTGCTGTGCCCATTCCACCGCTATACACCGTCAGTACGGCTTCCGCTACGACCATGTCTTTCTTAAATTCGTTTTGCCCTTTTGCGTAGCTTTCGTCGACCGAGCGGGTCCACAGACCGCCGTGCAAATTATCTTGTTTGTACTTCTCGTCTTTCACAAAAGGGTCGATGTAATCGTTGTATAATCCTGTCCCGATCGAGACGGCTGCGTCGCCTGCATCTTGGGCTACGTCCTGCCATGATTTTTTGCCTGAAGCCACGTTCTCTACATATTCGGCTGTGTTCGTGGCGACTTCCACCGCTCCTTTGGCCAGATTGTTCCTCTCGGTCAGCGAACCGACTTCGGAACCGCTCACAAACTCATACAAGCTTTGGGCGTCATCGCCTCCCAAAACACCTGTCACAACCAGGTCGCCCGCGTCTACCGCCGCCCCCCACAAACCAGCCAACGTATCCCCAAAGGCCGCAAACTTCCCTTCCACCTCTGCGATCTGGTTATCCCAGGTGCGTTTCGCCATGACCGCAAGAATCCCGTTGGCCGCTACATCTTGCTCAAAGGCACTCCATATTTGCTCCTGTATGACAAAAAAGCTCATTCCTACTCATGATTCAAGTGGGAAAGAGCTTTTGAAAGTTAATCAAGTATGGTTGTCAAATTTTTTAGTGTTTGGTTTGTTGGTTGTCTTGTATGGTCTTGTTGTTGGAGTTGTAAACATGTTTACACAAAACTTTTGACAGACCTTAGTTAATTGCACCTTACGCTCTTTACAATTTGCTATTACATCTATTCAACATTTTCTAGCTTATATAGCTTTATAGTTCCATGTTCACTTGACTTAATCGCAATTTCATTTCTATTTTCTAGTACTTTTATTTTCCTTGGGACAGTAAGTTCACCTGTTCCCTTCAGTTCATTTCTTATTTCTTTTTCCTCAAAATCATTAAAAGAATAGTACAATTCCTTATCACTTTCCCAGTCTATATTGGGATAGTCTAACACTTCTTTGTTTCTTAGTGCATACGTATATACTTTTCCGTCGTCACCCCAATAGTAAATTCGTTTACATTCCTCACAGTACCAAATTGCAATTTGAGTTAGATCAGTAAATTCTCCTTCAAAATTTTTAATAAGTTGATTTCTTTCAGTTGCCTTATAAGTCCAAAAAACTACATTATTAGGCACTATTGTGTCCGACAGAATTACTCCACACTTGCATGTCTTTCTCATTGCATCCCCCTACTTAATGACATCCCCGTCTGATGTCCATATTTCAATAGTCTTGTTTGGGAATCTCTCCTTAATTTTATTTGCAATATTACTCGCTTGTTCAAGAGTAATCTTCTGACCATTTGAAGAAACATCCAACACCAGCGAATCTGCGTTTTTACCTGCAGGTAACGGCATGAAACTCTCTCTAGCGTATTTAAATGCCTTACTTTCAATACCTTCAAATGTGTCGGTAAGTAAACCTTTGAACTCCACCTTAACTTCATCAACTACAAAATCAGCTACCTTTTCCTTTGCGTTTTCAGGAATTCTATAAACATCCTTCCCGTTCCCAATTAATTTATCGATTGCCAACCATTCTTCTCGAGTTAATCCATCTAGTTCCCCTGATATTTTACCCGCCCATTTAGAAATATCAACTCTACCATCATTAATTGCTGAAATTATCGCACTTCGCTGTTCGGCATTAAGATATTTAAATTCATTCAAGTTTAAAATTTTCTTTTGAATAAACGCAGAAGAGTTTATTCCACTTTGAATTGCTTTAATGATGTTCTCTTCTGTTACACCTACAGCTCGCAAGTTTTTAGCACGAACCTCATTCTTTGAAGTATTAAGCCCTAAATTCTCCAGTGTATTGAAAAGGTTACCCGCTCCTTCAGCCCCCACTTTCTCCTTCTCATGAGGCTCATTTTTATTAGCTCTCGTCCCCTTATCAGTAACTGGCTCATCATGCTGAGAATGCCCGGAATCTCCGCTTGCCTTTCCTCCTTTTGGCGGCGTTGTTTCATGTGGAATGTCCTTACGAGGAGCCTCATTGACATGGCCCTTTGACGTGCCCACATTTTGCCGCCCATTTCCATTTTCTGTTTTTCTAAAGTGAGAAACCATCGCCTCTTTGTCCCAAGACCAAAAGCTTTGCCTAGTAACCGGATCGACCATCTCCACTTTCATACCGGTCTTCTTCAAGACTTGTGCCAACATGCCAAGCTGAAATTTTTCCTTTATCAAATCCAAGTCCTTCAACACATCAACCGGCAACTCGGCCTTCGTCTTGAGCTTCCCGTCCTTGAGCGGTGCTCCTTCCAGCCCATCATTTTTGTCAGAACCATGCAAGGAGCCGCCTTTGCCTTTTCCACCGTCGGAATCGACATCGCCATGAGAATTCTTTGTACCTCTTTCCCCCTCCTGCTTGGCTATGAATTTCTCGGCCTTTAGAACAACTGACCCGCCTCCAAAACTGTAAGCGTTCATGAGTGCTTCCGCCATGATCAGGTCTTTCTGATATTCGTTTCTCCCTTTTTGATAGCTGTCTTCTATCGAACGAGTCCACAGACCACCGTGCAAATTCTCCTGTCGGTACTCCCCTTCTTTCATGAAGGGTTCGGTGTATTCTTTCACCGTCGAGATGACGGCTCCCCCTGCATCTCCCAGTACATCCAGTGCCGTTTTTTGGCCTGAGGCCACTTTCTCTACGTATTCGACTGCGTTGGTGGCCGCTTCCACCGCGCCCTTGGCCAGATTGTTCCTCTCGGTCAGCGAACCGAATTCTTTTCCGCTCACAGATTGATACAAATCAGCAGAATCCTTGCCTACAGCTGCATACAATCCGGTCACGGCAAGATCTCCCGCGTCGACTACTGCCCTCCACAAACCAGCCAACGTATCCCCAAAGGCCGCAAACTTCCCTTCCACCTCTGCGATCTGATTGTCCAAGGTGCGTTTCGCCATGACCGCAAGAATCCCGTTGGCCGCTACATCCTGCTCAAACGCACTTAACAGTTGCGGAAAAGAATGCCGGGCACTCGCTTCCAGCTGAATGTTTTCACTGCTCGCATTTGCTTCTTCGATTAACTCTAGGGCATCTCCTGCCGTTTTGACCGTCAATCCTTCTGTGCCGGACAAATGAACAGCCGCACCGCTCAGGCTCACGGCGCCCTTTCCTTGAATCCGCACCTGCGACGCACTATGCAAACTGACACCCGCATCCTTATTCATGGAGATGTACAGCATGCCCTCCTGCGCCGTCATCGTCAGCTCTTTGTCGCCCAGCGTGAACTCTTTGCCTTGGGGGTTGCCGAACGATTTGACCCCCGGGTCCTGCATTTTTTCCGCTTGCTTCTGGACGGCTTCGCCTTGCGGGGCGTGGCGCACGGAGTTCATGACCATGCCGTCGTCCTCTTCGGCACCAGGGAAGTACAGCTTGACCTTGGAACCGAGCTCTGGCATGAGGTATAAAATCTGGTTGCCTTCTGCGGCGTACGGGAACCATTGGGCTTTGCTTGCGTCTTGTTTTTGGTCCATATTCAAGTGAATTTTGACCTGGTTGCGGCCAACCTGAATGATTTTGCCGTCGATGGCTGCGCCGATGATCGCGGAGTTGTACAGCTTCGTCTGTTTGACCGATTCAGGCACAGCGCACACATAGGTCCACTTCAACAGTCCCTGCTCCAGCGTTGCGGTAACCTTCGTGATGACAAACGTCCGGCCGTCACGCTGCACCTCATCGCCGATGTGCAGCCACTCGTCGTGAGCGAAGGTGTACGTCGTGTACTGGTATTCGGACAGCGAGGATGCGCCGTTCGCCGCTTTTTTCATATATGGCGCAATCGCCCGGTTGACCTCGTACGGAGCCGCTTCCAGCTTGATTTGCTTGCGTCCCTCTGGCATTCCGATCCAGAAACGCACCTTGTGGTCACTGACATCCGGGACGAGGACGGCTCCCACATGCGAAGCGATGCGCCTGACAAAGGTCCAGTCCGTCTCCTCGTACTGCATGATGAACTTGCCTTGCTTTTTCTCGTCAAAAGCTTGGTCGATGAAATCCCCGCCCGGATAGACGGACAAAGCTTCCTCGACGACATCCCGGTACAGGCGGTCTACCTGTTGAAAAGAGCGCGTTTTCGGACTCAAGTCCATCGCGTATGTATGGGAAATCGCCTGAATCGTCACGTAATGAATATCCCGGACGACTTTGATCTCCACATGCTGCAAGCGGCCCATGAAAATCGGCTTTTTCGCCGCGCCCTGTTTCCCGTACAGCCCGATGCCGTCGTGGTTGCTGGCCAGATGGATGATTTCCTCTTCTTTGTCTTCCGGGACGATTCCGGTCAGGCGCAAAGTCGCATGCGTGCCCGTCTGATGCAAAAATGTCAGGCTGTCCAGCCGGATCGGCCCATACGGCCAGACGACTTGCAAATCGTGATAGGTCATGACGCCATCTGTTGCCTGCATTTGCTATGCTCCCTCCTTTCTCTCCGATTCCCAAACGACTATGTTTAACAGATGCATGTTTTTGTAACTTCATTTTTAAATCGACATATATGTTAAAATATTCCATGATACTAAAGTCCCTCTTTTCCGGATCTCAGCCTTTGCTTTTCCACCTTTTCTACCAGGGAGGAGGAGGGATTTGCTCAGGCGCCTCTTTTCGGACCTGTTTGCTCATTCTTCTTCTCGTTCATTTCGAATGCGGCCAAAAATGTTTCTTGGCGCTTACATATGGAGTCCATCGGCTCTCCCATGGCTGAGATAAATGATGCTGCTCAGTGATTGCTATTTGTTGATCATGGCTTGGAGCTTGGTTGTGTAGCAAGAGATATCGCATATATAATGAAACAAGACATTCCCTCCAGCAGCTCTTGGAAGAATGTCCTGTTTTTATGCGCATTTATGCAGCTTCGGCCGCCTTGGTTTTTCGCTTCTGCTGAAAATACACTTTCGCTTGCTTGTTGTTGAGCAGCACCAATAAAATAACCAAATAGACGATGGCAACCAAAAACGTTCCTTTACTTACATCCAGCAACATGATCAAAATGATGCACCCGATTGACGTTTTCAACATTCGCAGTTTGATAAAAAGCGCGAGCAGAGACGTGAAAAATAACGGAAACGTCAACATGCCTTTTAACCTGCCCAATACATAGCTTTGCTCCAGCATGTCCTGTGGCATATCGACCATTCGAAAGACGATTTTGCTCGCCCAATGGCTGAGGTTCATCGGATCGGCCAGTTCCACGATTACGTACAGGCTTACCAGGACAAAAATTTGCAAGAGCATAAATCCCTGGATGATTTTAATCGAGAGTGGTGCTTTCATCAATCAATTCCCTTTCTTTGGATATTTTTACACACTTTATAAAAATCGACAAATATAGAAACCACATTCATAGGACATTAGACCTTAAAAGTGCACTCGTTCCGGTTCTTTTTTCTCAAAATGAAAAGCCAAAAACGGCAACCCGTCTCCCGAGTTGCCGCTTTCCTTCCTATTTATTGCCAGAGCGAATTTATTGCCGGAGCGAATTTATTGCCCTACCGACACGCCGACTTGCTCAGGCTCCTTTTTTTTCGGTGCTTTTGCTTTTTGTTCGCTCTTCTTTTGGTTCATTTCGAATGCGGCCAAGATCGCTTCCTGGCGCTTCATTCCGGATTTCTCCAGCTCTTCCATCGTCAAGACGATTTGCTTGTAGTCCTTTGGAATTACTTTGACGAACTTGGCGACGGTTTGCTGCCATTGATCCAAGAGTGCTTTTGCCAGCGGACTTCCTGTGAAAGCAACGTGATTTTCCAGCAGTTTTTTGACAGCGGCAATCTCGTTCTGGTCGTCCAGCTTTTCCAAAAGAACCATTTCCTGATTGCAAGTTGCCGCAAAAGCCGCTTTGTCTTCTGCCAGCACGTAGGCGGTTCCGCCCGACATGCCCGCCGCAAAGTTTTTGCCGACCTGACCGAGCACCACGACACGTCCTCCGGTCATATACTCGCAGCCATGGTCGCCGACACCTTCGACAACGGCGGTGACACCACTGTTTCTCACGCAGAAGCGCTCGCCTGCCAGGCCGTTGATGTACGCTTCGCCAGAGGTCGCGCCGTAGAAGGCGACGTTTCCGATGATCATGTTGCGCTCAGGGGCAAAAAGGCTCTTTTTCGCTGGCGCGACGACGATTTTTCCGCCAGACAGCCCTTTGCCGACGTAGTCGTTCGCATCGCCTTCCAGCTGCAACGTAATGCCGCGCGGAACGAATGCGCCGAAGCTTTGACCAGCCGAACCGTAGAAGTCCAGGCGAATCGTATCTTCCGGCAAGCCGTGCAGACCGTATCTTCTCGTCACTTCGCTGCCAAGGATCGTCCCGACGACGCGGTTTGTGTTGCTGATCGGCAGCCTTGCCTGGATGTGTTTTTGTTTTTCCAGCGCTGGCTTGCACAATGCGAGCAAGCTTTGGCGATCCAGCGTCTCCTCCAGCTTGTGATCTTGGTTGCGCTGATGGTATCTGCCGACCTCGGCGGAGACGGCTGGCTGGAACAAAAGTGCGGACAGGTCGATATGTTTCGCTTTCCAGTGCGCTTTCGTTCTTTCGCTTACGGTGAGAATCTGGCTCTGGCCAATCATCGCTTCGATGGAGCGGAAACCGAGCTGGGCCATGATTTCGCGCACTTCGCGAGCGACGAGGCGCATGAAGTTGACGGCGTGCTGCGGATCGCCCTTGAAGCGTTTGCGCAGCTCGGGGTTTTGCGTGGCAACCCCGACCGGGCACGTATCCAGATGGCAAACACGGGCCATGACGCAACCGATGGAGACGAGCGGAGCCGTCGCGAAACCGAACTCTTCCGCTCCGAGCAAGGCAGCGATGACGACGTCGCGGCCGGTCATGAGCTTGCCGTCTGTCTCCAGCACGACGCGATCTCGCAGCTGGTTGAGCAACAGCGTCTGATGCGTTTCCGCCAAGCCCAGCTCCCACGGCAAGCCAGCGTGCTTGATGCTCGATTTCGGCGAGGCACCCGTCCCTCCGTCGTGACCGCTGATGACAATGACGTCTGCCAAGCCTTTTGCCACCCCGGCGGCAATCGTTCCGACGCCTGCCTTGGACACGAGCTTCACGCTGATGCGAGCGCGCGGATTGGCGTTTTTCAAGTCGAAAATCAGTTGCGCAAGATCCTCAATCGAGTAAATGTCGTGGTGAGGCGGCGGCGAAATCAGTCCGACACCTGGCGTCGAGCCGCGCACTTCGGCAATCCACGGGTACACCTTGCTGCCTGGAAGCTGTCCGCCTTCCCCTGGCTTCGCTCCTTGCGCCATTTTGATCTGGATTTCGGAAGCATTGACCAAATAGTGGCTGGATACGCCAAATCGTCCGGAAGCGACCTGCTTGATGGCGCTGCGGCGCAAGTCTCCGTTTTCATCCGTCGTGTAACGGGTCGGGTCTTCTCCCCCTTCACCGCTGTTGCTTTTCGCTCCCAGACGGTTCATGGCAATCGCCAGCGTCTCGTGCGCTTCCTTGCTCAGCGAGCCGTAGGACATCGCGCCCGTTTTGAAGCGGTGGACAATCGAGTCTACCGATTCGACTTCATTCAACGGAATCGGCTTGCGATCCGATTGGAAATCGAGCAGGTGGCGCAAAGCGGAAAACGGCTGCTCCCCCGCCATTTCGGCGTAAATTTTGTACTGCTCGTAGCTGCCTTCGCGGCATGCTTTTTGCAAAGCGTGCACGGTTTTCGGATTGAACAGATGATACTCGCCGTCGCGCCGGAATTGGAAGTCGCTGCCTGCGTCGAGCTTTTCTTCGGAATGTTCTGGCGAAAAGGCTTGCGCGTGGCGGAGCAGCGTCTCCTGGGCGATCACATCGAGCGAGATGCCCGAGATTTGCGAAGGCGTGCGGGTAAAGTAACGGTCGATGACAGCGGAATGAATGCCGACCGCTTCAAAAATTTGCGCGCCGCGATAGCTTTGGATCGTGGAAATGCCCATTTTCGACATGACCTTGACGACGCCTTCGATCGCCGTTTGCAAGTAAGCCTCAATCGCTTCCTCGACCGTCACTTCTTTCAGCTTGCCAGCAGTGATCAGGTCGAGCACGGAGGCAATCGCAACGTACGGGTTGACAGCATCCGCGCCGTAGCCGATCAGCATGGCGAATTGATGCACGTCGCGCGGTTCGCCCGATTCGACGATCAGGCTGGCTTTCGTGCGGGTTCCCTGGCGTACCAGATGGTGATGCAAGCCGCTTGCAGCAAGCAAAGCCGGAATCGCCGCCCAGTCGGCGTTCAAGCCGCGGTCAGACAAGATCAACAAGGTGTATCCAGCTGCAATCGCCTCATCCGCTTCGGCAAACAAGCCTTCCAGCGCTTCCTCCAGCGCGCGATCTCCGCCGTCTGCCTTGAAAAGAATCGGCAACGTCTTCGCCTTGAACTCTTGGTACGGATTGGCGCGAAGCTGTGCCAGCTGCTGATTGGACAAAAGCGGATTGGTCAAACGGATTCTGCGGCAATTGGCTGCGGTCGGTGCCAACAGATTGCCTTCCGCCCCGAGAACCGTATGGGTCGATGTGACACAAGCCTCGCGCAGCGAATCGATTGGCGGATTCGTAACTTGCGCGAACGATTGTTTAAAGTAATGATACAGCAGCTGCGGACGGTCTGACAGCACAGCGAGCGGCGTGTCGACGCCCATCGAGCCGATCGGGTCTTTTTGTTCTGCGACCATCGGCGCCAACATTTTGTCCAGCTCTTCCTGCGTGTAGCCAAATGCCTTTTGGCGCGCCAGCAGTTCTTGACCTGCCAGATCGTCGGGAGTGCCTGCTGCCGGCAGTTGTTCCAACGGCTGCAATTGCGTTTTTACCCAGTCGCGGTACGGCTGTTCGCTGGCGATTTGCCGCTTGATCTCTTCATCCGAGACGATGCGGCCTTCCTCCAGATCGACGAGCAGCATGCGGCCGGGGCTGAGGCGTCCTTTTTGCACGATTTTTTCTTCCGGTACTTCGAGTACGCCTACTTCCGACGAGAAAATGATCGTGTCATCTGTCGTTACGTAGTATCTCGCCGGGCGCAAGCCGTTCCGGTCGAGGATCGCCCCGATTTGTCTGCCATCGGTAAAGGAAATGGCGGTCGGGCCGTCCCACGGTTCCATCAAGCAGCTGTGGTATTCGTAAAAAGCTTTTTTATGTTCATCCATCTGCTCATCCTGATCCCACGGTTCGGGAATCATCATCATCGCGACGTGCGGCAACGATCTGCCAGCCAGCGAGAAAAATTCCACGCAGTTGTCGAGGATAGCCGAGTCGCTTCCTTGCATATCAATGACGGGAACCACTTTTTCCAGATCGCGTCCAAACAGAGCCGACTCGAACATTTTTTCGCGGGCCATCATCCAGTTCACATTGCCCTGCAACGTGTTGATTTCCCCGTTGTGGATCAGATAGCGGTTCGGGTGCGCTCTCTCCCACGTCGGAAAGGTGTTCGTGCTGAATCGCGAGTGCACCACGGAAAAAGTAGAAGTGTACGAATCTTCTTGCAAATCAAGGTAAAATGCGTCAAGCTGTCCTGGAGTCAACAGTCCTTTGTAGACGATGGTGCGGGAAGACATGGACGCTGCGTAGAAGCCTTCGCCTGCCGCTTGCTCCATCTGCTTGCGAATGACGTACAGCTTCCGTTCAAACGCCATCTGGTCAGCTAAATCAGCACTCGCTCCGATAAACACCTGACGGACAAAAGGCTGGCTGGCTGCGGCCGTTTTGCCGATCTTCGTCCCATCGACGGGCACCGTGCGGAAGCCAAGCAGCTTTTGACCTTCTGCCGCAATAATGGCGGCCAGTTTCGCTTCGTATTGCTCGCGCAGCTGTTCATCCATCGGCATAAACAGCATGCCCACGCCGTACTTGCCTTGCGCCGGAAGCTGGAAGCCCAACTCCTTACAGGCTTTTTTGAAAAAGGCGTGCGGAATTTGCGTCAAAATTCCGGCTCCGTCACCCGTTTCCGGATCGCTGCCTTGCCCGCCGCGATGCTCCAGCTGGCAAAGAATTTTCAAGCCGTTTTGCACCATCTCATGCGTGGCTTTTGCTTTCAAATTGGCAATAAAACCGATTCCACAAGCGTCGTGCTCGAACATCGGATCGTATAAACCTTGCTTCGCAGGCATTCCATTTCTCGTCATTTGTCTCCACTCCCTTGCTCTCTCTGTTAACTCAATTTTAGATTGAGTGAACCGATACAAACAATATATAATTTACTCAATATTAATCTCAAAACGAGATTGATCGGGAATGGGGGGTCTTCATGGAGCTTCGACAGATTCAATACTTCATTGAAGTAGCCAAACGCGAGCATTTCACTGAAGCTTCGCACAACTTGCACGTGGCCCAATCTGCGCTGAGCCGGCAGATCGCCAATCTGGAGGAAGAGCTTGGCGTCTCCCTGTTTATCCGCGAAGGCCGCAACGTCAAGCTGACAGCCGTAGGCAGAATCTTTTTGCAACACATGGAAATGGCTGTGAGCGAAATCGAAAAAGCCAAGCAAAAAATTGACGAATTTCTCGATCCGGAGCGCGGGACGATCCGCGTCGGGTTTACGAGCAGTCTGGCTGCCAATCCGCTGCCAACGGTCATTTCCGGCTTTCGCGCAAGGTACCCGGATATCGGCTTTCAGTTGAAGCAAGGCTCTTATCAGGGGCTGATCGACTCCGTCATCAACGGCGAGATCGACCTGGCTTTTCTCGGCCCGGTTCCGACCCAGGAAAAAAACGTGCGCAGCCATATTTTTTTCGCCGAAAACATCGTCGCGCTGCTGCCCGCGAGACATCCGCTCGCCAAACAGCCGAATTTGCGACTGAATCAGCTTCAGGAAGATACGTTCGTCCTGTTCCCGCCCGGTTTTATTTTGCGAAATATCGCGGTCAACGCCTGTTCGCAAATGGGCTTCGCTCCCAAAGTCGCCTTCGAAGGGGAGGATATTGACGCGATCAAGGGACTCGTCGCTGCAGGGCTTGGCGTCACGCTTTTGCCTGAGCTGACCTTGACGGATAACGTGCCGCGCGAGACTGTCAAAATTCCGATCAGCGAGCCGCTCGTCCAGCGTACGGTCGGCATCATCATCCCGAACAACCGGGAGCTGCCCCCTTCGGAAAAGCTGTTTTACCACTTTTTAAAGGAATTTTTCGATGTGCTGAGCAAGTACAGCTGACCCACGTAATGAGACAGGCAAAAAAACAACCCTGATGACGACTTGCTCTCATCAGGGCTTTCATATGTGCGGGATGGGGGATAATCGCAGCTTCGCGCTATTTGGTGTTGGCTGGGAGTAAGACTCCTTGGCACGCTATTTGGTGCCGGATACGAAGCACTCGCTCCCTAACACGCTATGTTGGTTGCTCAGCTTGCCTGCGTCAGCCCACCCTCGCCTCGCCCAGCCGCAGCCAATAGCTTTTGACGTGTGTTTCCCCGTTGAAAAAGTCTTTCTCGACTGCACGAGCGAATCCGAGTCGCTCGTACAGCTTGACGGCCGCCGCCATCATGTCTGTCGTGTGCAGGTGCAAGGTCGCCGCTCCCAGGTCGCGGGAGCGCCGGACGACTTCCTCGATCAGCCGTTCGGCGATTCTGTTTCCTCTCGCTTTTGGCGATACGGCCAGAAACCGGATGATCGGCGTATGAATTTCCAGCTCAGGCCGATTGTACGCCGACTGCGCCGAAGCGAACAACTGGACGCTGCCGACGATTTCATCGCCCCAGTCTGCAACAAGAAAAGCAATCGTCTGGCGCCCTTGCGCAGATTCTTCGATCTCCTGCTTGTAGCGCGTCCATCGCTCTACCGACAGCAGCTGCTCGTACTGCGTGTACGCTTCGAGCAAATGCTGTTTGATCTGCTCCTGATCCTCGCCTCGTGCATCGCGGATGCGAATGGCTTTTGCTCGCTGATTTTCCTTCATGGTCGACTTGCTCCCTTCTCCCGGACCAGTTAAAAAGCGGGAACGACAGCGACACCGTATTTGTCTTCGATGAACTTTTTGACCTCAGGTGAAGTAAGAACGGCATCCAGCTTTTTGATCTCGTCCCGGTTTTCGTCGCCTTTGCGAACCGTAATCACGTTGGCGTATGGCGAGTTCGCCCCTTCCCGGAACAGAGCGCTCTTCGGATCGATTTTCGCTTCCAGCACGACGTTTGTATTGATCACCGCGCCAGCGAGGTCGGGCAAAACTCGCGGCAATGTGGATGCTTCCGCTTCGATGAACTCCAGTTTTTTCGGATTCTCCGCGATATCCTTTGGCGTCGCCTGATAGGTTGTCAGACCGTCTTTCAGCTTGATCCAGCCTTGTTCCTGCAACAAGATCAACGCGCGGTATTCGTTGGACGGGTTGTTCGGAATGCCGATCTTCGCCCCTTCCTGAATCTCGTCCTTGGATTTGAGCTTGTCAGAGTAAAACCCGATCGGTTCTACGTGAACTTTTGTCGTCACCGCAAAGTCATAGCCTTTTTCGGTTTTGATCGAATCCAAATACGGGACGTGCTGGAAAAAGTTCGCGTCGATCTGCTTGTCTTGCAAAGCCGGATTCAGCTGTCCCTCGTCATCGAGAACGACGACTTCCAAATTCACGCCCTGCTCTTTCAGCTTTGGCTTCACGAACTCCAAAATTTCCGCGTGCGGGACAGGGGCCGCGCCAACCTTCAAAGTGACTTCTTTGGCTGGTTCTGCCGCCTGCCCGGAGCCGGACTGGGCTGGTGCTGCGGGAGCCGAACTGGACGACTGGCTGCCCGATGCGCCGGAACCGGAACCTGAGCCGCACCCTGCTGCTACCATGCTGAATGCGACAAGTACACTAAAAATGACCCCAAGACCTTTTTTTCTCATACGTTCCACTCCTCTAGTGATGAATCTCTGATTTCTTTTTTGGTCACGCTTGCTTTGTTTACTCGAATTTGTACCGCTTCTTGTTGATCGATTTGACGAGCAAATCGCCTGACCATTGAATGATTTGCACGAGCAAAATAATGAGCAGGACTGTGGCTATCAGCACATCCTCGCGAAAGCGCTGATAGCCGAAACGGATCGCCAGGCTGCCAAGCCCGCCTGCCCCAATCGCCCCTGCTACAGCCGTAAACTCGGTGATCCCGATAATTCCGATCGTAATTCCGCGCACGAGGGCTGGCATCGCCTCGGGAATCAGCACGCGAAAAATGATCGTGAACGGAGTAGCCCCGACCGCCTTCGCGGCCTCAATCTTCCCGGCGCTCACTTCTTTCAACGCGCTTTCGATAATTCGTCCGAGAAAAGGAGCGGCACCGATCGACAAGGAGACAATCGCCGCCGTTGGCCCAAGCGTCGTACCGACGATCAGGCGCGACAAAGGCAACAGCAGGACGATCAAAATGATCAATGGAAGAGAGCGGACACCGTTAATTACGGTACTGATGACCTTGTTCAGCTTCGGCGCTTCGAGAATGCCTCCTTTGTCGGTAACAACCAGCGTGACTCCAAGCACGACGCCCATCGCGAGCGCAAACAAAGACGACCAAAAAACCATGTAAAGCGTCTCCAATAGCCCTTCCCAGAGCAAGTCAATCAGATCGTTGTTCATATGCCTGCCCCGACTCCTTCCATTACGCTCCGCTTCTCCCGGTAATGATCGATAATATGGACGAAGCGCTTCGCCGTGTCGCTTTCCGGGTTGAGGAAAAATTTCTCCACCGTCCCGGTTTCGACGATCCGGCCATTTTCAATTACCGCCATGTTGTTGCACACATGCTGGAGTACGTCCAGCTCGTGGGTAATGAGCACGATCGTCAGCTTGAGCTGGCGGTTGATCTCGCGCAAAAGCTCCAGGATGGAATAAGTCGTCTGCGGATCGAGAGCGGATGTCGCTTCGTCGCTGAGCAACAGATCAGGCTGGTTGACGAGCGCGCGGGCGATGCCGACGCGCTGCTTTTGCCCGCCGCTCAACTGAAACGGATAGACGTTCTCCTTGTCGCCAAGCTGCACCAGGTCGAGAATTTCTCGGACTCGGGCGCGGATGAACGGCTTCGGATGCCCCGCCACCTCCAGCGGAAAAGCGACATTTTGAAAAACGGTGCGCGCGTCAAGCAGGTTGAATTGCTGAAAAATCATGCCGATTTTTTGCCGCGCCTGCCGCAGCTCCTTCTCCGGCAAATCGGTAATCACTTTTCCCCCGATCTCGATGGTGCCCGAATCCGGCTCTTCCAGCCGATTCAAGCAACGGATCAAGGTCGATTTGCCCGCCCCGGAAAAGCCGATGATTCCGAAGATGTCGCCCTTGGGGATGAACAGATCGATGTTTTGCAAAACGGGAATGACGCCTTTGGCGGTTTTGTATGATTTGCTCAAGTTGCTAATGTGGATCATCTGCTACTCTCACCCGCCTTTCAGAGCACGCCAGGCCAGCTCGGCAAAATAGTTCGCGCTGATCGCAATCGCCCGTTCATCTACGGTAAATCCGGGATGATGCCATTCGTTTGTCCCGGATGTTCCGACGAAAACGAACACGCCGGGAATTTTTTGCTGATAATAGGCGAAATCTTCCCCTGCGGCGGACGGCTCAGGCGTGACGACTTGCAAGCCGAGCTTCTCCGCTGTTTCGGCCGCCAGTTTGGTCAAAGGGCCGTCGTTTTGCACGGAAGGCGGGCCTTTGAACCAGCGCAGGCTCACTTTCGCCCCGTATGCCGCAGCGACTCCCTCGATGATCGCCCGAATGCGCCCCGGGATTTTCTGCCGGACTTCCTCCTGAAACGTGCGGACTGTGCCGCCGAGAGCGACCTTATCCGGGATCACGTTCCAGGTCGTCCCTCCGTGGATCGTCGTCACGCTGACAACCGCATTTTCCAGCGGGCTGACGTTGCGGCTGACAATCGATTGCAGCGCGGTCACGATCTGCGATGCGGCGACAATCGGATCGATTCCGGCGTGAGGAATTGCCGCGTGTGTACCGAGCCCTTCCACCTCGATATCGAAGCCATCGACACTCGCCATCAACGCTCCCGGCTTGATCCCGACGGTCCCGACTTCCAGATCAGGTTTGTTGTGCAGCCCGAAGATCGCTGTCACGTCGTCCAAAGCGCCCTTTTCTATCAAAAGCGCGGCGCCCGTACCTTTTTCTTCTGCCGGCTGAAACAGCAGACGCACCGTTCCGGGCAACTTTTCCTCCTGCTGCTTCAGCAAAAAAGCAGCGCCCAGGATGACGGCGGTGTGAAAGTCGTGCCCGCAAGCGTGCATGTTTCCGACGATGGTCGAGGCATAGGGCAGCCCCGTCTCCTCCTGAATCGGCAACGCGTCGATGTCGGCGCGCAAGGCGATCACAGGGCCAGCGTTTTTGCCCCCGATTTCCGCCACGACACCTGTTGCCAGCGGCAGCTCGATCAGGCGAATCCCCGCTTCTGTCAGCCACTCCCGAATCGAACGGGTCGTTTCAAATTCTTCGTAGGCCACTTCCGGGTATTGATGCAACTGTCTGCGAATCGCGATCAGCTTTTGCTCCCAATCGGTTCGTGTCAGCTCCTGCGTTTCTGTGCTCATCCTGAACCTCTCCTTTCTTCTGTCACCTGACCTGCTGCTACGTTCAGGACTCGACTTCGCTTAATGCCCGGCTGCGCACGGCCAAGCGGTTGTACGGTTTTTCCAGCCCGAGATGCTCCCGCAGCGTATCGCCCTCGTAATCGTGGCGATACAAGCCTCTTTCCTGCAACAGCGGGATGACTTTGTCCACGAAAGCTTCCAAACCTTGCGGCAAAACTGGAGCGATGAACATGAAGCCGTCTGCCGCCCCTTGGGTAAACCACTTTTCCAGCACGTCGGCAATTTGTTCCGGCGTGCCGATCAGCTCGCGATTGGGGCCGCCTTCGAGCAGGGCGTACAGCTCGCGCAAAGTCGGATTTTTTTGGCGGATCAAATCTGTCATCCACTCAAAATGACTTTGAATCCCGTTGTCTTGCGGGAACTCCACTTCTTTTGCCGGGGTGTCCAGCGAGTATTTGCTGAAATCGACCT
Source organism: Brevibacillus sp. 1238 (assembly GCF_029892995.1). Lineage (NCBI taxonomy): Bacteria > Bacillati > Bacillota > Bacilli > Caryophanales > Paenibacillaceae > Brevibacillus > Brevibacillus sp. 1238. Next base: position 637,801 of record NZ_JARXWC010000003.1, on the reverse strand, counting down.
TGCCCAAGTAGCCGGACAAAAAGCGCAGCCCTTGCTCCGGCAAAAGCAAGTCGTGCAGACGGCGATGGATCGCTTCCGCTTCTTCCTTCGTATCCGCGACGATCGGCGAAATGCCTTGCAAAATATGCAGCTGGTCAGGCGTGCGACCGTAATCGGCCAGCTTGCTTTTCAAGCTGCGGTAAAATGCTTTGGCGCGTTCAAAATCTTTGACATGCGAGAAGACCACTTCGGCGGTACGCGCTGCCAGCCTTTGTCCTGGCTCAGACGCGCCTGCCTGCACGATAACGGGTTGCCCCTGTCTCGATCGGCCGATATTCAGCGGCCCCTGGACCGAATAGTACGTTCCTTTGTAATGGAGTCGATGCAGCTTATTCGGGTCGAAAAAGACGCCCGTTTCCTTGTCCTGGACAAAAGCGTCGTCTTCCCAGGAATCCCACAAGCCTTGAACGACATCGATGAACTCCTCAGCCCACTCGTAACGGTGATCGTGCTCCAGGTGGTTATTGCGGCTGAAATTGCGTCCCGTTTCCCCGGTAGCGTCTCCGGTCGTCACCATGTTCCAGCCCGCGCGGCCGTTGCTGATGTGGTCGACGGAGGCGAACAGGCGCGCGAGATTGTACGGTTCGTAATACGTGGTCGACGCTGTGGCGACCAAGCCGATTTTACTGGTCGCGCCAGCGAGGGCAGCGAGCAATGTCGTCGGCTCGAAACGGTTCAAAATATTCGGGTGCGAGTCTTCGTTCACCGCCAGGCTATCCGCGATGAATGCGATGTCGAACTTGCCCCGCTCGGCTGTCTGCGCCAAATATTTGTAGTATTCAATGTCAATGCTGGCATTTTTTCGCGCTTCCGGCAGACGCCAGGAGGCGACGTGAATCCCGGTCCCTACCAGATAGGCGGACAAGTGAATCTGTCTTTTTTGCGGCATGGCACTGCTCCCCTTCCTCCTGAAATAAAATTTGCTGCCTTGCTGTTCAAACGGCTTTACGGCTTGCTTTTAAACGCGTCTTTGAAGTTTTTCAGCTCCTCGACCGTCACTTGTGTCGGAATGTAGTTTCCTTTATAAGTCTGGGTGATAAAATCCGATACTTCTTTCGATTGGTACACGGCGACCAGCTTTTTCAACTCTTCGCGGTTCTCGTTTTGCTTGGTGGTCGCGATCACGTTAATGTACGGCTTGGCGGTTTTGCTTTCGTGAAAAATGGAGTCTTTGAGCAAAAAGCCCGCTTCGACCGCCGTCCCGTTGTTGATGATCGAAGCGGCCACGTCTTTCATGACGCGCGGCGTAGTCGCCGGATCGACCGGAACGATTTCCAGCTTTTTCGGATTTTCTTTGATTTTGTCTTGGCCGCCGAAGCCGTCAAAGTTGTCAACGACTTTGATCAAGCCCGCTTCCTGGAGTAAAAGCAGCGAGCGGCCCCAGTTGGAATCGTCGTTCGGCAGGGCGATTTTTGCCCCGTCCGGAATTTCTTCGATTTTTTTGTACTTGTCGGAGTAAATGCCCAGCGGCGCGATGATCGTCGAGCCGACGGGAACGATTTCCGAGTTGTTTTTCGTATTGAACTGATCGAGAAAAGCGACGTGCTGGAAAGCGTTGGCGTCGATCTCGCCTTCCAACAGCACCGTATTCGGGTTGACGTTGGCATTGAATTGCACCAGTTCGATGGCAAGCCCCTGTTTGGCAGCCTGCTCCTTCACGAACTCCCACGTCCGCGATTCCGAGCCGCGAATCCCGATTTTCAAGCTTTTTTGGTCTGCTGCGCTTCCGCACCCTGCGGCGACAATCGTCACGAGGGTCAGCAGTATGGAAATGGCGAGCTTTTTCATCGTTGGTTTCTCTCCTGTCTTTTGCGAGGTTTCGATTAATTTCGGCGGATTTTCCGGGCGAACACGTTGCCCAATGATTGAATGCCCTGGACGAGCACGACCAAAATGATGACCGTTGCCACAATCGTGATCGTGCTGAAGCGTTGGTACCCGTATGTAATCGCCAGGTCGCCAATTCCTCCGCCGCCAACCGCTCCGGCCATCGCTGTTGCACCAATCAGTCCGATCGTTGCAGTCGTAATGCTGAGGATCAAAGACCCGAGTGTCTCGGGAATGAGGAAGCGGAAAATGATTTGCAGCGGAGTCGCTCCCATCGCCTCGGCTGCTTCAATAATGCCGGGGTTGATTTCCAGCAGCGAGTTTTCCACCAGTCGGGCGATGTACGGCCCCGTGTAGATCACGAGCGGAACAATCGCCGCAGTCGTCCCGATGGACGTTCCCACCACCAGACGTGTGAACGGAATAATCGCCACCAGCAAAATAATGAACGGCACAGAACGCAGCACGTTGATCACCGGATTCAAGGCCGAGAAGATCGCCGAATTTTCCAAAATGTGCCCTTTTCTGGTGACGACGAGCAAAATGCCGAGCGGCAAACCGATCACGGTCGCAAACACCAGTGACACACTTACCATGTAGACCGTTTCATACAGCGCCTGAAAAACTTGCTCAGAACTGACTTCCATCACGAAACAATCTCCTTCACCGTCACATTTTGTTGCTGAATGTAGTGATACGCGCGGGCTATGTCCGCCTCGTTGCCAGCAAGCTCCACGATCAGATTGCCAAAAGGCACGCCCGCAAGCTCTGTGATGCTGCCAAACAGTACATTCACGTCGCTGTTGAAGCGTTTCGCCACCTGGGAGAGCATCGGCTGTCCCGTACTTTCGCCGATGAAGTGAATCTTGATAATTTTCGACTTGCCCCGTTTGGCTGCGAGCAGCTTGTGCACGCTTGGCGGAATATCATCGCGCACGACTGATTTGACAAAATTGCGTGCCACTTCCGTCTGCGGATTGGCAAAAACATCGAGGACGCTGCCTTGCTCGACAACCGCCCCATGCTCCATGACGGCCACGCGATTGCAAATCTCCTTGATGACGTTCATTTCATGCGTGATCATCAAGATCGTGATGTTGTACTCTTTGTTCACGCGCTGCAACAGTTGCAAGATCGATTCGGTCGTCTGCGGGTCGAGTGCGGATGTCGCCTCGTCGCTCAACAAAATCGACGGGTTGGTCGCAAGGGCACGGGCGATCCCGACACGCTGCTTCTGGCCGCCGGAGAGCTGGTTCGGGTAACTGCCCGCTTTGTCCGTCAAACCGACGAAAGACAGCAGCTCGTCGACTCGCTCGCGAATCTGTTTTTTCGGCGTGTCGCCGAGCACCAGCGGCATCGCTACATTGTCAAACACGGTTTTGGTCTCCAGCAGATTGAATTGCTGAAAAATCATGCCGATGTTTTTCTTGACGCTTCTCAGCTCTTTGACCGAAAGCTTGCTCAAGTCTTTTCCGTCGACAATGACGGAGCCAGCTGTGGGACGCTCCAGCAAATTGACGGTGCGCAGCAAGGTGCTTTTTCCTGCCCCGCTAAAGCCGATGACGCCAAAAATGTCGCCTTTTTCCACCGTGAGCGTGACGTCTTTCAACGCTTCGACGGTTTTGCCGCCGCTTTCAAACGTTTTGCTTACTTGCTGAAAAGCGATCATGCCCTCTTTCGCCTCGCTCGGGCTGCCAGCCGGCGACTGCTCCTTCCAAACCGCCGCTCCGATTCCCATCCAATCTCCTCCTAGCCAAGCTGACTTTTTCTTTGGAAACACGTCGGGACTTTTTCCTGAAAAGGAATGTGACCGCAAGCGGTCTGTCGCCTTATCGATCCGGTTATGGGAAGTTGCTTCCGCTGCCTTTTGTCTTTTGTGCGGTTGTTCGGGCCGGGAAGCAACTAACGAACTAACGATCCAGGAGTGACTCCAGCCGATCCAGCTGGTTGTAGAGCAAGGCTTCATATTTCCCCTCGCCGCCAATCTCCACCAGCGGAATCAAGCGCGTGCCGTACTTGACTTCCAAAACGTCGCGCAACACGTCTTTTCCTGCTACATTGATCCATTCGTACGGCTGGTTGTTCGTTTCCAAAATAGCTTTCACATTTTCACAATAGGAGCAACCTTCTCGCCCCCACACGACGACTTTTTTCTCCTGTCCATCAGACACTTCCATTCCCTCCCTATCTTCTCGCTGCTTTTTCTCTCCGTCTCCGGTAAACAAAAAGACTTCCTGCTGTATGATGCCAAGCAGGAAGCCTCTCCAGTGGTCTGGTCGATGACTTTTTAAATTCTTATCGGATTACTAGGGATATTATCATTCCCAATCTGTTTCGTCAACGGATTTTTTCTGCGTAAATTCAACGTACGGTCTGCAGGCATTTTTCACGATTGCATTGACAGCGGCATACGTTATCGTTAAAATCCGAGTAAACAACTAAGGAAATAAGCTGACTGGACCACCAGAAGCCCCTTCGCGATTTTTACTTGCAAGGGGCTTTTTGTGTTTGCTTGACCTTAGAATCGCATCGTTAGGGGAGAGAAACCGTGGCACTTACTTTGAGCATTCTCGATCAAAGTCCGATTCAAGAAGGAGAAACAGCAACAGAAGCCCTCCAGCACACGATTGAACTGGTGCAAAAGGCGGAAGCGTGGGGCTACCATCGGTTCTGGGTGGCGGAGCATCACGACCTCGATCATGTCGTCGGCTCATCGCCAGAGGTGCTGATCGCTCATCTGTTGGCCAAAACAAGCCGCATCCGCATCGGCTCAGGCGGCGTCATGCTCCAGCATTACAGTCCTTATAAAGTAGCGGAAAATTTTCACGTCCTCGCTTCTCTCGCTCCGGGGCGGATCGATCTCGGGATCGGCCGCGCGCCGGGTGGACTGCCGCTCTCGACCAAGGCGTTGCAGCAGCCGGGAACATCCGGCTCCTCTCTCGAAGAAAAGTTGGCGGAGCTTGAGCTGTTCCTGCACGACGAGCTTCATCCGGCACACCCGCTGTACGGCTTGAAGGCAGTGCCGATTCCGGATGAGCCAGTCGGGATCTACTTGCTGGGCACGAGCGTAGCCAGCGCACAGCTTGCCGCAGAGCGCGGAGTCCCGTATGTGTTCGCGCTGTTTATCAACCAGGACGAGACGGTTTGCCAAGCCGCCTTTGCCGCGTACCGCCAGCAGTTTCGACCAGGCAAACGGGCCACTCCGCTTGCGATCCTGGCTGTTTCCGTCATTGTCGCGCCAAGCGAGGCAGAAGCCGCCCAGCTTTCCGCCGATACGAAAGTGGCCAAAATTCATCTGAAAAGCGGGAAAATCGTCACGGTCACGAGTTTGAAAAAGGCGGAAGAGTATGGGCAGCAATCCGACGAGGACTACACGATTGAAGTAAAGGAAGCGAATGTCATTGCCGGCACAAAAGAGTCGGTGCGCGAAAAGCTGTTGGCCATCGCTTCCAAGCATCAGGTAGAGGAATTGATCATCCATACCCCGATCAAGCCATTCCAGAAGCGCTTGCTGTCTTACGAACTGTTGCAGGAAGCCTTTCTCGAATTAACGGTCAAGTAATAGGAATACGCCTTGCCTTGCCTTATCTCCATCGATGAAAAAGCTCCTTCTGATGCCTTTGGCGCGAGAAGGAGCTTTTTTTGCCATGAAAAAAGCCTGCGGGGCTGAATGAAATGCTCCCGCAGACTCGTGTCTTGATTAGCTCTTTTCCATCGGCAGATGCTTTGTGCTTTACGAATGGACGTCTGCTGCATCCGGCTTTTTGCCTTGTTCCAGCGCATAGCGATTGGCGGGAACAGAAATCCCGAGATGACCGCGCAGCGTGTCCGCCTCATATTCGGTGCGGAACAAGCCTCGCTCTTGCAAAATCGGGACGACCAGCTCGACGAAATCGTCCAAGGCACGCGGGACATTCGCCTGAACAATGAATCCGTCTGCCGCTTTTTGCAAAAACCAATGCTCAATCAGATTGGCAATATGCTCGGGAGTGCCGATGAACTCGCCTTCCGGTGTCGCCGTGTAGAGCGCGGTTTGGCGCAGCGTCCAGTTTTCTTCCCTCGCCTTTTGCTTAATTTTGTCTGTCGTGCTGCGGAAGCTGTTGCTGCCTACCTCGCCCAGCTCTGGAAACGGTTCGTCCAGCGGATATTGGGAGAAATCATGGTGGTCAAAAAATCGGCCCAAATAATACAGCGCCTGCTCAATGCCGATCAGACTGGCAAGCTCCGCATGCTTGCGCCTGGCTTCCTCTGGCGTTTTGCCGATGATCGGGTTGATCCCGGGGAAAATCAGGATGTCGTCTTCGCTTCGGCCATAGGCTGCCGCCCGCTCTTTTACTTCCCGATAAAAACGCCGGGCGTCCTCAAGCGTTTCCTGCCCGGTAAAGACGGCGTCCGCAGACTTGGCTGCCAGCTCTTTGCCGCTTTCTGAGGAGCCTGCCTGAAAAATAACGGGTTGCCCTTGACTGGACCTGGCGATATTGAGCGGGCCTTGCACAGCAAAAAACTCCCCTTGATGATCCAGGCGATGCATTTTCGCCGGATCGAAAAAGACGCCTGTTTGTTTGTCCCGCACGAAGGCGTCGTCCTCCCACGAATCCCACAGTCCTTTTGCCACCGTCAAGTACTCCTCGGCGATCCGGTAGCGCAAGGCGTGGTCCGGGTGCGGTTTGTTGCCGTAATTTTTCGCTGACCCTTCCAAGGGAGAAGTGACTACGTTCCAGCCTGCGCGGCCGCCGCTGATCAGATCGAGCGAGGCGAATTGCCGGGCTACCGTAAACGGCTCGCTGTAGGAAGTCGACACCGTGCCCACCAATCCGATCTTTCCCGTGACCCCGGCCAAAGCCGACAAAATCGAAATCGGCTCAAAGCGGTTCAAAAAATGCGGCAGCGATTTTTCGTTAATATACAAGCCATCCGCGACGAAGACGAGATCAAACTTCCCCGCCTCTGCCTTTTGCGCTTGTTGGCTGTAAAAAGCGAAGCTGACACTCGCATCCGCCTGCACATCCGGGTGCCTCCATGCTCCCATATGGCCGCCGATCCCGTGGATCATGGCTCCGAGCTTTAGCTGTCTTTTTTGTCCCATCGTCTCTCCTCCTCAATCCTACACCGTCGGCATTGGTGTTACCCGCTTTTTTTGGACGCAAAAAGGCCCCTGTAGCGAACAGGAGCCTTTGGTTGACCAATCGGCGGTAACAGATTTTCTCCGTTTAGATTATTACTATTATTCCGATGTGTCAATGAGGTTTTGGAAATCCAGACAAGACAAGAGCCTTTTATTCACTTGGCGCTCCGGAAACGTCAGCCAGCCGCCCTTTTGTCGCTTGGAGCAAACCAGCCACATCCAGCTCAATCTGCATGCCGATCTGTCCGCCGCTGACGATGATCCGCCCCATCTGTTCGGCGCTGCTGTCGACGATCGTCGTGAACAGTTTTTTCATCCCCACGGGCGAACAGCCGCCGCGCACGTACCCGGTTACAGCGGTAATGTCCTTCACCGGGATCATTTCGATTTTTTTCTCGCCAACCGCTTTTGCCGCCTTTTTCAAGTCCAGCTCGGCTTCCACGGGAATGACGAATACGTAGTAAGCACGGCTCGTCCCTTGGGAAACTAATGTTTTGTAGACGACACCCGCTTCCCTGCCGATTTTTTGCGCCACGGAAATTCCGTCAATTTTTCCGTCGTCCGTCTGGTAGGTCAGCATGGCATATTCGATCTTTTCTTTCTCCAAGATTCGCATCGCATTCGTTTTTCCTTGCTTGGCCACGGCTCGTTCCACTCCATTTCCAGTCCAGTTGAATTAAAACAAGTGTACCGAATATAGGCGAAAAGCAAAAGCCAAAAACGAAAACGCCACTGCCTAGGCAATAGCGTTTTCGCTGGTTCACGTCGAGAGCGGACGCGATTCGGTCAGGAGATTACTGGCCCATCGCCTGCATGATGTCTTCGATCCCCTGGATTTTGGCAAGCGCCATCGGGCCAGGCAAAGACGGGTCTTTCAGCTCGTACACATGATTGTTTTTCACCGCGTTCAGGCTGTTCCACACTTTGTTGTCTTTCAGAGCGGCTTTGACCCCTCCGGCGATCGGCGTTTGCCAGTTGTTGATCACAAACAGATGATTCGGGTTCAAAGCAGCCAGACTTTCAATGGAAAGCTGTCCTTGCGCCTGGTTGCCATCCACGCGTTTCAGACCGAGGCCGACGTAAAACGGGTCAAACCGTCCGTCGTTCCATGTCGTGAACGTATCTTTTTCATTGTACATCACAAACATGACCGACTCCTGACTGCGAAACGCCAGCTTCTCCTTGTATTCCGCCGATTTGCGGTCGAAATCCGCCAAGACGCTCTTCGCCTTGTCTTCCTTGCCGATGACCTGTGCGATTTGTTCCAATGTCTCGCGCCAATCGCCAGCCTGGGGAAGGATGACGGTCGGTGCGATCCGCGACAAGCTTTCGTATTGATCTGTCATGTCATTCGCCGCGATAATTACGTCCGGCGTCATCGCCAGCAGCTTTTCCAGATCGACCTCCATGCCGAGATCCGCGATGTCTTTGTTTTCCAACCGCTTGCTCAGGACGGGAAAATTGCGCTGGATCGTCGCCACGCCTTGTGCGGCGATCGGATACTCGTCCAAAACCGCGAGATAATCCACGAAGGCAATGTACGGCGTGGCGATTTTCAACGGCTTTTGCGGAATGACCGTTTCGCCAGCCAAATGCTTGATTGTTTTCGGATAGGCGACTGCGGTTGCGGTGTTATCCTGCGTGGTCGCGGCCGCAGTAGTGGCTGTCTGGTTGCTTTGCTCCCCTAGCGTTGCTTTCTCGCTGCTTCCGTTGCTGCTGCATCCTGTCACGAGCAAAGCCGCGAGGAACACGAGTTTGAACCAAAATGAGGCATTTTTTGCCATGCGCTTGTCTCTCTCCTTTTTGTGTCGATCCTTCATCTGGCAGGAAATACACACGATAATATGTGAATGAATATCATTATCACTAAAAGGTAAGATACTAAACATCGCCAGTCCGTTCCACCACCAGACGGACTACTTTGCTGGTTGTACGGATATCCTTTTCACAAAAAAACCGAGACGAGCCTCGCTGCACGAAAAAAAACCGCCCGACGCCCACATGTTAGGCATCGAACGGCTTCTCATCCCTATCCTTTTTACTGCTTCGCCCAAGCGGCTGTCTGTCTGACAAAAGCTCCCGGATTCACTCCGTACTTCTCCCGAAACGCTTCGGCGAAGTAGCTCGTGTTCGAGTAACCGACAGCGCTTGCCGTCTCGGTGACGTTCATGTCGCCCGACTGGAGCAGCTGCCACGCCTTCTCCAGCCGTTTTTCGCGCAAAAAGCCGAACACTGTGTTGTTGTACATAGCCTTGAAGCCGACCTTCAGCTTGTAATCGTTCAAGCCGATCATGCGGGACAAGGCAAGCAGCGACGGCGGCTCTGCCATGTTTTCCACAACAATGTCTCTCGCCAGCCGGATTTTTTCCCGATCGCTTTTGGAGAGACTGTCCGCCTCCGGGTTTGATTCCGTCAAAAAAGAACGAAAAGCCATCGAGAAAAGCTCCAAAGCCCCGCATTGCAGCTCCAGATTCCTCGTTCGCGGCTGCAACGCCCCCTGAATCAAGCGCTCGGCGACAACCGTAGCCGCCGGCGAGATTTTTTCTTGCCAAATCCGAAAAGGCGACTGCCCGAGAACTTGCGAGAACTCTACGTCCGTCCCCCCTTCCGCGTCGGCCATGAACTCGCGGAAAGTCGTCACCGGAATCCCGATGCCCAGCATGTAAAACGGATCGTCCCGCCTGTATTCGAAAGCCGCCTCAAACTGCCCCATGAATTGCAGCGAGCACGTTCCGGTCGTAAACTCATGCTGTCTGCCCTTGATATGCAGGGCACGAGCGCCTTGCATGCAAAAATTCAGCTCCACCATCGGGGCTGTCGTTTGCACCGAAAGCTGCTGCTCGCGATAAAAGGCGTGCTTCGCGACCACAAGCTCGATATCGTTGCGCGGGATCACCCGGCGGATATAGCCTTCTCCGTCGCTTGCGGGCACAGTGGCTGGATCCTGCTCGTTTCCGTGAGGCGCTTGTACGCCGAGCCGCTCTACATAAGACTGAAAGTTGTCATGGAAGTTTGCCGCACTCATTTTGCATGCACCTCAAGCCCAAATTCATCCAGTTCGATGATAATTATTCTCATTATTATACTGGATGAAGCTGTTTTTGGCTACCGATCAAGTGCATGGGAACGGGTGGGTGCTCGCAAGACAACCGCCCACAAAAAAGAGATTACGCCTGGGGATCGGGCAAAATTTTTGCCTGCGATTTGTCGCGCAGCAAAAGCTCAACGCCCTTGTCCACGATATCGCCAAGCGCGATTTTTGCCTGCCCATGTTCATCGCCACACAAACACAAAAAGAAAAACCTTGATCTCTCAAGGTTTTTCATCGGATGCATGCAGCAATTACTCTGTACTTCATTTCTTTAATCGATACGGAACTGTAGCGATTTTTACATCTTGGCGGGCGAACAAATACGCTCGGATCAATAAACTCGTCTGGTTATGCAACAAATTATGCCACCAGCGCTTCGTAATAAACTGCGGAATCATGACAGTCACATGATCCGTCTCTGCCTTTTTCCACTCCACCGTGTCAATAAACTTAAACAGCGGCCTAATAATACTGCGATAATGCGAACGCAAGATAATCAAGCGCACTCCGGGATTCCACAGCGCCCACTTCTCCTCCATTTTTTTCATGTCTTCATCGCTGAACCCGACGTAGACAGCGACAATGTCGTCTGACAGGGACTGAGCGTAACTAATCGTATTTTTAACCACCTGCGAAATCCCGGCCACCGGAATCACGATGACGCTCCCTTTTGGATCGGGTTTTTCTGTTTGGATATCAAGTCGCAACTCATCTGCCAGCTCTCGATAATGCTGGTTAATTTTCCGGAAGATGAAAATAACGATAGGAAGGAATACAAAAATCGACCATACTTGCGACAGTTTCGTCACCAAAAAGATCAGGCAAATCGTCAACGTCGTTAGCATTCCCAACGTATTAATGAGAAAAGGCGTCAGCCACCCAGGCGGTTTTTTCGAAATCCAGCGTTTCATCATACCTGCCTGTGACAAAGTAAACGGGATAAAGACCCCTAGCGCATACAAAGGAATGAGGTTTTCCGTTTCTCCTTCAAAAGCAATCACCAAAATGGCGGAAAGGATCGCCAAAAAGATGATCCCGTTTGAAAACCCAAGACGATCTCCCCGGACCATGAACATATTTGGCATAAATCTGTCTTTGGCTAACATAAAGGCGAGTAACGGAAAGGCCGCAAAAGCCGTATTGGCGGCCAGAAATAAAATAAGTGCAGTGACCGTTTGAATCGAGTAATACATGATTCCGCGTCCAAAAACCGCCGAAGCGATTTGAGATACCACCGTTTCCGCTCGTCTTGGCGAAATCCCGTACAAATACGCCAGCAAGCTAATGCCCATGAACATGACGCCAAGGATCAGTCCCATCAACAAAAGCGTCGCTGCGGCATTTTTCGGTGCTGGCTCCTTGAAGTTAGGAATGGCATTTGACACAGCTTCGACCCCTGTTAATGCCGAACAGCCTGAGCTGAATGCCCTCAAAAGCAAAAATAACGTGATACCCGGAACAACGGCCCCGTATTCAGGGGGATGCGCTTGGACATTTCCCGCGATCCATTGATACCCGCCGCCAATAATTAACGCAAGAATAGCGACGACAAACAAATAGACAGGATACATTAAAACCGTTGCGGATTCTGTTATTCCGCGTAAATTTAGTACCGTTACGATGGTAATCATGAACAGGGCAATCAGCACACGATGGTCATGCAGCACGGGAAATGCCGAAGTAATCGCGTCTGTGGAAGCAGACGTACTAACCGCAACCGTTAAAATGTAGTCCACAAGTAACGAGCCGCCCGCAACCAGGCCAGAAGTGGTTCCCAAATTGTCCTTTGCGACAATGTATGCCCCGCCGCCTGTTGTGTAAGCAAAGATGGTTTGGCGGTAAGACAAAATGAGTATGGTCAAAAGACCGATCACCGCAATCGATATCGGGATAGAGTACCACATTGCTGCCGCACCCAACGTAATCAACACGATGAGAATCTGTTCGGTCCCGTAAGCGACAGAAGACAGGGCATCAGATGAAAGAACAGCCAAAGCTTTGACTTTATTTAACTTTTCTGCGGCAAGCTCGCTTGATTTCATGGGTCTACCGAGTAAAAATCGCTTACATTCCGATATCATGCGTTTTCCCCTATCCAGCGTTTTCTTGGTAGTTTTCCCATTGTTACGATTAAAATTAGTTTGTTTTGTTGTTGGTGCTATCTTGCTGTCGCCTATTGGAAGCTCCCTCCGCTCGCTGCTTCCAGATTCTTTTCCAAACCCAAACGGAAGGCCCCTCGTCGCATCCTCCTTCTAATTCTTCACCGTGATACGCCCCAGTCTGCAGGCCAAGTAAAACAGGCGCCAGAACACACCTCATGTAACAGTGCGAACCTGGCAACCTCTCTTTTTTGGTATCAGCTGCTTGATTTCCGTTTCGATCTTGCTGATAGCCGCCAGGATACCGGTAATCTATTTTGGTAGGTCTTTATCTTCATCCTTGTTTCTCCCCGCCTTCTCCCCCTTTGTGGCAACAAAAGCCCAGGTCAGATCGGGACGCGCTGTCAGTCTTGTTGGCAAAAGAAAAAGGAGCCGCAATTGCAGCTCCCTACTACTGTTCTGTTAAGGACTCACCCGGATTATTTGCTGTACAGAAAAGCACTTCCGATGTCAGTGGAATTATCATTTGTTTTGATCTGAACTGAAATACTGTCCCCAACTTCAAGCGGTTGTGTCAATAACCCGAGTTGGAAAGTGATTTCACCGTTAGCGTCAGTGACTGGCAACATCACGTTTGTCGTGGTTGCGGTGAATGGCATGCCAGATGGAGAACCGCCAATGAACATCCCGTACGCTTCTGGAGTATTGATATCGCTTTGAGTCAAAGTGATATCAAATGTAAACTGATAGCCCTGAATCGGATTGCCGTTTTGATCGTTTGCTGTAACTGTAATCGTCCGTGGAACAGAATCCTCTCCAAACGAAGAGTCAATGACAGCTGTTGAATTAGCTGCACTAATTACTGCTGGTCCGCTATTCTCGTCTTATGCCTTCTCTATCTGTCGGTTTTATAACGAGCCTTCACCGTGCAGGCGGCTTTCGTCGCACACGGCGATCAGTCAACGGATGATAAGTTAGAGCTTAACAACGGGCATAAAAATCTTAGCACCATTCAGGTGCTTTTTGCTAGTGTTTATTTTCTGAAATGCCAAGTTTTTGATGAACAGGGAGCCGTAACAGCAGCCCCCATGAAAAAAGCCTTCTCGCTTTTGGAAAAGGCCCTCTGTGCGATTCTCTACTATTTTCTTAATCCAGCTAGACCAGCAGGCGAACCCTTCCCCAGCGCCTTGCTTGTCAACCTGATTCCTGCTGTCGTAAGCATTCTAATCACTGTCTCGCTCGCTACTGTTCATCCGGCGAGACCCGTCATGATCAGCAGACAAGTGAGCAGATGAAAGTCGCTTGTTACTGTTTACAAAAAGTCATGCGGTGTCCCAATGTGTACTCTGGTTAAACTCAGTTGTTGCAGCAGCAGCCTGTGCTGTTGTCAGATCCCTTCGATGTCGATACACGTCATATTGTTGGAATACCCACAAATCGGTGGGCTATTTAATCAAACAAACGCGCCTTTAGGTAGTACTTCCTTGCTTTCCGCCTATTCTCTCCTAATGGTTTGTTACCCCTCTTTTTGATAAACCTCAACCGTGTAATAGTTCTACATAGTGGCGGCAAAAAAATTTGAACGACATTGTAACTAATTACCATCATCTTCGTCCTTATAGATGGAAACAGTTTCCGTATTAGAATCGGAGGTAATTCATTTTGAACAAAAAACTTTTTGCATCTGGAAGCTTAATAGTTGTTCTGCCTTTCTTGTTTGCACTTTTAATTCCTGCAAGTTTTTTCCTTGGGCCATCACCAGCCCAGAGAAATGAATTTGACTGGAACTTACAAGCCGGTTCTGCCAATGGAATTGTAGCCAAAACCCCAATTGATGTAGCGAGTAATTTGTATTATAATGGCAGGCCATTACGGGATGCACTGGTAAAAGTAACTTACTTTGACAATAACCAAAATGCAAGCATTGTTATGCAACCTTATGAGGATGGATATGAAGGGACAATTTACTTCCAAGAGGCAGGAAAACATACCCTTCGATTTTCTGTTGAGAAAGGAAAGGTTACAGGCTCAGAAGATTGGGAAATTGATGTAAAAGAGTAACAATCAATTCACCTCTTACATATCTCGATGCGAAATGTTTTTTCGTGAAATCAACCTGTCTCTCCTTTATTATCATTTACCGATTTGCTAAACGACTTCAAAACTTCTTGTTTACCACGCGTCTTGGCTACGTATATCTGCTTCATAAGACGTTTCTCAGCAGTATCGTTGAGAAGCCTATGTTCCAAGCCCATTGACCACCGCCATTTCGTTGATGAGTTCTTCGATTTGCCTGTTTTCTGGTATGCTGCGCTTGCAACAATAAATCATCGACAGATTCATGTGGTGATTTCCTGATAATTGCGTTTTGTTCAATCGTTCGTCAACAATTGGTCAACAGCCTCGAAGTTATGGCGAGGCTGTTTTTATTGGCAATTTACTTATGCAGCTACACCCCCATGTTTTGTTACCGTGAATTCGAGTTCTGTTCCCCGGTATCAAGGGATGTAAAAATACATAATAAATACAGGAAAAAAATACAACTACGATGACTGCTTTCCGCTATATTCTACAGGTCAGCTACTTAGTATCTTGGGGTTACTTTCTTTTACGCTGTTCTCTCACGGTGAAGGGTGGTCAATGTTAATGAGAGGTGAATTAATCACCAAAACGGATGAGTTTCTTGCTGATGCCCTCTTTGAAATATTGAAGAATCACTTCGTCTTGTAGATTACAATACCTTTATGTAAATTCTAAATTTACCAGTCAACTTTTGTTTTCTGTCATTGGTCAAGTAACTTTTCCGATAATTCATTTAAACAAGAAAACTTTTAGGAGAGTAAACATGATGGAAATCAAACATTACATTACTACAAACAAGCCATACGAACCTAAAATGATATCAAAGTAGCAATTGACTTTTTAAATCGCGGCAATCGAACAACCGAAACATGGATTTATTCGTCTTTCCAAAAATGTTTTATACTAAACAATTTTATCAAGAAGCCCTCCCTCCTATAATGGAAGGAGGGCATTTACTATTCTTTAATGATCACTTGGTAGCACATAGGCGCTCGCTATAGAGCTGACACTTGCAGATAAGACTTTTCAAGAGAGATTGAAACAATACATAATCGGCGAAATTTCCGAGTTCGTTCATTTGTCGGACTACATGAAAATCAATCTGGTATGCAATAGCCGGCAGGAATTGGGGTTATTACATAGTAGAGGGTATATCCATTGCCATCCCAATTGCACAACTCATTTGCTCCGTATAATGCAGTAAGCACTGCAGCTACAGCAGCCGGAAGCTTAAGATAGGAAGCTAGTGCTGCACCTCCGATTCCTGCTGCCAACGCTTTTCCTATCTTTGTGGCTTTACTTGCACTTACGTAGTATTCGAGATAAAACGCCATAGGCTGTATGTTCTTGGTTGACTGCTTAGAACTGCAAGCTTTACTAGAATTTGTGTTTATGATATCTGCTTTTGTATCTAAAATATTCTTGCCTACGATCATATTCCCTTTTTTAATTTCGTTATTTGCGAAGCTAATCATCTTTTCGAATTCTTCAAATGCTTCTTGGCTGACCCCAGCTTCTTTGGAGTTGCTGTACCCATTTACAACTATGCCGTCCTTGGCAAAGGTCTTTTCTTCCAAATCCGATTTTGCAATTTCAAGCAGTAGATCAAGATCACGGTCATCAATTTGTTCTGCTGCATGAACATTAGGTACCGCTACCTGAGAGTATCCACTCAATAGAAAAGCTGTAGTCAATGCAACTGCTAGTAACGATTTAGTTATTTGATTTTTTTTCACTCGTCTTTCCTCCACCGCTATAGTCCAGATAAGTCATCCAAGCAACAACCGCAACTGTGATAACTACAGAAACCTTTTTACTTATTCCCATGCTAACGTCAAGATCAAAAAAACTAAGTGCCAACAGCCCAAGAAGTATAACCAAGAGAATTTTTTTGATAATATCACCTCAAATCAGCGTTCTCTTAATCATAATAATGGTAATAAAATGAAAATGATGCAAAAAAATGTCGACACGAAATATAAAAATTTGTAAAATCATAAACGCTTAGTAAGAATAAACAGGAGTTAGCTCGAATCCTTTACTCTAGCCCATTCATTAACCATTTACAAAGGGCTATCCTCTAATATGTTTATAAGGTCCAAAAATGGCTTGGTCATAAGAAATATCAAACAATCGCAGATATCTATGCGCACGTTACAACAAACTTTGCCAGGAAGCTGCCTTGAAATTGGGCAAACTCAACCCGTGAATGAGCGACGACCAATACATTTCATCAACAATCCGTCAACAACTCCGCTTTTCTGAACTTAACTCACCCACACAAAAAGAAAAAACCTTGATCCCTCAAGGTTTTCACGCATTACCTCTATGGAGCGGGTGATGGGAATCGAACCCACGCTACTAGCTTGGGAAGCTAGAGTTCTACCATTGAACTACACCCGCAAGTTCACTTTTCTACATCAAGCCACACATCCTGCAGCAACAAGCGCAACAATGAGAAAAGTTACTCACTTCAAATATTTAACAATAATAAGTATACCGCCTCCCCATCCTTTTGTCCACCCCTGCCCCGCTCACGAATGCGGGCGGTTGGAAATCAATGCGCCTGCGATTAAAAACACCACCAGAAAGGCTCCCGCCATCCGCAGAGTGTAAATTAAGGAAGGACAACATCGCCAATGTCTGCGACCAAAAAAGGGGCGAAATATTGGATGCACGCCCATGAAGAAACGAGAAAAACGAGCGAACCAGAAAACGAAATTTTCACAAACCGCAATATTTCCGTCGAGCGATCATCCACCCTTGTCATATAGGCATAAAACGCATAGAGTGGCAGCACCAAAGCTAATCCCGTCGCCGCCCAGGAAAGATAGCCGAACACAAACCTCGCGATCAGATACGATATGACTAAAAAGATAACACCAAGAACAGCTCCCACAATGTACTCCCACTTATTCATACAGCCCTCTCTTCCCTTGCCAGCAACTCAAAAGTAAACGATTACTATTGTACCAAATATCCCCATAATCTGGCGAAATTTTCGAAGTTCATGTGGGATTCCTATAGTTTCTTGTGGTTTCACGAGTGACGTTTTGGAGCAATTTCTTGAGCGTTTATTGCGCCATGCATTATGCACTTAAATTTCTGACCGCCGCCACAAGCAAACAAAAAAACTCTCGGAATAAACATTCCAAGAGTCGTCTTTCAGATATGGTGCCGGTGAAGGGACTTGAACCCCCACGGTTTCCCTCACGATTTTGAGTCGCGCGCGTCTGCCATTCCGCCACACCGGCATGTAGAAAACTGTAGTTACATACTAGCACATTTCTGCTAGAAAATCAATGGTGGGGAGAGACGGATTCGAACCGCCGAACCCGGAGGGAGCAGATTTACAGTCTGCCGTGTTTAGCCACTTCACTATCTCCCCAGCTGAATAACGTGCGCCTCTTCCTTACCGCTTGCGCTTGTCCGAGACGACGTTATTTACTCTATCATGGACCACAAGTTTCGTCAATAGGTTTTTCTCATTTTCTTACGGGCTTACGACATGCTTTAAAATATCTTGTGCCCATTGTTGAAAAACAGCAAGCGCCTGCTCCACCTCCCCAAACGAAAGTTGCTCCTCACAGGAGTAGTCCGGAAAGTCCAGGATGCGGTTTTTGCGAATCATGACGTGGTCTGCCTCGCATTTGATCTCCAAAAAATAAGGCACAGACTCATCTACACCAAAGCGATTTTCCAAAAATTCATAGGTGCGCACCCACTCTAAAATCCGCACTTCGGAAGGCTCCAGACGCAAAACTTGCTCCAGGGACATGATCGTTTCGTTTCCGTAATAATGCATCCAATCTCAGCCTCTCTGCATGAAAATAGGCGGAGCCGCGACTCCGCCCTGTATGTTGTTCGCGTTTGTTAAATCGAGGAGAGCAGCTCTCTCAGTTCTTTGACAATGACTTGCTGGTAGCCCGTGCCTTCTCCGTACTGTTTGAGCATTTCTGCGCGAGCGACCTTGATGTTTTCTTCGTAGTCAGGGGCGTTGCGATCTGGGTTTTGCTGTTTGAACGCTGTCATGATTGCCTGTACGTGGCTAGGTCTCGGGCCCCATTTTGCCAGCACGTGTCCGCCTGTATCTGCGAAAATGACGACTGGAATGGCGCGACCGCCCATCGTGAGAAACTCATCCATCAGGTCGAGGTGGTCTTCCATGACCAAAATTTCAACAGGCATCTCTGTTTCTTTTAAAGCGTGGAGAACGACCGGCAAGTTTCTGACCACATCTCCGCACCATTCTGCTGCCAAAATCAAACATCTGAGATCATCCCGATGCTGCAACGAGGCAAAAAAGGCCTGGTCCTGTTCATCTGCCCAAGCAAACGCCTCTGACCAGTTTTGGAACGTATCCTGATTTTTGGTCATGCCTTCGATGAAAGCTTGCGGTTTCAACCCTGTGCGAAACTTGTGTGCGACATTTGCAGCCATTTGCTCTCCTCCAGTATATGTATGGACTTGTTCTTGTATCTTTTCCACGGCGGTTGCGAAAAGTCCTCTTCGCCTTACTCGGATGGGTCAGGATCTTGCTTGTTTGTCTCCTGTTCCTGCTTGGCCAGTTCCATCATTTTTTGCAAAAGAATGTGTTGCGGCATATGCATCAGCCGCTCCAGGGGAACGTTCAAGGCTTCTGCAAGCTTAACGGCGGTGTCCGGTGAGATTTGCAAGGGACGCACGAAAAACAGCTCCTTTCTGTGCCAAATACGCTTTCTCCAGTATAATACATGGCGTCCTGTGCCGCTAGAGAGAGGCTTGCGCCCGAAAAGCACAAAGAGATAACCCCGCCGCTCCATCTGCTGGGATTATCTCCTGACCGTCGGGCGCCTCTGCCTCGCTCTACGCCTTTGGTTTGGTAAGAATACAGGGAACCCCGTTTCCGATCGCACCAGGCTGGGACATGCGCTCCAAATACGCCAAGCCACGCTCGCATTGCTGTTTGCACGCCAGGCATGTACTGGACGTCACGATTTTAAGATTCAACTGATTGGGATGCTGCCGACTGTTTTTCTTCTTTACTTTCTTGCCTTTGCCCTTGGCCATTCGCTCCCCTCCCTTTGCCCTGGTGCTCTAGTCTATGAAGGAGAACAACCCCGCTCTTTAGGCAAACATACAAAACGGAATGACCCTGTGCAAAATAGGCAGGCACTCCCAAGCGCGCCCAGCAAAAGAAAACCGCAGGCAATTTGTCGCCTGCGGTTCGGTTTCCACTCTTTATTTTTTGCCGTTTAAAAGCTGGCGAAGTTCCAGCTCCAATGTGCCTGCGTCAATCATCCCGATAATCTTTTTGCGGACGATTCCTTCTGTGTCAATCAGGTAGGTCGTGGGAAATGCCTGGACGAGATAGCGGTTCGACACGGAGCCACTGACATCCATCGGGATGGGAAAAGTCAGCTTGTAGGACTGCACAAACGCTTGCGCTGCCTCAGGGCTGTCATTGCTCGTGACATTCACCCCGTACATGTCGATCTGCCCGCCGTACTTCTCGTACATTTTTTGCAGGTCAGGCGCTTCCATCCGGCACGGCCCGCACCAAGATGCCCAAAAGTTGAGAACGACAGGCTTGCTTCGCTTGCCCTCTACTTTGTACGTCTGGTTGTCCAGCCCGGTCAAAGTAAAGGACGGCGCCATAAAGCCTACTTCCGGTTTTTGTACGTTGGCTACGACTGGCGCTGACTCCTGGGGCTTTTCCCACACAGCTGCTCCAACTCCCGCAACAATCAGCACAACCAGCAACAGCTTTTTCATTTCGTCACCTCTGCATGACCTGATCTAAAATCCGGTAAAGCCTCCGAACAATTGAATGAGCACGCGAGTAATGTCCGTCAATTTGTCGGTGTACAAGAGCACGCCGAACAAAATCATGACGCCCCCGCCGACTTTCATGAATTGATCCGAATATTTGACGATCGCCTTCACTTTACTGATGAAGAATGTCATGACGAAAAACGGAATGGCAAAGCCGAGTGTATAGGCCAATGTGTACGTCAACGCCCGGGACGGATCGGTTACCCCAAGCACGATAATGCCGGAGAGGATTGGTCCCACACAAGGCGTCCATCCAGCAGCATAGGTCATTCCCACCAGTATGGACCCAGTATACCCCAAAGGTCTTGATTTTAAATCGACCTTGAAAGAGCGCATCATCCAGTCCATTTTAAACACTTGCAGCATGATCAGCCCGATAACGACCAGCAAAATGCCGCCAAGCTGCCGGATGAGATCCTTTTGATTGACGAACAGGCTGCCGATCCAAGAGGTAGAAAGCCCCAAGGCAATAAAAATGATCGAAAAGCCAATAATGAAAAAAAGCGTATGTAATAACGCCTGCTTTTGAAAAACCGCTCTTCCCTTCTTCACTTCATCCACGGTAACCCCTGTTATGTAGGACAAAAAGGACGGATAAAGCGGCAGACAGCACGGCGAAATAAACGAGAGAAAACCCGCTGCAAACGCCAAAAACACCGTAAGATTCCCAGTCATATGTACCTCCGAAAGGTTGTTTCATCCACTATATTCCTTATTGTAGCGAATCTTTCCCCCCTTCAAAAGTGGAACCGACACTTTGCCTTAAATCCGTGACATTTAAGGTTACGTAATATATGTTATGTAATTTAATTTCTTTCCCAGACGGCTCCTCCTCGTCGTTCCATGCAAAAAAAAGAGACGGATTTCCATCCGCCTCTTTTCGTTCTTTTGTTAATCACTCGCGCTTCCCTTACTCGAATTACAAGCACAAGCGCTGGCTGTACAGCCGCCTTTACTCCTGAACGCTTACCTTGCCGCCGTCCTGAAGCAAAGTGATTCCCGTTACGACAAGCTTGTCGCCTTCAGCCAGACCACTTGTTACTTCGATCTTGTCGCTGGAAGATTTGCCGGTGACAACCTCCACCTGCTTCGCAATGTCGCCCTCCAGTTTGAACACGAACTGTTTGCCGTCGCGATCAAACACTGCTTTGCGGGAAATGACGAGCGCTTTCGCTTCGCTCGCTCCCTCGGACGGGAACGTCACATTGACGACCATGTCCGATTTCAGCTCGTTGGCAGGATTCGGGATGCTGATTTCCACTGGATACGCCTTGAGCGCGGAATCCATCACAGGGCTGACCGCCGTTACTTTGGCATCAAGCGTCTTGCCTGTCGATTGTACGTTTACTTTTACGACTGTCCCGACTTTGACTTTGGTGATGTCTGCTTCGGACAGGTTGGCTTTCACCAACAGCGGATTCGTATTGACCACGACGACGACTGGCTGTTGACCTGTCATTTGTCCGACCGCTCCGCTTACGCTGGAGACAAATCCGTTGATGGGAGAAGTCACAGTCGCATTAGCCAGTTGCTCGCGAGCGTTTTGCAAGCTGACAGCAGACTGTTTGGCAGATGCTGCGGATACTTGCACACCGGACTTTTGCTGGGCAACCTGCACACTTTGCTGGGCGTTGTCATAGGCCATCTGCGCGTTGGTCAGCTGAATGTTCGCTTGTTCCATTTGCTGCGCTGAGATCGCACCTTGCGTGAAAAGCTGATTCATCCGCTGCTGGTTCACCTTGGCATCGGCCAAAGCAACTTCCGCCTGCTTCAGTCCGTTTTTCGCCTGCACCAAGCCTTGATCCGAGCTGCTTCCAGCCTGATTCAAGCTTGCCTGCGCCAGCTGGTAGGCAGCTTCCGCCTGCTTGACGCTGTTGAGCAGTTCTTTTTCATCCAGTTTGAACAACACTTGGCCTTTGGTCACATACTGACCGAGTTTGACAGGCAAAGAAGTAATTTTCCCGCCCATTTTCGGGGAGATTTGCACCTCTTCGCTCGGTGCCAGTTTGGCCGTCAGACCTGACTCGGTTGTCACAGAACCTGTCGTCACCGTTTCAATCTGCACAGGTGTTGCCGCCGCTTCCGCCGTTTCTTGCTGTGCTGGTTCCGCTTGCGGGCTGGAACAACCTGCCACGAGGCTGATCGCCAATACGGCCAAAATGACGGGTTTTATGCTAAGTTTCATGAATGTCCCTCCTCATCCCACAAACGCTTCTTACGATTCCAAAGCGGGAACGGTTTTCTTTTGTTTCAACAGTTTCTTTGCTTTGCGTTTCTCGCGTCTTTCCCGACGCTTTTTGCCCATATCGTCAAACCACGCAGTCACGACCGGCACCAGAACCAGTGTAATCAAGGTGGCAAAACTCAGACCAAAAATAACCGTGACGGCCATCGGAGCTTGTGTCTCTGTACCCGAACCGCCCGAGAACGCCAGCGGTCCAATCGCGAGAATCGTCGTCAGTGTCGTCATCAAAATCGGACGCAGACGGATTGGTCCGGCATGCAGAATCGCTTCGCGCAGCTCCCAGCCTTTTGCCCGCAACTGGTTGATGTAGTCGATCAACACGATCGCGTTGTTCACGACCAGACCGATCAGGAGAATGTAACCGATCAACACGGATACGCTGATCGTCGTTCCTGTCACCAGCAGTCCAAGCAGAACGCCTGTCACTGTCGGCGGAACCGAGAACATGATGATAAACGGACTGTAGAACGATTCGAACTGGGCAGCCATAACCATGTACAGAAGCACTACGGAGAGCAGAATAGCCAGTGCGAGACTGCCGAACGATTCAGCCATATCCTCGCTTTGTCCGCCAAACTCCAGTTTGTAGCCATCCGGGAGGTTCAGCTTGTTCATTTTCGCCGTAATTTCTTGTGTAACAGAGTTCAGGTCGCGCCCTGCCAGATCACTCGTAATTTGCACTTCACGCGTCAAATTCGAGCGGTTAATCGTCAACGGTACGTCTACCTTGCTAATCGACGCAACCGATGTCAAAGCGATTTGCGCTCCACCTGGCGCAGCAATCCGCAAGTTGTTCAAGTAGTTGATATCTTCCTGATAATTTTCCGGCAGCTTCAGGTTAATGTCAATCTCATTGTCGCCTGTACGGTATTTGGTGACCGTTTGACCTTGGAAGGCTGTGCGGACACTGGAGAGAATCTGTCCAGTTGTCAGTCCGTACAAGCTCGCTTTTTCAGCGTCCACTTTCACTTCAAATTCTTGACGGGACGCTTCCAGACTGGTGGTCACGTTGCTTGTGCCAGGCACTTTCTCCACTTCGCCTTTGACGATCGAGCTGATGTCTTTCAGGACAGCCAAATCGTCACCGCGAACAGTCAACTGGATCGGCGAGCCTGTGGACATGCCTTGTGCAGCGCTGACCTTGATTTCCGGTCCGGGAATCGTTTTCAGCTGATTCTGCAAATCCATGACAATCTCATTGGAGGAGCGTTTCCGCTCAGTCACATCGACGAGCATCAATGTGATCGTCGCCTGGTTGGAGGACAGTGTGCTCGCAATCGGCGAACCGTTGCTGCCGATTGATGTTGCCACAATGTCTTTCTCCGGCACTTTGTTTACGATGTCTTCAATTTGCTTCGCGACTTTTTCCGTCTCAGCCAGAACTGTACCGTTTGGCATTTTGATCGATACGGAAATCTGCCCCTGGTCCATGCTCGGGATGAACTCTGCGCCGATCAGCGGAGTCAGAGCCAGCGAGCCGACCATCATGATAACCGAGGAGAACAAAACGGTTTTTCTGTGGCCCAATGCCCATGCCAACAGTTTTTGATAGCCTTTTTCCACTTTGCCAAAGCCGATGTTGAACCAAGTAACCGGGTTGATTCCCCGATAGTTTTCGTGATTCGCATGATTCGGTACTTTTTTCAAAATACGCGAGCTGAGCATCGGCACCAACAGGATCGAGAAGACGAGTGCCGCAATATGCGAGTACACGACTGTCAATGCCAGCGGTCCAAACAGCTCGGATGCGATCCCTTCCGTCAGGGCAATCGGCAAAAATACGCAAATTTGCGCCAAGGCAGACGCCATAACGGCTGTACCTACTTCTTTGGAACCGGTGAGCGCCGCTTCCATCATGCCTTTGCCTTGTTCACGCTGGCGGAAAATGTTCTCCAGCATAACGACCGCAAAGTCAATCAAGGAGCCGAGACCGAGCGTCAAACCGGATAGCGAGATCAGGTTGATCGTCTGTCCTGTCATGTACATCAACAGGAAGGTCGCGACAATCGATACAGGCAACACGATGACAGCGATCAGCATCGATTGCAGGCTGCCCAAGAAGAAGAACAGCAGGATGATACCGACCAGTCCACCGAGCAGCGCGTGTTCTGCTGTCGTGTAGATCGAATCTTTAATGTAGGTCGAAGTGTCAAGCGTCGTGATGATTTCCATATGTTCCGGAAGATCGGCTTTGATCTTTTCCAGCTCTGCTTTCACCTCGTCGGCAACCTCGATCGTGTTGCCGCCAGAAGCCTTCGTAATGGAGATGCCAAGGCTCGGCTTGCCATTTACGTAGCTCAGTTGCGTGATGTCTTCCAACGTATCTTTTACTTGGGCGACGTCGCTCAGACGAATCGAGCTGCCTCCCACAGAAATCGGCGTCAGCGCAATTTGCTCGACGTTGGCAAATTCACCCTGAACACGGATGTTCATTTTGCTGTCGCCTTCCCGTACAGAACCAGCGGAACCGGACAGATTGCCGCTTGACAGTGCCTGCTGGATTTGCTCCAGAGACAAACCGTACGCAGAGAGCTTGGCTGGATCTACAATCACATCCACGACGCGATCTTGACCGCCGCTGATGGAAGCAGCCGCGACGCCGTCAATGCGCTCCAGGCGCGATTGGATCATATCTTCCGCTACTTTTTTCAGCTTGTTGACATCCTGCTCACCTGTTACGGCGAACTGAATGATCGGCTGACTGTTCGGGTCGATGCGCAGTACGCGCGGCGCTCTTGCCGAATCTGGCAAGGCTCCTCGCACCTGGTCGACTTTTTCCCGCATGTCGAGAGTAGCTTGGTCGAGGTCTGTTCCCCAGTTAAACATGAGAATGACCTGTGAAGCCCCTTCAATGGAAACAGATGAAATGCTGTCCAGGTTCGAGACTGTACCTAGCGCATTTTCTATCGGCTTCGTCACCAGTTTTTCTACCTCGGCAGGCGAACCCCCATCCACGGACGTAACGACCACGGCAACCGGGAAATTCAATTCCGGCATCAGGTCGATCGCCAAACGAGGCAAGGAGACGAAACCGAAAATCAGCATGGCCACGGTCAGCATAATCATCGTGACCGGGCGTTTAATCGAGAGTTCAGACAGATTCAAATCCACTCACCTCTTCTAGAAAACTTGACATGGCCAATCGTTTCCTTTGGGCATCGTCGTTTGCCCAAAGTGACAATCAGCCGGTTATTTCCTTCTTTTGGGAGAACAATTCTTGCAGCGCATGAAGAGATGAGATCGCGTGAGGATCTTCCAGCTTCATTTCCTGTTGTTCAGACACGCGTTCCGTCAACGATACCCAGACAATTCGACGGTCGGTTTGATCCCGAAAACGACGCACCAGATTTTCCTGCTCCATCCTGTTGATCAATCCTGAAGTTGTACTGTACGAAAGATCGACAGCCTTGCAAATCTCCCCCATTGTCTTAGCACCGCTGCTGATCTGTTCCAAAATCAGCACTTGCTGCCAGTTCAGCTCGCTTGAGTCCAGTTCTTTTTTGGAGATTGAAGTAAACAAGGCGCTCGCTTCTCTCAGGAGCTTTGCCAACTGAATCAGTTCTTTCATGAAAGCCTCCCTCACTATCCCTCATGACCCATACTCATCCTAGCCAATCTTAATCTTTATTTGCAAGATTTATTCTACCTTTCGTCATGGGTAGTGAAGTCTATCAGCAGGTTGATTTCCAGGTGGACGGCGTCTATCTGGAGATAGACGACACCCCATGCTAGAATGAAAGTAAATGATCATCCGGCCAGAGAAAGAAGGACATCTGTTTGCTGAAACTGAGTATAAAAGCAGTTCAAAAACGTTTGCTGATCATCTGGTTCTCCATTTTGATTGTGCTTGCCTTGTTGCCTGACTCGTTCATGCGCGAGACTCCCTTACAGTTTTCACTTACGATTGTACTATTCTTTTGTTACATTGTGGTCTTCTGGATTTCAAAAAGGAACTGGAAGCCGTACCAATTTGAGCTAGTGACGATCATGCTCGGCATCATGTCTTTGCTAAAAGGCATTGTTGCCGGGGGAGAAAGCTTCGGATTGATGCTACCGCTTGCGGTGTTTATCGGCTTTTACATTGAGGGACGGCGTGCGCTGGCTTACGCGACTTTTTTTGGCGCGTGCACCACGTTGTTTTTGTATTTTGACGGCATCCTTAAATTCCCGCATATCATTCCGTTTATCCTCACGTACATCGGCTGCTATATCGGTGCGCGCGGATACCGGATTCAAAACGAAGCGTACAAAACCAATCAGTCCCATCTGGAAGAGCTGCAAAAGGCCCATACGGAGTTGCAGGAAGCCCACTCCCAGCTGCAAGAAGCCGCTCTGCATTCTTTGCAGGTAGCCGTTCTGGAAGAAAGAACGCGGATTGCCCGGGATATTCACGACGCTTTGGGTCACAGTCTGACCTCGCTGATCGTCCAGTTGCACGCCTTGAAATACATGCTGCAAGACGGCCCGGAGCACGCGCAGGAAGCGGTGCGCAACATGCTCGGTGTAGCCAAACAAAGCCTGGACGAAATCCGCACCTCCGTGCATACGCTCGCCATGGATAAAACGTCGCTCGGACTGACTCCGCTGCGCGCGTTGCTGTCCCAGGCCCAAAAACATACCGGGATCAAAATGGAGCTGCTTTCCGCCGATCTGGACATTCCGCTCTCCCAGGAGCTGACGATCACGTTTTACCGAATTTTACAGGAAGCAATTACGAATACATTGCGCCACTCCAACGCGAAGGAAATTTTGGTTATGATTGAACAACGGGGCAATTCGCTGTTTTTCTCGATTCAGGACGATGGCAACATTACGCCCGAGGATCATATCCAGCCTGGATTTGGACTGACGGGAATCGCCGAGCGGATTAAACAGTTGAACGGCAGCCTGTCTTACTTCGCAAAAGAACCGCATGGATTCAGACTCGATGTCACATTGCCAATCGAGCATTTGGAAAAAGAAGGGAGCATGCGAACATGACCGATTCAACCAAAAATATTCGTGTGGTCCTCGTAGATGATCAAACTATGATTCGCCAAGGGCTGGGGTACGTGATCCAGATGCAGCCGGATATGCAGGTAGTCGGGGAAGCTTCGGACGGGGAAGAAGCCGTGGAGCTGGTGGGGAAAATCACGCCGGATGTCGTGCTGATGGACGTCCAGATGCCGAAAAAATCAGGGATCGAAGCAACCCGAGAGATCATGCGCATGCATCCCGCCATCAAAGTGTTGATTTTGACTACTTTTGACAATCACAATTACGTCGTGGAAGGAATCCGCGCTGGCGCCGTCGGCTATATGCTCAAAGACGCCGATTCGCAGGAGATGCTCGATCTGATCCGCAGAGCCTCCCAGGGGGAAGCTCTCTTCCATACGGTAACAGCCGCCAAGGCGCTCGCCGAAGCATTGAAGGCTCAGCCAAGCGTCGCGGACGTGACCGTTGCCCCCTCGGCTTTGCTCGACGAGTTGACAGACCGCGAGCTTGATGTCCTCCAGCAAATCGCCTACGGGTATCGCAATGACCAGATCGCCCAAAACTTGTTTATATCGGAAGGCACAGTAAAAACACACGTCCACCGCATTTTACAAAAAATGGGTGTGGAAGATCGAACACAGGCAGTCGCCAAGGCTCTGCGGCTCAAAATTGTAAAATAACGGAAATTTTCAGACAGAGACATGCAGGGCGATGCGAGTGCCGTCGTCCTGCAAAGTCCACAGCGCCATCCCCTCTTCCAAACGAGCGATAGCCATGGCCTCTTGGACGGCAACCACGGCTTTTTCCAGATCGATCACGCGGCAGCAAACAGCAAGCTTGCCCTCGCTGTCATCTCCTCCATCGCAATGCCCATTTCCGGTTTTGCCGAGACATTCATCCAGCAACTGTTCAATGAAATAGCGCATCTCCACATCTGATTCCGACAGATGCGGGAAGCAAACGATCAGCTTTTGCAAGTCTTCTTCCGCAAGCTCGACGTAGCCCTTCTCCTTCATTTCTTCCGCCCAGACTTTCAGGACGTGCTTCGGCTTTCCCTCGATTTGTTCAGCCACAATTGCGTAATGGTCGCCGATTTCTCCCACATGACCGTAATGTACCGAATACAAACGGTCTGTTTCGTCATACCATACTTCCCAGTAGCTCCACCTCTTTTCGTTTTTCAGCAGCATGCGGATCACTTGATGTTCACTCCGTTCCGTCTTTTTGTAAATTATTCCACTGAACGACACGGTTTGACAACAACTCGACAAAAAATTGATTCGAAAGACTTGCAACCTTTTCAAAACAAAGGACTACATGACCAGTTTGAAAACTAAAAAAGCGATTTCTCTCCGTCTTTTGACGCAAGGAAAGGCCGCTTCGACCCAGCCCTGTTTTCGCGCATGCAAAAAAGACGGATGAATCATCCGTCTTTTGCTCGTGTCTGCTTATGTTCTCGCTGCAACAGATAGCGGCAGGCGAATTTCAAAACGTGCTCCATTCAATCGCGGCGAGTTCTCCGCAAAAATCTCGCCTCCGTGATCGGCAATGATTCGCTGTGTCGTGGACAAGCCGAGCCCCGTTCCCTCTTGTTTGGTCGTGTAAAACGGCACGAACAAATTTTCCAGACAAGCAGGACTAAGACCTGGTCCGTTGTCCTCCACGACGATGACGACTTGGCTGATCGAGGCGTACACGGTGACGCGCACAACGCTGCCTTGTGTCAGCAAAGCTTCAAACGCATTTTTCATGATATTCAGGATGGCCTGCTTGATCCGGGAACGATAGCCAAAAACGTACCATTCACCGGGTGTAATATCCAGCTCCAGTTTGATGCCTCTGCGATTGGCTTCTGGCTCCAGTAAACGAATGACCCCATAAAGCTCGTCCAGCACAAGAAAGCGCTCGGAAACAATTTTGTCATCCCTGTACCGGGCCAAAACCAGCACGTCATTCAACAAACCGTCAATGCGCTCGATCTCCGTCAAGATGACGGAAAAATACGACTCGCTGCGCGCAGAATTTCCTTGCTCGCGCAACAGTTGAATAAAGCCTTTGATCGAAGTGAGCGGATTGCGGATCTCGTGCGCCATCCCGGCAGCCAATTGCCCGACCGCCGCCAGTGCTTCCCGCTTGTTCAGCTCTTCTTCGTATCGTTTGTTCTCCGTGATGTTGCGAAGCACAGCGATAGCGCCCCACATTTCGCCCATGTAAAAAATCGGACTGGTGCTGACTGTCGTCCACTTCGAGTTGTACTCTGCCATGTAATGGCCCGACTGACCGCGCTCTACGACCCATTGCACAAAGCGCTCGCTCTCATGCGGCAAAAATGCTTCATCGATGTTTTTTCCAATAATTTGCTCGCGCTTGACGCCAAACAGGTGGCACAGCGCATGGTTTGCCTCAATGATTTTCAGGCTGCGGTCAATCATCAAGACAGCGATATCGCTCGAATGCAAAACCAGTTGTACCAGTTCTTGCTCGGCAAGGACGGCAAACTGTTCCCCTTGCGCCTTTTCCACAGATGTTCCGGTATTTTCTCGTTGTTTTTCTTCATTGTAGATGCTTACCACTTGTGCGATCAACTGATCCATCGCCTGATAAAAAGCGAATTGTTCCCGCAAAAGCTCCAGCTGCTCGGCTTCGCTCGAAACGAATGTGGCAGCATCATAGTTCATCTGCTCCATGATGCTGTCCCGGCATACTCGGATGCACTGTACCAGGGTGGCAACATTCAATCCGTGCAGGAAGCACTTGTAAGCCATTTCGTTAACTTCTTGTTCCAAAGCCGTAGAATCGTTTGATTTCACGGCTTCCGCCCAACGAATAAGCAGTTGGACTAGCAAAGCCTCAGTTTGTGCGCGGTCTCCCAGAAGCGAAGCAGAGTGGTCGTGTTTATCAGAAAGAAAGGAAAACGTTTTGGCCACCGCAGCAGGGGCCAAATGAGTAAGATACTTACTTATTCGATTTTTCAAAACGCTCTGACTCCTTTTCTTCTTGCTTCATTGAGGCCATCGTTCAAGTATGTATAATAGTGATTCTATTATGGACACAAAACCGACATGATGTAAAGCAAAGTGTCACGCAAAACAGATAGATTCTCGCGATGCGCTCCGCCATCCTGGCACCCGGGTTTGCTTGGATGAGCGGTTGCTCATTTTCACAGCAGATGAAACCGCTTTCCTATCTCCTTCTATCATATCACGATCAAGCATGAGTTTGGTAAAAAAACCTTTATTGTTCAATCATTACGAAAAAAAGCATTTGTCCAGCAAAGACAAATGCTTCTTTTTGCCTACATTCTAGGAGTTAGCTTTCACATGGTAGTTGCGCAAGTCCGATTTTACCGGACTGTTTTGGTTTGTCCCAGAATGGGCCCGCTTGAAGGCTTCGCTTTGCGTCCAGCTTTGGAATGATTCCTCGTCTGTCCATTTGGTGAAGACGATATACTCATCTCCTTCTGTTGGAGCCAGGAAAAGAAATTCAAGGAAACCGGGAACCTCTTTCATCCGTTCGCCACCGCCGCCAAACGCCCGTTCGAGGTGGGATTGGTAGTCAGCAGGAACTTTCAGCCTGTTCATCGATACGTACATACTTGTCCACGTCCTTTTCTAAATGGGTTACCCTTCCATTATACAACGTCCTTGCCAAAAACCAAAAAACCGCAGACGCTTCAGTCACGCCTGCGATTGATTTGTTGTTCCAGCATAATGTCCATCAGCAATGTGTCCTGCAAAGGGTCTTTTGGATCGACGGTCAAAAGGGCTGCCACTGCCGCCATGGCGCAGCGCACGGATTGGTATGAGTAAAAAGCATCGCGTTCGGTTTCACTAAACAAAGACAAGTCGGATCGCTCCTGAACCGGGTACGGAAAGTCCGTCTCCACACCTGCCCGATCCAGTACGATCAGCGCCTGCTTGATGGCGAGCAACGCTGCGCTGACGCTTAGTCCATACTCCTTGCGCAAGTCATCCCATACTTGAAAAGCGGACTTTTCCACTCTCTCCTGATTCGGTCGCGAGATGATCCCTGATTTGCGCCCTTCCTTCAATAGCCAGTCGACAAAGATGTCGTGCCGCGGTGGAAACGCATACACTTGCAGCTTCATTTCCAACTCGGTCGGAAAATCTTTGGCAAAGCGCGCGTGAGCCAATGACATTTCGTATCGTCTGGAAGGATGGCCAGGCACTGTGACAAAAACCGTATCCTGACGAACGGCAGCAATCTGCAGCTTCGTTCTGGCTGGAATCCTGGCTTGGGGCGCTTTTTCCCTGCGAATGTTGCCCGGAATCAACTCCGTTCCGAACTGGTGATACTCCAGGGGAGAATCAATCCACGGAATCGGTTCGCGGGTTTGAATTTCGTACAGCCCGTTAAACGTGACCCACTCGCCCGGACGCCGCTGACTGCGAATCAGGACAGCATGGACTTCTTTTTCCGGCGGCACATCGGCATCCTGATCGTCTGGCGGTGGCTGGAGCCGTTTATGTTCAATCAGGATGCAATCGTTCATGTACAGTCGTTCAAGCAACTCCCTCTTGCTGACCCATTCGTATCCGATCCGGTAAATCCGATTTTTCATCGGTTCCACCTCCTTCTGGTCGCCAGTATCGGGTTCCTTCTTGAATGAGTAATGTTACCCTACCATATGTATTCGTCTCTTTGTCCGTGCTAGATCGATCGTACAATCCGCAGCAAGTCTTCCGCAGCCTGCTTCGGCGATTCGGCTCTGCTGATCGCACTGATCACGGCAACGCCATCTGCCCCGGCCTGGCATACTTGCTTCGCGTTTTCGAGAGTGATGCCCCCGATCCCGACAATCGGCAGCTCAGCGCCAACAGCCTCGCGGATTTCCCGCAGTCCTGCCGGCCCGATCGGCTCCCCGGCATCTGCCTTCGAAGAAGTGGCAAACATCGCTCCCACTCCGATGCAGTCCGCTCCGCCGTTTTTCGCCGCAATCGCTTCCTCTACCGTGCCTGCCGATATCCCGATGTACATCGCTTCGCCGACCATGGCTCTCACCTCGGCCAAGTGCATGTCATCCTGTCCGACGTGGATACCGTCTGCTTGCAAGCGAACGGCCAAGTCTACATCGTCGTTGACGAAGAACAACGTCTGATGCTCGCGGCACAGCTCCTGGAGCTGCCGTCCGAGTTCGCAGCGTTCTTCGGAAGTCAGCTTGCTGCCTTTGTCACGAAGCTGCAACGTGCCCACTCCGCCTGCAAGCGCCTCGCGAACGATCTCCACCGTTTTCTCGCGCGAAAAGCCGCAATCTTGTGTGCCGATGACAAAGTAGACGCCCATTTTGTCTCGAAGTGTTTGCCTGTCTCTCATCTCGCATTCCCCTCCCAGCGATCCAACGCCTCCCGATAGGCCAAAGCAGCCAGCTTCGCATCTGTGGCATTGGTAATTCCTGATAGTACAGCAACTCCAGCGCAGCCTGCTGCAAGCACCTCGCCTGTGCGCTCTGGCGTAATCCCGCCAAGCCCAATGACCGGGATCGTCCACGCTGCGGTTATTTTCGCCAGCTCGAACGTTCCTCTCGGCGCGAGGTTTGGCTTGGAAGCGCTTGGATAAATATGTCCATACAAAAGATAGTCTGCCCCTGCTTCCGCCGCCTGTTCCGCTTCCTCGTAGGAATGGACAGAGCGTCCCACCTTTTGTTCCGGTTGCAAAACTCGCCGGGCATCGCCGACCGAAAGACTGTGATAAGCCAGATGAGCGCCAGCACAGCCTGACGCGGCACTTACATCGACCCGATCATTGACGACAAGCGCAGAGAGCGGGACGACATTCGCCAGCGCCCGAACCCAGTCCATGCATTCTTTGGCTGTCCGCTGCTTTTCGCGAATATGCAGGAAATCCATCCCTCCCGCATAGGCAGCCTCGGCCATTCGCATGACGCTTTCCAGCGACTGTTTGCCGCTTGTGATGACGTGAAGCTGCTTTCTAGTGCGCATCCGCTTTGGCACCGCCCCCGGACAAAGCCGTCAAGCATTCCTGAAGCCATTGCGTCGTCTTTGCGTCATTGCCGGCAGGTGCCGAAGCGAGCAACTCCACGATAAGTCTTCTCAAAAAAAAGGCTTGCTGCACCGTCAGTGGAAAGGTGATCGTTTTTGGCTTTATCTCTTGCTTTTCCAGCGTCTCCACTCCGGCCAAAAGCATATCTCCGATCGACTCTACCAGCTCGCGAACCTGTTCGTTTTTGCTCAGTTCGTCGTAGCATCCGTCGTACAGTCGACACAAAATGAAAAATGCCTGTGACGACAAGGTCACCGGCTGTACGTCATGCATCGGTTCCGTCATACGGTTTTCCCCTCCACTCGCTTGAAAAACAAGACCTATTATAACACATCTTGCTGCTTGTCGAACGATTTGCCCAGACTGACTCTGTCAGTTTCTAGCCATTATGCTGGCGCCTGTATTTCCCGAAAAAAGGCTGCGTGCCCATGAAAAAACCGCTGAATGCTCAGCGGTCTTTGGCAGTACCTTCATTCCGATCGTTGTGCTGGGATTGGCGCAGGTTCGTGTTTTGATCGTTATGATCCAACGTTTTTCCGCGATTTTTGCCCAGGTCCTTGCTGTTGTTGTTCTTGCCCAAATGATTCACCTCCTGCTGTCATCACAGGATAGCGTAACCAATTTGGGACGGTTTATTAGTGAATAGTCTGATGTCTCGTCTTTTTCCACAGGAGATGGACGATGGCAAAAGGAAGACGCCAGCCTAAGAGAAACGCCAAAGTCACAAAGTACGCGACGGCAGCAAAAATCAGGGTGATCGGCACGCCCGTCCACCAGGCGCGGATCAAAAGGCCAATCGGTGCCGCGAGCGTCCACGTGAACAGCATCGTGAGCAGTTGCCGCCACCAAGATGAATAGACCCGCTCCCCATACGTGCGAAACACAAACATGGCGACGATCCAACCGATTAAAAATGGCGCCAATGTCTCGCCTATTCCCCAAATCGTGACAGGCAGATTATGAGCCAGCTTCCCATAGTAAGCAAACAGCAAAAAGGCGACAAGATCCCCGACAAGCAACACGTAGCCAGTCGGCAAGATGCGGAGTCTCATGTATACCCTCTTTTCTAAACGCATGTGGAGTTTTCTCCAATGTTCACCCCTATTGTACACAGGAGAATCTGCGCCTACAATCGCTACGCCCTTTTATTCACCAAACAGCAACAATTCCAGCCGTTCCTTCACTCCCGGCCATTCGCTGTCGATGATGCTGAAGTACACCGAGTCGCGGAACAAGCCGTCCCGTCTGATCATGTGATTGCGAAGCACGCCTTCCCGGATGCCGCCGATGCGCGCAATAGCCCGCTGTGAGTTGACATTGCGCGCATCGGTTTTCAGTTGGACGCGAATACATCCCAGTTGCTCGAAGCAGTGCCGCAGCAAGAGCCACTTGCACTCCGTGTTGACGCCCGTTTTCCAGACGCTGGGGGTCAACCAGGTGAAGCCGATTTCCAGCCCGCGATCTTTTGCCGAAATCGCCAAAAATCTCGTGCTGCCAATAACGGTGCCGTCGGCGCGATTGCGGATGGCAAAAGGCAGCTCCGTTCCGGTTTCTTCCATTTTCAACGCGTTCGCGATAAAAGCCTCTGCGTCCGCCAGCGTTCGAATCTCGACAGACATATTGCTCCAGATTTCCGGAAAGTCTCCGGCTGCGAAAATTCCCTCCGCATGCTCGGGACGCAACGGTTCCAGTCTTACGAGTTTTCCTTCGAGTGTAACGGGTTCGATCGTCAACATCATCGTCCCTCCTCTGCTGTTCTGCTTGCTTGCCCAAACAGAACAGCTTCGCTAAATTTTTCCTATGATAAGGGGAGAGGCAATACCTGTCAAGGTTGAATCCGTGAAAATCGGCCCTGCGCTTTACGCTTCTTCATTAATCACAACGGTTTTTCCCCGCCGCTTCATGACGAGCGGCACGACCAGCCAGGCGAGGGCACATACAAGAAAGAGCGCGGAGAGTGGTTTGGTGTAAAAAATCGTGAAATCCCCGTTGGAAGTCGTCAAGGCACGGCGCATATTGTTCTCGATCATCGGGCCGAGTACAAGACCGAGCACGAGCGGAGCGAGCGGGAAGTCGTTTTTGTTCAGAAAATATCCAGCCAGACCGCACAGGACGAGCAAGATAAGGTCAAACGTGCTGATCTGTACCGCGTACACCCCGAACACCGAGATGGCGATAATCATCGGGAGCAAAAAGTGCGGTGGTGTCTCGATAATTTTGGCAAAAATCTTGACCAGCGGCATGTTCAGCACGAGCAGCATCAAATTTCCGATAAACATGCTGGCGATCAGACTCCAGGCGATTTGCGGGTGGTCGCTGAACAAAAGCGGCCCTGGCTGCACATTGTACATGAGCAAAGCGCCCATCAAGATCGCGGTTGTCCCGGACCCCGGGATGCCTAATGTCAAAAGCGGGATCATCGCTCCGCCTGACGCGGCGTTGTTGGCGGACTCGGGAGCAGCCACTCCGGCAATCTCGCCTTTTCCGAAGCGCTCCGGGTGCTTGCTCCACTTTTTCTCCAAAATGTAGGAAAAAAACGAGGCCAGCGTAGCGCCTGCACCAGGCAGGACGCCGATGAAAAATCCGAGCAAGGAGCCGCGAACAATCGGAGCAGCACTCTCCTTGAGATCCTGCTTGCTGGGCAGAATCCGCCCGACTTTGATGATTTCCTGCGCAGATTGATCCCTTTCCAAAATCGTTTTGAACACTTCTCCGAGCGCGAACAATCCGACCGCTATCGTCAAAAACTCCAGCCCTTGGTACAGATCGGGAATATCGTACGTAAACCTCGCCACTCCCGACACGTTGTCGATCCCGATCGTTGCCAGCAAAAGGCCAAGCACGGTCATCATCAGCGCCTTGGTCATCGACTTGCCTCCGAGTCCGCTTACCGCGCACAGTCCGAGCAGCATAAGCGAAAAATACTCCGCCGGGCCGAACTGCAACGCCATATCAGAAAGCGGATCGGCCAAAAACACAAGCGCGATCAGCGCAACGATGCCTGCTACAAACGAACCGATGGCGGCAATCGACAGGGCCGCCCCGGCTCGCCCCTGCCTTGCCAGCTGATACCCGTCCAGCGTCGTGACAACCGAAGACGATTCACCGGGCGTGTTCAGCAAAATCGATGTCGTCGATCCTCCGTACATCGCCCCGTAGTACACACCTGAAAGCAAAATCAGAGCGCTCGCCGCCGCCATCTCGGGGGGCAAGCCCGCCGTAAGCGACGCCGTCACTGGCATCAGCAAAGCCACGCCGCTCATCGGGCCAATCCCCGGCAGCACGCCTACAGCCGTCCCGATCAGCACCCCGATAAACGCATAAATCAAATTTTGCCATTGGAATGCAATGAGAAATCCATCTGCCAAATAGTGCAGAGCGCTCACTATATGTCCCTCCTTAGACGCTCAACCAGGCAGGCAGCCCCGGCAGCGTCCCTTTCAACAGTTGCACGTACACCACGTATACTCCGACGGAAAACGCCAGGGAGACGACAAGCGATTTCAGCTGACTTTTGCTGCCCATGACCAAAAATGTTGCATAAAGGAACAAAGCCGTAGCGATCACATATCCGATCATTTCCAGAAGCAGCACGTACAACAACGTCGCGGCCAGTATCGTGAAAAAGCGCTTGTACATTAGTCCCGCTTCCGCTTTGGAGTCAGAACGGTACTTCGACTGGAAAGTTTCCCAAAACAGGCGCAGGCTGAGCACGACAAGCAGTAGGCCCAAGCCGAGCGGGAACAGATTCGGGCCAACCTGGCTGCCGTATGCGCTCGTGGAGATATACTGGCTCTGTGTGATAAAAAAAGCGCCGATCAGGGCAAATGCGATACTGCCGTAGCGGTCAAACCTCAGATTCATGACAACCTCCTTCTTCCCCCAGCAGCCATCTGCTTATTTCGCCATGCCGAGCGACGTCAGCAGCTCTTTTACTTGCCCATCCTGCTCTTCCAGGAAGGTGGCAAAAGCAGCGGCATCCTTGTATTCGCTCTCCCAGCCGTTTGCAGCCAGCTCCTTTTTCCACGCTTCACTCTCTGACAGTTCTTTCAGCTTGCTGTCCCAGTACGCCTTGGCATCTGCTGGCATGTTTGGCGGGCCGAACACCCCTCGCCAAATCGTGAAGACGGCGTCGATTCCTTGCTCTTTCAATGTGGGAACGTCTTTTAACTCTCCGCCCATCCGCTCTGTTGAAGTAACGCCGAGCACCCGTACTTTGCCCGCCTTCACGTATTCTCCGACGCCGGACGCGTCTGTCGCAATCATGTCCGCATTCCCGCCGAGGAGCGCTGCAATCGCTTCTCCGCCGCCATCGTAGGAGACGTATTTGACGATTTTCGGGTCAATTCCGTACTTGGCAGCGGGCAAGACGCTTACGAGATGATCCATCGATCCGGGCGCTGAACCGCCAGCCAGTGTCATTTTCGCAGGGTCTTTTTTCAGCTCTTCCAAAAAGCTTTTCATATCCTGGTGCGGCGAGTCAGCCCGGACGACCAGAGCGCCGAAATCTTTCGTCATTTGCGCCAGCGGGGTCACATCCTGGAAGCCAAACGGACTGTTTCCCTCTTTTTTGTTGTGGTTGATGAGGATCGGGGGCGAGCTGACGAACAGCTTGTAGGCGTTGCCTTTGTCCTTGCTGACGTACTCGGCCATAAATACGGTTCCGCCGCCGCCAGGCTTGTTCTCGACCGTAATCGCTTCGGTCACCAGCTTGCTCTCGTTCAACACTTTGCCGAGTGAGCGGGCTGTTTTGTCCCAGCCGCCTCCTGCACCAGAGGGAGCGACAAACACGATCGGTTTTTCCGGATAGGCAGATGCAGCAGGTGTCGGCTGGGAGCCTTGCGTGGACGTGCCGCTTCCTGCACCGCCACATGCTGCCAGAGCCAATGTGATGAACGCCGACAAAGTGATGATCACGCTTCTCTTCTTTTTCAAACAAAAATCCCCCTTCAGCCCGTTGTTTTTGTAAGCGCTGTCACGCTTGCCATTAACGTATCATGCGGGATTCGGGGGGAATAGTTTTCGTGCATAAGTTATATTTTGAAAATTAGCAACTTTTTGTTCATATTGTTCACGCCTGCTCGGGCAAAAAACGGTACTTCCGCTCTGGCCTGCCGACACTTCCGTAGATCAAATCAGCCCTGGCCTGCTTCTCCTGCACCAAATGCTCCAAATACCGTCTGGCAGTCGTGCGGCTCGTGCCGATTTCGCGGCCGATTTCTTCTGCCGAGACGCCTTTGTCTCCGGTTTGCCTGATCGCCTCCATGACTTTTTCCAGCGTCAAAAGGTCGATTCCTTTTGGCATGGCTGACTCCCGCCCTTTGGGGCTGAGGGAACGTCTGGTCATGATTTGGTCGATGACGTCCTGGTCTACCTCTTTTGCCTCTCGCGTCCGCAGCAAATGGGCGCGATAACTCTCCAGCCGCTCCCGGAAGCGCTCAAAGACGAGCGGCTTGACAATGTAATCAAAAACTCCGCCACGCAGCGCCTCCTGAACCATCTCCATCTCTTTGGCTGCCGTAATCATGATGATATCTGCATCCCGATAGTGCTGGCGGATGTACCAGACCAGCTCGGTTCCCAGCATGTCAGGCAAATAGACGTCCAAAAGCACCAGGTCAGGCCGCGTGCAGGCGAGCAGCTCTTTGGCATCACTGCCATTGGTCGCCGTAGCGATGACTTCAAAGCCATCCAGTTTGCTGACGAATCTTTTGTTAATGTCGATAATGCGCAAATCGTCCTCGACGATCAGCACTTCCAGCTTTTGCTTCACTGTCCTTCCTCCTTTCTCTTTGGCAGCGACACCGTAAACAGCGCCCCGCCCCAATCACTTTTTCCCACGAGAATATAGCCGCCCATCTCTTCGATCATGCCGCGCACTTTTGCCAGACCAAGCCCGCGCTCCTCCCCTGCTTTCGTGGAAAAGCCGTAGGCAAAAATCGCATCGCGCAGCTCATCCGGCACACCTGGCCCGGAATCGGCGATTTCAAACAACAGCTCTTCCCCCGTATCTGCCAAGTAAATGTCCACGCGCTTTTGCTGGACGCCCGCTTCATTGACGGCTTCGAGCGCGTTTTGCATCAGATTGCCGAGCAGCACGATCACTTGCTGGCGGTTGATATGCGGCGGCAGCTCTTTTACCTCGCTGTCCTGATCGATGACAAACTGGATTTTCAGCTCCTTCGCGCGGTTGTGCATGCCGAGCAACAGAGCGCCGATCATCGGATCAGGGATTCGCCGGGCGACAAAAAGGATCAGCTCTTCCTGCGCAGAAGTCTCGCTCGTGATCAGTTCGATGGCCTCCTGTACGGAGCCGAGCTGCAACAGTCCGGAAATCGTATACAGCAAATTGTGAAACTCGTGGGTCTGTGCGCGCAGCACATCGGCATAGCGTCTGACTTGGGACAACTCCGATGTCAGCTTGTCGATTTCCGACTTGGGCCGAAAGCTGCTGACGACCCCGACGACTTTGCCGCCAAGCTTGATCGGGAGACGGTTGACGATGATTTCCTTGCCGCTGGTAATCGTTTCGCGGTCAAGCTGCTGCTCGCCCGTCTTCAATACATCGGGCATGCGGCTGTCCGGCAGCACGTCCCAAATTTGCTTGTGGTGGATGTCTTCCTCCGGCAAATCCAGAATGCGGATCGCCGCCTTGTTCATCATCGTGATCCGATTGTTCCGGTCAATCGCCACGATCCCCTCCCTGACAGATTCGAGCACGGCATTGCGTTCCACGTACAGCGCCGCAATCTCCTCCGGCTCCAGCCCTAACGTCAGCCTTTTCAAATAGCGGCTGAGCCAGATCGCAAAAGCAATTCCGCAGACGAGTGCGATGAGCGTGAGCAAAAGCACTTGCAACTGATAGTCGCCAATCGCTTCCTCGATATCCTCCAGCAAAAAGCCGACAGACACAATCCCGACCACGGCGCCATCGTCGTCGCGAATCGGCACTTTTCCGCGCAAGGACGGCCCCATGCTGCCAATCGCCTTGGAAATATACGATTGCCCATGCGCAAGTCCCGGCTCATTGTCGCCGCCCACCATCGATTTGCCAATGCGATCCGGGAGCGGATGCGCATAGCGAATGCCTTCCCGGTTGCCTACGACGACAAATTCCGCGCCTGTCTGCATCCGGACGTTTTCCGCAATCGGCTGAATCAGCGCGGACGGGGAGGCAGTGTCAAAAGCTCTGCGCAACTCGGGATCGTTGGCGACGATCTTCGCTACGCTCAGCGCCTTCTTCCCGATTTGGTCCTCAATCGAGGAAGCGACCATCGAAGAAAACACAGCGCCAACTGACGAAATAATCAAAATAATACCGACAGTCACGAGCAAAATCATTCTCGTTTGCAAAGACATCGCTTTTCGGGCAGTCGTCACAAATCGCTCACCTCTTGGTTCATCTTACCATTCCAAGCCGATAAAAAGGTAGCTTCATCGCCTGCGTTCGTGTACAGTTAAAAGGGAATTACGGGGATGTGGAGGTATCTAGAGATGCACGCGAACCTTCGTTCGTTCATAGAACAATTGCGCCGCGCCGGACAAGTCGTCGAGATCGACGCACCAGTCGATCCGAATCTGGAGCTGGCCGAGATTCATCGCAGAGTTATTGAAGAAGGCGGGCCTGTCCTGCTTTTCACGAATGTCAAAGGAAAATCGTTTCCCGTGGTCACGAACTTGTTCGGGACTGTAGAGCGGGTCGATATGGCTTTTGGGCCAAAGCCCGAGGCTGTCGTCCGCGAACTGGTGCACGGGATGGACAAGCTTTTGCCGCCGAAGCTCTCCGGTTTGTGGGATCTGCGCGCTCCGCTGCTGGAAGTGATGCGCACCGGAACCAAAACCGTATCGGCTTCCCAAGCGCCTGTGACCCAAATCGCGACGACAGATGTCGATATGACCAAACTGCCTGCGCTGACGAGCTGGCATCTGGATGGCGGACCATTCGTCACGCTTCCGCTCGTGTACACGGAGCACCCTGATACGAAAGATCACAATCTGGGGATGTACCGCATCCAGATTTACGACAAAAACACGACAGGGATGCACTGGCAAATTCAAAAAGGCGGCGGCTTCCATTACCATGAAGCTGAAAAAAGAAACCAGGCTTTGCCTGTTACCCTTACAATCGGCGGCCCTCCTGCCCTGATTGTTTCCGCGATCGCGCCGTTGCCTGAAATGGTGCCTGAGCTGGTTTTCGCCTCGCTGTTGATGGGGGACAAGCTGAAAATGGCTGAAGTGCCGAATCATCCGCACCGGATCGTCGCTGAGGCCGAATTTGTGTTTGCCGGGGAAGTGCCGCCGCACGTTAGACGTCCTGAGGGCCCTTTTGGCGATCACTTTGGGTATTATTCGTGGGAGCACGATTTCCCTGTCTTCAACGTGAAACAAATGTGGCACCGCAAAGACGCCATCTATCCGGCGACTGTCGTAGGAAAGCCGCGCCAGGAAGACTACTACATCGGGGAATACTTGCAGCGTCTGCTGTCGCCGCTTTTCCCGGTCGTCATGCCAGGTGTAAAAGCGCTCTGGACGTACGGCGAGACGGGTTTCCACGCTCTGGCCGGAGCCATCGTGCGCGAAAGCTACTATAAAGAAGCGATGGCCCACGCTTTCCGCATCATGGGAGAAGGGCAACTGACGCTGACCAAGTTTTTGATGGTCACAGATGTGCCGTGTGACCTGGGCAACTTCAAGCATTTTCTGGAGATCATTCTGGCGCGCTTCCAGCCGGAACGCGACCTGCTCATCGTCAACGATACGTCGAACGATACGCTCGACTACACCGGACGCAAGCTGAATCATGGCTCCAAAGGAATCATGCTCGGCATCGGCGATCCTGTCCGCGAGCTTCCCCGGGAGTACAAAGGACACGGCATCCCGGGCATTT
Organism: Brevibacillus sp. 1238; assembly: GCF_029892995.1. NCBI lineage: Bacteria > Bacillati > Bacillota > Bacilli > Caryophanales > Paenibacillaceae > Brevibacillus > Brevibacillus sp. 1238. The sequence continues at coordinate 595,597 of NZ_JARXWC010000003.1, read as the reverse complement.
CCGATATTCGCGCTTTCTGTCCCGGATGTCTCGTGATCTCCGGACCGAGCTTCACCGACCGGCCGGAGCTGGGTGAAGAACTGACGGCCTATCTCAATGAAAATCTCGCGGACTGGCCGATGATCTGCATCGTGGATGACGCGGCGATCGCCGAGAAGCAAAGCAGCTTCCTCTGGACCGTCTTTACCCGCTTCGATCCGGCACACGATCTGTACGCGAAATCGACGATTGTTCGCAACAAGATTCGTTATGAAGGGCCACTGGTCGTCGACGCGCGGATGAAGCCATTCTATCCGGATGAAGTCGAGACGCTACCCGAAATTTCGGCACTGGTCGACAAACGTTGGAATGAATATTTCCCAAAAGCATAACGCTCGTACTTGCTGCTCGCCTGGAACATTTCCGTTCCAGGCGTTCTTTTTTCCCCGGCAAAAAGCTGGAATTAGGTCTTCTCTCCCCCAATATAATGTTACAACTTGTATTCGAGACAAACTGGGGGCGGTTGTCCGAATGCCAGCGGATTTTGTCAAAAAAAGGAGGGAAAGCAATGAAGACGCAGGCAGAATCAAATGGAATCGTCACCCTGACCCAAGAAGGGACGGATTTGGTCAAGGACAGTCCGCTCTATAATGAAGGGCTGCGGCCGACAACCAAAGCAGAGCATACGTGGACGTCCTACAACTTCGCCAGTCTCTGGATCGGGATGTGTATCTGTCTTCCCACGTACGCGATGGCCGCCGGACTCATCTCGCTGGGCATGAACTGGTGGCAGGCAATTTTGACGATCATTCTCGGAAACTGTATTGTCCTTATCCCTATTCTCCTCAACTCTCATGCCGGGACAAAATTCGGCATCCCTTATCCCGTGTTTGCAAGGCTCTGGTTTGGATCGAAGGGCGCGCACATTCCGGCCGTCGCTCGCGGTCTGATCGGAGCTGGCTGGTTTGGCATCAACTGTTGGTTCGGCGGTGCCGCCATCGATACGTTGCTTATGTCGATGACAGATTGGGCAAGCGTTCCCGGCCATCTGTGGATCGCCTTCTTCGGCTTTTGGCTGTTGAACGTCTGGGTCGCCTATCGCGGTCCAGAAGCGATCAAAAAAATGGAAGCATGGGCAGCCCCTATCCTGATCCTGATGAGTCTCGCTTTGCTCGTGTGGGCGCTGACCAAAGCAGGCGGCTGGGGCCCGATGCTCTCCGCTCCGTCCAAGTTCACCACCACAAGCGAGTTTTTAGTCGTCTTCTTCCCGGCCTTGACCGGAGCCATCGCATTTTGGGCGACTATGGCGCTGAACATTCCTGACTTCTGTCGCTACGCCAAAAGCCAAAAGGCGCAAGTCGTCGGCCAATCCTCTTCCTTGCCGACAACGATGGGCTTTTTCTCCTTCATCGGGGTAGCTGTCGCCTCCGCTACTGTCGTCATTTATGGAGAAGCTTTGTGGGACCCGGCTGCGGTCCTTGCCAAATTCTCGCCGTTTGCCATCTTCCTCGGTACTCTCGGCATCATTCTCGCTACTCTGACTACCAACGTCGCCGCGAACATCGTCGCGCCCGCCCGTGCTGTGGAAAACCTCGCGCCGCGCCGTCTTTCCTATGAAGCCGGGGCTATCATTGCCGGTGTCGTCTCCTTGCTCATGCAGCCATGGTACATCCTGGAGAATTTCGGCAACTACATTTTCCTCTGGCTCGGCACTTATGGCGCACTGCTTGGACCGATTGACGGCATTGCCATCGCTGACTACTGGCTCGTGCGCAAAAGACGTATCCATCTGACGGAGCTGTACAAAACTGATGGCATGTACGCCTACAAAACCGGCTTCAACAGCCGCGCGATCTGGGCGATGCTGATCGGGACCGCCATTCCGTTTATCAGCAAGTACATCCCTGGCCTGCACATCATTTGGGACAACGCCTGGACCATCGGCCTGCTGATTTCGCTGGCGATTTATACGTGGATGATGAAGAGCGACTCGACGATTTTGAGCCAAAAAGATTACGAGCAAATCACATCGCAAGCAAGAGAGTCAAAAGCTTCCTGATTTATTATCGAAATATTGCGAAATAAAGATCGGCTTCGTCGCGTTTTTGACGGAGCCTTTTCCTATTAGATGAGCAAAAAAAGACTGACAACCACGTGGGTTGCCAGTCTTCTGTTCGTTCGGGTACGCTCTACCCTACCATTTGAATTGGCTGATGGATTCTTGCAATTCATGCGACAGCTCGTTCAAATTGTTGCTGGAGCGAGCAATTTCCTGCATGGTAGCCAGTTGCTCCTCCGCTCCCGCTGATACGGCTTGCGTATGTACGGCAGCTTCCTCTGACAGCCTGTTCATCTCGTCCATGGCAGATGCAACCTGCTGCATGCTCGCAGACATTTGTTCGGTCGCTGCGGATACTTCCTGGATTTGGCCAGCCACGTCTTTGGCTGACGCCACAATCCGCTGGAACGTGTCCCCCGCTTCCTGAACGGCGACAGCCCCTCTTTTCGCCTCTTCCGTACCTGACTGCATGACGGAAACCACTTGTGTTGTCTCCTGCTGGATTTCTCCGATCAGGCGGGCGATTTCCCGAGCAGACTCCTCCGATTGTTCCGCCAGCTTGCGCACCTCATCTGCCACGACAGCAAATCCTCTGCCCTGTTCTCCGGCGCGCGCTGCCTCGATCGCTGCATTCAGCGCCAACAGATTCGTTTGGGAAGCGATTCCTGTAATCACATCGACAATTTGTCCGATTGCTTGGGAGCGAACGCCAAGCTGCTGCACGAGGTCTGCTGCGTGATTGACGCCTTGGGACAGCGAGTCGATCTGCGCGACAGCGTGCTGGATTTGTGTGTTCCCTTGCTGGGCATCATCCGCAGCCAGCGCCGACGATTCCGAAACCGCACTGGACGTGTCTGCAATCCGCTGAATCGCGATCGACATTTCCTCCATGACGCGTACGCTTTCCTGTGTGCGAAGCGTCTGCACCTCTGACGAAGCGGCAATATGCTCCACGCTGCCCATCGCTTGCTCCGTTGCGCGAACGGTCTGTTCAGCGCTCGCTGACAGCTCCTCAGACGAAGCGGCGACTTGCTCCCCTGCCACTTTTACCTGCTCGATCAAGGAACGGAAATTGACGACCAGCTCATTGAAAGCAACCCCGAGCTTGCCTACCTCGTCTTTTGCCAAATAGGTGACTGGCGCAACCGCCAAGTTGCCCTGCGCCAACTCTTCCATCCGGGTTGCTACGAGACGCAGCGGCTCGGAAATCATGCGAGAGATCAAATATCCTAAAACGCATGCCAAAGCAATCGAGGCGCCTCCTACAATAAACAGCATCAAGACGGCTTTCTCGGAATCGGCAGCGTTCTCTTGCTGAATCATATCGGCCTGGGACGATTTGTAGTTGGCCCATTCAAGCTGCTCCTGATTGATCCAGCTCAGCGTTTTGTCAGTGGCCCGATAGTAAGCGTAAGCCTGATCCGTCTTGTGCTCCTTGATCAGATTGATAACCTCTGTCTGATCTTTCTCGTACTGCGCCAAAAGCTCTGTCAGCTTCTTGACTTTCTCCTGCTCCTTTTCGTCCAGGTGGGAGTTCTGGAGATATTGGAACGTCTGATCTGCCGAAGCGACTCGCTGTTGCAGCTCGGCCATGTACCCGGCGAGAACGGCAGGAGTGGGATCGAGAATCATTTTGTAGATCAGCCCGTCGATGGCCCGGATGTCTTGCCGCCAGTCATTGATCCATTTCACTGGAAGCAGTTGTTCTTCATACATGGATTGCATCCGCTCACCGGATATTTTCACATGGAAATAGCCTGTGAATCCAACCACACATAAGAAGACAGCCATCAAGATGATCAAGCTGAACATTTTGGCCCTGGTACTGAGATTACGTAGTACATTCATAGCTGTAGGCAATCCTCCTGTGTCCAAACTAGATAGATGGAAAAGCTCGAATATTGTCTAATCTTACCAAACTACGGCGAGTACGTCGATAGTCTTGGGTGATTTCTCACAGTTCGAGCACAGAAAGGATCGAAATCGCTTTGATTTGCGCATCAGGCTCATAACAGACGTAGTACGTAAGGTCCGGGGTGATCCGATAGCGAATCCCCCGGTATCCACAGGCGAGCAAATAGGCCCGCACCTCGTCCCCTGTCCATTCCAGCCACTCCTGATGCTCCATGTTCGCAACACGCTGTTCCAGCTCTTCGGGGGAATGCCTGTACCGCAGCGCTTCCCTGCGCAGCTCGTTTTCGCCAAAGCGCTCGTCCAATTGGAGAAGCCCGGGCACATCGACCTCTTGCTTGAGCACGACAGCCTTGTCTCCGATCGTCTCGGCATGGCAAATGGCGTACTGCGCCGCAACCACCGGATTGCTTACCAGGTACACCCCTGATCCAAACACAGCTTTGGCGCTTGCGCCATTTGTAAAATGACGGCGTTCGGCGCGTTCGTACTTCTGCGCCTGGACGACTCGCATGGCTTCCTCATACTCCACTCCCCGATAGACCGTTTCTTTCCTCTTCATGCCGGAGCGCTCCTTTTTCCCGATGTGAAAAGGAGGAAGACGCATAACCGGCGTCTCCCCCTCTTTGCATTACGGCAGCAATTTCACCATGTCTTCGTACGTTTCCGGGCGGCGATCCCGATAAAATTGCCACGTATCCCGCACTTCCCTGATTTTGCTGCGATCCATGTCCGCCACGATCACTTCATCCTGGTCGCGGCTGCCAACAGCGACGAACTGGCCTCGCGGATCGACCAGATACGACTGGCCGTAAAATTCGCCCATGTTCCACGGCGCTTCCGTCCCGACCCGGTTGATCGCGGCGACGTAGTAGCCGTTTGCCACGGCGTGCGCAGGCTGTTCGAGCTTCCACAAATACTCGGACAGCCCCGCTACAGTCGCAGAAGGATTGAAGACGATTTCCGCGCCGTTCAGTCCCAACAGACGCGCCCCTTCCGGGAAGTGGCGGTCGTAGCAAATATAAACGCCTACTTTGGCAAAAGCGGTATCGAAAACCGGGTACCCCATATTGCCTGGCTTGAAGTAATATTTCTCCCAAAAACCGCAGCCGCTGCTGCCGACCCCGACATGCGGGATGTGCTGCTTGCGGTACTTGCCCAAATACGTGCCGTCCGCATCGATGACGGCCGCTGTATTGTAGTACGTGGCGATTCCGACTTTTTCGTACACAGGCAAAATGATCACGGTGCCAAGCTCCTTCGCCAGGGCGCAAAACTGCTGGACTGTGGGGCCGTTGGGCACCTCTTCCGCCGACTCGTACCATTTCGTGCTCTGCTCTGCACAAAAATACGGGCCGTAAAAAATTTCTTGCAGGCAGACGATTTGCGCCCCTTTGGCAGCGGCGTCCCGCACCATTTTTACATGCTTTTCGATTGCCTTTTCCTTGTGCAGATGCACAGGCTCGTCGCCATGCACCTCATTTTTGGCCTGAATCAGACCAATCCGTACTCGATCCGCCATGCCTATCCCTCCTCGCGCCTTCCTGTTGTAATCACTACGGTCTGGCAAAAGTGGAGCGTTTGACGTAGCGCCCTGCTCCCGCCTGGCCGACAAACTGCTTGTTGCGAACGACGAAGGAGCCGCGCGAGAGAACGGAAATGACATCGCCGTACACTTGCATTCCTTCAAACGGGTTGTAGTCCACGTTCATATGATGCGTCTCCACCGAGATCGTCCGCTGAATATTCGGATCAAACAAAACAATATCCGCATCGGAACCGACTGCAATCGTGCCTTTTTGCGGAAACATGCCGAACAGCTTGGCAACCTTCGTCGAGGTGATGTCCACGAATTGGTTGAGGCTGATTTTCTCCTTCTGCACCCCTTCGGAGAACAAGATCGTCATACGGTCTTCGATGATTGGCCCTCCGTTGGGAATTTTCGTGAAATCGCCGCGCCCGAGTTCTTTTTGCCCGGAGAAGTTGAACGGGCAGTGATCGGAGCCGACTGTCTGCAAAATGCCGTTTTTCAGGGCGCTCCACAGCACGTCCTGGTTCCACTTTTCGCGCAAGGGAGGCGACCAGACGTATTTGGCTCCTTCAAAATTCGGCTGTTCCAATGCCGTGATGTCCAGCACCAAATATTGCGGACACGTTTCTCCGTACACGTTCCAGCCTTTTTCACGCGCTTCGGCAATCCGGCGAACGGCATCGGCACACGACACATGCACGACGTAGAGCTGGGCATCCGCCAGCGCCGTAAGAGCAATCGCGCGTCCCGTCGCCTCTCCTTCCGCTTCCGGCGGACGTGTATAGGCGTGGTACACCGGATCGGTATTTCCCTCAGCCAGCGCTTGTTTGGTCAAATAATCCAGCACGTCGCCGTTTTCCGCATGCACCTGGACGAGTGCCCCCAGCTCTTTTGCGCGGATGAGCGTTTTGAACAACGTCTCGTCATCGGCCATCAGCACATTTTTGTAGGCCATAAATACTTTGAGCGAAGTAATCCCTTCGTTGTTGACGACTGCCTCCAGCTCTTCCAGCACATCGTCGTTCGCATCGGACACCATCAAGTGGAATCCGTAGTCGATGACGGCCTTGCCCCGTGCTTTTTCGTGCCAGGTAGCAATCGCGGAATGAAGCGACTCTCCCTTGGTCGTCAGGCAAAAGTCCACGATGCTCGTCGTCCCGCCGAATGCCGCTGCTTTTGTGCCCGTGAAAAAGTTATCCGAAGTAACGGTGCCGCCAAACGGCATGTCGAGATGCGTATGCGGGTCGATCCCGCCTGGAAACAAGTAACAGCCTGACGCGTCTATCACTTCCGCATCGCCTGCTTGCAATTGAGAGCCGATCGCCACGACTTTCTCTCCCTCGATCAGCACGTCTGCCTGGTACGTGTCAGACGCGGTCACAATCGTCCCGTTGCGAATCCATTTTTTCATCGCTTGTTTCGCTCCTTTCCTCTGCCGTGCGTGAATGAGACAATCTTTCCTCGTACATGCTATGCCGCTTTTGCCTCCATCATGCCAGAAGTCCCACTCACGTCTCGCAGCTGCCGCCGCCAGCAAGTGCCGCCTGACGCTGGTTCCAGGAAAGCGGCGGCTGGTTCGACGGGATTTCTACCATCTCAATCGTTCCTTCTACCGGACAGACGATCGAGCACAGATTGCAGCCGACGCAGTCTTCCTCGCGCACGACCAGCCGTTCTTTGCCAGTCGCTGCATCGCTGACGATATCGATGCACTGGTGAGACGTGTCTTCACAGGCGATATGGCATTTGTTGCAGTTGATACAGGTTTCTTCGTGAATGCGGGCGACTACTTTGTAGTTGAGGTTCAGATGGCCCCAATCCGAGTAGGTGTGTACCGCTTTGCCCACGATGTCCATCACTGACGCGATTCCCCGCTGATCCAAATAGTTGTTCAAGCCGTCGATCATGTCTTCGACAATCCGGAAGCCGTGGTGCATCGCCGCTGTGCACACCTGTACGCCAGTCGCGCCCATCAGCAAAAACTCGACCGCATCCCGCCAGTTGGAGATGCCCCCAATACCGGAAATCGGCAGGCGGACAAACGGATCGCGGGCACACTCCGCCACCATGTTCAGGGCGATCGGCTTCACGGCAGGCCCGCAGTAGCCGCCATGCGCCCCTTTTCCGTCTACGTGGGGAATCGGCAGCCATTTGTCCAAATCCACGCCCATCAAGCTGTTGATCGTGTTGATCATGCTGACGGCATCCGCTCCTCCTGCTGAAGCGGCTCTGGCTGTAAAGCGAATATCCGTAATATTGGGCGTCAGCTTGACGATCACAGGCGTCTGCGCCACTTCTTTTACCCACTCGACCTGCTGGCGGATCAAGTCGGGATGCTGCCCGACCGCCGAACCCATTCCCCGCTCCGCCATGCCGTGCGGACAGCCGAAGTTCAGTTCCAGGCCATCGACGCCGATCGCTTCCACCTTTTTGACGATCTCGTGCCACGCCTCTTGCTTGTGCTCCACCATCAGCGAGGCAATCAAGGTGTGTTTCGGAAAACGCTTCTTCGTTTCATCCATTTCCTTCAGGTTCACTTCCAACGGTTTATCCGTAATCAACTCGATGTTGTTGAAGCCGAACACGCGTTGCCCGCCAAAATTCAATCCGGCAAAACGCGAGGTGACGTTGACGATCGGTTCTCCCAACGTTTTCCAGACTGCACCGCCCCACCCCGCTTCGAAAGCGCGCTGGACTTGATAGCCCGAGTTCGTCGGCGGCGCTGAGGCCAGCCAGAACGGATTGGGGGATTGAATACCTGCGAGATTGATAGAAAGATCGGCCATGATCGGACTCCTCCATCTTTTGGCGAGAATATGCCCGCCGTACTCCCCTGATCTGCTGCAAAAACAGGCTCAGAGGGCTGCTTGCTGCGCCCGCCTGCTTGTTCAGACAGGCTGCTTCTCGCTGATCGCCTTGTGAATCGCGTGAGCGGCACGCTTGCCGTGATTGGCTGCATCCACTACCATCGCATCGGTCTTCCCTCCGCCGAAAATCACGTCCCCTGCGGCAAATACTTGCGGATTCGATGTGCGATACGTGCCTTCCTCAACCGCGACGATGCCGTTTTGATGCTGCAAGCCAAGCAGATCGATCAACGGCAGATGGCGGTTTTGGCCGATCGCTTTCACTACGAAATCCACCTCGATCACGAACTCGCTGCCAGCGACAGGAACCGGGCGTTTTCTGCCTTTGGCATCCGGCTCTCCAAGCTGCATGCGGATCAGCTCCAGCCCAGTCACACGCCCGCCTTCTCCAAGCACGCGCGTCGGGGCAACCAGCCAGCGAAACTCTACGCCATCCTGTTTGGCAAACTCGTATTCAAACTGGTAACAGCTCATTTCCTGCACGGTTCTCCGATACAAAATTTGCACGTTGTCCGCACCCAGCCGCTTCGAACAGGTCGCGGCGTCAATCGCTGTGTTCCCTGCGCCGATCACGACTACTTTTTTGCCGACCATCTCAGCAGACAGCGGCTTTGTTTTCGTCTCCTCCACCAATGTAATCGCATCCAAAACGCCTTCCAGCTCTTCCCCCGGAATCTGGAGCGAAGGCACTTTGGCCATGCCTGCCGCGAGCAAAACCGAGTCGTAGTTGGCAAAAAGCTCATCGGGCATGATGTCGACGCCGATCCGCGTGTTGGTGTGGATTTTGACGCCGAGCGCCTCTACTTGCTCGACCTCCCACAGCGAAACTTCCTGCGGCAGCCGGAAGGAGACAATGCCGTACGTGTTCAGGCCGCCCGCTTTTTCTTTCGCTTCGTACATCGTGACCTCGTAACCGAGACGGGCCAGTTCCCGCGCCGCCGACAGCCCGGCTGGTCCCGCGCCAATGATCGCCACCCGCTTTCCGGCAGGCTCTCCTTTCTGAAACAGACTGGCTTTGTTCGCAATCGCCCAGTCGGTCGCGTGGCGTTGCAACAAACCGATCATGATTGGCTTGGAGGCGTGATTGAGCACACAGGCGCCCTCGCACAGTTCCTCGGTCGGACAAACACGAGCACAGCTTGCCCCTACCGGATTGGATTCCATGATCGTCCTCGCCGAACCGAGCAAATTGCCTGTGGCGATTTTGCGAATGAACGAAGGAATGTCAATCGATGTGGGACAAGCCTTGATACAGGGGGCGTCGTAGCAGAACAGGCAGCGATTCGCCTCATCGACCGCCTCTTTCGGTTTTAGGGCGCTCACCACTTCGCTAAAATTTTTTTGCAGATCATTGGGCACGCTCATCCATACACAACCTCCTTGCCAGCTCGAATAAGATGCTTGCTATTAATCAATGTGCAAGCAACGCGTTTTATGATTGTTTCATTTCACGGCAGCATATGTTTGCGATGCAATCATTTCGCTCGCGCAGTCATGAATGATTTCAGCAGCGAATAGGCTAACAATAACCACGGCGGCAAAGGAGTTTGTCAGATGAGGGACTACGCCCAAAAAATCGAGCAGACCAAAAAACAAATCGCCGAGCTGCACGCCCTGCTTGCCGAGCTGGAACAGGAACAGCACGCCTATCTGGAGCAGTTGGAACAGCGGAAAACGTATTTGTCCTCGCGGGAAATTCTCGACCTGCTGAACCAAAAGCAGGGGCGCTACGGCAGCATGGCCTCCATCAAGCGCTGGTCGGACAACGGCTACTTGGGAGATGGCGTCGATGAACGGGAAGCTTTTCCCCTGCTCGCGAGCAAGCAAGGGAACAAACGCTTTCTGTATCCGCGCGAAGCCGTGCTGGCGTTTTTAGATGAAAAAGGACTGCTTGCCCCTGCGTATGATGTTTTGGACCGCGTGCAGCTCCGCCAGGCCAATCGGGACTTTTGCTGGGCATTGGTCACGGCTGTCTCGCGCCATGATCTTCGCTTTTTTTACCAAGTTCAATTGGAAACAACGGGAGAAGTCGTGCCGGCAGTACCGGAAGAAGAGTTGTTTTTCCCTCTCCCGTAAGGAGGCACTATGGAACTGGCCGTCATCATGCTGGAAAATACCGTGGACAATCAGGCGTTTTCCCGGCAAATACGCGACTTTCACAAAAAAAAGGGGCAGCCCCTCGCCATTCGTTTCAGCGAAGAACTGACCCATATTATTTTGGAAGCACCGTGCCTGTACATACCCGACCCGAAGCAGCTTGATCCGCGCACCATTCTGGATGGGACGATCCGCCAGGTCGCCAGCCATGGAGAAATCCATCCCCGCCACAAAGGAAAGACCGTCAATCTCCACCTCGATTCCGAGCTGGTTGCCGAACTGGAGCAAATTCGCGCGCTCGTCAGCAGCAAAACCCAGCAGGAAGTGATTCGCGAGCTGTTCGTGCGGGGCATGCGCTCCTACCTCGCGGAACAAGAAGAGGACCGAAACGAATGAAGCAACGCTCGCCTTGCCAGCTCCTGCGCAGCTTCGCGCAACGGGAGGTGGCTTTATTTTTTCCAAGTGAAGAAAATGCGCTCACCCGCGATTTGGTACGTGACGGTGTACAACTTTTTCGCTTCTGTCCCCACTTCAAAGACGATTTCTTTTTTCGTTGTGTTTATGCGGGTTTGGTTGATATCAAAAACCGTGAAGGGCACTCCCGGCTGCTTGTCCATCGCAACGATGACACTGTTCTTTTGCGCAGGAACGTGGTACGCGCCAACACCCAGCATCGTTTCGTACAAAATCCAGTTGTTGTCGAGCCAGGTGAGCTTATTGACGAAATGTCCCGGATACAACTGGGCGAGCGGCTGGTAATCCTTATTGTAAAAACGAATGTTCGTCGAACTGTACAACCCTTCCGAATCGGGCACCGCGATCGTTTTTTGATCGGGCGAGGCAATTCCTTCGCTCTTCGCTCGTGCCACGTTGGCTTTTTCCAGCTCGATTCGCTCTTTTTCCGCCAAAAAGAGCGCGTCTTCCGCTGAAATCGTCACATGCGGCAGCTTCGCCAAGGCAGGCAGCTCGCTTTTCGCCGGAAAATTGCTGTAAATCGTCAAAGTCCCATCCTCCGGGGCGCCGTCATAGGCGATTCCTCTGGACGGATACTCCCAGGCGTACGTGCCGATTCCATGCAAATGGTAGGTGAAATCAGGCTGGCCCCAGGCGGCAAAGATGGAAAATGACCCGGAATTGGCCGGCTCTGCGAGCTTTTCGCCGTATTCTTGCAAATGTCTTGCCATGTCAAGGATCGCCCGGGTGTCTGTGAGAGGATCGCGACGGTAGAGCGAAAAAGCTTTGACCTTTTCCCCGGCAAACGTCACAAACAAATAGTAATTCGGATACGCGTAACCGATCAGCTCTTGCTCCTGTTGCGAGAATAGTGGAGTTCCCAGCTTGCGCAAAAGCTCCTTTTTCGCAGTTTGGACGGTAATGCCCGGGACGATCTCTCCCGTGAACGCAGAGTCAGCCAGCACTCCGAATGCACGCTCGTTTTCGTCCCACTTGACGGCTACGCCCTTTTGAAAATATTCATATCCGTCAAATGTTTTGACTGGCTGTCCAAGCTGTCTGCGCAAAGTATCTCGCTGCCACTTGCCCGTCTGCAAAAAACCGAGCAGCGAAGTCTGGGACAGCTCCTGTACGGCTTGGGCGTGCATCCCTTGACTCGAATCCGCCTGTTGCCAGCTAGGAGCCACACTGTAGGCGGCGGCTGACACTGTTGCTGACAGGCATACGCTAGAAAACAAGGCAATCATATATTTCACAATCACGGTACTCTCTCCCCGCTTCCCTCTTGCCGGATGTTTGTCTTTTCCAGTTTACCAAATGGTTCCACTTTTCGGTGAGGCAAATTGCTTCGCAAGCCGAAAACAGGACAGCAACTGGCAAAAGCCTTGCTCCCGCGTACGGAAAACAAGGCTTTTGGACGAAAAGCGATCGCGATGGACTTTACTTCGATTCGCCGTGCAAGTAATTGAAGAACGGCTGGTCTACCCAAAACTTGTACGTCTCGACATTCAGTTTGTCGCTGAGCTTTTTCAAGCCGGCAACCACTTTTGCCGACTCCTCGTTCAGGGAGAACGTCTGGACGACGTAGCGACCTTCTTTGATCACGTTGTTCGTAATTACCGGATAATCGGCAAGCTCCGTGCGGGAATGGTAGAGCGGCTGCCACCAGGATGCTGCCAAGAGCCCGGTAGTGTCTTCCTGATCCCGTTTGGCGTATTTCAGCACGAGCGGCTGGAAGCGCTCTTTCTCAGCCTCGCTCGCAAACTCAAAGCTCAAATCGTATTCTTTCGCATAAGCGATGAAATTGCCGTTTTCGATCTGGACCACTTGATAATCATCTGTCTGCGTCGGCTCTCCCCACTCTTTCAAGTAGATGAAAGCAGACGTTTTCGGCTCAAACTGGATTTTCGCGTCGATGCCCTCGCTCTTGAGCAAGCCGATCAGTTGAATCGCATGAGTCAAGTCGCTATGTCCGTACGTGATTGTGCGCGCCGGATCAAAATGCGGGTCGAATGCCGCATCTTTCAAGTTGTAGCCTGTGTACAGATTTTGCTTCAAGCCCGTATCAATGAGCTTTTGCAGCTCCCCTGCCTTGATAATCGACGATTCGCTCCAGGCTTGCGCCAGCTTGCCGTAAATGCCCGACTCCTGCACAGTCCCGAGATAGTTCTTGTAGTCGCCGTGGAACTCTACCACTTTCGCCAGCAGCTCTACCGCCAATTCAGTTGTCGTATCGCCTTCGGCCTTGATTGCTGCCAAGGTGTTTGCCGATACAAGCCCGGTATCAATTGCTGAGGCTACTTCCTGTGCCGCTTGCAGCGAAACCGCTCCGCCTTTTTGGTAGGCAAGACCTGCTTCCTTCCAGGCAGATGCTACCTTGTCCTCGCTGTATGTGTAAGCAAGCTCAGCCAATCCCGCTGCCTTGACAGAGGCACTGATCGCTTCCCAGGCAGCGATTTTCGTTGCTCCCGCCTTCGCTTCCGGAACATAAGCTTTGGCGAGCGCTTCTTTTTCCGTTATACTTTGAGTAGCGGCCACAACTTTCGCCAGCGCTTGGGAAAATTGGCTGCGCGATACTGTTTTGTCAATAGAAATGCCATATTGCTGGGCAAGATAGCTGGCGTATTCGGCTTTGGCTGTTGCAGCCACCGTTTCTTTTGCCAATACGGCAACAGGTTGATTCGCTTGCGCTGCTCCGGCTGCTTGCGGAAGCACCAGTGCAGAAAGCAGTACCGCTGTGGCGGAAAGCTGGAGCCATTTGTTTGTTTTGATCATGACCGTTCCTCCTTATGTATGAAGCAGAAACATATAATGACTATTCCTATATGTTCACTTGGATATATGATCATTTACATTATCACTTGCTCTTACTTTGTGTCAACGCTTTTTCGTTTAATGAAAATGATTTTATCAGAAAAGCAAAGCAGTTCGCCCTTTTGAAACAGCGAACTGCTTTTTTATATGGCGGCTACTCTTCAGTCAGCTCTGACCATTTGTTTCCTTTGACAGGCGGCTTGTAATCGCGCAGACGATCGAGCAACACGGCCGGATCGCTCTCGCACACGACCAACTCTCCCTGCATCTGCGGGATGAAGCCTGTCTCGGTAGCGTGCCGCACCAGTTCCATCAGCGGAGTGTAGTAGCCGTCGACATTCAGAAGACCAATCGGCTTGCTGTGAATCCCGATCTGCCCCCAGCTCACCACTTCAAAAATTTCTTCAAACGTTCCGTAGCCGCCCGGCAAGGCGATAAAGCCATCGGACAAGTCGTTCATTTTCGCTTTTCGCTCGTGCATGGATACAACTTCATGCAGTTCGGTCAGACCCGTATGTACGATCTCACCGCGAAACAATCCTGTCGGCATGACGCCAATCGCGCTCCCTCCTGCCGAGAGAACCGTATTCGCCACTCGCCCCATCAGTCCCATGTTGGAGCCACCGTATACCAGTTCAAGCTCTCGTTTGACCAGTTCTTTGCCCAATGCTTCTGCGTACTCGGCAAAAGCCGGGTTTACTCCCGGGTTGGAACCTGCAAAAACACAGATACGTTTCATGTCATCCTCCTAGACCAATCAAAGTTGTGTGGCTGCGAGCACCACTTTTTGGTGTATAGTACAATTATACAAAAATCTAGAAGGGACAGATACGTTTGAATATCACGGAATTTCAGAAATGGGTAGGAGATTTTTACGAGGAGCGCGGTTGGACGCAGTACGGGCCGTTTATTCGCGTCGGCTTCCTGATGGAAGAAGCAGGCGAGCTTGCCCGCGCGGTACGGGCGATTGAAATTGGCAGAGATCGGCCGGACGAAGAGGAAAAAGCGGCGCATGAAGCGCGTCAGGAGTTGGTCGAGGAACTGGGGGATGTGCTCGGTAACTTGATCCTGCTCGCCAACCAGTACGAGATTCCGTTTGAAGAGATTCTCGATGCCCATAAAGCCAAGCTGCAAAAACGGTACGACCAAAAATAGCATCACAGCAAGCCGCACCTGGCCGCTCACGAAAGCGGAACGCCGGGTGCGGCTGCTTTTTTCTCTCTAGTACGCTATATAGACCGCTCCTACTCCAACGTATCGAAAGCTTCTTTCATGACGCGGGCAATAAAGTCGATGTCCTCGCTAGTCGTGGAAAACGGCGGAGACAGGGTGAGCACGTTGTTGAAGCCTGGAATCGTGTCGCCGTTGCGGCCGATGATGAGTCCGCGCTTTTTGCATTCGCCGATCACCTGTGTGAGCTTCGCCGGTGCGGCAGGCTCTTTTGTTTTGCGATCCTCCACCAGCTCGATCCCCATCAGGAAGCCGAAGCTGCGAATGTCGCCGACGTAAGGATGATCCGCGAGAAACGCCAGCTTGGCCCGCAGTTCCGCTCCCAACTGTTCCGAACGCTCGACCAGTTTTTCCTCTTCCAAAATTTCGAGGTTTTTCAACGCGAGCGCACAGGCGGCCGGATTGCCGCCAAACGTGTTGACGTGGCGGAAGTGCGCATTATTGCCCTGCTCGTTGAACTTGTCGGCGATGTCCGCCCGCACGGCTGTTGCCGACAGAGGCAAGTACGCGCTCGTAATTCCTTTTGCCATCGTGACGATGTCCGGCTTGATGCCGAAGTTTTGATGGCCAAAATGTTTGCCGGAGCGGCCAAACCCGCAAATGACCTCATCGACGATCATCAGGACGCCGTACTTGTCGCAAATCTCCCGCACCTTCGGCATGTACTCCGGTGACGGGACGAGCACTCCCCCGCCCGTAATCGTCGGCTCCATAATCACCGCAGCCACTGTTTTCTCGCCTTCCCAGTTGATCACCTGATCGAAATACTGGGCGCATTCCAGATTGCACTTGCCGTACGATTTTCCCGCTGGACAGCGATAACAGTACGGCGGCGGAACGTGCAAAAATCCTGGTGCGAGCGGCTCGTACTTTTCCTTGCGCACTGCTTGGCCTGTCGCAGCCAGCGCCCCCATCGTGTTGCCGTGATAAGCGCGGTGGCGCGAAATGAACTTGTAGCGCCCCGGTTCTCCGTTCTGGTGATGGTACTGGCGCGCGATTTTGAATGCGACTTCGTTCGCCTCCGACCCGCTGTTGGAAAAGAAGACGCGATACTCTTCCCCCAGCCACTCGCTGACTTTTTCCGCGAGCCGGATCGCAGGCACATGGCTCTGCGTCAGCGGAAAATAGGCGAGCTGCTTCAACTGCTCGTAGGCGGCGTCTGCCAGCTCCTTGCGCCCGTAGCCGACGTTGACACACCACAGGCCCGACATGCCATCCAGGTAGCGATTGCCGTCAATATCGGTGATCCAGGAGCCTTGGGCGCCTGTCACGATCATCGGGTTCGGATTGTAGGGCGACATGTGGTGCCACATGTGCTCGCGGTCTGACGCAAGCAGGCTGTCCTTGTCGTACTCTTGCAACTGTTGATCTTGCTCCATCGCGAAAGCCCCCTTTATTTGACGAACACTTTTTGCGAGCCGATGCTTGTATCGCCATCTTCAAACCATCTGGAGGTGACCGTCTTTTTCTTGGTGAAGAACATGACGCCGTCCTTGCCGTTTGCGTGGAGATCTCCGTAAAACGATTCTTTCCAGCCCGAGAAGGCGAAAAAGCCCATAGGCGCGGGCACGCCGACATTGACGCCGACCATCCCTGCTTCCACCCGCTGCACAAATTCTCTGCCCCATTTTCCGTTGTTCGTGTAAATCGTCGCCCCGTTGCCGAAGCGGGAACGGCTGATCGTCGCCAATCCTTCTTCAAAGTTGCTCACGCGCATGACACTGAGCACAGGCGCAAAAATTTCGTCGCGCACGATGACCATTTCCGCATCCGCCTGGTCAAAAATGGTCGGGCCGAGGAAATAGCCGCTCCCTTGTTGTTTCGCATCCTCCCGTCCGTCTCGCACCAACGCTGCCCCGGATTCCACTCCCTTTTCGATGTAGCTGTGGACTTTGGACAAATGCGCGTCACGGATGACCGGACCGAGATCGACGCCTGCCTCAAGACCGTTGCCCATCTTCAGTGCATTGGATTCTTCGATCAGATGCGCCACCAGTTCGTCGGCGATTTCCTCCACAGCAACCACGGCACTCGCCGCCATGCATCGCTCGCCAGCGCAACCGAACGCCGAGCTGACGATCGTTTTCGCCGCCCGCTTCAAGTCGGTATCCGGCATGACCAAATGGTGATTTTTCGCGCCCGCCAGCGCCTGCACGCGTTTGCCGTGAGCGGCCGCCGTTTTGTACACGTACTCCGCTACCGGCTGCGAGCCGACGAAGGAGATGGCCTTCACATCAGGATGCTCCAACAAGCCGTTGACGACATCGTGAGCGCCGTGAACGACGTTGAATACGCCGTCCGGCAAGCCTGCTTCTTTCAGCAATTCGGCAATGCGGATACAGGACAGCGGAGTACGCTCCGACGGTTTGAGAACGAACGTATTGCCCGCCGTAATCGCGATTGGATACATCCACATCGGAACCATCACCGGGAAGTTGAACGGTGTAATCCCGCCGACGACACCGAGCGGGAAGCGGATCGACTGGCTGTCAATGTTGGCCGCGATGTTCGGCAGCGTCTCGCCCATCAGCAAGGTCGGCATCCCGCAGGCAAACTCGACCATTTCCAGCCCGCGCAACAGCTCTGCCTGCGCCTCCGGCAAATTTTTGCCGTTCTCCAGCGTGATCATCCGTGCCAGCTCGTCCTCGTGCTTCATCAACAGGCTGTGAAAGCGGAACATGATCCTCGCCCGATCGACTACAGGAGTTGCGCTCCAGCCTACGAAAGCTTCCTTCGCAGCGGCAACGGCCTTGTCCACGTCTTCCTTCGTCGACAGCGGTACGCGGGAAAGCAGTTCACCTGTCGCCGGATTGGGCACATCCTCGAAACGGGTTGCCTGCGACTCCACCCATTGCCCCCCTACGTAGTTTTTCAATGGATTTCCAACAGTGGCTGTGTTCATCCTTTCAACTCCTTACGCTCATTTGTTTGACAATTCCATTTTATCCAAAAATAAAGCTTGTCATCACTAGACAAAACGCTAAGCATTCGGTAGCATTCATCATACATAGTGTCAATTGTCCGTTTGGAAAAAGGCTCTCTTCACGTAGACGGGCAGGAAAAGGAGAAGCACATGAGCAATGACTGGCGCTTGACGATCACAGAAGCAATCAAACGCCCGCTGTTCCAGCACGCAGAAGTGGTCGCGGGCCACCGCGGACTGGCTCGTCCGGTTCGCTGGGTGCATGTCCTGGAAACAGCAGATACGGGACAGTTTCTCAATGGCGGCGAACTCATCCTCTCGACAGGGCTTGGTTTTGGCGGGGCAAAAGAGAAGCGGCTTGCCTATTTGGCTGAATTGATTCGGCGCAAAGCATCCGGGCTGTGCATCGAGCTTGGCGAATACATCCCGGCGATTCCGGCTGACATGCTGGAAATGGCGGATCATCACGAGTTTCCGCTGATCATCTTCCATCAGCCCGTGCGCTTTGTCGATATTACCCAAGACTTGCACGAGCATTTGATCAATCGCCAGATGCAGGCTTTGCGTGATCTGGAGGCGTATTCCCGAGGCTTGCAGCAGCTCAGCCTCCAGGCGGCAAGCATCCCCAAGCTGCTCCAGCATTTTCAGGCGGCCGTGCAAACCCAGGTGTTGTTTTACTCGCCGGATGTCGCGGCCCAGTACGTTCCCGTTTTGCCCCACGCCGTCCAGGTAGAGATGAACGAGCTGATGGCATCGCTTTTTGCCGAAGAGGACACCCGTGATGCCAGCGTCCGCTTCCACCCGTTATCCATGACCAAGCAGCTCGTCTACCAGCCGGTTATGGCAATGGGGCATTTGCTCGCCTATGTAGGCGTCATTTTGTACGAGCGGGATGCGGACGAGTACATGCTGCTTGCGCTCGACAACACCGTCTCCGCCATGGCCCAGTTTTTTATGCGAAAAATGTTTGCCGAAGAACAAGCCCGGGTGATGGAAAACCGACTGTTCGACGATCTGATCGCCGATCGGCCGATGACAGAAGATCATATGCGTACACTCCTTGGGTTGTCGGGAAGCGTGAAAACAGTGAGCTACCATACGTTGATCGTCTCCTGCGAAAAATCGGAACCAGCCGCAGAAGGCGCCCTCCCGCCGCACGAATTGACCGCGATATACCGTTCGCTGTTGACGCGCCAAGGCTTTTTGCCGTTCATCCGCTGTATGGGCCACCGCTTTTATTTTTTGCTGATCGAACCGAAGCCGCGGGCAGATTCCCGGCGCGCATTGGAAAAGGCGTGGACTGACTTGAAGCGGATCGCCTTGCAAATGCTCGGAGCAGACACCCAAATTCGCTGCGGGATCGGGCGCGTGGGCAAGCGTTTGTCCGATGCGGGACGACATCTGGCGGAAGCGGAGCAGGCGCTCACCTTCCAGCGCGACTCTAGCAGCCCGTTTTTTTCCGATCTGGGGTTGTTTCGCCTGCTGTTTCACATTCCGGCCGAGCCTGTCCTGGACCATTTCATCACCGATTACCTCGGCCCGCTGCTTGCGCACGACGAAAAGCATGGATCAGCACTGACCCAGACGCTGCACGTCTATTTGAATGCCAATCTGTCCAAGCAGGCGGCCGCCGAGCAATTGTTCATCCATCGGCAAACGCTGTATCATCGCCTGGAAAAAATCGCGGAGTTGATCGGAGACGATTTCGCTTCGCCTGAGCGCCGTCTCTGTCTGGAAATCGCCCTGCACGCACAGCAATGGCTGCAAAAAGAAGACAAAGCTCTGCCTCGGTACTAGCGCAGAGCTTTGTCCTTTTCTGTTCCTTTTCCTGATCGCTGGGCTAACCTACCGCTTCTTCTTTTTTCCTGGATAGCTGATGTTCATCTGAAACTTCGCTTCTTTGCCGTCCGCAAGCTCGACGCGAATCTTGAACAAGCCGGACTTTGGCAACGACACCGTCAGCTTTTCCGGGTTATCCGTTCCTGTTGCAGCGGCCAATTCCTCCCGCGTGTTGTTGTCGTACACGTACACATTCACATCGGCTTCCTCATCCCATTGCGCAGACACGTCCAGTTCGCCCGCGTTATAGGTGCGAATCGTAAATTCCTTGTAGGGCGTTTTCTTGCCGAGTGTCCCTTTTTTCAGTTCGCTCTTGACTTCGTAGTTATCGCCATTCCCTGTCTCGCCATCATCGTCGCCGCCGTCATTGTCAGCTTTTGCCCATTTTCCCGTCGTCGCCAGAGCGTATGGCTGCGGGCCTTTCGGAATGTTGTAGCCTTCCACGGTCACCGTGTACGTCCCTTTTTCCGGTTCCACAATCCACACTTGTTCCACGTTGTTGAGGTTGTCGACCTGATCGTCATAAGGCGCTTCGAAAAAGTCGTTCCCGTTCAGGCGCTCGCCGCTTGGCGTAGTGACCTTGAGGTTCAAATCGTTGACAAGCGTGCGCCGGGCGGCAAAAGATGCGGGATAGTCTGTCCAGGCAAGCGTGATGGCAAGCGGCTTGGAGCTGTCCGTCACCTTGATCGCATACTCGGCTTTTTCTCTCGTTCGCAGCCCGTCTTGTACATCCTTGTAATTCGTCTGGATCGCTTCTTGCAGATTGGCACGGCCAAAGCCTTGCAAGCGCATGTCTTCTCCCAAATCATCTGCGCTGGCCAACAGTATGGCCTTGAGCAACGCTCCGCTTGGCTCTTTTTCCCCCTGCTCGTCCAGGTACTGGCGAATTTGCGCGACACCGCCCGCCAAAATCGGGGTCGCCATGCTCGTCCCGCTCATGTAGGCATAATAATCGTTGAAGCGCTTGTCAAAATTTTTGCTCGGAGCAAGCGAAGACCTGGTCGACAAGATGGATGTCCCTGGCGCTACGATATCTGGCTTCAAGCGTCCGTCTGCTGTCAGGCCGCGACTGCTTTCTTCCCACACTTCGTCTTGATTGTCGGAATGCTCGCCCAAGCTGGGACGAACACTCTCGCTCGCCCCGACTGCAATGACGTTTTTCGCCGTGGCAGGACTGCCGATCGTTTGATAGCCTGCCAGCCCCTTGTTTCCGGCAGCGATCAATGCCGTCATGTCGGGATGCTCCCACAAGAAGCGATCGAACAGAAACGAGCTTAAACTGTAATCCCCGTTGTCATTCGCTCCCCATGAGTCGGAGTGAATCCGCGCTCCGTCGACATACGCCTCCTGCAAAATCGTTTCCACGTCCGTCACCAGGTTGCCGCTGCGATCCTGAATCGAATGAAAGACAAGCTTGGCTCCGGGAGCCATCCCTTTATATTGCTGATCCGAAGCTTCTCCCGTTCCGAGCAGCGCGCCAGCTACGTGCGTCCCATGCCCGTGCCGATCGCTCGCATCGTCTGGTCGTCCAAGCGCGTACAAGCTTTTCACCTGGCCGGAAAAATCCGGATGCATGGAGCTGAGCTTGCCTGTATCAAGCCCGGTATCCGCTACGCCGACGATCTGCCCTTTTCCTGTATATCCTGTCGAGTACAGCTCATCCGCATGAATGATGCTGGCCGCGATGTCGTTGTGCAGCTCGTTTTGCGGCACCGGAACGATCGCGATCACATCCTCTGACTCGATGACCTGCCCAATCGCGTCCTCGTTCATCGTAGCGATCGAAATATGCGGTGCGTCCTCTGGCGTGGCAAGCCCTGCCATATCGGCGTCATCGGCTAAACGGCTTACTGTTCGCACCATGTCGACGTTTTGGTCAAAGCCGATCACCGCCACCTCTACCGCCTTGTCTTTTTCCAGCGAGGAACGCAGCTGCGGTGCCAG
Organism: Brevibacillus sp. 1238; assembly: GCF_029892995.1. Taxonomy (NCBI): domain Bacteria; kingdom Bacillati; phylum Bacillota; class Bacilli; order Caryophanales; family Paenibacillaceae; genus Brevibacillus; species Brevibacillus sp. 1238. The sequence continues at coordinate 573,950 of NZ_JARXWC010000003.1, read as the reverse complement.
TTTGGCTTTCGGCTGAAACGGAACCACTTTTTTCACGAAGGAAAGCTGCTCGATTTCTTCTTGCTGCTCTTCGTCTGCAAGCTTTGCCAGGAAAGCGTAGTCCGGTATGTAATCGCCCAAAGTCGCTCCCATATCTGTCAGCTTCTCTTTCCACTCTTCACGGACAGGGCCTGACAGCTGGATGATGACGAGTTCGGACGCGCTCTTTTTGGTTGACGTTTTCTCGATCGCCAGCCCCTCTGTGGCTTCGATCTCAATATTGCCCCGTCTCTCCCCTTCTTGTCTGGCCGCCGCTGGCAAACTGGTTAGCAGCATCGTTACGGCGATGGTAGTAGATAGTGTAGCATGCCATTTCTTTTGCAACGAAAAAACACCCTTCCCCTCATGGCTTGTATTACCATTATACGGGATCGGGTGAATTGTCAAAAGAGTAGGAAGACAGATGTGTGGGACAAAACCTAGTCTTTTGTCCCGGTTTCTTCTGATTGCAAGGTCAGAAGCGGTTCGAAGTCGCTCCACGACAGCGTCGCGAGCAACTTTTCATCCCAGGCTTCCCGCGGAATACTCGTGAGTCGCATCGCCTGGTTTTGGATCGCTTCCTGCAAAAGATTGTAGCTCAACCGTCCGTTTCCTTGCAGCATCTGCTTCTGCTCGGCTGTTTCCAGACTTTGCGCAATCGCTGCAACGGCGCTCGCCTCGATCACATAGCCTGCCTGCTGTGCCGCCTGTTGCAAGATGCAGACCAGCTCCGCCACCGAGTAGTCGGCAAAGTGAATGTACTTTTTAAAGCGGGACACAAGCCCGGGATTGCTCAGCAGAAGGCCGCTCATCTCTTGCGGATAGCCCGCCAGCACTACGACGAGGTTTTCCGCGTGCCGCGTCATTTCTTCCACGAGCGTGTGAATCGCTTCCTGACCGAAGTCTTGCTGGCTGCTCCCGAGCAAGGCGTACGCCTCGTCGATAAACAGGACACCGCCCAATGCCTCCCGCACTTTTCTGCGAGTGAGAGCGGCGGTCTGGCCGACGAATCCCGCGACCAAATCGGCTCGGCTCACGGTGACCAGGTGGCCGCGCTTCAAATACCCGACCTCTTGCAAAATTTGCGCGTACAACTGGGCGACGGTCGTTTTGCCCGTACCCGGATTGCCCGTAAATACAGCGTGCAGTTCGATCGCGCTCTTGGGCAAGCCTCTTGCCGAGCGCTCCTGCTGCACCGCGACGTACGCCGCAATTTTTTTCAGCTCGGATTTCACCTGATCGAGTCCGATCAACGCCTGAAGCTTTGCCTCCGCAGGCTTTTCCGCCTGGGGCGCAGCCAGCTCGCGGACATCTTCCGGGCGCAAAATCGTGAAATCGTCCCATTGCAAAGCTTTGCCCGCCGTGGCTCGTCCTTTGGCAAAAATCGCATCCAGGACGAGACTGGTGACCGTTCTGGCGTTGCCGAATGTGTCGTCCACTTGCGCTTTCTCGATTCGCTCGCGCAAGGCCAGCTTGGCGGCATCCGTCAAGGTAAAATCGTTGCGCGCCGCCACCGCATCGGCAATTTGCACCAGCTCGTCCGCCGAGTAATCCGGCAAAACGAAGTGGCCTGTCTGGGGAAAACGGCTGTACAAACCGGGATTGGCGTACAAAAAGTGCCGCATTTCTTCCGGGTAGCCAGCGAGCATGACGACAAAGCGCCCGGCGTACTCCCCACTCGTCATGGCGGCTACCAGCGTGTCGATCGCATTTTGCCCGTAGTCGCTGCCCGAGCTGTCCGGCCGCTTCAAGCTGTATGCTTCATCAATAAACAGGACGCCGCCGTCTGCCTGCTTGATCGCATCCATCACCCGCTGTTCCGTCTGGCCGACATAGCCGCCGACCAGATGGGAGCGATCTACTTCAATCAACTGTCCCTTGGCCAAAAGCCCCAACTCGTGGTACAGGCGGGCAATCAAGCGCGCCAATGTCGTCTTTCCAGTGCCAGGATTGCCCATGAGCACGAGATGCAACGGGAGCTGGTCGTGCATGTGCCAGCCTTTTTGCTCGCGAAGCTGGCGATATTGCAAAAACTGGGCCAACTGGCGCACGCGCTGTTTGATCTCGTCCAGACCGATCAAACTCTCCAACTGCTCCAATGCCGTCCGTTTGTCCTGGTCCTCGCTGGTCGGCCCGTCATGCGCCAGCTCGCTATCTTCCTCTGGCAGCAACTGCTCTTTTTCCTGCGCTTGCTGGTTGAGGGCGCGAATCGTCTCTTGCAGTTGCGTAAGCAGCTCGGCGGAAAAAAAGACGCCGGAAAGCGAGGCTCCATAAGCTTGCACGCGCGCAAGCAGCTCTTCCAGCAGCACCTGTCGCCTGTCGTACAGGGCGACCATCGCTTCCGCCAAAGCCGTCGTCTGCTCGTCTGCGAGCATGTTGGCTACGCGAAGCGCTGCTTTGGCCATCGCCTGCCAGTTGCCGATGTCGTCTTGGGCCTGGAGCGCCTTGTCTACGAGCACTTCCACCGCCCGCCTTTTGGCGACTACATTGTCCGTCTCCCGCAAGGTCGGAAACGCTGTCTCCAGTTCATGACTGCGCAACTGCAGCAAGAAAAGCCGCAGCTGCGCACCGAGCGCATACGGATCGTTCGGTTGCAACGCCAAAGCCCGGTCCAGCCACTCCTGCGCCATGGCTGTTCCGCCTTTTTTCATCATGCGCAAGATTGACAGTCTGGCAAGAACAGCGGCTTCTGCCTGATCGAGCTGCTCTTCGGAATGAATGGTGCGACTTTCTTCTATTTTTTGCAAAAGGGCCAGGCATTCGCCCTCGGTAAACGTTTGAATACATACGGGGTTGTCAAACGCGCGCTCCCTGTCAGGTTGCCGCTCTCGCTCATGTTGTTGCTGCATGTTTTGGTTCCTCCCGCTCTTCTGTGTCAATCTTTGTTGTAGCACATTTACTGGAGGAAGAAAAGGATATCGCCAAAACTCGCTTTTACACGCTTCGGTTTGCCGCTGCTGCGCCGATCTGCTTTTTCGCAAGCAAAGTCACCAGCACGAGCAAAATGCCTGCACCGCCAAATTCGAGGAAAGCACCGCCTGCGCCGTACAAGGCTGCTCCGGCAATCGGCCCAACGGCCATTCCCAAGTAGCGGATCAAATTGTAGACGCCGATTGCCGTTGCCCGTTCCTGTTCATACACTTCCGAAAGCAGAGTCGTATGCACAGGCATCCCGATCCCGAGCGCAAAGGCAAACAACGCGCTGCTTGCCACGAGCAACGGCAGGGACACGTTCGCTGTCACCATGAGGAAAAAGGTAGCCATAGCGTGCATTCCCGCCGTCCAGAGGAGCGCTTTTCGCGATCCCCACCTCTTCTGCAAGCGAATCGCCTGTTTGCTGCTGATCATGAAGACGACAGAGGCGAGCAAATAAAGCAAGCCGATTTTGTCGGCAGACAAGTGATAGTAGCTTGTCAACTGCACAGGGATAAACAGCAAGAAGCAGTAGTACGTAAACATCTGTGAAAAGCCGAGCAAGATCACGGACAAACCAGTCGGTTGCCGGCATACAGCGAGATAGCCGCTCAGTTGAAACCGTCTGGAGCTAGACAGACTGCTTTTCGTTTCCGGCAGCAAAAGTCCGTTTCCAGCGAGCAGCAGCACGGCCGTAGCCGCCAAAAATGCAAACACCGCCGTATGTCCGCCTGCTCCGCCAATCCAACCGCCGAGCAGTGGCCCGATTGCTGGACCGATTGCCAGCATCATTTGATACGTTCCCATGGCACTCGCTCTGTCGCTGCCCTCAAACAGGTCGCCAATCATCGTCGCCGCGACAATCGGAATCGCTGCGAAACCGATCCCTTGCAGCGCCCGAAAGACGAGCAACATATCAATCGAATCTGCCAGATAGCAACCGATGGAAGCGAGCGCGTACAACACGAGCGCCGGAATCAAGATTTTTTTCCGGCCATACTGATCCACGAGCGGGCCATAGACAATTTGCATAACAGCCAGCATGACCGTAAACAGCGAAATCGTCAGGTTGACGAGAAACGCGCTCGTCTGAAACTCTTGTTGCATCGCTGGCAGGATCGGCATGAACAAATTTTGCGCGAACGTACCGAACAAAATGGTGATCCCGAGCAGCATTAATACTTTTTTAGCGTTCATCTTTCAGCTTCACCTCATCATTTTTGTGTCCAAGGAAACAATCTTCCGAAATAATAAGGGAGATGCTCTCTCCCTCGCTAGTCCTCTGTCCAGTTCTTTTGCAGTTGCTCCGTCGCCTCGCCAATAAACCGGGAGACAAAAGCCAACTCTTCCTTGCTGTACCGATCCAAAAAGCGAATCATGTCGTTCTCCAGCTTCGCGTGAAAGCTGTCGTGTATCGAGTTGACCAACTCGCCTACTTTTGTCAGCCGAAAAAAAACTTCTTTTTGGTTGTCTTCCAACTGATAGCGCTCCAGCAAGCCTTTTTTCAACAGCTTCACCGTGATTTTGGATATGGCGCTTTTGGTCACCCCGATTTTTTGGGCAATCGTCGTCACGTTCACCCGTGCGTTGCTGCCGATCTCGGAAATGACGTGCAGTTCGGTTATCGATAGGCTGTCCAAATGCTGGTAATCAGGGATGCTGCTGCGGATTTTCGCAAGCAGTAAGGACTCGCGCCGTTTGCTGCGATCCTCCTGTTTATGTAGCAGAGTCAGCCACTGATTCCAAATTTTCGTTTTCTGATCCAATTCAGCGGTCAGCTCCTTTGTCATGTATTTAGTTTCCCAGGAAACAATATTACTGTATCACGTTCTGCGGCGGCTGACAAGAAAAAACCGCAGTCCGCTGAATAGGCGGCTGCGTTTTGCCCGGTTTTACCCTTTTACATTGCCCAGCTCCACGTCTGCGGCAAAATGCGCCTGGGCAGACTCCAGCACTTCGCCTTCCGAACCTGCCGAGATTTTATAGTTTGCGACTACATTTTTGCCATTGCGCACTTGAACGTTGTACTGGGAATCCCCATCATACGTGCATTCGCACTGATAATGCTTGCCATTGACCTGAATGTTTCCTTCCATGTGATCACACCTCCCCTTCTAGTGTGACCAGTCATGTGTGCTCTCATTCCCTGTCACGTCTCCAAGCGGACACTTCTCCCCGTGGCAGCCGACTCCATCGCCGCCTCGACAATGCGCAGCGCAGCCAATCCGTCCTCGCCTGTGGCGATCGGCGCTTGTCCCGTGCGGATGGCTTCGACAAAAGCATCGATCACGCCGCTCGCCGTCTGGTTGTCGTTTGTTTGCATCGCCCCGAGCTGATAGAGCACTCGCTGTCCATCCGCCTTGATGATCTCCAAGTCTTTTTCTGGCTCGGCAAAAATTTTCATGATGCCCCGCTCGCCGTACAAGATCGTGCTGTTGTCTTCATCGCCATAATAGCTCCAGCTAAAAGATGCCGTCCCGATCGCACCCGATTTGGTTCTGAGCAGGCACGACATATGATCGCAAACCTCGATCGGCTGTCCGTGTTCATCCTTTTTGTCCAAAACGCCGGAAAAAGCGCTAATCTCCGCAATCTCGTCCTGGAGCAAATACCGGAGCAGATCGACTTTATGGATGCCCAAATCACCTGCAACGCCAAACGCGGAGCGGGCTTTTTTGAAAAACCACGTTCCGTTTGTCCCGTTGGCGCTCCAATGTTCAGGGCCTTGATGACCAAAGCTTGTTTTGAACGACAAAATGTTTCCCAACTCCCCGGCTTCAATCAGCTGCCGCGCTTTGGCATGCGCACTGACCAGACGCTGGTTGTGGTCAATCATCAACACTTTGCCCGACTTGTTCGCTGCTGCGAGTATTTGCTTGGCTCCTGCGATTGTCGTCGCAATCGGCTTTTCACACAGCACATGCTTGCCCGCCAAAAGCGCCTGCGTCGTAATCAGATGGTGCATTTCGTTGGTTGAACAATCACTGATCGCGTCGATTTCAGGATGTCGTACGACTTCTTCCCAGCTTTCTGCTACTTGCCCGCCGTATTTGTCTGCCAGCTTCCTCGCCCGGTCTGGATTCGGATCGTAGACAAGCAAAATGTCCGTGTAAGGATTTTGCCGATATTCGGGAGCATGGCGGTGATTGGCAATGGAACCGCAACCGATAATGCCGACTTTTAAGGTCAAATGTGTATTCTCCCTTCGTAGTTATCTTAATATTCTCATTATACAGACGATCGCAAACAAAGAAAAGACGGCCCCTGGTCTTGTCCCTGACAGGTATGCCGTCTCTTTTTCTTGACTACTCGACCGAGTACACCTTGCGACTCGGCAGCTCCAGGCAATGCAAGCGCCCGCCAAAAACAGCGCCGCCATCAATCCCGATGATGTTGTTGTCCCCGAAGTAAACATCGTGTTTTCCGTGCAAATTTTCCGTCGGGGTATGCCCGAATACAACCGTCTTTTCCCCGCGATAGCCTTTGTGGAACTCATCGCGAATCCACATCAGCTTGTACGGGTCTGTTTCCGCCACCGGAGTCTCGGGATGCACGCCTCCGTGGACGAAAATATAATCGTCTGTCTCAAAAAAGCAGCGCAGTCCTCCGAGAAAATCGAGGTGCTCCTGCACTTCTGGCGTCACTTCCAACGCTTCTGGTGCGCCAGACTCAGTAGCAGCGCCTGCGTGACCGTAGCTCGCCAGCGTAGCTTGAGCGCCATTGCGGAACCAACGTTCGATAAAAACAGGGTCTTGCTCAAACGATTTCACCATCATATGGTCATGGTTGCCCATCAGGACAACTGCTCCTTGTTCGTGAAGCTGTTTCACTTTTGCGACCACTTCTCGCGATTTGGGGCCGCGATCCACGTAATCCCCGAGCAAAATCAGCTGATCGTTTTGCGCATCGTAATTCACAAGCTCCATCAGCGACTCCAGCTTGTCCAGTTCCCCATGTATATCGCTGATTGCCAAAATCCGTTTCATGCTAACCCTTCTTTCTTCTGTCTGTAAGGTTGTTGCTCGTCCTGTTTCATTGTACGCCCCCTCCTGCCCGATTTCTACCCCGACAGGAAGATTGCCTGATCAAAAAACAAACAGTCACGGTTCATAGACCAGTGACTGTCGTACCACACACTTGCTTATTTACTTGGCATCTCATTCCAGAACGTAATGGCATCTACGTCTAGCCGGGTAGTCGGATGTCCAGGCTGTGCCGCTTTTCCTACGGCGATCAGCATGACCGTTTCGTAGCGATCCGAGATTTGGAACGCCTCTTTGAACAATTCGTCGTTGTATCCACCCATCGGAACGGTGTCATACCCGCGAGCTTTGGCAACGAGCATGAATTGCATCGCGACCAGTCCGCCATCTACAAGCGCAATTTCTTTCAGCACGCTGCGCTCGCGGTTTTCGTAACGGCGGTTGATGTTGGCGATCATGGTTGCTTTCGCTTCTTCTGTCATGTAGCCGGCGTCGATTGCTTTCTGGTAAATTTGCTCCGCCTGCTTGTAGCCCTCGTAGTCGCCAAGTACGGCGATCACTGCGGCAGCTTCGACAACCTGCTTTTGATTGAAGGCAATCGGGAGCAGCTTTTCTTTCAGCTCCTGCTCGTCGATGATCAGAAAACGCCAAGGTTGAAGATTCGAGCTGGATGGCGCCAATGTCGCTTCGGCCAGCATCTCTTTCAACTCGTCGCGGGAAATTTTGACGGATGCGTCGTAATGACGTACTGATCTGCGTTCGCGAATGACATCCGCAAAAGCTTTTTGGTTCATCGTTTGTTCCATCTGCTTGCTCCTCCAATCAGTAAGTAACTAACATTTTGAAACAAAAAGAAACGTGCTCAAACTGTACCATACATGCCAAGTTTTTGGCAATCCTTGCAACTGTAAAAAACGCTTTGGCACTGCCCTTCCCCTGCACGGGTGCATGAGCATGTGCCAAAGCGTCCTTTAAAGCCATCCTGATTCGGTTAAACCGGAGAAAACGCGGACAAAACCGCAGGCTGCTTCACGGTTTCGCCAGTAGGCAATTCAACGATAAGAGCTCCAGCGTCCGCATCCTCGCCCGCTTCCCAGCGGAGAGCAAACGGCTTGCGCGAAAAAGCATCGTCCTCATCCAAACTCGCCAGCATCTGCCGCAGTGTATCTGCCGTAACGGGCACTGGCACGCTCGGCCCTTCCTCTTGCGGAAGGGAAAGCAGCTTGGGCGCTTCTTCAAAATACTGAACCGTGTCGAGCAGAAGAGAGACTTGCTGCCAGCTCAACGGTGATACAAACGATTCAAACGGAGTTGCCATTTTCCATCATTCCTTCTCTTCGCCAAGATCGAACAAACTGACAGGAGCACCTGTCGCCTTTTGCTGCGAGCTTGCGGATTCTCCCTCTCCAGAGCCTTTTGCGGTCGGCTCCTCTTTTGGTTCATCAGTTGGCAAAACGGTTTCAAAGACAACCGCTTTGACGCCGCCTTCCACGACGACGCGGCCAATTCCGCCCTGCTCGTTCACGATCACCTGGCTCGCGTCCACTGGCACCCACTCGTTTTGCGCCGTCCAGGCGTACACGGTTTCCTCCAGGTAAATCGCCGTCAGCTGGTGCGGATGGTTTTTGCGCTTGCGAATCAACTGCACGCCTTTGCCAGCACGTCCTTGCAGCGGCATGGCGGCAATCGCTGTGCGCTTCACTACGCCTTCCTCTGTCAACAGCGTAAACGCTCGGCTGTCTTCCAGCTCAGTCGGCAGCATCGTCACGACTTCATCTCCCGCTGCGAGTGTAATCGCTTTTACGCCGCTGGAAGCGCGACCTGTCGCCCCGACTTCTGCCTGCAAGAAGCGAATCCCCATCCCGTCGCGGGTTGCCCCCAAAATCCCGCCAGCTTCCGCCGTTACGAATACATGGACAAATTCGTCATCTTCTGATTTCAGCTTGGCAGCCACGAGTGCGCTCGAACGATTGGTTTCATATTCGGACAGCGCGGTCTTTTTGATCAAGCCGTTTTTGCTGACATGGTACACAAACAACGGCTGCTTGAAGTTCTCGACGATGGTGAATCCGACGATCCGCTGATTTTTTTCCAGCGGGATGACGTTGACCAGCGCAGAACCGATATCTTTCCACTTGTCGTCCGGGAAAGCATTGACGAGTGTGGCGAAATACTTGCCGTCCTGCGTGAAAAACAGGGCCGTATGGGACGTGTTCGTCTCCACGAAGTAGCGAACCTTATCCCCGTCCTTCACTCCGCACGTCTCCAGGGTTCCCCCGACCGACTTGAAGGAACGCGGGCTTGTCCGCTTGATGTACCCTTCGTTCGTGAGGGTGACGATGCAATCTTCTGCATTGATCTGCATGGCGATATCGATTTTGATTTCCTCGATTTCGCCCTGGATTTCCGTCAGGCGCTCTTCCGCGTACTTTTTCTTGATCTCGTTCAACTCGCCTGTAATGACCTGAATCAGCCTTTTCTCGCTGGCAAGAATCGCTTTCAGCTCCTCGATTTCTTTCGCCAGGGTTGCCAGCTCTTTTTCCAGCTTGACGATATCGAGGCGGGTCAAGGAAGCGAGCTGGATGCTCAGGATCGCGTCTGCCTGCTCATCCGAGAAGCCGTACTTCTCCATGATGTTTTTCTTGGCGTCGGCACGGTCTTCGGAATCCATGATCGTGTCGACGATCTCGCGCAAAATCGACTTGGCGCGAATCAGCCCTTGCACGATATGCTCGCGCTTCGACTTGCGCTCCAAATCGTACTCGCAGCGCTTTGTCACGACTTCCTTCTGGTGATCGACGTACGCCTTGAGCAGTCCTTTGAGTCCCATCTGGTGGATGGTTCCCTCGTGAATCACGTTCATGTTGTAGTTGTAGTAAATTTGCAGGTCGGTATTTTTGTACAAGTAATTCAAAATCGCCTGCTCGTCTGCTTCCTTGCGAATGTCGACGACGATGCGGACTTTGTTCATCTCCGCTTCTTTGCGCCCCGTCTCATCGCGGACAGCCAGCGCGCCCTCGATTTTGCGGTCCATGACCAGCTCGTCAATTTGCCCGACCAGCTTGGACTTGACCACCTCGTAAGGAATTTCCGAGACGACGATTTTCTTCACCTTGCCGCCTTTTGGCTCCTCCACATGCGTCTTGGCACGGATGATGAATTGGCCGCGGCCTGTTTCAAACGCCTTGCGGATTCCCGACAGACCTTGCACGATGCCTCCCGTCGGAAAATCCGGCCCTTTGACGTGCTTCATCAGCTCGTCGAGCGAGATGTCCGGATTTTTCATCTGGGCAATCGCCGCGTCGATCACTTCTCCCAGATTGTGGGTCGGAATGTCCGTGGCAAAGCCGACAGCAATCCCGGAAGCGCCGTTCACCAAAAGGTTGGGAAAACGCGAAGGCAATACAGCCGGCTGCTGTGCCGAGTTGTCGTAGTTCGGGATGAAGGTGACAGTATCTTTTTCAATATCGCGCAAAAGCTCGTTGGCGAGTGCGGACAAGCGGGACTCCGTGTAACGCATCGCTGCTGGCGGGTCGGCGTCCAGACTGCCGAAGTTCCCGTGTCCCTGAATGAGCACCTGACGCATTTTCCACCATTGGGCCATGCGCACCATCGTCTCGTAAATCGCCGAGTCGCCGTGCGGGTGATATGTACCCATCACGTACCCGACTGTTTTCGCCGATTTCCGGTACGGCTTGTCATTCGTATTGCCCTCTTGGTACATCGCGTACAAAATCCGGCGCTGTACAGGCTTCAGACCGTCGCGGGCGTCCGGGATCGCGCGGGAGAGAATGACCAGGTTGGCATAGTCTCCGAACCGCTTCCCCATGATCTCCGCGAAGCTCTGGTTAATGATCTGATTGGACAACATGTTTATTCATCCTCTCCCACTTCAAAGGTAACGTGGTTCTCGATCCACTCGCGACGAGGCGGAACTTTGTCTCCCATCAGCACCGTCACGAGTTTTTCACAGTGAGCGAGGTCTTCAAGCTCGACTTTGATGAGTTTGCGCGTTTCCGGGTCCATTGTCGTTTCCCACAGCTGATCGGCGTTCATCTCACCCAAGCCTTTGTATCGTTGTACTTCTGCACCTCGTCCTACCCGCTTGAGCGCCTGCTCCAGCTCCTGATCGCTCCAACAGTAGATCGCTTCCGTCTGCTTGCCTTTCACCTGTTTTTTCACCTGGTAAAGCGGCGGCTGGGCGATGTACAAGTGGCCTGCTGCGATCATCGGACGCATGTAGCGGAAAAAGAAGGTGAGGAGCAGCGTCTGGATGTGGGAGCCGTCGACGTCCGCGTCTGACATGATGATGACTTTGTCAAAAGCGCAGTTTTCGATGTCAAACTCTTCCCCGATATCCGTCTCCAGTACCTCCAAAATCGTCCGAAATTCCTCGTTTGCCAACACTTCGGACAGCTTGGCCTTTTCCGTGTTCAACGGTTTTCCCCGCAAGGAGAACAGCGCCTGAAACTCGGAATTGCGCGCTTGCTTGGCCGAGCCGCCTGCGGAGTCACCCTCGACGAGGAACAGCTCGTTGCGTTTGGAATCGCGGTATTGCGGAGGAGTGAATTTTTCCGAGATCGATTTGCGTTTTTTCGCCGTCTTGCCTTTCTTGTCCCCGCGCAAAGCTTCGCGCTGTTTGCGCAGCTCCTCGCGAATTTCGGCAGACCGCACTGCCTTGTCGATCAAAAGCTTGCCTATTTCCGGATTTTCCTCGAGGAAGAAGCCCAGCTTTTCTGAGACAATTTGTTCGACGATTGCCCGCGCTTCTTCGTTCCCCAGCTTGTCCTTGGTTTGGGACTCGAACTGGACATCAGCCATTTGCAATGACAGCACTCCGAGGAAACCTTCCCGCAAATCGTTTCCCGTCAGATTGGGATCTTTGTCCTTCAAGTACCCTTTTTTCCGCGCAAACTCGTTGAAAATCCGGGTCGTTCCGTTGCGGAAGCCCGTGACGTGCGTACCGCCGTCTGTCGTGACAATCGAGTTGACGTACGATACGAGCGTCTCTGCATAACCGTCGTTGTATTGAAACGCCAGCTCGACGTAGACGTTGTCTTTTTCTCCCTCGAAATAAACGATGGGGTGCAGCGTGTTTTTGCCCTCATTCAAATAAGAGACGTACGATTTCAAGCCATCCTCGAAGTAAAACTCTTCGCGTTTTTTCTCCGGTCCGCGCTCGTCGATCAAGACCATGCGCAGCTTTTTCAACAGAAAGGCGGTCTCCCGGAAACGGTCGCGAATCGTCTCGTAATCAAAACGCGCGCTGCCAAATACGGCTTCGTCCGGCAAAAAGCGCACAGTCGTTCCCGTTCTTCTCGTCGTACCTGTCACTTCCAGATCGGTAACCGGCTTGCCGACATGCTCGACGCCTTTTTCATCGACCACGTAAGCGAAGCGTTGCTTGTGCACTTTGCCTTCCCGGTGGATTTCCACCTCAAGCCATTTGGACAAGGCGACCACGACGCTGGAGCCTACCCCGTGCAAGCCGCCGCTTTTTTTATATCCGCCGCCGCCGAATTTCCCTCCGGCGTGGAGTGTCGTAAAAATGACTTCGGGAACAGGCCGTCCCGTTTTATGCATCCCGGTCGGAATCCCCCGGCCGTGGTCTTCTACGCTGACGCTGCCGTCCTTGTACAAAGTAACGATGATCGTATCATTGACGCCAGCCAACGCCTCGTCCTTGGCATTGTCGACGATTTCCCACAGGAGATGGTGCAAACCTCTGCTTCCGGTAGAGCCTATGTACATCCCAGGACGTTTACGGACGGCGATCAGGCCCTCCAGTACCTGGATATCTTCCTCGGTATAGGTCAGTGTATGTAGTGTGTCTGTTTCCTTCAATCGCGCTCTCCCCTCTACTAATTCGAAAAGCGTCCAAAACTTGCTGGCGTTTTGGTAACCGCGCAGGTCATCGCCTGTTTTTCGCAAAAACCCCTTGCGATCCACCTAGGGAATTTTTCACAGAAAAAAGCGAACACTTAATCGCTATTGTACCGTATGCTTCCCATAGTATTCAACGCCAGTCACAAAATGGGGCAAAAAAACCACCCCGCCCTAGCGAGATGGCCGATCACGCACCGCATTCACTCCAGCATATGACGCTTCTTCATTAGTGTAGCATTTGCAACAAAGCAAGGTCAAAGCGAAGCAACCTTGCTTGCTCTTACTTATTTTCTTGGTTGTTTTGGAAAAACCCTTCTCTTCTGCCGGAAATTATTCCCGCTGTGCTTTTTTTCGCATCAAGTGTGGCCTGCGGCGAACTATTTTCCATTCATCATGAACGCTCCGGCGGGCATCCTAGTAAGGCATCGATTCCTGAGCCGACATAGGGGGGAACAACTTTGATCAGTGCTACCAAGCCATTTGTGAAGTTTCATCGCTACGATCAGGAGCTGGTTTCAGATATCCAGGCGCTGAATTCGTCCGGCTATCATAAGGATGACATCTGGGTGCTGAAATGGAATCCCGATAAAAACCACTCGAACCAGCGCAACAATTTTTATAAATACAGCACCCACTTCGAGAGTGCCGTAGGAGACATCGACAGCAAAGCCCACTTTTTTGACAATGGCGGCGAGGAACTGCGCACCCGTCTGGAAAAGCTCGGGCTGACCAAAGACGAATGCTCCGCGCTGGTCAGAGAACTGCAAGAAACGGATTACACCTGCCTGTTGGTCGTGCGCGATCTCAAAGACAATATTATTCAAATGAAAAACTGAGACGTCAAAAAGCCACTGCTTGGTCATTGACACCAGCAGTGGCTTCTTCATGCGTACGAGTGCCGCTTGCTTCCTGGGGGCAACCCGATTATTCGCCTTTGTCGATCAGTTCAATGCCTTCCAGAACCTCGTTCAGCTTCGCGTAAACAACGCCTTCCTCGTCTTCTTCCAGCGGAACCATTTCGCCGCCGTCAACTTGGAATACGAAGATGTCTACTTCTTCATCGAGGTCTTCTTCTGCCTCTTCATCTTCGATTGCTTCCGTCAAGGCAATATATTCTTTACCGTTCAGGTCAAACATCGCGATTACTTCAAAATCACCCAACGGTTCACCGTTTTCATCGTCCAGCGTAATGATATCGCCCAATTCGAGGTCTTTGTTATCTTCTGTCAATGCGTTCACGTCCTTATGCTGATATTGGTTCTCTACACCATCATACCGTTTTTTTCCGGCAGAAGCAAACGGGCAAATGGCGCTATCCGATCGGCAATCTGATTTCAAAGGTCGTGCCTGTCCCTTCACCGCTACGCACGCTAATCGTCCCGCCGTGATTGGCGATAATTTTGTAGCTGACCATCGAGCCGAGGCCCGTCCCGTTCGGCTTCGTCGTGAAAAATGGCTCGCCGAGCTTCGCCAGTTGTTCCTGGGAAATCCCGCAGCCCTGATCGGAAAAGGCGATGACCATCGTCTCCCCTTCCACAGCCGCCGTCACCTTCACTTCCCCGCCGTTCGGCATCGCTTCCACCGCATTTTTCAGCAGATTGAGAAAAACTTGCTTCAGCTGGTTTTCCTCGCAGACAATCGACGGCAGGTTTTCGGCGTAGCTTGTGATGATTTGGACATTGTGCATAATCGCATGTGTGTCCGCGATCATGACGATCTGCTCCAGAAGCGGGCGCATTTCCCGCTTGCGCTGGAGGATAACCTGCGGCTTGGCCAGCACGAGAAACTCGCTGATAATAAACTCGATCCGATCCAGTTCGGACAGCATGATGCCAAAATATTCGTCCTTGCCCTCCGGGTACGCTCGCAGCAGTTGGACAAACCCTTTCAAAGACGTCAGAGGATTGCGAATTTCGTGAGCAACGCCTGCCGCCATCTGGCCGATCACCGACAACAATTCCGATTTGCGCACAAGCTCCTCCGCTTGCTTGCGCTGGGTTATATCCTGCAAAATGCCGATGACCGCCGGTTTGCCTCTGTACATGCTCGTTTTTTGCAAAACTTCGACATCGATCCTGCTGCCGTTTTTACATAGCCCGCGAAACTGATAGTGGATATTGGAACGATCGCCGTTCAATCTTCGCTCCTGATGTCCGTGAATGATCCCGCGCTCTTCCTCGATGACCAGATCAGAGGCGGTCATTCTCACAAGCTCTTCCTGGCTGTATCCAAAAATGTCCCCCAACCGCGGATTGACGTAAACAAACCCTGGCTCCTCGACATATGCGATGTAAACGCCGATCAAAGTGTCCTCGACCAGACTGCGGTACAGCTCCTCTGCCTCTTGCATCTGCTGTTTCATCAGCTTGTATTCAGTAATATCCGTAGCTGAACCGATGATTTCCGTAACGACGCCGTCATGGCTGATCGGGGTTAATACCGAGGCAAAATACCGTTCGCCCAGAACGAGTTCATACTCTACAGTCTGCCCGGCAACGGCTACCTGGTAGTAAGGCAGGATATACTCTACATCGGTTTTGCGAAAAATATCCTCCATGCGCATGCCTTTCAATGCATCCGTGTGAATCCCGTACTCATGCGCAAGCTTCCCTTCCGACAGCTCCAAGATAAACTCGTCCTGTTCATTCCGAATGAATTTGAAAATATGGTTATGTACGTTTTGGATAATATGGAGCCATTCATTTTTAGGTGAAGCAGCTCCAGCTTCGACGCCTTGTGCACGCAACGAGCATTCACCTCTTCGGTCGTAAGGATATGGACAAATTCACCACAGAAGTCGCATTTCCTCTTTTTTCCGTCTAACCATCCATAAGCATTCGCGTATACGCCATGAAGCACTGACCGCATCTGCCTTTTCCATGCATACGTCTTTTGACAAAAAAACAACCTACCGAAAAGGGCAGGTTGTCCGTTTTTACTCGCTATACTCTTGCAGCACGCCTTTTTCCAGCAGAAACGCTTCTTCTGCTTGCAAAATCGTGATGATCGCTTCCCGCTGCACGTACATGCCGGCAGATGCGAGACGACTTTCAATCGATCTGAGCATTTCTTCAAAATCGATGATTTGCACTTCTTCCTGTTTGCTCACAAAACATACCTCCTTTTCCAACACATCCATCTCATTTTACACGACCAGACGCTTTCTTCCAACTCCACCATCTGCGGCGGATCGGTTTCAGCAAATAAGCGCTCCAAACTACGAGGAGCAAGCCTAGCACCACATACGTGCAGGAGAAAAACAGCCACGGTGAAAACGCCAGCTGCTCGGAATGATCCAACGACTCTCCCAAAATGCCGAACAGGACAATCACTGGGTTCATCCCCGCCAGCACTTGCAGCTCGGGCAAATTCCAGACTCCTTGGTCCGGGTACATGTCCGGATAGCTTTGCTGCAGCCATTCCCCGATGAAAAAGAACAACAGCCCGGTTCCGACGACGAAAAAGAACGCGATTCCGTACGCTGTAATGGTGCTGATCGAGGTGCGCTTGATCCAGGTAGAGCAAAACAGTCCAAGCGAGCCCAAAAAGAAAATATTGACCGCCAAAAACAGGATCAGCTGGGCCAGTTGTTCCGGCGACACGCTGCCGTACAGCATGACGATACTGTATAGCGGCATCGAGGCGACGATCAGCAGTGTCGAAAACGCAAGCGATGTGATCAGCTTGCTCCAGACGATCGTAGTCGGCGACAACTGTGTCGTCAGCAAAATGTGCAGCGTCTGCCGTTCACGCTCCCCGCTGATGGCGCCTGCGGTCAATGCCGGAGCCACAAAGCAGACCATCGCATAATGAATCGCTGCGGAAATAAGAAACAGATTGCGGTTCTCGCCCAACGCCTCGGCCTTCAGCGTATCCGTCAGCAAAAAACCGAGCGGAATGCCGCCCATGATCAGCAAATAAATGGCAAGGATGCACACCGTTTTGCGCGAGCGAAATCTTTCTCTCATCTCTTTGACGAGAATCGGATTGAAAAGGAAGCCGTTCATTCCATACCGACTCCTTCCGTAATCGCCAAGAAAACATCTTCCAAATTTTTCTTCGCGTCCCCATAGTAGACGACAGCCACTTGCTCATCCATCAGCTCTTGCAGCAACTCTGCTTTTTCTTGCTCGGTGCCTTGAAAATAAAAGCGGAAGCCGCCCATGTATTCCTCAAGATGGTTGACGAGCGGCGAGCTTTCGAGCAACAGCGCTGCCTTGTCCAGATTGCGCAGCGCCCGCAGCTGCATGACGCTGCCACCCGTCTCGCGATTGCTCACTTCGTGGACGGAGCCGCAGGCGATCAGCTTGCCGTGTTCGATCACTCCGATATCATCGCACAGCTCAGCCAGCTCCGGCAGGATGTGCGAGCTGATCAAAATCGTCTTGCCCATCTCCCGCAGCTGCTTGATGATTTCCCGCAGCTCGATGCGTGCGCGCGGGTCCAGACCGGAAGCAGGCTCATCCAGAATCAGGACAGCCGGATCGTGCACGAGACACCTCGCCAGACCGAGCCTTTGCTGCATTCCGCGCGACAAAGAATCGACAAAAGCATCCGCTTTCGGCGACAGGTTGACCAGCTCCAGCAAATCGGCGACCAGGGATCGCCTGTTTCGGGCAGGGATTTTAAAAGCGCCTGCGTAAAACTCCAAATACTCGACTGCCGTCAAATTGTCGTACACGCCAAAGAAATCGGGCATGTATCCTATCGACTGGCGGACGCTGGCCGGATCTTTGCGGACGTTGTAGCCGCACACATACGCCTCCCCTTCGCTCTGTTCAAGCAAAGTAGACAAAATCATCATCGTTGTCGATTTGCCCGCGCCATTCGGACCGATGAATCCGAATACTTTTCCCGGTTCGATGGCCAAATTCAAGTCTGACAAGGCTTGCAGGGTTCCGTAGCGCTTCCCAAGATGCACGGTTTCAATTACCATTTTCTCACCCCTTCAACCTGGAAGAATGGCACAGGCAGCGACAAGCGCGACGGTCCGTCATTGGAAAAGCGCAGCAGCAGCGTATGATTCACGGTCAACGCATCCTGAAGCTCCCGATCCAGCACGAGCTTTGTTCCCCGGTCAACCAGGCGCCATTTCCCGCTTTTCTGCTGGAAATACTCCACCCGGAACGGACGGTAGGAACTGTGATCAAGCGGAACAAGCAAACGCTTCAGGTCCAAATTCGTCATGTCGGTGCGCAGTTCAAAAGTGATGCTGCCTTTTCCAAGCTGCCACAAATAGCCATTGATTGAATCGTAGTCTCCCGTCGTTTCCAGCAGATCGACGTTCAAAAGCCCGTAAGGCATTACCACATTCCCGTTTTCTTGCGGCTTTAGCTGTACCGTCTGGTTGACGACATTCCAGTAGTACGACTGATGCGGCTCCTGCATTTTCATCAGCGGAATCGGGTCTGTCGTGATCCCGATCAAGCGAACCTGACCGCCCTGTCCATACCCGATGACGTTCTCTTGCATCTCTTTTCGTCTCTTTTCAGGCGAATCCGCTTCTTCTTGAAGTTGATCGCGCGGCATAAACAAGGTTTCCACCGCTCCGTCAATCTGTTTTTCTTCGCCTTTTTTCAATGCTCCGATCGGAATCCGCTGCAAGCCGACTTCGATGTACGCCTGCTCGTAGGAGTAAAGCGTATTGTTCTTCACTTGCCCGACAATCCGGTTCTCCTCCACATGCACGTTCACGTCAAAAGCTCCGATCTCTCGCAGCACCCCAAACCCGGTCGCCTGTTTAGGAGTCAGGTACGGAAGGTTGCGGTAAGACAACAGGCGCGAGCCATCTGTCAGCCCTTCCGGCTCGTAATCCCTGCGGCCCTGAGTCAAAGGCACAGCCACGATGGAAGGCTCCACAATCACGTCGTAGCCATCCTTGTCGACGGACAAAAAGGTTGCGGCCGTTCGGGCCCTGGCCAAATGTTCGTCCAAAATGTTGATTTCCGAAACCGTATAGCTGGCGTTCGTTTTCACCACCAGCGGTTTTCCAAACGCGAAAATACCGATAGTCAACAAGACGGCAACCCCTGGGATGATTCCCCACGCCCACTCCCGTCTGCCGATTCTTTTCAGCACGATGTAAGCCAAGGGGGCAACCAGCAGCACGTATCCGCCCCACAGGACGACCATCCAAACAGGCGTCGGAGTCTGTACATCGGGGATTTTCTTGCTCAACTCCAAAAAAGGCCGCGACATTTGATCCAGGTAGCGCTTGTTTTCCAAAATGGTCGTCGCGCCCTGCTGCACCATGACATTTTGCCAGAGCGGCAAGTTGTGCTGCCAGGAAGCAAGCGGCTCCAAAGTCACATCGTAGTTGACGAACAACAGCAGTCCTTTTCCGCTGGGCTTGGCAACAAACAGCGGAAAATCTTTGTTGTAAACAGGGATATTCCCGGGTGGAGCAGGCTTGTCGTCCATGTATATCCGCAGCGCATCCGCTATGTTCACGCTTCCCTTGTTCCCCGGCGGGATCGGCAAAATGTCTGCGAACCTTTGCACCAGCCCATCCTGCTCGGGACCTGCGGACAAGATGACGACACCGCCGAGCTTGATCCATTCCTTAATCGCGTTCAGCTGTGTATCGTTAATCGGCGTCTCCTGCTTCCCGCCGATCGCCAGCACATCAAGGCTCTCCAACATCCACGACTGATCAGGCAGTATGTCGGGAGATACCGTTTGGACGGAGATCGACCGATTTTGCTTCGTCTGGGAAGCATTTACCGCCAGAAAATGAAACGCGTTGCCTCCCTCGTTCACGACGCCGATCGTCTGGCCGTCCTTTGGGTAGGGGAGGCGCAATTTTTCTGATTTGATCACCTGTCCATTTTGTGTCACCTGGATGTACCAGTCATCGAGCAACAGTTGCACAGGCAAATCAAAAAACAGAGTAGTGCTTTTGCCTTTTTCCAACTTCACAGGCTGGCGCAAGTTCGTTTGACGCTGATTTTTTGCCAAAGGGTTTCTCGACAGTTCCACGAAGCCCGCAACATCTTTTTCCTGACTGGAAATCGTCACGCCGACCCGCGCCCATGATTCATACTTGATCAAGCCGCTCATCGGCATGTTTATTTCTATATCCACGTTGTTCTCTGCCGACGCTGGCTGTCCCAAAAAACAGACCCATGCCACGACAAAGGCCAACATCCAGCTCCTTCTCATGCTTGTTCCTCCGCTCGTTATCGTGACGCTAGTGAGACAACCAGCTCAACAGGCTGACTTTCCCGCGAAATGAGCAAGAGTTGCTTGCCTTTCGCTGCCCAATTGCCGCGAACAAATTCAGCAGCAGACTGGTTGCGCAAATGCAGCTCTCTGTTCACGAAAGACTCGTCTCCCAGTTCGGCCTCCATCAACTGGCCATCCGCTTTGGTATAAGTAAGCTCGTGCTCTGAACGCCAGGAAGCCCACTGCCCCTGCCCCAGTATCGTGATCAGCCCCGTCCTCATTTCCATGACAGCGATCTCTCCATCTTTGTGCAGTGACAGGAAACGGCCATCAGGCGACCATTCCGGCTGAGATCCTTCGGCGAGCTTCCATTCCTGAAACGAGATGGTGCTGCTGACCCAAATTTCATCCATGCCGTTTTTCGAGCGCGTATACGCAAGGGAGTCGTCGTGCTGCGACCAACTCGGAGAGCTGAAAGCTACCCCTTCCTCTTCCTTGAGCAGACGGCTGCTGCCCACATTGTATGTCGTTGGCAAATCGACGAGCCAAATCCGGGACGTCTGCTCGACTTGCTCGACAACGGCGATCTGCTTGCCCAAATTGGACCACGCCACTGCCACATACTTGCCTTTCGTTGGCGGCAATTTGAAAGTGACAGGCTTAGTTTCGCTGTCAATCGGGATGGTCCGCAACTCGGACGACTGGACAATGTAAGCGATTTGCGTGGCAGATTTATCAATATCCACCTGCTCTACAGTCGCCTCGGCTGGAAGTGTGAGCACCTCTTGTTTGTTTATCGTCACCGAGCTGTCGCCCCACCATAACAAATAAGCGCCGATGAGCACTACGGCTGCCAGGACAGTACCACCGGACCAGACCCACTTTCGCTTCATCCACGGTCGCTCCGGTTGTGGCTGAACCTTTTTCGCTTCCAACTCTTTCATTCGTTCCAGCAACTGCTTTTTCAAATCAGCCTTCAACTGATAATTGACGGGAACAGAACGGCGCATGCGTTTTAAATGGGTCAGGAGTTGAGCTACAGTCTGATCATCGGTATGACCTTGGGGGTATTTCTCCTCTTCTCTCACTCGGAGTCCCCCCTTTCGTACATCTTCTGAAGTTTTTGCAAGCCCCGATAGGAGATCATTTTGATGCTTGATTCTGTCTTACCCAGCACCTCAGCAACCTGGCTGATTTTCAAATCGGCAAAATAACGCAGCATGAGAACGTCCTTCTGATCCTGCGACAACAAGTCGAGCCGGTCGCGAAGCAGGCGAATTTCCTCGTTGGTCAACGCCTGCCGCTCCGGCTGCCAGGTATCATCCGGCTCAGCTCCCAAAAAATCTTCCTGATCGACGGGAAGCTCTCTGTTTTTTCGCATGAAATCCACGTATGTATTGTGCGCAATGCGAAAAATCCAAGAGGCAAACGGACTTGTTCTGCTATATTGTTCAAATTTTTCCAGCGCTTTCAAAAAGACCACGGTGGTCAAATCGTCGGCATCCCACGTACTCTGGACACGGCATCGCAAATAACGATTCACGCGATCAAAATACTCGTCGTACAGTTCTGTAAATGGACGAGATTCGTAATAGTCTCCAGATGCTTGGTCCGATGATTGCGCGGGACGCTGTATCGCCATTCCCATTGCGGTTTTCCTCGGTTTCTCCCATTTTGTTGCATCGAGTCAAGATACATAAGCCTCGTTCATCCTGACTCCATCCTACCTAATTTATACGATCAGCCCGCCAAGAAGTTACAAGGTTCCCTGCTTTTTTCAATTAATTCCTTAAAGCACGGGAAAGCTCGCTGACAATGTCGTCGACCGCTTCGATCCCTACAGACATGCGCACCAGTCCCATCGTAATTCCGGTCGCCAGTCTCTGCTCCTCGGTGAATGCCCGATGCGAAGTCGTAACCGGATGGGACACGCTCGTCTCTACCCCAGCCAGAGATGGCGCGAATTGAATCCAATCCAGTGCGCGGTAAAAGTCGTAAATCTTGCTCTCTTCCTTGAGCGTGAAGGAAACCATCGCCCCTTGCTTTTGCCTTGTGAAAAAGGAAGTCGCTTCGTCGCTCGGATAGTAGACGCGGCTAACAGCAGGATGGCTTTGCAAGAAACGGGCCACTTCCTTTGCATTGTCGCACTGCCGTTCCATTCGCACTGCCAATGTTTTCAGACCGCGCGCCGTCAACCAAGCTTCGAACGGACTGAGGGACGCACCGTAATTGACGACGATTTCGGCTGCGCGTTTCACCAGGGCACGGTTCCCGACCAGAACACCGCACGTAACGTCACTGTGTCCACCGATGTACTTGGTTCCGCTGTGAACAACGAGATCGGCGCCAAACGCGATTGGCTGCACCAAATAAGGCGTGGCAAACGTGTTGTCGACCATGACAGTCAGACCGAGTTCTTTCGCCTGACGAATCCACTGCGGCAAGTCGACAACCGTGAGCAACGGATTCGTAATCGTCTCCAGGAAAAACAGCTTCGTCGCCGGGCGGACATGATCGCTCAGCCTGGTGCCCTGATCCAGTACAATGCACTCCAGCTCGATGCCGAACCGCGACAATTCCTTATGCAAAAGAGCGTAAGTGCCCCCGTATATTTCATGCGATGCGAGTACGTGATCGCCAGGGGAAAGAATCGAAAGCAGGCCAGCCATGATCGCTCCCATGCCGGAAGCCGCACTGACTCCAGCCTCTGCCTGTTCGAGCCGGGCGATGGCATCAGCCAGTTCTACCTGATTGGGATTGCCGTTTCGCGTATACAAATATTCGCCTTCACCAGCGTAATATTTTTCTACTTCCTCCAAGCCGTCGAAGGCAAAAACAGATGTCTGATAGATCGGCGTAGACTTGCTTGTTACCTGTTTCAAAGGTGAATGCCCAATATGTACCGTAGCTGTTTCGAACCGTTCTCCCACATCAATCACCCTTTTCCTCCCATCATACCACGCCACAAGCGGGACAGACTACCCGATTGGCATTTGCCTGTCCATTTATGCTATAATTCGAAACCGAACCACCCTAATGGCAAGAAACAAAGGAAGGTGCACAAGATGAAAAAGTTTTTCATGACCCTGTTCACATGTCTGATGGCAATCGCCTTGGTCGCGGGTTGTTCCAGTGCGAAAAACGAAACCGCTCCGACACAACCGACTGCGCCAACTGAAAAACCTGGCTCCAATGAGCCTTCCCAACCTGTTGCTCCTACCGGGGAAAAGAAGTACGAGAAAGCCCCTGACATGCAGATCGACAAAAACAAGTCCTACCAAGCGAAAATCTCTACGACGATGGGCGACATCACGATTGATTTGTTCGCCAAAGACGCGCCTGTCACTGTCAACAACTTCGTCTTTTTGGCCAAAGACAAGTTTTATGACGGCGTTATTTTCCACCGCGTGATCCAAAATTTCATGATTCAGACCGGCGATCCGCTGGGAATCGGAGTTGGCGGCCCGGGCTACACGTTCCAGGATGAGTTGAAAAACGGCCACAAGTACGAGCCTGGCGTTGTTGCGATGGCAAACGCCGGAGCAAACACAAACGGCAGCCAATTTTTCATCGGGTCGGGAAAAGATGTAGAAGGTTTGGAAAACGCGCCAAATTACACGATTTTCGGAAAAGTCGTGGGTGGCATGGACGTCGTGCAAAAAATCGCAGCCACAAAAGTGAAACCGAACCCGCAAACAAATGAACCCAGCTCTCCAGAGCAAACGATCAAAATCAATACAATTACGATTACGGAAAAATAAGCCTTTGTGACTAGCTCACACCAAACACCACTGTCTATGCGCAGTGGTGTTTTTCCTTGCAAAAACAAGATTTTTTCCGCTCCCCTCGTCTTCTTCTCCCCTGTATTCATCCATCTCTTCCAGACAGTAAATAGTCCTATGGAACCAATTTCCTCTTGCACTTCGCATACATTGTCGCTAGACTTGCAAAAGACCCGATTCGCTTCCGCACACAAAAGCAAAAAGCGAAAAGGAGTGGTTCTTACCATGAAGACACGAGAAGCGCGAACGCGCTTTTTCTTCTTTCTCAACAGTTTTGCCTTGCTTCTTCTCTGCCTGTTCGTCACGCCGACGAGCGCAATGGCACCTCATTCAAAGGGAACGCCGTCCGCGTCCGCTCTGGCAGATGTAGTCCAAACAGCAACAGCACCTGTGCCGACAGCCAAGAAGCAAACAAAAATGTCTATCCCTCAAACGCAAGCAAAACGCGATCATATCCAAGTCAGTCGAGATGATCGCCGCAAAGTGATTCGCCATGGAAACGTAAAAATTTCAGATAGGGATATGGAACTGCTTGCCCGGTTGGTATATGCGGAAGGCCGGGGTGAACCGTATGAAGGACAAGTAGCGATTGCTGCTGTCGTATTGAATCGGGTAGCTTCATCACAATTTCCAAATACGGTGCGGGAGGTTATTTTTGCTCCCAACGCATTCTCGCCTGTCCAAAACGGCAGACTCTCGTCGAGAACGAACGAGAGCGTCAGAAAGGCTGTCGCGGATGCAGTGAATGGAAAGGATCCGACAAACGGTTCCCTTTATTTTTTCAATCCTGATACCGCAACATCCAAATGGATTTGGTCCAGGCCCCAAACGGTCGTGATCGGAAATCACCGCTTCGCCCGATAACGCCGAAAAATTTAATAATGATTTATTTTTATTTTATTGCGACTTTACTTTTGTCTGTTATCTTTTCATTGTAAGCACTTTTTCAACGCATTGAGAAAAAGTTCGATGTTCTTCCTAGAATGACTTCTTTAACGTAAGCATGGGTAGATCGATTTTTCCATCTAAATATGCCTACGCTAACAGTAGCTGGCTATTGACTGTGTTGGGTGAGAGCAATCCGGTCATGTGCGCCAATCGTTCATTTTCTCAATCGCCCCCAATAATTAGGCATTCCCACGCCGGGAATGCCCCTTTTTTTGCTATTTGCCTTATTCATGCTGGTTCTCTCCTTTTCGCGCTAGAAGCCGTAGACCGACATTCCGCCATCGACCGCAATCGTTTGCCCCGATATGTAACTGGCCGCATCCGAAGCGAGAAAAATCGCAGGACCAACCAAATCTTCGACATCGCCAATTCTTCCGCTCGGCGTCCGCTGCAGCACTTCTTGCAAAAAAGCTTCATCGTCGAGCAACGCTTCCGTCAGCGGCGTGCGGAAATACCAAGGTGCGATCGCGTTGACATTCACGCCGAATTTGCTCCATTCCAACGCAAGCACTCTCGTCATCTGGATGACACCCGCTTTGCTCGCCCCATAAGCGACTCCCGTGCGCAGCGCAACAAGTCCAGCCACGGATGCGATATTCACAATCCGCCCGTAGCGCTGTTCACACATGACTTTTCCGGCCGCCTGACTGAGAAAAAACGCTCCCTTCAAATTCAGATCGACAACCCGATCCCATTCTTCCTCGTTGACCTCATGCGCTTTTTTGCGAATGTTCATCCCGGCGTTATTGACCAAAATATGCAGGCCGCCCAGTGTCTCCAGCGTCTCGGCCACTACTTTTTCTGCTGCACCTGCCTCGGTCAAATCGGCTGTAATCGGCGTAGCCGCTCCCCCGCTTGCCTGAATCTCCTGGACCACTTCCTGCAAGTCCGCTTCTGTGCGCGCGACAACGGCTACCGCCGCGCCCGCCTCGGCCAAGCCGATCGCCAATGCTTTTCCGATGCCTCGTCCAGCGCCTGTTACGATCGCTTTTTTGCCTGTCAAATCAAATCTCGTCATGATGTTCCCTCCATTCGTTCTCTCGTACTTCTCCATCCATCGCCTTTTCCCCTGTCTTTTGTTACAATATACCTGTAGGGAAAGGAGGCAGTCCGTTGCGCTTGTACAGTCAAATGACACTCGCTGAGCTGCAGGAAGAGATGGAACGCCTGCACGTGGAAGCCAAGGAGAAAAAGAAACTGGGTGACGAGTCCCAGCTTGCCATCATTACGCAAAAGTATTTCATGGCCAAGTCGTATTATTTGGGGACGAAAGAATTTCGCATTGGCGGAAAATACAGCGTTGCCGAATACGACCAGCCATTTACGATTGATTATTTCAACGGTGTATTCGCCTGGGGACGCTTCCCTGATTCGGATGAGCAGACAGGCTTTCCGGTAGGGATGCTGGAACTTTGGTTCGACTAAGCAAAAAGAGATCCGTGCATGCTGCTGCCATGCCTGATCTCTTTTTTCGTATGCGGCAACACAAGCCGTGCCCCATCTGGATATACTACTGGCAAAAACGAAAGCGGGCACAACCAGCATGGATGTCATTAACCTCACTCTGCTCCTCTTGCTTGCGCTCGGCATCGTCGGCAATAACGCGACCGTCTCGATCGCCGTAGCCATCCTGCTTTTGATGCGGCTGTTTTCGCTCGAACGCTATTTCCCGCTGCTTGAGCAGCATGGCTTGCAAGTAGGCATTATCATCTTGACCATCGGCATTCTCGCGCCGCTCGCAAGCGGAAAAGTCAATCCGGCTTCCGTGCTTGCCCTGTTCACCCATTGGCATACGATTCTGGCGATCATCATGGGGGTGTTTGTCGCCTACCTGGCGGGAAAAGGAACCGATCTGATGTCCGGCAATCCGCTCATTGTCACGGGCTTGTTGCTGGGAACGATCATCGGCGTCACCTTTTTCCGCGGAGTCGCCGTCGGCCCGCTGATCGCCGCCGGAATGCTCGCTTTTCTCCTGCAATTTTTGCCCAAGTAAAACGGAAAGCGAACGGGTCAACCCCAGCGCTCTTTCAACGTAAGGCCGTACGCCAAAATTTGCTGCGGGGTCACGAGCCGAAACCCTTGCTGTGCCCGATAATCGATCGTCAAGGAATCCGAGTCGATGTAGCCGATCGTCTCCGCATCAATCAGCAAAGTCATCGCTTCGACCTGCATCACCTGGTCATTTGGAGTTGCTTCATCCAGCCAAAGCGAATATTCCACGGTCATTCCGCAGCCGCCTACCAGTTCACCGCTAATGCGAACAGGCCGCGTCGCTTTTTGCAATTGGTCTACCGCTTCTTTCGTCAGCTTGATTCTCACCGTGTTCACGCTCCTGCATTGTTTTTCCAGCACTTTTGTATGCATCAACTCTCTCATGATAGCATACAATGCTTGAAAGGCAGCGGAAAGGACGATCTTCTATGAACATTTACGAACAGGACGGCATGTTTGTCGCGGAAGCCCAGTTCCAGTCGGAGCATGTAGTCATCTTCGCCAAGTCGTGGGAAGAAGCCAAGGAAAAACTGATGGTGCGGCTTCTTGTTCTCGAAATGATTGGCTGAATCAAAAGCGGGTCGTTTTTTGATGACCTGCTTTTTTTAACCGCAGAGAGGCCCCCTCCCCCTGTATTCGGACAAACGGCAAGGAGCTATCCCATTCATGACGACTACCACGATTTCTTCCTTGGACAAACAAGAACTGGTCGCGCAAATCAGATGGCAAACAGCGAGAGCCAATCGCAACAATGTCACGCGGACACAAGCGTACCTTGATTTTTACCGCGAGCATCCCGAGATTCACTGGGCCTTGCTTGCCCACCTCGTCTCGCGAAATGGCGGTTGGAATATGACGGATCTAAAAGGCGAATGGCTTCCTGCGATCATGGATGCGCAAGAAATCAAGCCTTTTTTCTGGTTGTTGGAGAGAAGCAACTGGCTCATTTTTCACGATGCTTACCCGCAACTCCTCTTGTATGCCCAGATGAAACAGCGGCAGGAAGACTTGAGCGCCCTGTTGAAACCTCTTGGCGTATCTCTGTTCATGCATTCGTATTGGCAAGAGTTTCTCGCTTCACGGGAAAGCTCGCGTCTCACTCGCGCATTGATCGTCAACGAGCAGCAATATATCGAACAGCGCGTCGTACATAAGCCGCTTGCGACGAACCGCGTTTTTTCGACGTATGTATTTTTCACGCAATCGCTGTTTTCGCTCAATCAAATTCTCTTTCCTTACAAAGCACATCCGACCGACAAAAGGTTGAACATCGTCGGCCTGAACGTGCAGCATTTTTCCGAACTCACCCAGCGGATCGCGATTGGAAAAACGCTCTACCGCCTCTTGTTCGACGATCCGTACCGGCTGGACAAGATTGTGACGTTTTGCACACGCATTCCCCATACGGGCTCGCGCGCGGACTACTGGCCACACCTGTTTACCCCGCGTCACCTGCCGCAAGCAAAGACAAAAACCGGATATGAGCTGCGGCTGGAAGGCGACAACCTGATTTCTGGCAAACCGAAGCTGTACAGCCCTGCGCTGCAAACCGCCTGGGCAGATGTCGAGCACGCTCCTGCCGATGGCGTCGACTGGTTTCGCGATGAGAAATGGCGATTGGAAGTGGAAAAGCAAGCCGAACTGCCTCTGATCGACACGGACGCGTACATACGGGCTTTGCACTGGACCGAATACGGCGTAAAATTGGTGACAGCAATCACGTAGAAAAGGGAGGGCATGCCGCCATGCTCGATGAGCCCCGCAACGCTCTGCTTGCCCACCAGCGAGATTACCTCCTGTCCTGCCAGCTTCCGAGCGGAGCTTTTCGCCTTGGTCCTGACCGGGATCAGATCAATCCGTATTTTACCAACCTCGCCCTTATTTCGCTGGTCCGGCTACAGGAACGGGAAGCGGTGCGCCGCTATTTGGACTGGTATTTGCAGCATCTGAGCCAAAATGGCTACATCAACGACTTTCGTCTCGATTCCGGGCAAGAGATCGACACGGGAGCCGCCGACAGCGAAGACAGCTACCATGCGACTTACTTCAGTCTCGTCAGCGAATGGGTGGAAAGTTGTGGCGACACTTCCTGGCTGTACGCCAATCAGGAGCAGCTTGCTTACTTGTTCCGGGGCATCGCCCGGTTGCAGCAAAAGGATGGGCTGACCTGGGCCAAACATTCTTTTCGCGTCAAATATTTGATGGACAACTGCGAGGTTGCCAAAGGGCTGGATGACGCCAGCTATTTGTTTGCGTTGCTCGGCAAGGAAGCACTCGCCCGGGAAGCGTCTGTGCGCGCCGTTGCCTGCAAGACGGGAATTGCCAACATGTACAGCCGTCTTCGCCGCTCGTTCGCCATGTACGACCGTTCGCATCCCGGCTGGAGAAAATGGTACCCGGACGTGACCTCGCAGGCGTTTCCCATCGTGTACGGCTTATGTGAGCCGGACATCGGCGCCATGCTGTATCAGCGGATGACGAAAGCATTCCCCCGCTTCGACACGTTTGACACTGGCGATATGTACCCGTGGATGGTCATGGGCGTTTGCGCCCGCATGATTGGCGATGAGCAGCGCGTCCGCACGATGCTCGATGCCGCAACAAACCTGTACATACACGGTCCACGTTTGCCGTATTGGCTGATTCACGAAGCAGGAAGATTCATCGAGTTGCTGCTGGACGATCAGGAGCCGGGCAGCAGTTGATTCACCCACGCGTAGCAGATGTTCAACTGCTCGTCGTCAATCAAGTCTGAGCGGTGTTCAAACATAATTTTGACATCCGGATTTTCGTCCCGCACGATGCGCAAATAGTCTGCGATCGGCGCCCAGCCCTGCTCGGCTGTGCACTCCGGCAAGGCGGGAAAATGATTGTAGGCAAAAGTATCCGTCGCTTTCATCGTCCAAAGATGCAGACTCCAGGCATATTTCGCATAGCTCTGAATGACCCGCTTCGCGTCGAAGTACGGGTCGATTTTTTGTTGGCCGAACAATCGGCCCGTATCGAGGCACAGCTTGATTTTCGGGTACTTGTTCAGCAAAACTTCCAACACATCGGTTTCGTATACGTAACGATTGAGCGCGTCAAACTCCAGCACAGGCACAAACGCATATTTCTCGCCCATTTCCGTAAGCCAGGCAAACAATTGCTCGCTTTTTTCCTCAAACGCGGCGAGCGGATACTGCGATTCGAAAACATAGTCGCTCGGATCGGCGAACCGCCAATTTTGCCAGTCCACACGGTCGTCCAAAATGACAGGCTTCGGGTAGTGGAACAGGACGTAGGCGGGCTTGATTTCGCGCATGTAGTCCAGCTCGTCGACAATCCGGGCAAATGCTTCTGCGCGAACCTTTTCGTCTGGGTGCATAAACAGCGCGTCCCTCAGCTTCGCTTGCCCCGCCCGCAACGGAAAATGGACGCCAATCTGAAAACCGTTGGCCTCTGCTTCGCGCTGCAAGCAGCGAAGATCTTCTTCCGCAGGCAGCAGGCATGCTTCGATTCCATAAAATCCTTTGCGGAAGTCTCGCTCGTACTTTTTCCGATCGAAATGCCCGTATTGCCCGATCATGAAGTTTTTCATGGATACGCTCCTTTCCCTGATTGTTCCAACAAAATCGCTCGTTTTATGAAGCGTTGTTTACGAAAAGCGCAACGAGTGAAGAGGCGTACCACGAAATATTCCGTAGCTTCGAGGTATGGTGGACCAGTCTCATTGGCGGTTTTTCCCTAGAGCGCTCGATTTCATCCTTTGGCAGAGAGCTTTACGATCATGTAGTCGACTACGTTACACAAAACGCCATCGTGCCAACAAAGATGGACGTACCCTTCCCGAAATAGCAAAAGAGAGTTGCACCACACCAGGGTCAACTCTCTCTTGTTGCGTTTCTATCCTATGTGGTTCCCTTCGTATCCGCATCATGCGACACGACCAAAAACGGTGTCAGCTCGCCGTTCTCCCAGAAAAACGGCAGTACGGCGATCGGCACTTGCCCTTTTGAGGCAAAGTCGTACGTGAGACGGGCCAGCAAGTTCGCCCCGACCTCGCCATTCATGTCCGCGATAATGAGTACATCCTGATGCGGGATGGCAACGCCAAGCGAATCTCCTTGCTTCTCTTGATCAAACTGGCGGAGCAACGGTTCGAGCAACACCCTGCTCGCCGCGTAGCCGTCTTGCGGACTGATAAAATGAATCCGGTTGCCCGCTACCTCCTGTGTTTTCACGGTATACGGCAGCTGTTGCAAGTTGTCCATCGCGTACGCATGAAGCTGTTCAGCCGTCCATTCTGCCGCAACCAGCATGTCAGGCGTAATCAAGCCGTAGCCCTCTCCCTGATCGAGCGCATACAGCACGCGTGTATCTGCCGTGTGCTCTTTGACTACCCAGCGGTCCGGGTATTTTTTGACCATGGAAGCATGGCGCAAGACAGGGTATACGTTTTGCTCCTGCCCTTTTAAAGTGAGTTTTTTGTCCGTCATGCTCGCTCCTCCTATTCCCAAGGCGGCGTATCGTCCGGCTCCCCTGGCATTGCTGCCATTGGCGGAGAATAGCTGCTGCGCGATTCGATTTCTTGAACGATCTCCGCAAGTGATTTCGGTTTGGCAAATTCAACAGGAGACACCCCACGCTCAAACTGAAGCTGCTCCCCTTCCAAAATGACGACATAACGACCGTTGACTTTGGCAATATGCAAAGTAGAGCCGTAATCCGCGAGCAAGGTGCGAATTTGCATGTGATCGAGCTTGAACTTCAGTTCGACCTCCGGCTGGCGGTCGGTGATGATCTGCATCGCTTCCATCACCGTCTCGTGCTCCCACTTCTCGGACAGCTCCCGCTTGGGGCTGGCGGCAATCAGCTCAATTGCCTCTACTTCGCGCACGCGCTCCTCGGATTCCTCCGGATAGGTGTACTCGATATGCTGGCGGGCGAGAGAAATGACCTCATCGGAGACGATTTGCGTCACCGTTTGCGGATATTCAATAAAGCGCAAAAATTCCTCGAAGTAACGCGCGTGGGAAAACTGATGAATCTTGACGTGGTACGGATCATTCATCCCGGATTCGATCATGTACGGATACATCAGCGACTTCATGTTTTTCGCATTGATCGCCATCCGCACGTTGGAAATCAGGCTCTTTTCATCCGTAATGACGGCTGTTTTTTGTTCAAAATCGCATTTCAAAATAAAGACGTAGCGCTCATCGAGCAGCTCCAGACGCGTGCGCACCACAATCAGCACGCCGCCTCTTACTTGCGACGTCCGCAAATAAGACTGGATCAGCTCCTGGCAAGGCTCTCTGCTTTCGCTTGGCGTCTCGGCTGCAAGCAAACGGTTGAGCAAGGCATAGTTCGGATTGGAATCGAGCGGATGCCCCGGCTCCAGGACAAATTGTCCGAGCTTCGTCGGCGTCCCGTCCGTCTTCGGATTCATTTCCACCTTGCGCTTGGCGATACGTGCGAACTCGCCATCCAAAAAGTCGCGCAACTCGCTGCGCTGATATTCATCATGCCCCAAATAGCGGGTCATGCGCACCTGCTTGATGCCGTCTTCTTCCTCAGGTTGTTCAATCAAATAAAAGGATAACCAGTCAATGATAAAATTCATACCCGTCGCTCCTGTCTACATGTAACGAACTGATTATAGCAAACCTGCATGAAAAAAGGTCAGGCTTTTTCCATTCATGGTAAGATGGCTACAGGAGGGAACGGTTATGTGGACGGAAGTAAAAGAATGGTGGACGAACAATGTCCGGGACAAGCCCTATCGCGCAGGAACGGTGGCAGGCGCCTATCAGATCAAGCAAGTGCTCGGGATGGGCAGCTACGGCATCGCCTACCTGGCTATCCATCGCGCAACAGGTGAGAAAGTCGTGCTCAAGCAGGTCAAACCAAGCTTGCGTCATACGCCAAAAGGCGAAGCCATGCAGGAGTACGAGCGCAAAGTGCTGTCCTCGCTGTCGCACCCGCAATTTCCGCGGTGTCTGGACGCTTTTCGGTTTCGCAACGATTCCTTTCTCGTCATGACGTATTTGACGGGGCCTACGCTTGAAGAGATGCTGTTCGAACGCGGCATTGTCGTGACGGAGCGGCAATGCGCCCTCTATATGAAGCAAATTGGCGAGCTTGTCGCTTACTTGCACGACCGCGGACTGATCCATCGCGATGTCCGCATCCCAAACGTCATCTGGCAGGAAGGAAATCCGTACTTGATTGACTTTGGGCTGGCGCGGTTCGTCGGTGACAAGCCGACTTACACGGAAGAGACACTCAGCGCCTATCCGTCTGAAAAGCAGCTCAAGCGGGAAGTAGCGCCTTCGAGCGACCTGTATGCGCTCGGGCACTTTTTTCTGTTTCTGCTCTATTCCGGCTACTCTGCGGATGAGAATGCGCCGGAACGAAGCTGGGAGGAAGAGCTTTCCTTATCGCCAGAGATTCGTCTGATGATCCGAAAGCTGTTCCAGTTGGACACGCCCTACTCAACCGTCCGCGAGTGGCTCGCAGATCTGGATGCGTACTTGCAAACTGGCGAGTGCCCTGCCAGCGAATACGAACAGGCATAAGCCATACACAAAGCAGGGCGCCGGAAACAAGCGGCTGCCCTGCTTTTTTCCGAGAAAGAGACGGATAATTCCCCGCGAACAAAAAGGGAATATTTGTACATGTTGGATAAAAATCGGTTTCGTTTTTATGACACCCGGTCGAATAGATTATCTGTCCCAAATCAACTATCATATTTGTAACCTGAATATTAGGAATTTTCATTCACGGTAAAAAAGGGGGCATCAAGTTTGAATCATACTCCACTACCCACTAGAGAAAACAAACAGACGGGAAAAGAGCAGTATGAGTTGAAAAGAGGTTTGCGCGCAAGGCACATGTCGATGATTGCCATCGGCGGATCGATCGGGACAGGCTTGTTTCTGGCGAGCGGCTCGACCATTCAATCCGCAGGGCCAGGGGGCGCGCTTGCCGCTTACGGTTTGATCTGTATCATGATTTACTTTTTGATGACGAGTTTGGGCGAGATGGCTACCTTCCTCCCCGTATCAGGCTCGTTCAGCTCGTACGCTTCCCGCTTTGTCGACCCGGCACTTGGCTTCGCCCTGGGCTGGAACTACTGGTACAACTGGGCCGTGACGATTGCGGTGGAGATTTCGGCTGCCGCCTTGATCATGAAGTTCTGGCTGCCGGAAAGCTCATCGCTGTTATGGAGCGGTCTGTTTCTCGCCTTGTTGTTCGTGTTGAATTTTCTCTCCGTCAAAGCATTCGGTGAAGGTGAATATTGGTTTGCACTCATCAAAGTCATTGCTATCATCTGTTTCATCGCGATCGGACTGATGATGATCGTCGGGATTATGGGCGGCGAAGCAGTCGGATTTAAAAACTTCACTGTCGGCGACGCTCCGTTCCACGGCGGGTTCATGGCGATGATCGGCGTGTTCATGGTGGCCGGATTTTCCTTTCAAGGTACGGAACTGGTCGGCGTAGCAGCAGGCGAGAGCGAAAATCCGCGAGTCAATGTGCCGCGGGCCATCAAGCAAGTTTTCTGGCGCATCCTTCTGTTCTACATTTTGTCCATCGCCGTCATTGGCCTTTTGATCCCGTATACAGATCCCAACCTGATGAGCGGTGATGTGGACAACATTTCTGTAAGCCCTTTCACTTTAGTTTACGAAAGAGCAGGACTGGCGTTTGCGGCATCGGTTATGAATGCAGTCATTCTCTCATCCGTTTTGTCTTGCGGAAACTCGGGCATGTACGCCTCCGCTCGCATGCTGTGGATTTTGGCAATGGAAGGCAAGGCACCGAAGTTTTTGAAAAAGATCAACTCGCGCGGCATTCCGACACGCGCTCTGTACGCGACGACAGCGGTTGGCATGCTCGCTTTTCTCGCTTCTTTGTTTGGCGACGGCGTCGTGTACATGTGGCTGCTTAATGCGAGCGGCATGTCCGGCTTTATTGCCTGGGTCGGCATCGCCATCTGTCATTACCGCTTCCGCAAAGCGTACCTTGCCCAAGGACGCAGCCTCAGCGATTTAACTTACCGGGCCAAATGGTATCCGTTCGGACCTGTGTTCGCCTTCGTCCTTTGCTCCTTCATTATTATCGGGCAAAACTACAGCGCATTCACTGGCGACACCATCGACTGGAACGGCATTCTCGTCTCCTACATCGGCTTGCCCATGTTCATCCTGCTGTGGCTTGGCTACAAGTTCGTGAAAAAGACCAAAGTCATTCCGCTGCAACAATGTCAGCTTACAAAAGACGAGTAATCGATCAAAATAAGCAGGGCGCCGCATTGGTCGGCAGCCCTGCTCTTTTTTACTGTTACAGTGGGGTTACTCAGAAATTGGCTCCTGTTTGGCCGCTTCCATCTTTTCTTTCAGTTCGCCCGCTTCGCGGCGAAGCGTTTGCCGCTCTTGCTTGCCCAACACTTCTCCCCCAACCGCGCCATTCACCAGCAAGTCCTCTTCATACAAACGATCTTTGCGCATGGAACCCTCCTTAGAACAAGACGTGTGCTTCTTGTCCTACTTTGTTCCAAAGCCGCCCTTCTTATGTACGCGCTTTGCCGAAGAAGACTCTTTGCCTGCATTCATTGGTGGTTTGCCGCCACCAGCTTTGCGGTCTTGCGGTTTTCCTTTTCCGGCTGGCTTGGCTGTTGGTTTGGCCGCTGGCTTTCGCTCCGGTCTTGGATCTTCCAAAGCGCCGTACGCCATCGTTTTTTCGGCAATCGCCAGTTCCGTCTGCTTGGCGAACTTTTGGATAATAAACCGCTCCTGCGGACTGAGAATCGAGAACACAAGTCCGGCACGGCCCATCCGTCCCGTCCGTCCGCTGCGGTGAATGTACGTATCCGCATCTGGGGCCGGATCGTAATGAACGATACATTCGACTTCCGGGATATCGATTCCGCGGGCCGAGACATCCGTCGTAATCAATACCGGGAACGCCCCGTCGCGGAACTTTTGCAGCGTACGCGCTCGATCTTCCTTGGATGCATCGCGATGCAACAGGCGGCACTCCAAATGGTGGTAGTTCAGTTTGGACACGATCTCATCCACTTTTTCGATCTGATTGACAAAAACGATCGAGGAGCGAACATTGACGAGCCGAAGCAACCGTCTGAGCGTGTCCACTTTTTTTCGCGGATCAGAGACGAGATACAGATGCGCGACTCCTGCTGCGCCTTCTGGTGCTTGCGCCCGGACAAGCGCAGCCTCTTTTGTGAACGCTTTGGCTGCCGCGACGATCTGGTCTGAAATCGTTGCGGAAAACAGCAGGCGCTGGGTGTCCCGCAATGTTTTTTTCATGACCTCCTGGACCGGCTTGCCAAAACCTGCATCGAGCATTCTGTCGGCTTCATCGACGACGACAGTCTTTACTTCGTGCACCTTCAGTTTTCTTTGATCGATCAGCTCCAGCAGACGACCAGGCGTAGCGACGACGAGCACTGGCTTCTTCTTCAAGCGCTCCACCTGGCGCTTGACGTCCACTCCACCGATGATCGGCAAAACCGCATGATCGGCTCCCGGCAAAAGCTTTTCGGCTTCTTTGGCGATCTGCACGACCAGTTCGTGCGTCGGTGCCAGCACAAGAACCTGCACATCTTTTTTATCCATATCGATTTTCGTTAGCAGCGGCAGTAAGTAGGCAAACGTTTTGCCTGTTCCCGTAGGCGATTCGATCAAGGCGTCCCGTCCGGCTAATATCAATGGGATCGCTTCCACCTGCACGGGTGTCGGCGTCTCCATTTTTTGGTCGCGCAAAATCGCTACAAGCGGCGCGTTAATTTGTAAATCTGCAAACGTGGTGCTCACAAGAACCCTCCTGGCGTAAAAAAGTACATTGGGTAAGCTTACCACACTTTGCCCATGTATAACAGAGGGCCTGCGCTTGAATCGTTCCAGCGAAAGCCCGATTGCCCAGAGCGGAAAAAGGGCGAAATCCAAAGTGGACTCCGCCCGCCAGCCATTTTACCCGTTATTCGAATCGATTCGGGTCTCCTGCTTCTCGCCCTGGTCTTGGCGATCCCGACTGGTCGTCTGGTTTCGCGTCCCTTTCGGACTGTCCTGGTACTCCTCTACTTCCTTTTGAAATGCTTCATCATAGCCGCGCACGGCCCTCACCTCCTGTCCCTATTTTTCCCCTGGTGATCGTTTATTATTTTCCTGAAACTTTTTACCCATTTATCCGTCCTTACCATATAGCAACAGTCAATTTTAACACCAGATGGATGTGGAGAAATCATGCAAACTTTATCACGTGCCCGCACACGCAAACGCACAACTCGCAAAAGACCTTGGCGCTGGGTCAAGCGCCTGATGCTCGTGTCAGCTTTGACTTGCACGACGCTCGCTTTGTTAAGTATCATCTTTTTGTTTGGGACGAAAAACGGAGAAGAGCTGCGCGAGTGGGCGGCAGGCACCTTGCTGACCACGCAGCACGACTACTGGGCGCCGTATACATTTTTGCCGGAAGAAAAATTGAATGC
Source organism: Brevibacillus sp. 1238 (assembly GCF_029892995.1). Classification (NCBI taxonomy): domain Bacteria; kingdom Bacillati; phylum Bacillota; class Bacilli; order Caryophanales; family Paenibacillaceae; genus Brevibacillus; species Brevibacillus sp. 1238. The sequence continues at coordinate 536,769 of NZ_JARXWC010000003.1, read as the reverse complement.
ATTAAAGCAGCAAATTCGCAATCCGGAAGTGATCAATTCAGAGCCTGACGGCACGACCAAGCCGGAAGAAACGCCTACCACAGAACAGCCTGTAACCGTCACGCTGCCGGAAAAGCCGAAAGAGTTGGTCGAAATCGAAGACATCGACGTGACCAAAGAGACGTACTATTTCAAAGGGAAAATCATGTACATCCACGACCCGAAACGGGTACAGCTCGTCGTAACAAACCGCAAAGACCGCGGCGATCTGCTCGACGAATTTGTCAAAAAAACCAATGCAATCGGCATCGTCAACGCAAGCGGCTTCTCCGATCCTGACGGCTACGGAAAAGGAGCCAAGGCGTACGGCGTGGTCATCCACGACGGAAAAATTTTGCAAGGCTATAATCCCAAAAGCGGCGAGACAGCCTTGGGCATCACTTACGAAGGCAAGCTGATTACAGGCAACTACACGGCCGAACAATTGGTCAACATGGGCGTTCGCGATGCGATGAGCTTCCGTCCGCAACTGATTGTAAACGGGAAAAACATGTTCAAAGACAAGCCGGCCAAAAGCTGGGGCATCCAGCCACGGACCGCGATCGGGCAAAAAGCGGACGGCACGATTGTATTCGTCGTCATCGACGGCCGCCAGCCTGGGCATTCCATCGGGGCGAGCATGAATGACCTGGCGGAACTGCTGGAAGAGCATGGGGTTGTAACTGCCATGGCGATGGACGGCGGCTCCAGCTCGATGATGCTCCATAACGGCGAAGCGATTACGAAAACATCGTGTCCATACTACCGGGGCCGATACCTTCCAAATGCCTGGGCAGTCATTTAGGTTGTCTTTCCTCCATTTTGCTTACGGAAAGGAATTTGCTTACATGCATACGGTGTTTCATTACAGTGAAGACTCTGCCATTGCCGATTTTCAGCCGCGGCTGCATCCCAGCCACCCAAGCCTGCCTCCCCTCGTCTGGGCGATTGACGCGGCTCGTGCACCGATGTATTACTTCCCGCGCGACTGTCCGCGCATTGCTTTTTATGCGAAGCCAGATTCGTCTTCGGCAGACAAGGAACGTTTTCTCGGGCTGACTAGCGCCAAAATGGTCATTGCGATCGAAAGCCGCTGGTATCCGATCCTTGCGCAGACGACGCTTTACCAGTACACGTTTGCGGCCGATTCCTTTTCGTGCCTCGACGAAGGGGCGGGCTACTTCGTCTCCAAAGAGCCTGTCCAACCGTTGCAGGTCACAGCCATGGGCGATTTGCTCGCCTGTCTTGGCGAAGCGGACATTGAGCTGCGAATCACACCGTCGCTGACGCCGCTCAAAGAAGCTTTGCTCGACAGCAGCCTGCACTTCTCGATGATTCGCATGCGCAACGCCCGCTGACGAAGCTCACGACTTTTTGGCCAAAAGAAAACAGGCAGTCCCACTGAATGTGGCTGCCTGTTTTTTTGTTACAGCTTGATTGGTGTTTTTGCCTGTTCCAGACTCCATTTCTCAACATCCCACGTCTGTGTCACCCAATCCTCGTAGAAGTCAGGTTCGTGGCATACGAGCAGGACAGTCCCTTTAAATTCTTTTAATGCACGCTTCAATTCTTCTTTCGCAACGACATCCAAGTGGTTGGTCGGCTCGTCAAATACAAGCCAGTTGCTTTCCCGTTGCAAAAGCTTACAGAGACGCACTTTTGCCTGCTCGCCCCCGGAGAGTGCGTTCAGGTTGCGATTGATATGCTCGTTTTTCAAACCGCAGCGCGCCAAAGCTCCGCGCACTTCATGGTTGTTCATGGCCGGAAACTCGTTCCAGACGTCATCCAGTGCCGTGATCGGCTTGGCTTTCACTTCTTGTTCGAAGTATGCAGGGTGCAGGAAGTCGCCTTGCTCCAGCTTGCCGCCAAGTGGCGGGATGATGCCGAGCAGCGTCTTCAACAGTGTCGATTTCCCCACACCGTTCATTCCGACAATCGCTACTTTTTCGCCTCGCTCCAGCTTCACGCTGAGTTTAGGCAGCAGCGGGTGCGAATAACCGATCTCCAGATTCTCTGCCTCAATCACGAAGCGGCTGCTCGCGCGTGCTTCTTTGAAAATGAACGAAGGCTTCGCTGCCGTTTCCGGCTTGTCAAGACGGTCCATTTTATCCAGCTGCTTCTGACGGCTTTTCGCGCGCCCTGTAGTGGATGCACGCGCTTTGTTGCGGGCGATAAAGTCTTCCATGCGGGCGATTTCTTCCTGCTGCTTTTCAAAAGCGTCGAAGTGCTGGCTGCGCTTCATCTCGGACTGTGCAAGGAACGACTCGTAGTTGCCTGTATAGCGGTTCAGCTTGGTAAACTCCAGATGGTAGATCACGTTGACGACTTCGTTCATGAACGCGGTATCGTGGGAGATCAGCATGAACGCATACGGATATTCGCGCAAGTAGTTTTTCAGCCACACAATGTGCTCTTCGTCCAAATAGTTCGTCGGCTCATCCAAAAGCAGAACAGTCGGCTGCTCCAGCAGCAATTTTGCCAGAAGAACCTTCGTCCGCTGACCCCCGGACAAGGAAGCAACGTCGCGCTCCAGACCGATAGCGCTCAAACCGAGAGCGTTCGCGATCTCATCGACTTTGGCATCGATCAAATAAAAACCGCTCGTCTCCAGCTTATCCTGAATTTCGCCCATGCGCTCCAGCAGCTCTTCCAGTTCCTCAGGCGTTGCTTCGGCCATTTTTTCCCCGATCGCCATCAGTTCCTGTTCTTGCTCCAAAAGGGGCAGGAACGCATCTTTCAGCACGTCACGGATGGTTTTGCCTGCTTGCAGCTTCGTGTGCTGATCGAGATATCCGTATTGAATTTTTGGCATCCACTCGATACGGCCGTGATCCGCGATGTTTTGGCCCGTCAAAATGCCCATCATCGTGGACTTTCCTGTACCATTAGCTCCAACAAGTCCTACGCGGTCATTCGGCTGCAAACGGAACGACACGTCGCGGAACAAAATCCGATCCCCAAACCCATGGGACAAATCTTCTACAATCAAAACACTCATGCTTGCTTCTTCCTCCTGTTTCCTCTGTGAGGTCTACAAAATGATTCTTTCAAAATAAGCCGGCTCGTACCGTTCTTCATAGGTCTCGCCAGACAATATTAACTCATCCAAGCGCACGCGCATGTCTTGCAGATTGATGCCTTGCATAGCCGTATTCAAAATCGTCGCTCTCGCCATCAATCTGAGCGTATTGACTTCATCGGTCAGTTTATCGCCGAATACTTTTCCGCTGTGCGCGATCTCTGAACGATGATTGTACGATTTTTTGACGAATTGGGCAATCTTTTGCCGCTGGGCATACGAGTCTCCGAAGTAGTACGCCATCCGTACCCGCAGTTTGTAAGTGATTTCTCCCTTTTTACCGTCAGGGGCAAACAGCGATTCCAGCGCGATCCACAAATCGAGCAGTTGGTCTTCGTTGCTTTTTTTCTCAAGAGACAGCACATAGCGGCGAAAAGCGAGGGATGGCAGCTGATGTTCCAAAATCCGCAGAAACGTGTTCTGCGTCGACTGGTCAAATGCCAGCTTGTTTCCGTCGATAGAGCGCTTCAAGTACGTGATCCCGCACATATTCCCGCTAACCGTCAGCACGTATGGAATGGAGCATGTCCCGTCAAACGCAGACAAGTTCAGCTTGTTCTCGATCTCTTCAATCCATGGGCGATCGTCCGTTACTTTCATCTCGGCATGCTCTGCAACCAAAAACAGACTGGTGCGACTCACGCGCTGATCAAAAATGCGCTTGTTCTCGTCCATTTCGTTGCGCAAATAGCGCGAGGCTATCTCGTACGGCCTCTCTGCTCCCGAGACCAAGTAGTACGAATTGGGCAGCTCGATCCGAATGGGCTGTTCTGTCGTCGAATTAAACACGGGTGCAATCAACAGTGGCATGAGCTGCTCCTTTCCGATCCATCAAAGCCTGGTTTTTTGTTTACATAATAAACATGCTGTTATGCTTTCAGTATCGTGCTTTTTGGCTCTTTTGACAACCTATCCATTGCTACCAATCGCGGGCACGCTTCCTTATAGAATACCAGCATTTCCTATGGTTCGTCACCATCTGATTGATACAAACTACGGAAAGAAGGAGCTGATTTTATGGAAAAGGATCATATTTTGGATGAGAACCCTCATCAAACTTACAATAATGTCGCAAAACCGCAAGAACAGACTGGCGAGCCTCTTTCCGGCTCCAAAAAAGTAAAGCAAAAAAACCATTCTCGTTCCATCAAGACCAGGGAAGGCTGAAAGCAATTTTCCCTACGCAAGAACGGCATTGTGCAGAAGCCCGGACGGTTTAGACCGTGCGGGTTTTCCTTTTTCTTACAATAAAAAAGATTGAATTGTCCCACAGGGATGATCTATGATGGATGCAGTATCCATGATGGAGGTTTAGCCCACTATGATCACTATTCCACTTCCGGGCAACAGCCCGCTTTCGAACGCGATCAGCTACAGTGTTTCTCCCTTGTACGAGCTGGCTGCCAGCCTGCATACCCTTGCCCAGCCAACTCCTCCTGAGCGCTTCATTTCATGGTCGGAAGACAAGCTTGAACAATTTGAATCTGTTCGTCTGAAAAGAGAATGGGACTATCTGCTGCCGCTGTTTCGTTACGGCATCCCCGATTCGTTCGATCCTGTACATACCAAAGGGGTCATGGCTGTCGACGATCAGTACGAATACTTCGTCACCCTGCCAACCGAAGAGTTTGTGCGAAGCGTGAGCCCGATGCTGGACCGATGGCTAGAGCAGCACAGCATCCCACAAGTGCTTCTCGATATACGGGAGGACTCCGATTATGTAAAAGGCCGCTTCAGCCTGTTTGTATCGTCTTATTGGCAAATGGTTTTCGAGGAGAACTGGGAGGTCATCGCCCCGCAGTTTGTAAAAGAAGCTGAGCGCATCTACTATGCCGTGCAAGATATTCCTGCCATGCTTGCCTACTTGCACACCATTTCCCCTGCGTTCGCTTTTGATGAAGCGGCTCGTCATTTGACGCACCCGAGCGATGAGCCAAACCATGACGCGCAGCAGCTTATTTTGTACCCCAGCTATTATTATGCCCAAGAGCCTTGTTTACGAAAAATGGGGTCTAACGCCCACCTGCTGTATTCCTTCTCCTAATTTTGCCCACTAAAAACGCCCTTACGAAGGGCGTTTTTCATGCAACATATGCGCGACGATCAGCTTATCCAACTGCTGACTTATTTTTACGATCTCGGGGTCAAGAAAATTGTAGCCTGCTTCTTTGGCTGCGCGTTCCAGCTTTTGGCGCAAGTCATCAATCATCTTATTTGTAATCTCCATGCTGCCAAGCCTCCACCCACGTCAGTCTCCCACTATTTTACATTATATAAGTACAGGTGGAAAGGGTAAGATGTGGAAGAAAAAAGCCCTGTAACCGTAAAGGTACAAGGCTTTTTTCGTAAAAGCTGCTGTTATTTCATCACGTGAATCGGACGACCCAGTGCCAGTTCAGCCGCTTCCATCGTCACTTCCCCAAGAGTCGGGTGAGCGTGGATGGTCAATTCGATATCTTCAAGGGTTGCGCCCATTTCAATCGCCAGTCCCACTTCTGCAATGATGTTCGAAGCTTCTGGACCAACGATTTGCGCACCGAGGACGAGATTCGTTTCTTTTTCGGCAATCAACTTCACGTAGCCCTCACCTGCATTGACAGAGAGCGCACGGCCGTTTGCTGCGAATGGGAAGCGTCCCACCACATAATCGATGCCTTGTTCTTTTGCTTCTCTTTCGTTGATACCGACGCTTGCGATTTCCGGATCGCAGAAAACAACTGCCGGGATCGCTTTGTAGTCGACTTCAGCCGGATGGCCTGCAATCGCTTCAGCGGCCACTTTTCCTTCGTAGGAAGCTTTGTGCGCCAAAGCTGGTCCTGCCACGATATCCCCGATCGCATACACGTTAGGAATGTTCGTACGGCCTTGCTTGTCGACGACGATCAGGCCGCGATCAGTCAGGTTCATGCCGATATCGCGAACGCCAAGCTCATCCGTGTTCGGACGGCGCCCAACTGTAACGAGGACGTATTCCGCCTCGATTTGTTGCGCTTCGCCTTTTACTTCTGCCTTGACGATTACGCCGTTCTCGGTTTCTTCCATTCCTTGCGCCAGCGCTTTGGTATGGATGGTCACGCCCAGCTTTTTCAGCTTGCGCTCAACGAGACGAGGCATATCTGGCTCGAAGCCAGGCAAAATTTGATCGGAGCCTTCCAGAATGGTTACTTTGGTGCCGAATTTCGCGAATACGGTACCCAGCTCGATGCCGATGTATCCGCCGCCGATTACAACCATGCTCTTAGGCAGTTCGGTCAAAGCCAATGCTTCTGTCGAGGACAGAACGCGTTTGCCGAACGGGAAAGCAGGGAGTTCGATCGGACGAGATCCTGTCGCGATGATGCAATGCTGGAAGCGATAGCGGTTCACGTCATAGCCGTGGAAGACGCGCACTTCGTTTTCGCTGACAAACAGTGCTTCACCTGGAATCACCTGGATTTTGTTGCCTTTAAACAAGGAGCTTACGCCACCTGTCAATTGTTTCACAATCCCGCTTTTCCACTCTTGAACCTTGGCAAAATCCACTTTGACGTTTTCCATGGTGATGCCCATGGATTCGGTATGTTGAGCGTGCTCATACGTGTGTGCAGCATGGATCATCGCTTTGGAAGGAATGCAACCTACGTTCAGGCACACGCCGCCGACTTCCGCTTTTTCCACTACCGCTACGGTTTTTCCCATTTGCGCGGCGCGAATCGCTGCCACGTATCCGCCTGGGCCCGCACCGATGACGAGCACGTCTACTTCTGTCGTAAATTCACCTACTACCATTGTCTCTTATCCCTCCATGACGAGCAGCGTTGGGTTTTCCAGAAGCTGCTTCACGTAGTTGACGAAACGTTGTGCAGGTTCGCCATCAACCAAGCGGTGGTCAAAGCTCAAGGACAGGTGCAGCATTTGGCCAACCACGATTTCGCCGTTTTTCACCACTGGTTTTTCGCTGATACGACCTACGCCCAGGATCGCAACCTCAGGGTAGTTGATGATCGGCGTGAAGAACATGCCGCCAGCAGAGCCGATGTTGGTGATGCTGAAAGTCGAACCTTTCAGCTCGTCAGCACTCGCTTTGCGATCGCGAGATTTTTTCGCCAGCTCGCTGATTTCGCCCGCGATGTGGAAGATCGACTTGCTGTCAGCCGCTTTGACAACCGGTACGAGCAAACCGTCTTCTGTCGAAGTCGCGATGCCGATGTTGTAGTATTTTTTGTAAATGATTTCTTGTTTTTCCTCGTCGATAGAAGCATTCAGTTCTGGGAACTTTTTCAGACCAGCAACGACTGCTTTGACGATCATTGGCAAGTAAGTCAGCTTCACGCCGCGCTCTTCTGCGAGTGGTTTCGCGTCTTTGCGCATCGCTACCAGCGCCGTTACGTCCACTTCGTCGAAAATAGTAACGTGTGGTGCTGTGTAAGCGGATTTGACCATTGCTTTGGCGATCGCTTTGCGGATTCCTTTCAAAGGAACGCGCTCTTCCAGCTCGCCTGCTTGCGCACTGTAGTGAACAGTTGGCGCGGAAGCAGCTTGTGCTACGCCTGTTGGAGCCGTAGCTGCCGGTGCTTCTGTTGCTGCTGGAGCAGCCGTTTCCACTGCTTGTGCAGAAGGAGCGACAGCGCCACCCGATACGAAGCGATCTACGTCTTCGCGAGTGATGCGACCCAGCTTGCCAGTTCCAGGAACCAGTGTCAGCTGAACGCCTTTTTCACGCGCATATTTACGCACGGAAGGGGTAGCCAATACGTGTTTGCGATCGATTGGAGCCGCTACTGCTGTCGCAGTTGCTTGCGCCATTGGTGTTTCCAGCGCTTGGTTCGCATTCGCGCTCACTTGGGAACCGATATCGCAACCTGGCTCCATTTTGTCAGCAGCAGGTGCTGGCGCCGCTTCAGCAGCAGGTGCGCTGCCATGACCGTGGTCTGGCAGGTTTGGAATCTCGCCCTCAACCTCGAACTCGATCAAAGGATCGCCGACAACAGAAACCGTTCCTTCTGTTACTTTCAGCTCGATAACTTTTCCTTTTACAGGCGATGGCACTTCTACTACCGCCTTGTCATTTTGCACTTCCATAATGACTTGGTCTTCTTCTACGGAATCTCCGGGCTGAACGTGCCATTTGACGATTTCGCCTTCATGGATACCCTCACCGAGCTCCGGGAGTCTGAATGTAAAACGACTCACAGTATCTCCTCCTTAGTAAACACTACGCCGTATTCACAGCCTGTAAATTTCGGAAAGAAGGCGGAAAGCTTTCAACTTTTCCGCCATTATGTCTGTTACCGATTAAAAATCGAGCACTTGAGTCAATCCGTCTACCACGCGTTTCACGTCAGGCAGCCAGATGTCTTCTGCTTGTGCAAACGGATAAACGGTATCCGGTGCCGTGATACGCAGCACTGGTGCTTCGAGGTGGAGAATAGCGCGCTCGTTGATTTGCGTAATGATTTCCGCAGCAACGCCGGAAGTTTTTTGCGCTTCCTGCACGACGATCGCACGGTTTGTTTTCTTCACGGATGCTACGATGGTGTCGATATCGAGCGGGCTGATGGTGCGCAGGTCGATGACTTCCACTTTGGCGCCACGAGCTTTTTCGATTTCTTCAGCCGCTTTCAGGCTGGTATGCACCATAGCACCATAGGTGATGATGGTAACATCGCTGCCTTCTTTTACTACGTTCGCTTTTCCGAGCGGAATGGTGTACTCGCCCTCTGGTACTTCTTGACGGAAAGAGCGATACAGCTTCATGTGCTCCAGGAACACAACCGGATCGTTGTCGCGAATTGCCGAGATCAGCAGACCTTTTGCATCGTAAGGGTTGGAAGGGATAACCACTTTCAGACCCGGCGTTTGCATCATCAAGCCTTCCAGAGAGTCAGCATGCAACTCAGGAGTTTTCACGCCGCCACCGAATGGGGAACGGAAAGTTACCGGGCTGCTAAAACGACCGCCGGAACGGTAACGCATACGAGTCGCTTGGGAAGCGATCGCATCGAACGTTTCAAATACGAAGCCAAAGAACTGGATTTCCGCTACAGGGCGGAAGCCGTTAATGGACAAGCCTACTGCCAGTCCACCAATTCCGGACTCAGCGAGCGGCGTATCGAATACGCGCTGCTCGCCAAATTCAGCTTGCAAACCTTCTGTCGCACGGAATACCCCGCCGTTTTTCCCTACGTCTTCCCCGAAGACAAGTACGGTTTCATCGCGCTTCAATTCTACGCGCATTGCATCCGTAATGGCTTGAACCATTGTCATTTGTGCCATGGCTTATTTCGACTCCTTCGCCAGGAATTCTGCCTTTTGCTCTTCGAGTGCAGGCGGCAGTGTCTCAAACATTACATCGATCAGTTCAGTCACTTTCATTTTCGGAGTTTCGTCCGCTTTTTTGATTGCGTCTGCAACTGCTGCTTTCGCTTCTTCAATGACAGCTTCTTCGTCTTTTTCGCTCCAAAGACCTTTGCTCTCCAGGAATTTGCGGAAGCGGATCAATGGGTCGCGCAGTTCCCACTCGCTTTGCTCTTCACCAGTACGATAGCGAGTTGGGTCGTCACCAGCCATGGTGTGCGGACCATAACGGTATGTCAGCGCCTCGATCAAAGTCGCGCCTTCGCCGTTAACACCGCGCTCTTTCGCTTTTTGAACTGCGTAGTAAACAGCGAGGATGTCCATGCCGTCGATACGCTCGCTTGCGATACCGGCAGAAACTGCCTTGACTGCGATATTTTCAGAAGCCGTTTGTTTTTCGAACGGCAGGGAGATCGCATAACCGTTGTTTTGCGAGAAGAAGATCACAGGCAGTTTGTAAACACCTGCGTAGTTCATACCTTCGTAGAAATCACCTTGGGAGGTTGCCCCGTCACCAAAGTAGTTGATCGCAACGCGCTTTTCACCGCGCAGCTTGTAGCCCATTGCCACACCTGTCGCTTGTGTACATTGTGCTGCGATGATGATTTGTGGCATCAATACATTTACGCCTTCAGGGATTCGTCCACCCTCGATGTGTCCACGGGAGTAGAGGAACGCCTTGTGCATAGGGAAACCGTGCCAGACCATTTGCGGAATGTCGCGGTAGCTTGGCAGGATGAAGTCTTCTTTGGACAGAGCCGCCTCGGAACCGATCATGCTTGCTTCTTGACCAGCTACAGGCGCGTAAAAGCCCAGACGACCTTGGCGGTTCAAGCTGATAGCGCGTTGGTCCCACACACGGGTAAAGACCATTTTACGCATCAGTTCACGCAGTTCATCATCGGAGAGCTTAGGCATCAAGTCAGGACGAACAACCGTACCGTCCGGAGCAAGAATTTGCAGCGGGGCGTTGTTCTCTGTTTGTTCAACAGCAGTGGTTACGCTCATCACATTCACCTCGTCACTAGAATAAGGGGCTTCCTTGCTTGCTTCGCCATGTCCCACGCAACTGAGCCAGTGCTCAATCGACAAGGAAGACGAAACGTGTCGGAAGTGTCCCCTGATAAAAAGCAGAAGAAAGTTTGTGTGTGCAAGAAAGGGCTTACAGCGCCGTCCGCACAACCCTGTTATATTGCAGACAAAATGTCTGTTTAACGTGTTATAGTATTGATATTACAGGGTTTATTTCCTCTCTGTTATCATTTACTATATAAGCTGTATCAGTTTTTTTCAAGGCTTAGTTTTACATTTGAGCAAACAGGAGTGTAAATCGATGTCTGATTATGTAAAACGAACAATCATAAAAGAAGAAGTCCCAAGCGTCCACGTAGACACTCCCCGCTCGGTCAAAGTGTACCTCCCGCCGGGCTATAATGAACTGCTTTCTTACCCTGTCGTCTATTGTCAGGACGGAAACGATTTCTTTACGATGGGGCGGATTGCCACCATCGCCAACCAGTTGATTCTCGAAGAAGGCATCGAACCGTTCCTCGTCGTCGGCGTCTCGGTGGATCGCAGCAAACGGACGAGTGAATATTCGCCTGTAGGCGCAAAAAATGCAGCGTACAAACGCTTTTTTTGCGAGGAGCTGCTGCCGTACATCGAGGAGCGCTATCCCGTAAGACGCGACAAAGCTTCCCGCGTGCTCGCGGGCGATTCGCTCGGAGGAACGGTTTCCTTGCACCTCGCACTGGACCACCCCGAACTGTTTTCCCAAGTGCTTGCCCTGTCAGGAGCCTTTTTCCAGCCGACACAAGCGGCCATCCAAAACAGCGGAGACCTTTCCTGGCTGCGGCTCTGGATGGTTGTCGGACTGGATGAAACCGCTGTAGAAACCCATATCGGAACGTTCGACTTCGTCCAATGGAACCGGGAAGCAAAAACACTGCTCACCAACAGCAACGCCAGCCTGTCCTATTCGGAAAAACCGGGCAACCACGTCTGGGGCTTGTGGCAAAAAGAACTCCCCGATGCTTTGCGTCACTTTTTTCCGCCGCCGTTGATTTAGGCGGACACGCACATCCGCTGTTTAGAGTGAACCGTTGATTTCCTTGATGTCTTCATATCCGTAGTAACGGCCATCTACCATGAAAATTCCTTGGTGGGTGGCTTTTTCAATCTCCCCTGCCACTTGGCGGGCATCCTGGAGCACAATGTTGACAATCTTGCTCTCATCGCGTTTCATCTGGTTCTGCAGTCTCTCACGCTCTTTGGCCGATATCATGTCTATCCCTCATTTCCTTCCATAGTCAATGGCTATAGTATTTCTTTGGGTGTGCGGAATTACACGCGCTGAACAGAGAAAACCCCCTTCATGCCGCCGGTCTGATCGTTGGCACAAAGGGGGTTCTTGCCTTTTTCGTTTACTTTTCTACCGTAGTGTATTTAAAGTCTCTGCCGCCGAACGGATTCAGAAGCAGACCTTTGACCTTGTCGTTTTGAATGTACGGGCGCACGCCATAGTAAATCGGGGCAATCGGCATCTCGTCCATCAAAATTTGCTCGGCTTGCTGCATGATCGCATTGCGCTTCGCTGTATCCAGTTCCAGATAGCTGTCCACGATCAGTTTGCGGTACTGTTCATTTTCCCAGGCGGCGTCATTCGTTCCGACTGTCTTGTCTTTGAAAATCTCCAGGAAGTTGATCGGGTCGTTGAAGTCCGCTCCCCAATTCCGATAGGCAAACTGATAATTTTTGGAGCGCTTGTTTTGCAGGAATACCTTTTCTTCCAGCCCGCTGATCTTCACCTCTACGCCGAGGTTTTTCTTCCACTGATCCTGAAGCGCTTCCGCCAGTTTCTTTTGCCTGTCATCCCCTGTTCCGTAGGAGAAAGTAAATTCCGGCATCGCTGTCAAACCGAGCTCTTTCAACCCTTCCGCCAAAAGCTGCTTGGCTTTCGCCGAATCTTCTTGGAAATAATCATTGCCGCTGAGCTTCATCGACGGCGGAACCCAGGCATACGCAGCGGGCACACCCGGCATGACGATGCCGTCCACCAGCGGCTGACGCTCAATCGCATACGAGAACGCCTGACGAACTTTTTTGTTCGTAAAAGGTGGCTTTGTAGTGTTGAATGTCACGGCTACCGTGTTCGGATACGGATCGAGGACAATTTTGCCTTCGTCATGCAAGCTTTGCAGCAAATCTACAGGGAGCGTATACGTCGGATGGCCTCCCCAATCCAGATCGCCCGAATCGAACAGAGCTTGCGCTGTATTGGTATCGGTAATCATGCTCCAGACGATCTTGTCCAGCTTCACTGCACCTTTGTCGTGATAGTTGTCGTTTTTGACCAGAACCAGCTTGTTTTTGTGTTCCCACGTTTCCATTTTAAACGGCCCGTTTCCGATGTAATTTTCCGGAGATGCCGCCCAGGCCGGGTTAGTTTCCACTGTTTTTTTGTGCAGCGGGAACAGCGTCGGGAAAGCTGTCAGCTCGTAAAAGAACGGCGCTGGCGAGTTCAGCTTGACTTCCAGGGTATGATCGTCAATCGCTTTCACCCCGACATCATCCTTGCTGCCTTTGCCTGTATTAAATTCTTCCGCTCCTTTGATGAAATAAAGCATGTAGGCGTATTCCGATCCTGTTTGCGGGTCGAGATTGCGTTTCCAGGCAAACTCAAAATCGTGTGCCGTTACCGGATCTCCATTCGACCAAAGCGCGTCTTTTTTCAGTTGGAACGTATACGTCAGCATATCTGGCGAAACCGAATACGTTTCAGCCATCGCGCCCGCAATTTTCCCGTCCGTCCCATAGCGTGTCAGACCCTCGAAACAGGCCGTAATGACGTCAAAAGAAGTTCCATCTGAAGCAAGTCCCGGGTCGGCCGTAGGCGGTTCTCCCCCATCTGCGTTCCAGTTCAGGACCATTTCTTTCGCTTTGGCTGTGTCTGTTTTGGGTGCTTCGGTTCCCTTGTTGTCTGTAGCTGTTGGCTGCGCTGTGCTACATCCAGTTACTAATTGAAAAATCAGAAAACTAGCCAAAAGTGCGCCCATTCGCTTTTTCAAATCTGGCATCCCCCTCGTCTGTATCGAGTTCGCGATGATGACTGAAAGATAGGCTCCAACTCATCATTATGCTATCGCATTACAGTGAGAAAGGAACTGGACGACTTGGTTAAAAATATTCTCTTTATTCCGAAAATTTTTGTACAATTTGTCGAAAGTCGGCCGCAAGTGAACGGTGCAATCAGAAAAAGCCAATCCGCTCCCCGATTCAAGCAGACTGGCTTTGCCCATGATTGGTGCCCGCAACAATTATCCCGAAACCTTCGCCGTGCCAATGAGTTCTTCCACGATTTCCAGCACCCTGTTTGCTTGCTGCTCATCAATGTGGCGATGAGTGGTAAAGCGGATCACGTATTCATCGAAGTCGACTGCCAGGACTCCTTTGTCTGCAAGACGCTGCAAAAAGGCAACTGCCGTCTCCCGGATCGAATCCGTCTTCACCAGCACGATGTTCGTCTCGACAGGCTCCACTTCGAGCGACAGCTTGCGGAACCCTTCAGCCAGTTGCTGCGCACGCGCGTGGTCTTCCGTCAACCGCTCCGTCATCTGTGTCAAAGCCACGATTCCCGGCGCTGCCAAATACCCTGCCTGACGCAAGCCTCCGCCTAGTTTTTTTCTCCACCATCTCGCTTCTTCGATAAAGGCCCGATCCCCCGCCAAAAGAGAGCCTACAGGCGCGCTCAAGCCTTTGGACAGACAGACTTGGACGGTATCGGTATGCTGGCTAAGCGCAGACACAGGCACGCCCAGAGCTGCCGCCGCATTGAACAGTCGTGCGCCATCCAAGTGAACGGGGATGTTGTGCTGTTGCGCTACCTCATGCACGCCCTTCATTTGCTCGATCGTAACGACCGCGCCGCCCGCCCGGTTATGTGTATTTTCGATACAAATCAGCTTCGTGCGCGGAAAATGAATGTTGTTGCCGCGAATCGCCTTTTCCACATCTTCTGGACGCAGGGCGCCCCGTTCTCCCGCCAGCGTCCGTGTCTGCACACCAGCCAAAGCCGACATCGCGCCGCCTTCGTAATAAAAAATATGAGAATCCGCTTCCGCAATGACCTCATCGCCGTTCACACAGTGCGTCAACACGGCAACCTGATTGCCTTGCGTGCCGCTTGTGACAAACAAAGCCGCTTCTTTCCCCAGCAGCTCGGCTGCAATCTGTTCGAGTCGGTTAACGGTCGGGTCTTCCCGGTAAACGTCATCGCCCACCTCGGCATCTGCCATGGCCCTAAGCATCGCTTCAGTCGGTTTTGTGACGGTATCGCTGCGCAAATCAATCTTCATGAAAGCGTCCCCTTTTCGCAAGTTTGTCTAGCAACTCTATCACCCAGAACACTTTCCACATTGCATCTGCATTTCCCTCTTTGCTAAGATGGAGAAGAAACTCACATACATACAGTTAGGAGACTTGACCTATGAAGGTAAAGATTACCAAAAATGCAGCGAAGCAGCTCGGCACAATCATGGAACAAGAAGCAGACAAAGACCTGAAGCTGCGTGCCTATATCACTCACGCGCACGGTGACCATGCGCACTACGGTCTTGCTCTGGACAAGCCAACCGAAGAAGATGTAGTTGTTTCCACCGACAAGGAAATTGACGTCATCGTGAAAAAAGACGAGCCATTGCTCGATGGCATCATCATCGACTACTTGTTCCTGCCACAGGAAGGCTTCGTCATCACCAATCCGTCCAAAGGAAATACAGGCGACCATTAATCGGTTCAGCCAGGAAAAATCCCCTCTGCTGTTATTCAGTCAGAGGGGATTTTTCCTGTTCACGCCTGCGTATACAGTTCTTGTGCGAGGTTAGCTAAAAGCGGCGCTTCTTCGCCTGCCATCTGCGTCATCACCAGCCGGTGGACAGGTCTTGTCATCGCCACGTACAACAGCTTCGCGTCCCACTCGTTGTTTTGATAAGATGCAACATCGAGCAAAATCACGGCGTCAAACTGCAAGCCTTTTGTCAAATAAGCTGGCATTACCGTTACGCCGCCCGGAAACTGGTTGTCCTTGCTGCCGAGAAGCGTCAGATCGGCGATGCTTTCGGCAAGAGCCTTGTGCGCCTTTTTGCTCGCCAAAATCGTTTTGGTGACAATCGCAATCGTTTGAAAGCCTTCCTGTTGCAAGGCGGCGACTCGCGAACGAATATCGTCCCACAGCTCGGCTCTTGAATGGGCATGAACCATCACCGGCTTTTCCCCATGGCGCAAAACCGGCTTGGCGAGAACCGTCTCCGGCAGATCAATCTGTCGCAGCACCTCATTGGCGCATTGCATGATTTCGATCGTCGAACGATAGCTTTGTGCCAGCGTATAGTAGGCGGGACGAAGCTGCTCAAAAATGCCTTGCGTCAGCTCTTCCCACGCGTGAATGCCGCGATAGCTGTGGATGCCTTGGGCAATGTCGCCAACGATGGTCATGGAATTTCGCTTCGTCGCAAGCCCGATGACCGCAACCTCCAATGCGCTCAAATCTTGCGCTTCGTCGACAACCGTATGATCAAAATGCTCCGCTTTGTTCATGCCCTCGATAATATGCTGCAAGTACAGTAGCGGCGCGATGTCTTCCGGCTCCAGGCGCTCCTGTTCCAGCAGTGCGGCAGAAGAGGTGCTGACATCACGGATCACCTCGTCCGGGATCGCAGTCGGAGCAAGCTTGCGCAGCAATTCCTCCTCTGCAATCAACTCCCGATACGCCGCAAAAATATCCAGACGCGGAAAGCTGACCAGGTATGTATCCAAAATCTGTTCCAGCATTTTTTCAAATTTGGCCAGCCCTTGCTTGTCGAGATCGACTTTTCGTTCACGCAAATGCGAAAACAGCTGCTTGTTCATTTCCTGCTTCAAATGTTTGCGCAGCGCGTCTACCCTGCGCTGGTACGGCAACGCCCCGAACTGCTCCAGGAAAAATTGCCGGATCGTCTCTCCCGGAATGGAGAAGACTTGCTTTGTTTTGTTGTATAGAAAACTCAGTTTCTTGAAAGGGATTCTCGTCTCAATCACGTAGCGAATGTATTGCTCCATCGCTTCCTTGCACGCCAGTGAGCCTTTGAAGCGCAGCCTGTTGCGAGTAATCTCCTGTTCACGCTGATCCTGACCTTCCTCAAAAAACAGCTGCAACGGCTTGTCGGGACTGACGATCCGCCAGCCTTTTGGCATGAGCGGTTTGACGAGCCGCGCCGCCCAGTCCACAAATGTCGACTGCTGGACATCGTCGACGCCGAGTTCAGGCAGCACTTCTGATATGTACGTAAGAAACATCCGGTTTGGCGCGAACACCATGAATTTTTTTGACATCATCGTATCCTGATAGTTGTAGATCAAGTACGACAGCCGATGCAGGGCGATAGTCGTCTTTCCGCTACCTGCCACCCCTTGCACGACGATCGGCCGATCTTTTTCCGCCCGGATGATCTCATTTTGCTCTGACTGGATCGTCGCCACGATATCTTTCAAGCGACTGTCATTGGCCATATTCAAATTCGCGTTCAAAAACTCGTCGATGAAACCTTCCTGCAAAAACTCGTCCGGATGCCCCATTTCCCGATTGATCGTCTCTTTCACCGCTCCATCGTAAATCCCGACAATCTCTCCGTCCTCAATCGCAAAGTTGCGCTTCAACCGCACCTCTCCACGGACAATCTCGCGCCCCATCCGGTAAAACGCATCCTTGCTCTCTCCGGAGTAATAGAGACTGGCAATGGGCGCTCGCCAATCCACGACAATCGAATCGAACGTATCACTGCGGACAATTCCGCGTTTTCCGATATACACCTGATCCAGCTCGTAAATCTCGTCTTTGAGAAAATCCACACGTCCGAAATACGGTTTGTCTCGCCCGTGATCTTCTAGATACCGCAAATCTTTGGCCTTGTTGTAGTTCACGACCTGTTTCACATAGTCATCGGTTGCTTCGTTAATTTCCTCACGCAGTTGAACAATCTCGTCGTCAATGAGCGCAATCGTCTCTTTCAGCTTGTTTTGTTCTGCTTCGTAATCGCGGTGCTGGGTACTCACACCCATCCCCCCTCTCAGCTTTATCCATTATTTTTTATTATTGCATTTGCCGGGCAAGCCAAATCCCTACGGCGCATGAGGACAGCCCGACCACGATACTCGCGAGTGCATACAGCGTCCCGCGCAGCCATTGCCCGTCGCCCCAAAAAGAAACAACCTCCAGAGAAAAGGTGGAAAACGTCGTGAAGCCACCCATAACCCCTGTGGTAAACAAAATATACGCTTCGGGAGAAATGCCTCCCCGCTCTTTGCCGATCACAAACAACACGCCGATCAAAAATGAGCCGATGATGTTGGCTAACCAGGTGCCGATTGGCCACCCCGGCTGATTCGCCGCCAAAGACAACCAATAGCGAAACAATGAACCGACAGCACCGCCTACCGCTACAGCCACCCACGCCATCTGTTTTCCTCCTCTGTCGAATACCTGATAGTCATAAGGAACAAAAAGACACCCGAGCGTCAAGCAAGGATGTCTGCCTTATCAATACAAGTGAGCTTAATGTTTGGGACGATTCTCTTCAAGATCTTCCACATAACGGATGGAATCGAGATTCGCTTTCAGCGATGCCTTGACCGCATCAATGTACTTTTGTCGCAGAGCTTGCTGCTCTTGCTTTTCCTCATCGGTCAAACCAACCTCGCGCGATTTTTTGACCAGTTCGTTGATTCGTTTGATTTCCGCGTCAGATACCACGTACGGTTCCTCCCACCCAGTAGTAATGCCGTTTAATTATATCACATCAGGGCGAACTCGCAAGATGGAGACGAACCGGCAAGTGCTTTCTATCATTTCGGATCGGGAATGAGCAAGGTCTGTCCCGGATAAATCAGATTGCTCTGCAGATCGTTCGCCTCTTTAATATCCTGGATCAGATCGCGTACATCGACCGTCTCCGTTTGATGGCGGACTGCAATGGTCCACAAGCTGTCACCGTCGCGAACCGTCACTTCTGTTCCTTTTAGCGGCTCAGTGTGCGAAGAAGCAAACACCAGTTCGGTCAACAAGTAAAAAAAGAGAGAAAACGTAATCAGGAACAACAGGGCTTGGCCTCTGGTAATACCAAAACGGACGCGACGGGACGATTCTTTTTCAAAACGGTTAGGAATAGACATGACATTCATGGGATAACCTCCTGCAAACATACGTTCTATAAGTTCGTACCCTAATCATAAATGAGAACATATGTTCATGTCAATACGAAAACCTGCCCCTTTGCAAAATTCACGCAGGTGACGGCAAGATGGCCAATTCCCCTTTTGGTATGGGACAATCCGCGAACAGCCATGCTTCTGGCTCGCACCAACCATTCGACAAGAAACGTTCTTTCGGGCAAAAATTCCTGTTCGCCTTTTTATCGAACTTATGTTTGTCGAACGCAAGCTCCCATGGTATAATATAGGAAAATATGTTCGAGAAATCAGGGGTGTCTTTTTATGTCAAAATTATCTAGCAGACAACAAGCCATCATCGAATTCATTCGGAAGGAAGTTCGCGACAAAGGTTATCCTCCATCTGTGCGCGAAATCGGCGAAGCTGTCGGACTGGCTTCCAGCTCTACCGTACACGGCCACTTGGCCCGCCTGGAAAAGAAAGGCCTGATTCGCCGCGACCCGACCAAACCGCGCGCGATCGAGCTGTTGTCTGAAGAAGATCGCTTCCAGGACAACTTCGAAGACTCCGTTGTCCGCGTTCCTGTCATCGGGAAAGTAACTGCCGGGCAACCGATCACGGCGATTGAGGACGTAGAGGAATACTTCCCGCTTCCAGAAAATATCGTGACTTCAGACAAGGTGTACATGCTGCGCGTGTCCGGAAACAGTATGATCGACGCCGGAATCCTCGACGGAGACTACGTCATCGTGCGCCAGCAGCATGTGGCAAACAACGGAGATATCGTTGTCGCCATGACCGAGGAAGACGAAGCAACCGTCAAGCGCTTTTTCAAAGAAAAAAACCACTTCCGTCTCCAGCCGGAGAACGCCACGATGGAACCGATCATTTTGGACGCCGTTTCCATCCTCGGCAAAGTCATCGGCGTCTACCGCCTCATTCACTAATTTCGCGGCATACAAAAAGGACAGCCATCGCTGTCCTTTTTTCTCTCTATCTGGCGAGGAAAAACCAGATAATCATGGTCACCTGCAACACTACTTTGACTACTGCGCTTCCCAAAAAGCCGATCAGGGAGCCAAAGCCCGCTTTGACCGCCCGCTCGAAAGGCTGGTTCTGCACCAACAGCTCCACCAGCACGACAAAGACAAACGGCAAAATGATCATCCCAAATGGCGGGAACACGAAAATCCCGAGAAAAATCCCTGCGGCAGCCGCCACCGATGACCATTTGGAGCCGCCGTATTTTTTCACGAAATACATGTTGGTCAACAAGTCAGCGCCGTACAGCAAAATACTGAATACCACCATTCCCCACCAGAAGGACGCTGGCAACCCCGCTCCCGGATCTGCTATGAAAAAGTGGTAGAGCAAAAAGCCTGCCCACAGCAAAATCGTATCGGGTAACACAGGCAAAAATATACCTGCAATACTGAGCGCGAATAGCACCAAAACAACGATCCAGAGTAAAATATCCATCTGCATGCACTCCCCTCACATAGGTAATACGAGCAAAAGCGATTTTTGTTGCACACTTGTTTTCGCGAATCTATCATACTTGTTGCGACAAACATCTGCAAATACCGAAGGAAACAGGAGTTTTCTATGACGAGAAACTGGCGTGATCTCACCTATTTGCAAAACGGTACAGCAAAACAGCAAACAGCCGCACGAGCCATCGAACAAAGCGCGGTCTTGCAACGCCTGCAAGCTTTTGATCCGGTGCTCGCCGGAACGATTCCGCTCGACATCGATCTTGGCGACAGTGATTTGGACATCGTCTGCGAATGCTACGATCTTGAGCTGTTCGCCGAGATCGCCCGCAGCTTTTACGCAGACTGCGAAGGATACCAGGAAGCCCGCATGCCGGTACAAGCTGTGCCCACATGTCTTGTCTCCTTTTTTGCCCACGGCTTCTGGTTCGAGCTTTTTGCCCAACCGCGCCCCGTCGAACAACAAAACGCGTATCGGCACATGATCATCGAACATCGCTTGCTGCAACTGGCAGGACCGAAAGCGCGGCAGCACATCCGCCAGCTCAAGCAAAACGGCTTGAAGACAGAGCCAGCTTTTGCCTCCTACTTTCACATCCCGGGAGCTGACCCGTACCAAGCGTTGCTTGCGCTGGAGCCATGGACAGATGATCAGTTGCTTGACCTGATCGTCGGCCGATAAGCCGCAAAGATCGTGTTTTTTGAGTAACTTGGCAAAGCGCTCGCAAACATCTGCGCATGAAAATCGCTGCAAGATGATCTATAATGGAAGGAACTGCGCAGAGTTTGCGTACTGCACAGGAAGGTATGAATCGTGATCGAGGGGGTGTATGGTTGGTGAATGGATTCAGTTTGCCAGATACTGCAGCGTCTCATGCAAAGCCTGGAAATAAAAAGGCGATACTTTGCATGAGGTGGACAGTCGTTTAGACAATACATCGCCTACCGTTATGTATCTCATTTTTTATTTTCCGGCTTTGCCCCTTATTTGAATGCCAAAATAAGGAGCGAGCGAAAATGAAATATGCGAATGCAGCCAATATGCTGCCAGAAAGCCTGATTGCAGAAATCCAGAAGTATGTGCAGGGGGAAACCATCTATATCCCGAAGTCAAAAACCACGCATTATAAATGGGGAACCCGCTCTGGCGGAAGAAAACAGCTGGATGAAAGGAACAACCTGATCCGCAACGCTTTTCGCGAAGGTGTGTCCATTCCACAGCTGGCCGAACAGTACTTTCTCTCGATCGAAACGATCAAAAAAATCGTATATGTCAAATAGACTCAGGCACTGATCTGTCCCCAGGACGATCAGTGCTTTTTCTATGCCGAGTTTTGTTTAGAATCGTTCTCTCCCTATCAAGCGCAGCCGTTTGCTTTTAAAGTAAAAGAGACAAAACTGCTGCGTTCTTCCACCAGCGCAGCGGACACATACAGGAGGTACACGATCACATGCAACCGTTTATTTTTCCCCACCACTACAACTTTATCAAATGGCAGGTGCAAAACTTGTTGAATGCGTATACGGGCAGCACGGATTTGAACGTCATCCGGGCACGAAAAGACATTGCGCAGGAAGCGGTTTTTCAGCTGTTCGCTGATCTTTCTGACGAACAAAGACAACTACTTGCGCCAATCCGTTCGCTGAAAGAAAAGAACGAAGCCAAACAGTTTCTGCTGTCTTTGTCGCCTTATGTTGTTCCGTTTCCCGCTGTTACCGAGCAAGCGATCAAAAAAATGTACCCGAAGATCAAGAAGCTCAAGCCACCAGTAGCCGCCGAGCTTCCGTATGCCGAGTTGTCGTACATCAGTTGGTTCGACAACGGTTCTGATAAAAAATTTATCATCGCCAACTACCCCGACAAGCTGATCGGTATCCACGGCACTTTTACGCCCATAGCGAAGAAAGGCATCTGTGCCATCTGCAACAAAGTTTCCGACATCGGCATGTTCGTCCTGGAAGCACGCGGTTCAAGTGACGGCACGTATTTGAAAAAAGGAAACTATTTATGCCAAGACAGCACAACCTGCAATCAAAACATCCGCTCTTTGGATAAACTGCACGAGTTTTTAGCTCTCATGATCAAATGAGGGACCAACAGCAACTTTCTGGGCAAAAACGATGACAGCTCCTTGTTCTCATTCATGAACAAGGAGCTGTTTTGGCAAAAAAATGAACCCCTCGTGCAGCTCAAGGGGTTGTTGATGGCAAGCGGGCGAGAGGTTGTATCTGATTCTCTCAAATGGAATCCATTATAAGCCCGCTTCCTGTGTGGAAGGTGCACGGAGAGATGGTTCCTTCCACACAGGATACGCCACGAGGAGGGCGATTTTCATCGAAGATGGCGTCCATCAACTAAAGCGAGGATGTTCCTTTCGGGTACTTTTACTATACTTTGCCTGCCTCTCTGCCGTCTCCTATCGAAAGTTAGGTAGGGGTTAATTTTTTTATCTCTTCATCACTCATAAGCAGACAGCCTCATAAATAACCGGAAAGCGAACCGCGTTTAGTCATGAAAAAGGGGCCGGAATTTTCACTAACACATAGTCACCCGTCCACTTTTGGGTAGTTACAATCAAATTTTCTCCTTGTTTTTCAAAGAAGAGGCCACTACCTTCTTTTTGTCGGAACGTCCATCCTTTTTGACTGACCATTTTCTTAATCAACTCATCAGCTGCGGATGCATCTCGTTCGCGTATGATATACCATTGTTGACCGTTTTCGTTCGATAATGTAACGATTGGTTTGTCAGAGTCATTCAGCTTTTCTATCACCGCTTTTTTGCTCATACTTTCTATTGGGAGTGGCGGATAGTAAAGTTTGTTGTCGAATACGAAAGCGCAAGCAAAGACAAGGATCAATCCGCTTACTACTAACCGCTTTTTCATCAGACCCCCCCATTTCAAATCTTTCCGGACCTGTTCTCCATCTTGTGAACCGAGATTGCCTGGGTCTATATGTATTACGACTCCTGTGTCTTAATGGATACTTTTCCCCAAACTTTTGGTGATTGCTTGCTTTTTGGGGTGAAATGGAAAGAAAAGGTGTAAATTTTGACATAGGCGGTGTACGATGATAGTGCCCGTTGTTCCTTTTCCTCCATTCTTATCCGTTGATGGAACGCCGTGTGCGATGAAAGTCGCCTGCACGGTGTAGGCTCGAACGAAATCCCTCCAAAACAGCAGGGAAGAAGTCGAGAATAGCAATCAAGCCCCGGTTGTTGTAGGCTCGGGAATACCTGATCTCGCTATCCCTCCTACCGGAACCCATGAGGCTGTTTCCCTTACCGATTATTTTGCTGATCCCGATGAAGATAGCCTGACTTTTACCATTCAATTTGAACGGGGATCGGGCTTTGTTTACACTTTCAACGATGTCGTTACTAGCCCTAACTATGGAAAAATTGTATTCCATACCATTTCGGGTCATTCAGATTACGCTATCGTGAAAGTCACCGCTCATGACGGAAAAGGTGGGACTGTCTCAGATTGCTTCGAAATAAGCGTTTCCTAACTCCCCTCCATCAACGGGTCATTGGATTTACACCCCAGAAGTGGGGTCTTTTTTTTCGGGTCTATGCTTTCCACCGCAATGTCTTCCCGTCATGCAAAAAAACAGCAAAGCTGATCACCTGGAGTCAGCTCCCAGGATCACCCTTGCTGTTTTTCTTTTCCAGACTGATTTACAGCTTCACTGGCTCGCCTGCGAATACTTCCACTTCCATCGGTGCCGAAACAAAAGCTGGTGCTTGCTTGATGAACGCCTGAAAATGAGCGCTTGCATTGTGCGCCGCTACTGCCGCAGCATCCGCCCACTTCTCGACCATCGTATAGCAATGCTCTTGCTCTGTGCTTTTCATCAGAACGTATCCGAGATTGCCTGCTTCCGCCTGGCTGGCAGCAACCAGCCCTTTGACCGCTTGCAAAAATGCTTCTTCCTGTGCAGGAATTACTTGCAGATGCGCATGAATGATCAGCATGTTTTTTCTCCCTTTCGAAAACGTAGTTGGATTATTTCCAGGTGGTCACTGTCTCCACCGGCAATCGATAAGACGAGTGCCCTTCCTTCGCCGCTTTGCCGATGCTGATTAACATGATCGGCAAATAGCGTTCCTTGTCCAGATCAAATGCCTCGGCGATTTGCTCTTTTTCATAGCCGCCAATCGGATTGGTGTCATAGCCAAAAGCACGGGCAACGAGCATCAGTTGCATCGATACGAGTCCCGCATCAATAAAATTGACGTCCCGCAGATCAGCAACCGACAGATTCGCGTAGTACGGTTTCACCGCTTGCAGCTGCATATCTTTCACTTCTTGCGGCATGTAACCAAGCTCGACCGCTTTTCCGAAAATCTCATCCATGTATGCGGCATTGTTCATGTCAACGAATACGGCAATGACCGCAGACGAAGTGAGCACTTGCGTCTTGTTGAAACGAGCCAGCTCGGCCAGCTTTTCTTTCCCTTCCTTGCTTTCGATCACGACGAAACGCCATGGCTGCATATTGACCGAAGATGGGGCACGCGTCGCTCCGGCTAAAATCTCGGTCATCTCTTCCCTGCTGATTTTGACTTCCGGGTCATACAGTTTGACAGAGCGACGGCCAAATGTAATTTCCCGAAAATCGTTTGTCTTTTGCAATGTGCGCACCATAGTAACAGACTCCTTTTCTGATCGATCAAATGTTGTTTTGCATCCGTTTGAGAAAATCAGCCAGGACCCGCGTCTCTTCCTCGCTGAATCCCGCCAAAATCTGCTGGATAAAAATCCGTTTCTCGCTTTTGTACCCTTCAATCCGCTCGATCCCTTCGTCGGACAAGCGCACGAACGTTTCGCGGTTATCATTTGGATTTTTGTAGCGAATCACCATGCCATCCGCTTCCAGTTGCTTCAAGTGCCGTGTAATAGCCGCACCATCGATGTCGATGTGCTTTTGCAGTTGGGACTGATTGATTTCGCTTCGCTCGCACAACATTTGCAAGATCGCGAGACGAGTCGAACTGATTCCGGTACAGCGCTCGAATTTCGGGCTGATTTTATTGGTTAAACCAATGAGCAAGCTGAGAATTTGTTCTTCTTCAAACTCCTTGTATGTCATGAAAAATGCCTCCCGGGGGCTGGTAAATCGATACGGATCATGCGTGTGGATGAGCAAATTCAGCAGCATGCAGTTAGTGGCTGACAATTACTTGACCCATCAATCATTGATACCTCAATTAATATACCATCATGCACTCGCCATTGCAACTTTTAGCCTGGCGCAAATATGCTTCGCGTTGTTTTTTGGCATTGCCTAACGCAAAAACCCCGCCGAAGCGAGGTCGATTGAGAGTTCTGACAAGCTTTTCTTTTATGCGGGACGCAGCCGCATGTTTGTCTATCTCGGTTGAAAAACATCCTGATTCCACGTCTTTAACACTTAGTTTCAAATGGCCATTTCCCTGTTATGGATGTCCAATACTTCCAGCTTCACCGTACCGCCAAGATGGCGGGAGACGAGATCAGACAATTCTTTTAGCGCTCTATGAAACTCATCGCTTCTCGTTTCATCGACTAATTCCATACAGAGGAAAGCATTTTTCGTCTTTTCGGTTAGCATCGTCCGCTGCGCCTCGCGCCAAACCAAAATGACCGGATTACTGCTCAATTCCTCCAACTTGAGGAATTGCTGCGCTTCTTTCCCTGCTTCCTGTAGCAGCTTCTCGTAAACTTCAACGTTTTTGATAGAGTTATCAATCCCCTGACAAATAACGACGCCTATTTTGGCCTGGGGAAATAGCGACCAAAAGTCATCTTCCGCGATAAATCTAGGCATCCTTGATCTCTCCCTTTCATTTTTGGCAGAAACGTCATTTGTTGCGTCACAACACGATCATGCTCTTATGTTTTGGCAGGACTGGCAAAGGCGGAAATGATCCCTAGAACCATATAAAAATAGCCGGTTATCCGCTTCACTAACCTGGAACTCGCTGTTCTGCCCACAATCCGCTTGCGAATACTTGCTGCGAGAACCGCATACAGCCCATCGCTAATCAAAGCCAGGATCAAAAATATCGCTCCCAAAAGCAAAAACTGTACGGTAACGGAGCCAGCAGAAGGTGAGATGAACTGCGGAAAGAAGGCTAGAAAAAAGAGCGCTGTCTTCGGATTCATGACTTCCACGATGGCGGATTCGCAAAAAATCTTCCCTAACTGTTTGCGAGGGGCTTTTGGTATCTCTGCGTCTGTTCGATCCGCTTTGGAAAACAAAGTCTTGCACCCGAGATAGACCAGATAGGCAACTCCCACGTATTTCACGATATGAAAGGCTGTTGCTGACGTCATCAGGATCGCAGAAACTCCGATTGCTCCCGCGATCACATGGACAGAACCACCAAAAGATACACCGAGAACCGATACCAAGCCCGCTTTTTTGCCTTGATCTATACTTCTTGCCATAATGTAGAACACAGCAGGTCCAGGTATGATTAACAAGGTAGCGGCAGCAATTACAAACAGCCAAACCGTTGAAAATTCCATGACTTGCAACTCCTTGCTGTATGTTTGTACACGATCTGCTTGGGCTTGCGTAAAGCACTTTCAGGCCAATTATTTAAATAACTCTTTCCGTTGCTCACGCAGCCATTCAGCAACGAGATTTTCCTCTTGATCATTTGACTTTTCAAGCTCTCCCACAATCGATTTGTAATCGGTGTTGTTGCGATTTTGACTCATTTTGGCTGCCCCTTGAATGTCGGTGTGTGGTCCTTGGAAAATCAGCAAGACATCACGATTGTTTTTCAACGTTTTTTTCTGCGTATTGCCGTATGCGATGTGCCCCGTGGCATAAATTTTCCCTTCCTCTTCGCGAATCTCCACCGGAATGTGCGTAGCCAACGGGCGCTGTTGCTCCACCGTAATCAGCAAGGCAAACGGGGAAGTCTTCATCATTTGAACCGCCTCATCATGATTCATGCGATATTGCTTCGGAGTGTACACCATGCTCATCCTTTCTGTATGCAAAATAACTGCCCGATGAGCAAACAATAAAATACAAACTGACATAAAAAAAGATACAATACGGAGTAAATGTACATGTCAGAAGGGATATAGATGAAAAATACCATTTTTACCTTCCAGGATCACTCTCCTAAATACAAACAAATCTACGAAAAATTTAAAGCATTTATTGAGCAAGGCGACATAAAGGCGGGTGAGCCTTTGCCCTCCATCCGCCAGCTTGCCGATTCTTTGCATGTCAGCCGCAATACGACCTTGCTGGCTTATGAACAGCTTGTTGCCGAAGGGTATGTACGTAGCGAAGGTCGAAAAGGGTATTTTGTCAATGAGCTAGAGCCCCTTTTATTTCAAGCAACTCACAGCACGCCTCATCACAGGCAAGCAGAGCCGATACCATCTGCTCGCATTGATTTCCGCGCAGATGTCGTCGATCAGACGCACTTCCCTGTAAAAGCGTGGAGAAGAATTTCGAATCAAATCTTAACGGCAAAAGACACCTATCGCTACGGAGAACCTTTTGGCGAACGGTGTTTGCGCGAACAAATCGCAGCTTACTTGCTCCAGTCTCGCGGGGTACGCACAGATCCGAATGCCGTTATCATCGGAAGCAGTACCCAACAAATGCTGCTGTATTTAAGTCTTGTCCTGAAACGTGATTTCTCAAGCATCATTGTGGAAGACCCTGGCTATGATGGCGCTCGGGAAGCTTTTCAATTAAATCGTTTTACGCTGGAAACGTTACCCGTTTATGAGACAGGCGCTGATTTTTCCCAATTGGCACATACGAAATCAAAATTAATTTATGTGGCTCCGTCCCACCACAGTCCATACGGAGTAAGCATGACCATTCAACAAAGGCATGCGCTGATCCATTGGGCAAACAAGCGGCAAGGGTACATTATTGAAGATGATTACGATAGTGAATTTCGCTATACCCAACAGCCATTCCCCGCTCTCGCTTCCATCGATTCCGCGAGAGTTGTTTACCTTGGCAATTTTTCCAAGTGCTTTCTGCCAGGCATACGTTTAAGTTACATGGTGTTGCCGCAGCCACTGCTAGACAGCTATAAAAAGCACTTCGCACATTTCGAGAGCACGACGTCGCTGCTGAGCCAGTTCGCTATGGCAAAATTTATGGAAGAAGGCGAATGGAATCGCCACATTAAACGAATGCGGCTTGTTTATAAGCGCAAAATGCAGCACTTCGTTTCTGAATTACGGAATCATTTCCAGCACAACATCACTGTCATTGGCGAGCAGTCTGGCTTGTACGTCTTGGTCAAAGTGCACTTGGAGCGTTCAGAGGAATGGCTCATTCAGCAAGCTTCCCTTCTGGGAGTGAAAGTCTATCCTACTTCCCTCTATTTTTTGAAAAACAAGACCGCAGAGCCTATCATTAGACTTGGGTTCAGCAACTTGTCATGCGATGAAGTCAAGCTTGGCGTGGAGTTGTTAAAACGGGCTTGGTTATAGCACAAATCACTGGGGTGCCATTTTTGCAAACGCCCTCCTTTGCCCCGTGACACCATCGGTCATTCGAATTGTTGATGAAAACGCAAGTGACCCGCAGGAGGAGCACTTTTTGCAAGCGCTGCCTCTTCCGGGTCACCTTTTTGAGTTCAAGTTTTCGTACGCTACTGCTAATGCCGTGAACGAATGTTTGGTAGCGCAGCTTCGTTAAGCGTTTTTTCTGTTTTTGATCCTGTTATTGCTGCTGGTTCTGGCAAAATGTCATTTCGCTTCTCCCGCGCTATCTCCCAACCTTATGTGCCGAGCTTGCTATTTTTTGCTCGATGTTTCATTTTTGCGCTCAATCAGTTGCAATACTTTTGGCTCAATCGCTTTCAGCATCTGTTCTTTGGAATGGCTGCCTGCTTTGCTGTTCTCCCCTTGCATTTGCACCTCAACCTGCGTTGTTGCAATGACATCTATTACTTGTTGCTTGGAGATATTTTTAGCGGCTGCGATCTCCACAACCGATTTCCCTTTTGCCAGTTCCTGTTTTAAGTCGGCTGCGCTCATTTTTAGCAAAGACAACAGCTTTTCATCATTGAAAAAAGCATCGGCAGTATAATCAGGCTGGCCGTTCATCGTGAAAAAGCCTTCTACTTTCGCGGCGGAAGGTGTCGTTTCCCCTCCAATTAGCGACGCGCTGATCGTATTGCCCTGAACAAATACTTGGTAGAACGGGGTTTTCGCTCCCTTTTTGCTGTAATTGAGCATAAGCGTTTTTTGCTCCGCGTTCTCCATTTGCTCCATAGCAAACTCGTACTCGCTGATGTTGCCGTACATTTTATTCAGCAGCTCGTCTACTTTCGCCTTGATTTCCTGCTCGGTGGAAGCAATCAGCGGCTTTTCCTCAGATCCCCCGTCATTTTCCTGGATGATGTGTTCAATCGTACCCGTACGGCTGTTTGTATGAAGAGTAAACTTTTTGCCGCTCCCGCTTTTGTCCTGCAAAGTGATGCTTGTTTGGACACCTTGAACGTTGCTGGCGTCGATAATCGCAAACGATTTTGTCTCTGGAAAAGCACGATACAGCTTTTCAAGTGTTGCCTTGCCGACTTCATCTACTTGGACTTGTTCGGCAGTCATCGGTGTTCGGGTCAAAATTTCAATCAAGGCTGGGGCTGCAAATGCTGCCGTTGGAATCAAAATCGCTGCGGCTGCGATACCGCTTATCAATCGTTTTTTCATAGTTATTCCGCTCCTTTTTTGTTGCAAATAGTGAGAATAGGATTGTTCGATTCGTCTGGAAATGGCCGGCGGGCACTCCATCGTTTCTGCTTTTTGCTCGAGATGTTCACGAATTTTGCGTTCCATAAGCATTGAGCTGTTCCATCCTTTCCGGGGGGAGATTCCGTACGTATTTTCGCAGCGCCTCAAGACCCGCATGGTATCTGGACTTGACTGTACCCGGCGGAATTTGCAGCAAGACCGCGATTTCCTCCAGCGTATAGTCGTGAAAAAAGCGGAGGATAATCACCGTTCGCTGTTTGTCCGTCAGCTTTTGGATGGCCTGCTCTATCATTTGATTCGTTCCATCCATCAGCACAGTCGGTTGGTCCCAGTGATTCTCGTCCCGAAAGAAAACGCGGACGCGCTCAAAAATTCGGAATCTCCGCCAGCGTTTGACCCGAAATCGCTGTACTTGGCGGACGACCAAGCCATGCAGCCAAAAGTGGAAAGGCCGGTTCGTATCGTAGTTCGCGAGCGAGGTCCACATTTGCATGTAAATCTCGTTCATGACATCTTCCCGATCTTGCGGATGATCCACGAGAAAGGAGACTGTCCGGTACACATCCTGATAAGTTGCGTCATAAAACGCATGAAACGCCTGTCGATTCCCTTCTTTCATTTTCGCGAGCAATTCGTACATGTATTCCCTTTGCATTCAGAGGGCCCTCCTGAGTAAGCAGCTTACACCCTATATTGTCTCGTTTGCCCAAAAAGGTTCGGTCCGTTTGGCATTTTGCAAAAGAAAAGCGTCAGTTGCTATCCGGTTACGTTCCTATCGCCTCATGCATCCTGGCTCATCGCCGCTTCCATGCGAACCACGCGCTTGGCAGCGGCAAAATAAAAAGCGCCAGATCACACCTTTTGTGTTGGTGCGAATCTGACGCCCTCCCGTTTCGCGTATTAGACGAATGCTTGCATGATGCCTTGCTTACGATGCCATCTGGCTGGCAAGCGTTCGCTATTCCTTTTTCCCGATCAGCAATTCCACTTCTGCGATTTCCTTCGGGATCTGCGCTGAGAGCACCTCATAGCCATCTGCGGTGACTAGCACATCATCTTCAATCCGAATGCCAATCGCTTCTTCCTCTATGTACAGGCCAGGTTCAATCGTGATCACCATACCAGGCTGCATGACAGCACTGTAGTCCGAAACATCGTGCGTATCCAGCCCAAGGTGATGCGACACGGCATGGTAGTAGTACCTGGACAGTTCGCTGCTGTCTTGGATAAGACCGAGACGCAACAGGCCATCCGCCAATACTTGTTTCGTGACCTCGTTTAGTTGTTGAAGCGTGACACCCGGTTTCACAGCTTCGATGGTCTTGATTTCGGCTTCGAGCACGAGTTGATAAATCGCTTTTTGACGTTCTGTAAAGCGGCCATTCACGGGAAATGTACGCGAAATATCAGCCGCATAGTAGTTCGATGCCGCACCAAGGTCGAGCAGGACCAGGTCACCATCTTCCGCTCGCTGATTATTCGCCTCATAGTGCAAAACAGTAGCATTGATGCCGCTCGCAATAATTGGCAAATACGGCAGCTCGCGCACCCCGTTCGACTTCAACGCAAAATCATAGTGCGCCTCCAGCTCATATTCCATGATTCCAGGACGTGCATGCGCCCACATACGCCGGATGGCTTCATCTGTGATCGCAATCGCACGCTTGATTTCTTCGATCTCTGCCGGACTCTTTACCATGCGCAGTTCTTTCAGCCACGGGCCTGCATCCTGCATTTGCAAAGTCTTGTATTTCTTTTGCGCGTCTTTAGCAAACGCCTCTGCAAGGGTCTGCTCATCGCTCCACTGGTAACGATACAAGTCAAGATAGAGCGAGCACTGACCTTCGCAACGCCGCACAAAAGTCGCAAAAGCCTCCAGCCACTCATCGAGATAGTCGAAGTATTCGATACCAGACAACTCTTTTGCCTCTTGATCCGCCAAGACGGCGCCTGTCCATTTCGCTTCCAGTTCATTTGGGCGCTGGAGAAATAACGTTTCGCTCACGCTGCCCGCGCGTTTCGTGATCATGAGAATGAGGTTGCTGCGCGCGATGCCGGTGAGATAGTAGAAGTTGCGGTTCGGTGAAAACGGATATTTATCGTCTTGGCTGCGCGTCTTGGCAACCCCAGAGAATAGGACCAGTACGCTATGCTCAGGCATTTTTTCCGCGAGTTTTTGACGGCGATTGACGAACTCTTTTGAATCCATGGTTGTTGTCATTTGTTTCCCTCTTTTCGCTTGTTCGCTTGTGAGTTTCTGCATGGTCTGATTTAGTTGTGTAAAAGGGCTCTTGATCAATTATCAATATTTTAGGATATTTTTAGCATTTGGGAAACGAATTTTGCAATAAAGCTTTTTTGAGGTGCCAACCTGTTACCTCATCCGTGCTTCCAGTCGTGGATGCCTGTGCGGAACATGCTTTCGGTTTTCAATCCGTCCCTCGCAAAAGCACCTTTGGAACAAGCCGAATGTATACTAGCTCCCCGATAAGTTCTACAACCGTTTGCGTTACGATGACAGCAGACACCACCCCGTTTAGTGGTTCTGGTAGCGCCAGTGCAAAGGGAAGAACGACAAGCGAGTTACGAGTTGCTGCGCTAAAAATAAGGGCCCGCCCCGCTCCGGTATCTAAACGGAACAGACGAGAAACGATACGAGCAACAATCGGCGTAATGACCATATATGCTGCATAGACGGGAACCACTTGGACAATAGACTCAAAAGAGGTATATAGTTTGGCGATTTGTGATGCAACGACAACAAAAAGAGTCAGGGCCATAAAAGGTACTGGAAGCCATGCAGTCGCATCAAGGAGATGTTCTCCCTTTGGCTGTCGCCGTGCCCACCATTGTGTAAGCAGAGCAAGTAGCAGCGGAGCAACGATAAGTCCTAAAAATGCTTCGAAAAAAGGCCCGACACTCACGATTTCAGCCGCTGTCTTGCCCATAAACAGCCATAGGTAAACAGGCAATAAAAGCATTTGGGTGACAAAAAGGATGGGAGTTGAAACCAGAACAAGCTTTTCGTTCCCGCGCCCAAGATGTGTAAAAACGATCACGTAGTCAATGCAGGGCGTGAGCAAAACAAGAAGCACACCTAGCAGAATCGCTGGATCGGCTGAAAGAAACCGGGTTAACCCCCACACCAGAACAGGTACGGCTATGTAATTCGTAATAAGTAGTGCATAGATGAACTTTCGATTTGTTAACGCCGCTTTTAAACGAAAAAAAGGAATTTGCGCAAACATGCCATACATTAAAATGGCGAGTACAATCGAAATCATCTGATCGAAACTTTTGCTCGATTCCGGCCACAACAAGCCAAATCCGGCAGCAATCATTAATACAGCAGCATATAGCCATATTTGATGCTTTTCTAATTGCTCTCTTGCAATCACTTCTCGCACTGCCCCTTTCTAACACGCCCCCGTATTGTTTATCTTCTGCAAACATTCATCATAGCGGCGCTGACCGTTTTTTCGCTCAGGCGCTGGCAGCAATCCAACAGATTCATAATAACGAAGTGTCGATGCGCTCAATTCTGCTTTTGCAGCCAATTGACCGATGCTAAGACCTGACATAACGGCCATCCTTGACTTAAAGTGAACTTTACGTTTTATGATTCCATTATATCTCGTTAAGGAAAAGGATGTAGACAAAATGAGCAAAGAGTGGAGCACAAAAAACCCCTCGCACCATGAGGCACAAGGGGTTTCCCCGTCACCAAGTCAAGGTGACGGGATTGTAGCTGCTTGCTTCAATGCGTGAAAAGTATGCATCAGAGCACGATTGCCCAAATTTCGAATAGGCCAAAGTCGATTAAAGGTAGATTCAACCAAATGACGTACTGTTCTGATGCCAACTCTTCTCAGTGCATTTATAGCTCGTGTAGAAAGGCGACCAGTGTCATACTCAAAGATCGTTTCGATAGGCTGATCTAAAGGTAGTACGATATCCTTTAATAAATTGATGATTGGCTCATCAGGTGAATCTGCAGCAACATGATACAGACTCTCTTTCTTCCGAATGTCCTCGATCAGTTGCAAGGTTGCTTCTGATTGCTCACGAAGTATAGCCCATGTGTCGTCAATTGGTGCAGCGACGATTTTACCGCTCTTGCATAGTTCTCTGATCGTGTCATTGCTAAGCTCCCAGGCTTCGGATGCCTCGTTAACACCCATAATATAAACCAGCGCTTTTTTCATTAAATAGCCCCGCCTTGTTCACTTTACTCTAGTTTACTATGTCCGGCAGGGTAAGGCTATGAACGGACAGACATGGTAGCATCTATCGATATCCACTGCCAGTCCTCATCGTTTACCAGCTTGATCCGGCCAGTACAAATCGACTGGCTGCAAACACGTTATCTTTTCTAGAGACACGCGTCTCTTTCACTCATAGTGCCCCCCGATCTTGCGCGCGTTCTTTCGCCTGACCAGCCTCCGTGACAGAGGCTGCCCGCAAAATCGCGTCCGTACCAAACCGCGTACGAATCTCATCGATCGTCCGGGCGAGCGAACGGCGTTTGTGGTTGTCTGTGAACAAATTCAGCTGCACGGCATGATCGGAAACGAGTTGTTCCAGGTTGATCCCGATACTGCAAACAACCGGCAGGCTGCCTCATACAGCTCCATGGCATCATTCGTCGCTTCCGCCAGCTTCATCTGTCGGCCAAAGCCTTCTCCTGCCGACAAGTTCGCGCCCAAAAAGAACGTTTGTTCTCATTCGAACAACTGGGAAACTTGCAAATAAAAAACGCCCGGTTTCCCGAGTGGCGATAGCCTGACTTGTACGATTTCCCCCCGACATGGTAGCCCATTTCAATTTCCGGCAAGCACCGGACGATCTGCCAGTCATCCACGATGTAGTGAGCGCTGGCTTCTGTCGTCGGCTTGTTGAAGTAGTTCCGGTTTGCTACCGCATCGGCGCCTTTTTTCTCGTTGGCTGTCCAGTGGATGACCAGTCCTTTCGGGACCATCTTTGTACCTGGTCTGGCCGTTGGGTTCGTGAGTAGCATTTCTGTGATTTGCATGTTATTTCCCTTCCCCTCTCCCTTTTAGTACCTCTACTGCTCGCTTAATCAATTCCGGAACGGGCAGGCCAATGCGTCCCTCGTTCTCGATAATGCTTAGCAGCTCGTTTGCCAGGTAAAAAAAGATCGTCGCGTCGCGGATGAAATTTTGGTCACCAAGCGACATGTCGATCAGATGCACCATCGCGACCATGCAAAAGATGAACAACTTCCGCGCAATGCCGATCATACCGACCTTGCTTTTTAACTTTCCTTCCATTCCGGCTGCAATCAGGCCAGTGACAAAATCAAAAATGACGAATGCGAGTAGCACACTGAGCAATGCTGACCAGCCGCCAAAAAGAAAAGAGGCTGCTGCGCCTCCGATAGCAATTCCTGTTTTGATAAAGTTGTCCATTCGCTCTTCTTCCTCTCTCCCCTCGGTGCAGTAAAAATTGCCCCGGTCGGCTCGGGGCTGGCTCATGGTCTAGTTGATAAAAAATACCCCCGGGATTTCCCGAGGGCCATTGATGGAAGCAAAGATATTAATTAAACTTAAAAACCCAAGAGTGCGTGCGGGTGACGCCGGTGATGTCAGTGTAATCAAATGATACCGTTGTTTCCCCTACCCCAACCTTATCTACGATCAACGATACATTCATCGCACCATGCTGGATTCTAGGGTTTCCTACAGCAGGATCACTGCTTCTCGCGTTCGAAAATGTAACCGTACCAGGGCCATTCGCTTGATCCAGGAAGATTGCACTGAGATTGTGATTGTATGGTAATTCCTGTGGACCAAATGCTGCTCCATCTTCAAACATTGTTCCAAGATTAAATATTGGTGTGCTATTCTCGACTTATTCCCTTCTCTTTACGAGGGTTTTCGTTCGAGCCTACACCGTGCAGGCGACTTTCATCGCACACGGCGTTCCATCAACGGATAAGAAAGAAAATTCACAATGGGCGTTTTTATTGTACACCAATTATGTCTGCATTGACACAAATTGTTTTCGACAAATATATAGGGAGCCACATTAGCCGCCCCCATAAAAAACACCCCTTTCAACGAATGGAGCATTACACCAAAGGCTTACCTTCAGTGCCTAGCCCCAATGCTTCCGGGTCTTCTTTTACGGCTGGTTTCAAGCCAACCGACACACTGTTGTATATGCGGCGGCCAGCGACGATCAGAGCAACGTAGATCGCTACCAAAATGTCCTCACCTCCCCCCCAAAGATACGAACCAGATGCCAAGATTAATTAGCGCTGATTTCAGCATCAAGCATCGCCTGCACTTCCTCTCGAAGATGCGCGGGAACTTGTTCCATCTCCCGCCTGCCTGCCTTGATCAAACTGTAGTAAATTGCTGCCACTCTGCCGTCCCTCCTGGCATCTGCTCTTTCAACATCAGCAACTCCTCATACAGTTGAGCAGTTGCCTCCATGATTGTTAACTTGTCATTTTTTTCGGCGACCAGCTCCGCCTCCAGCCTGACAATCTTTTGTTCCGGCGTTTCCTGCTGCTTTTTGCGAATTTCCGTGATGGACTCTTGATTGCTGAACTTCATCAGTCAAAAGCACCCCCATATCCATAGACGTGGACGCGTTGCATGGCATCAGTCCATCCTTACTGATCCCGTCCTGACCCGGCCAATCCACCCCAACGCAATGCCTGTAAGTCCAGACACAACTGTAATAACTGTGATCATGCCGTCAAAATTCATGTTCCTATCCCCCCTCATCCGGGAACAAAAATTTCCCCGATCTGTTCGGGGCTGGCTCTCAGTCTTGTTGTCATGTAAAGCTACGCGACTCTTTGCAGCAGGCTTGACCGTGCCAAATCAGCAGGCGAAACCTTGCCGATATCGCCGCTCCTCAGCCTGATGCCCGCTGCCTCAAACATCTTGTCCACCGTCCCGATGTGCGCCTGGATAAATTCGGTCATTGTGGCAACCTGCGCCGCTGTCAGCTCGCCGCGATATCGGTACACGTCACATTGCCACGGTGGATAATTATTGTGGTGCCGCTGCAATGGAAACCGCCAATCCATCTCCGCAATGTGCATGTCATCCAGCACGATAGCAAGGTGACTGTATGGTGAGTCAGTAAACCACTGTATAGCCCCCGCCAAAGGCGAGCGACCAGATACAAAAAGAAGGTCCAAGCGCTTCAAGTCCATGCGCTCGACCTCCTACCAGTTGACAGATTTCACTTGTTTTTTGTTTCAGCAGCTTCGACCTGAGCTTTCAGGTCCAGTACCTAGCGATTTGCTCCTGCTTATGCTGCCCTGCCTCCAGCACCACCTCAATGAACTGTTCCCGCGTCAGGCTGACGATGCCCGCGTCTTCCGTTTTCCATTGCGTCTCGGCAAGATCAGGTTTCAACAGAAATAGCGTGCTCTGCTGGTTGAAGTTTGCCTGGTCTTCCTCGTTGAAACGGAACTGGCGTCCGGTCGACGCAGAGGTAAAGCCTGTGTAAATCGCCTTGAAGCACTCCGGGTTCGGCCCTTCACGAGAAAATTTGAAGACCATATGCAGAAGATTTATGAGTGATTTGTGGGTACGCTTGTGGGTGAGGCGATTTTTACACCCGCACCCACCAAAGCAAAAAACCCCTCGCACCATGAGGCACAAGGGGTTTGGACTTCTTAGTAAGCAGCCATGTACTGCTCGCGCTCCCAGTCGTGAACGCGTGTGCGGAACATGTCCCACTCGATTTCTTTTGCTTCGATGAAGTGCATCAGTGCATGCTCGCCCAGCGCTTCGCAGATCACTGGATCGGCTTTCAGGCACTCGATTGCTTCTTTCAGTGTTGCTGGCAAGTTTTCGATGCCGTTTGCTTCGCGATCTTGCTCAGTCATCACGTAGATGTTGCGATCGATGGCTGGCGGCACAGTCACTTTGTTTTTGATACCATCCAAGCCTGCTTTCAGCATGACAGCCAAAGCGAGGTATGGGTTTGTTGCCGGGTCTGGGCTGCGCACTTCGATGCGAGTTCCCATGCCGCGGGAGGCAGGGATACGGATCAAAGGAGAGCGGTTCTTCGCGGACCATGCCACGTAGCAAGGCGCTTCATAGCCAGGCACCAGACGTTTGTAGGAGTTCACCAACGGGTTGGTGATCGCTGTGAAACCGCGAGCATGCTGCAAAATACCTGCGAGGTAATGCTTCGCTGTTTGGCTCAAGCCCATTTCGTCTGTCTCGTCATAAAAAGCATTTTCATTGCCACGGAACAAGGATTGGTTCGCGTGCATACCGGAACCCGCTACGCCGTACAGCGGTTTTGGCATGAATGTCGCATGCAAGCCGTGTTTTTGCGCAATCGTTTTGACAACCAGCTTGAACGTCAAGATTTGGTCAGCTGCTTGCAAAGCATTTGCGTATTTGAAGTCGATCTCGTGTTGGCCTGGAGCCACTTCGTGGTGAGAAGCTTCGATTTCAAAGCCCATTTTTTCCAGCGTCAAAACGATATCGCGACGGCAGTTTTCGCCGAGGTCGAGTGGAGCAAAGTCAAAATAGCCACCCTGATCGTTCAGGTCAAGCGTAGGTTCGCCTTTGTCGTTGAGCTTGAACAGGAAGAACTCAGGTTCTGGTCCCACGTTAAACGCGGAGAAGCCCATTTCTTCTGCTTCTTTCAGCGCGCGTTTCAAAATGTAGCGAGGGTCACCCTCGAATGGAGAGCCATCTGGCATATAGATGTCACAGATCAGACGTGCAACTTTCCCATGCTCGTTACCCCACGGGAATACAACCCAAGTATCCAAATCCGGTACCAGGTACATATCCGATTCCTCAATACGAACAAAACCTTCGATAGAAGAACCGTCAAACATCATTTTGTTGTCCAATGCTTTCGGCAGTTGGGAAGAAGGAATCTCCACGTTTTTGATAATCCCCAGCAGGTCGGTAAACTGCAGACGGATGTATCTCACGTCCTCTTCTTGGGCCAATCGCATAATGTCTTCTCTTGTGTACTTGCTCACATTTCTCTCCTCCTGTCTCTCTCACAACTTTATATCAGTGGAAGAAGCGGGAAAGCTCTCCACGAATCAATGCGTCCTCGCCTGGGCGGGCTGCATTGCGATACATGATTTGTTGCCTTAGCAGCTGATGCAGTTCCTTGTCAGACATGTCCTTGCGCTTTACTTCGGACGTTGTAGAAATTTCCGTCGGTTCCATGACAGACTCTTGCAATTTCAAGACTTGCTTGATCCCTGCAATGTTGAGCCCTTTTTCAATCAGTTCCTTGATCTCCAACAGTCGGTCTACATCATTGAAGGAGAAAAGCCGCTGCTTTCCTTCCGTGCGAGCCGGTTGAATCAGGTCATTTTGCTCATAGTAGCGTATCTGTCTCGCAGTGAGATCAGTCAGCTTCATGACGATCCCAATTGGAAAGAGGGCCATATTCCGGCGAAGGTCATCACTCATGACTTGTCCCTCCTCTATCGTTTTCCTTATGCTTTATTTTATGCAAAAGCACAAACACTGTCAAC
Source organism: Brevibacillus sp. 1238 (assembly GCF_029892995.1). Taxonomy (NCBI): domain Bacteria; kingdom Bacillati; phylum Bacillota; class Bacilli; order Caryophanales; family Paenibacillaceae; genus Brevibacillus; species Brevibacillus sp. 1238. The sequence continues at coordinate 497,399 of NZ_JARXWC010000003.1, read as the reverse complement.
GGATGTTAGAAAATATTACGCAAGAAAGTGACCTCTTTTGAAAAAATCCACGTTATCCCCGTATGGAACCCACGACATGCCTGTCTCAATGGTTGTTTTTCGCAGTACCGTCCGCGCACAGTCGAATAGCAAAAAGACGGCTTCTCCCATCCGAGAGAATGCCGTCTTTCCTTTTGTAAAAACCGTTTACGCCTCAGGCAATTCGAGCAATCCTTTGTCCAGCAAGCCGTTTAACGCCGTCAAAATCCCTACTTTGACATGCGAGTACGTCAAACCGCCTTGCACAAAGCCCAAGTATGGCGGGCGAATCGGACCGTCTGCGGAAAACTCGATGCTCGCTCCTTGAATGAACGTTCCCGCCGCCATGATAACCGGGTCTGCATACCCCGGCATTTCGCTCGGGTACGGCGTGACGTGCGAATCGACGGGAGCTGCTTTTTGAATCCCTTGGCAAAAAGTAATCAGCCGTTCCGCACTGCCAAAAGCGACAGACTGAATGAGGTCCGTGCGCGGTTCATGCCAGAGCGGATTGGTCTGAAAGCCGAGTCGTTCCAGCAAGGCGGAGGAGAACACCGCGCCTTTCAGCGCTTCTCCCACGACGTGCGGCGCCAGGAAAAAGCCTTGAAACATTTCCAACAGCGAGTACAGCGAAGCTCCACCCTCTGCGCCAATCCCTGGTGCTGCCATCCGGAACGAAGCGAGACGCACAAGGTCTTCCCGCCCGACAATGTATCCGCCAGTCTTGACCAGACCGCCGCCCGGGTTTTTGATGAGCGAGCCAGCCATAATGTCTGCGCCGACATGCAGCGGCTCCAGCTCTTCCGTAAATTCACCGTAGCAGTTGTCTACAAACACGATCAGCGCCGGATTGATTTCCTTGACCATGCGGATCATCTCGCGGATTTTGGCGATCGTAAAGGACGGACGATCCGCATAACCGCGCGAGCGCTGAATGCCAATCACTTTTGTCTTGGGCGTAATCGCCTGCGCCACCGCGACAAAATCGATTTCGCCCTCCGGTGTCAAAGGCACATAGCTGTACCCGATCCCGTATTCTTTCAGCGAACCTTGGCCTTCGCCGCGCACACCTACGACCTCTTCCAACGTGTCATACGGCTTGCCCGTGATGTAGAGCAAATCGTCGCCAGGACGCAAAATCCCAAACAGCGAGATGGCAATCGCATGCGTTCCGGAAATGATGTGCGGTCTAACCAGCGCCGCCTCGCCGCCAAAAACGTCTGCGTAGATCGATTCCAGCGTAGCCCGGCCGGAGTCGTCGTATCCGTATCCGGTCGATGGCGAAAAGTGAAATTCGTTTACCTCATGCTTTTGAAAAGAGCGCAGCACCTTCAATTGATTGGTGTCCACCAGCGCGGAAATTTGACGATGTCTTTCGGAGATCATCGCTTCTACCTCCAGGACGAGAGGACGAAGCTTTTCCCCGTGAGAAAAATATTGAAACATAGGTGATCTTACCAACTCTCTTCAACAGTCTCTGGTTTATCCAGGAGAAAAGGAGCAATCCGCCCATAGATCGGATGGTCCCGGTTCACGCGTACAGTGACCAGGTATGACTCCTCTTCTTCATTAAATTGCTGTTCCATTTCAACCCCTTCACGATGCAAAAGGGACAAAATATCTCCGCGCTCCACCGGAACACGCAGCTTCAGTTCATGGAAGGAAGCGAGCGCAAAAGCTTCCAGTCTCGCCAGCAGCTTTTGCTGATCCTCCTTGCGCATGGCCGAAATGAGGATTGAATCCTCCGCATGCGGCAAGTAAGACCGTTCTGTCAAAAGGTCCGCTTTGTTGAATACGACGAGTTGCGGAATTTCTTCCGCTTTCAACTCGCGCAAAATTTTATCGACAACCTCCATGTGCACCCGAAAATCAGGATGGTGGCTATCGACCACATGCAAAATCAAATCTGCTTCCTTTACCCCTTCCAACGTAGAGCGGAACGCAGCGACCAAGCTCGTCGGCAAGTCCTGAATGAATCCAACGGTATCTGTCAGGAGCACTTCCAGGCCGCTTGGCAACTCCAGCTGTCTTGTCGTCGGGTCCAATGTGGCAAACAGCTTATCTTCTTGCAGCGTATTGGCTTGCGTCAATTGATTGAGAATGGTCGATTTTCCCGCGTTTGTATACCCGACCAGCGCAATCTGGAACACTTTGTTTTTCTTGCGGCGCTCCCGATGCAGCTGTCTCGTGCGGACGGTGTCTTCCAACTGCTGTTTCAGCTCGCTGATCCGTTTGCGGATATGGCGTCGGTCGCTTTCCAGCTTGGTTTCACCGGGACCGCGCGTACCGATTCCCCCGCCAAGCCGGGAAAGCTGCTTCCCTTGCCCTGCGAGACGTGGCAGCAAATAATTGTACTGGGCAAGCTCGACTTGAATTTTCCCTTCGCGGGACTGCGCCCGTCCAGCAAATATATCCAGAATGAGCTGCGTCCGGTCGATGACCTTGCAATCGAATATCCTGTCGAGATTGCGCGTCTGACTCGGCGACAGCTCGTCGTTGAAAATGACCACATCAATGTCCAGCTCATGGGCCTTTTCGGCAATTTCATCAATTTTGCCCGTCCCGAGATACCAGGCCGAGTCGATTCGATCCCGGTTCTGCGTCACGACATCGAGCACCTCAACGCCAGCAGTGGCAGCCAACTCATGCAATTCTTCCATGGAGAGACGTGTTCGCTCTGCATCGCGGTTATCCAAAAAGCAACCGACCAAGATCGCCGTTTCTTTCGTTTTGATCAGATCGTTCACCGATTCACGCCCTTTCTTCTCTTATCATACCACATTTTGCCCATTTCGTTACGGGTGTGATGTGTGGTATGGACCGCCTTGTCCTTTCAAAGTGCGCTACAGAAACAGACAGCCCCTCACCAAGGAGGGGCAGCGCGTGTATGTCATCTGCATGGTGAAAGGTTCTTCTTTCCTTTACACCGTTAACCCTAACTCATGAATCAGGAAATCACCGTTCTCCACTTCCATGACTTGCTTCTCCCGATAATACTCCCAGCCATTGCTGATTGCGTATTTCATCAACTGAGCACAATTTTGCGGCTTATGCAGGTTAAAATGCCAGTTTCCCTGCCATGAGAATTTTACTGTGAAAGAAGAGGTTTGGTGTCACAAGGGTACGCCTTAAAAGACACATTTTCGTTCGAAGGAATTTCATTGATAACACAGTGGAATGCGACTCCATTCACCGTAATTTTTTTCGCTGTTTTTCGGAATGGCTTCATTAGTGCCTCCACTTCTTCTTACTGTTTCTAAGCTGCCTGCTGCTTCTTACTTGCCAAATACCATCTTCAAATCTGAGGCCGTCTTATTGAAAGTCGCTCTATCATTGGCATTTTTGTCATTATATTCAAGCCCCATCTTCCTGACATATAGCCTGCTAATCAATATACCTAATAGCATCTCACTAGGGTTCTCTGTTTCCATCTGAATGGCAAAATTCATAAATTCTGTTTTGAACTCTTCGCTCATTTTCATATTCTTTTTATCAAGTTCAACGATTCGTGTGTAAAAGCGATATGACTGTTCCAAGTATTCCTTTCTCACTTCATTGGTTTTTATGTTTGACGCCAATGACTCTGCCTCATAGGAGTGGGGCTCTACCTCAATAGAATAAGGGACGGTATGAAACGTGAGCAAAAGTGAAAATACAATGGCCAAAATGGAATTCATGCTTTCTCCTCGTAGTTCTTAAAATTATATTTTGAATATTTTATAATATTAGCAGGGTATTTACACGAAGCACTTTTCATTTTTTATAAACAAAACTATTTGTTTTTGCACAAATGAAGTGCACCTACAAAACAGCTATTGGAAAAACAGCTTGGTGTTAAAGCCATGAATTTTTTAGGAGGCACTTTTTTCATGGCTAAAAGGGGCAAAAATTCCAGTCATTTAGTTTGGAGCTGAAGAAGAAAACGATTGAAATGCGGCTCAAGAACTGGCCAAGCAACAAGTGGCTAATGAATTGGAGAATGCTGTTCTAACAAGTGGTTCGAATTACAGAGATCAAAAACCACCTTATAAACGGACAGATAGGCTGTCTTTCTGTCCAAGAGTTGTGCAAGGAACTTGGAATGGGCAAGATTGGATTTTACGCCTATCTGAAAGGCTTTAGGGCATCGAGTCCTTTTTCAACTGCTTCCTCATTAGTGATTAGTTCGCTACTTAACTTTGAAGAGGAAGATTCGTCAATCTCTCTCCAAAGTCTAAAATAGTATGTGACACCTTTAGCATCAATAATTAACTTAATTGAGTCTCCAGCATATCCCTCTACTGGCACATTGTTATGCTCACGTGAGTATTGCACTAAGTATCCGATAACTTTTTCTTTTTTCGTATTTGCATCAACTTCTATTGGGGTATAACACTATTTAGTTGAGCATCCTTAGGAAACCCACCGTGTTCGCTTATAAACTTCTCAGCGACTTTAATAACTTTTTCATTGGAGCTATGCATTCCATCATTTGACACGTTTCGGAAATAATTAATTGCCCCAGATGGGTAAGAGATAAGATTCCCTTTTTCGTTTGAAAAGTAATAAGGTTCTTTGTTGTTAATTCCTCTTAGTGTTTTTTCATTAACGTCCAACAGAGATTTGGCAATAGTTTGAACATCTAATGATTCTGTTTTTAATCTTAGTCCCTATATAGTTTTGACGTTTTTCGCTCATTAGTCAAGCTTTTAACATCTAAATAGTCCCCACCTCCATTATACCAATGGTAGATGTCTTTAGTTCCAGTAACGTCAGTAGTCGTTCCATCTTATACCCAAAAGTAATCATCCTCATTTTTTTATGCCCTGTAATCGCCCAATCAAATTCGTTATATTCAACATTTGCAAACCGCCATGCATCATCCCAGTTAGCATATGAACCTTCTGGCTTATTTTGTTTCTTATATTTTTGCAGTGCTAGACTGCCATTGGACGATCCATGACCTGTAAAGTACAATAAATCGTCATCTCCAGCTTTATTAAATTTATCTTGAGTTGCTTCTTCATTGTAATGCGAAGACACTTTCCAATCTTGATTCAGCAATTTTGTTGCCAATAAGTAGCATCATCATTCCCAAATGTTAAATCAGAAATATGATCGTAAGCTGATACACCTATTATCCTTAATTCATTAGCCCAAGTTACTTGAGGCACAAGTAAACTGATTACTACTGCTGCAACTGTAGATGCTAATGGCAGATTAAAATTGGTTTTGGAACGATTGGTTAGAATTTTGCAATTTCTTTTCATATTAAATTTCCTGTCATTTGTTAATGTGGGTGAAACTTTTCATGATAGCACCATTCACTAAATGTAATATTTTTTCATTTAAGTTCTTTGGATACCTGACCATCTAACCAATTCTGCAATTGATATGTCACCGCTAAATTCCTTATCATTTCCCTAAAGGTTGTCATCTTCTCTTCAATCAATAACCATATACTTCCACAAATAGATTTTAACGACGATTATAGTATCATTATTGTTTCTTTTCATCAACTTTTATTGTTCGACAAACTAATGCAACAAAAATGACCCATCCACTACTGGACAGATCATTCGGCGATTAAAATCTAAAGTGTAATGTTATCAACTCTGTTGCCTCTCCCCAAACGAAATTGATTTAACGAAGTGACGTTTCAGTGTCTAATCCTACAACAAATTCAGAAACGCCTTCATACTGCGCTTGGTAATATAAATATAAACACTTTGGCAACCGAAAAGTGTATACCATTCTCAAATATAAAAAAGTCTTGCCAGCTAGCTAAACAATCTCCTCAGTCGCTTAGTTTTCGTAAATTCAACAGATCCCGAGTATCGATTGAGTATTCCGACTCACTAAAGCAGGCTATTAAAGGAAACTTCTCTCTGTCTTGTACTCCACTTCAAAGGTTCCTCCAAAATTCTTAAACCACAAAATCCTCCGCCTTAAGTTGCAACAAATCTTCCCTAGTCAATTCGTTGCTTCTCAACAATCTAACCGCCTGAACTCTGATAGCTTTTTCAATGCAATTTCGAATATGCCTTGCATTGCTAAAGTTCTCCTGAAATGGGTTGCTCAGGATGTTTAAAAGGTTGCGCCTGATTTTATCGGAAGCATCAGCCGTCAATTCAAAGTCTTTTTTCTTTGACATAATGTGTGCGATTTCCAGAAGTTCATCTACACTGTAGTCGCAAAAATCAATGTGAATTGGAAAACGAGAGGGAAGGCCCGGGTTTAGTTCCAGAAAATTTTCCATTTCTTCGTTGTATCCCGCTATAATGCAGATGAAATCGTTGTTTGCATCTTCGAGGGATTTCGTGAGACAGTCCACAGCTTCCTTGCCAAAATCTTTTTCTCCCCCGCGAGCAAGCGAGTAAGCTTCGTCAATAAATAAAATGCCGCCCAACGCTTTTTTGACCAGTTCACGAGTTTTCTGCGCAGTATGACCGATGAACTCTCCAACTAAATCTGCTCGCTCAACCTCGATTAGATGCCCCTTGGTCAATATCCCCATTTCGCGAAAAATTTTGCCAAACAATCGAGCCACTGTCGTTTTCCCGGTTCCCGGGTTTCCTTTGAACACCATGTGAAACACTTGCTTTTCAAGTTGAAGCCCATGTTTTTCTCTCTCTTTGTTGATTTGATACAAGGCATATATTTCGTAAATGGTTTTCTTTGCTTCCGTTAAGCCGACAAGTCCTTCGAGTTCATTAAAAAGTGTCGACAATTCTGAGTGAACAATTGATCTGATACTTGTAGCCAATGGCTCAGTCAATTTTTTGGGTGGCTCTCGCTTAAAAACAACTTGAATCCGGTTGGGATAGCTCGCTGAAGTGCTTTCCGACTGTTGTTTCATCCGTTTATCACCCATTTCTCGCTATAGAATGCGTGTAGCTTTCTACACCCGAATTGAATTTATCATCGCCGTTTTTCCCAAACTGATTTCGCTGCATTGCTTCCATTCTCTTTAAAAATACGCCTAACATACACTGGAGTATGACCAATTTTTTATTCAGTTCTTTTACAGTTACACTTTTATTAAAATGCAGATCATACAAAACAAGAAAATTAATCTTTTTTTGCTGACATCGAAAAAGCAATCCGGGTGCAAGCTGTGCGCTTGTTGAAGGTGTATGAGCCAACGAAAGAAGATTTACTGACGCTAAAATCCGAGGATTTCACCATATAGGGCTGCCGCGTCTCCCCATCCATACAATGAAATCCCTCTCAAGAAGGAGGGATTTTTTCGTTGCCAGCATTCTTTTCTAAGCTTTATTTTTCAAGCCGAACCTACTCACCACTGGAGCGAAAAGGCACACCCCGAGCAATGCCCCCGAGATGAACGGAACGACATGCTGCAGCGGATACAAGACGGGCGAAACGCCTTTGACAAAAAGCGCATCCCAACAAGCTACAACCATGCCCACGGCCGCTACGCCGATCCAAAACAGCCCTTTCACATGCGCTGCCGCCTGCTCGACTTGGATACTTCTCTCCCTCCGCTCACGCCCGCAACGCCAGATGACGTACACAATAGCCAGTCCGCCCACCAGCGTACTCCCGTGCTGGAGCAGCTTGTAGACGGGAACCTCCCAAGCAGCAAGCGAAATGCGTTGTTGCAGCAAGGCAAATCGTTCCACCATGCTTCCCCGGTCATGGGTAAAAGAATCCCAGAGGACGTGACTGAAGCTTCCCAGCAAAGCGGAATAAGCGAAAATCACAAACGATAAAAAGAAGCTTCGCCCTCGCCCGCGATTCGCCTGGTCCCAGCCCTTGTCGCCAGCCAAGCCCTTTGCCACCCACAGGGGCACAACCGCCAGCAAGCCTTTCTCCACGACAAACCGATACAGCAAATAAAGCAGCATGACGAGCGGCAAGTCAAAGGTAAACAGTCCGAGTGTCGTATGGCTGTAGACGCTGTAAGGCGCCAACCGCAAAAAATACTCAAAGTCCGGAGCCATGCTGCCAAGCACAAGCGCCGGGAACGATACCCAGGCAAACTTTCTTAGCGGCAGCACAATCGCCGGATGCGAAAAAGTAAATGGCATGAAATCACTCGCTTTGTTTATTTGGGGAGCAGGATGGCAACAACTTGTTTGCCGCTCACTTGAATCCCTTTATCTTGTTTTCCGCAATGCGCCAGCTCTTTGACCAGCCCCTCGACGAGCTTTTTCGCTTCCTGGCTCTCTTTTTTCTCCAGGCGCACGGTCAATTGCACGGCGTCGCCTGCCGCCAATATTTTTTCGGCTTGTCGCTTTTTCGTCTCGTAATCGTGATCTTCGATAAAAGCGCTCAGGCGCAGCTCTTTTACTTTCATGCCTTTTTCTGCCTTGCGCTGCTTGGCCTTTTCGCGATTGAGCTGTTCTTTATGATTCGTGCGGTTTACGAGTTGGCACGGAGGCGGACTTGTCGCCAGCGAGAGGCACACCAGGTCGACGCCTTGCTCTTTTGCCATTTGCAACGCGACTTTGGTAGCGACAATCCCGAGGTCTTCTCCGTCCACTCCAGTGAGGCTGACTTCTGCCGCTTTTATTTGTTCGTTCACAATCATCTTTGCTCACCCTGTCCTTTCATTTCCAAATAACTTACATTCTACAGCTTGCTGCTCCTCTCCTTCCTTTTGTTCGCAACATTCTTGGTCAACCTCATGACGAGCGCGCTTTGTTTTTGTATAATAGATCAGTATTGACAGTGGATTGAGAATCATTTACATTTACATTCTGTTAGCCAGCTAACAAACGGGGGTACTCTGGTGGAATTTGATTATTCTACTGCTTTGACGCATGCAATGGGCCATGTGATGAAGCTTCACAAGAAGAACGTTGAATACTTGATTCAAAACTATGACGTCTATCCGGGACAGCCCATCCTCCTCATGCGTCTTGCCCACACAGACGGCTTGATTCAGAAAGAGCTGGCCAGACGAATCCAGGTCAAACCGGCTACTCTTACCGTCATGATCAATCGCATGGAAAAATGCGGTCTGGTCGAACGTCGTGCTGACGAACGCGACCAGCGAATCTCGCGGGTTTTTCTCACAGACAAAGGTCGTTTGGCGACAAAAGCTGTCAAGGAAGCACTGCGCGTTCTTGAACTAAAATGCTTTGAAGATTTTACTGATGAAGAAAAAATCGTTCTGCAAGGCATGCTGGATAGAATGCACGGCAACTTGATGACCTTTTATATGGAAAACACCCAAGCATCTGAAGAAGCCAAAGAGTAGCGGGGGCGTTTGCTTTTCATTCCACAACAGAAAGGTTGGAACATCCCTTTGAACCATGTAGCAAAAGAACTGGACTCATCGGCGCTTGCCGAAAACAAGACGCGCCGCCTGTGGATCGCCACCATTTTAGGCTCGCTTTCAGCGTTTGGCCCTTTGTCGCTGGACATGTATTTGCCTGCTTTGCCGCTTCTGGCTGACGATCTTTCCACCAGTACGTCGATGGCGCAGCTCAGTTTGACCGCCTGCCTCATTGGACTGTCTGTCGGTCAGCTTTTCGCGGGACCGATCAGCGACGTACGCGGACGCAGAATGCCACTTTTGATCGGACTTATTTTATACGCCTTGTCTTCTTTTTTGTGCGCGGTTGCTCCTTCGATCTATACGTTCATCTTCCTCCGTTTTGTGCAGGGACTTGCTGGCTCTGCCGGGATCGTCATCGCTCGCGCTACTGTACGCGATTTGTATTCGGGCACAGAGCTGACGAAGTTTTTTGCCCTGCTGATGCTGATTAACGGGATTGCGCCGATTGCCGCGCCTATCGTCGGCGGTCAGCTGCTGGAGTTTACCTCCTGGCACGGCGTGTTTGTCGCACTCGGTCTGATCGGCGCCGTCATGCTGCTCGTCGTCATGCTCGGATTGCCGGAGACGTTGCCTGTCAATCGCCGTTCCAAAGCCGGAATCGGCAATACGCTCGCCACTTTTGGCGGGCTGGTGAAAGATCGGGTTTTCATGGGCTACGCCTTGTCGCAAGGTCTGGTCACGGCCGCGATGTTCGCTTATATCGCCGGATCGCCCTTTGTGTTCCAGAAAATTTTTGGTGTCTCTCCGCAAGGCTTCAGCATGATTTTTGCCATGAATGGGGTAGGAATTATCATCGCCAGCCAAATTACCGGACGACTTGCCGGAAAAGTCAAAGAGACAAAACTGTTTGTCACTGGCATTTTGCTGGCTGGGCTTGGCGGAATCACGCTGCTCGCCATGATCGTGCTTGACGCTGGGCTGGTTGCCGTGCTCGTGCCTTTGTTCTTCGTCGTTTCCAGCGTCGGTATCGTCGGGGCGACAGGCTTCTCGCTCGCCATGCAAAATCAGAGCAAAGCAGCAGGCAGTGCGTCTGCCTTGCAAGGTCTGCTCTCCTTCATCAGCGGCGGTATTGTCGCTCCGCTGGTCGGAATCGGAGGGGAAGGCACTGCTGTGCCGATGGGCATTGTCATGGCGCTTGCCACCATCGGCTCGATTGTCTGCTATCTGTTCATGATTCGTCGAAAAGCCGCGTAACTTTTCAGATGCGGCGTAGACGCAACAAAACGAGGATTCGCGTATGCGGCCTCGTTTTTTTTTTTGACACTATTGCGAACGTATGTTCTTTTGTGGTATCATTTGCTTATGGATGACATTGGAAGCCAGAATACCTGTCTGCTCTCCTGTCGTCAGCCATGCCTAGACCACTATTCCAAGGAGCTGATTCCTCCATGTCTTTGCGTCTGATCCCTTATCTTGTCCTGAACGGAAATGCAAGCGAAGCCATCTCGTTTTACGAAAAAGTGTTGGGTGCGCAAGTGCTTTACAAGCAGACGTTTGGCGAAATGCCGGAAAACCCTGAGTACCCGCTCCCGCCAGAAGCCAAAAATCTTGTGGGTCATGCTACACTGCAAATTGGCGACAGCGAATTGATGTTTTCTGACGCGTTTCCTGGACAACCTTATCAGTTAGGCGATCAAGTGACCATTTGCATTTCGCTGGAGGATAAAGCCGAGGCAGAACGCATTTTCGCAGCGCTTCAAGAGGACGGGCAGGTACATCTGCCTTTGCAGGAAACATTCTTCAGCCCTGCCTACGGCAACGTGCGCGACAAGTTCGGCATCACCTTCCAGATTTTCACTAAAGGCGAACAATAATCATCTAAGACCGTTCTGTTTCTTTGTCTGTAGATCATGACATGCCAGCCGTCAGAGCGAGTCGAAACGCGAGAATAACGTGTTTCGGCTCGCTCTCGTTTGTTTGCAATCCATACAGCTTTGCATTCCCTCCACTAGACCCACGCCTATTTCTTTTTCTCCTGATGATAGCCACGTTCTCCATACGGCTGAAGCTTGTCGAGCCATTTTTGTTCCAGTTTCTCCAGCTCATCCTTTTCATCAAAATATCCGTCTTCCTTCTTTTTCAAAACCTCCAACACTTCCGCAACGAACGCCTCTTCTCCGTACTCATCCCACTCGCTTTGCAGTTGCTTGTTCATATGCGAGCCGAGTTTGAGCGTGAACAGTTTTCCGTTCATCGTTTTAAGATTGCGGGTACTGCAAATCCACACTTTTTGATTAAGGGTGTTTTTGATTTGATACACGCCCGCCTCTGTCTTCGCTTCCTTAAACGTCTGTTTCAGTTCGTCTTTGCGATTCATCTTGGTTTCTCCTCACTTTTCACGAGCTACACCTGACCTGCAGCCTGTAATAGTCTTCCATCCGTTTTTCTGCCTGTATACTTTCCTCAAGCTCCCTCTCTTCCAAAGAGGGGCGCGGATGGCTCGATAAAAAACAAACAAATTAATATTAAGTTTATATAATAATAAACATAAAAACAAAACGTTTGTCAATCCTAACAAAAAAGTGTTGCTTCTCGCGGAAAACTCAGATAGACTTTGCAGTAATTTCGAAAAGGAAAGAGGAAAAGAACATGAAAATCTCCGCTACGTCCGAACACAAGCCTGTCGTGGTATCAGAAAACTACGATCGAGTGGACGGCCGTCATGCCAGAAACACGGATGTCCAAGCGCTCTCGCTCGGCTTGACTCGGGAAAGTGACCATAAAAAAGCCGCTATCACAGCCAAGGTGTGGAAAAGCGCGGGAGAAAACGGGGCAAGTCAACCGGAGGAACTCCCGCTCCATCGCGTTCTTGATCTGTCGCTGCTGCTTTGCCGGTCGTTGGCTCATTTTCACGATGCATACAGATATGAGCATTTTTACGATCCGCAAAAGCCCGTTATCGACAGGATTGCCCTGCAAGGCGATGCGTTGAACGTCGCAATCTGCACAGACAACGAAAGTCTCCATGAAGACATCAAGCAGTTCAGCCAAATTTTAAGCGACGACGGGGAACTGATCGGCGAGCGTCTGCGCTCATTGGCAAAAGTTTTAAGAGACATGGGCTATTAGCTTTGTTTAGCCGCAGTTACCCCTGTTTTCATCGGAAGGCTGGTCAACGGGACATTCGTACCCGGCTAGTCGAAGACACGTTTTCCCTCGAAGAAGCGGTACACGCCGCGAGTGAAGCATGGATGATCGGCGATGCCACTTGCCTGCTCCCGCTTGTCGCTGTTGAAAAAAGGCACAAAGCAGAGCGACACGCAGCATGACGACAATTTGGAGGAACATGGAATGACAGAAAACAGACACGATTATTTATCACCTGATAGACAGTTGACTGATGAAGAAAAAGCACTCGTGTGGAAAAAGCCACCTACCCATCAAGTCAGCGAAGAAGAGCGGCGCATTAGTGACGAAGTCAGGCGCAACTGGCATCGCGGGGAAATGAAGATCGCCAACATTTTGCTGGAGGGCGATGCGGGTTCTGGCAAGACTCAACTGGCAAAAGCTTTATCGGCGAATTTCGGGCTTCCGTACACGAAAGTCACTTGTTTTGCTGATATGGATAAATCAGATATTATTGGAGCTATTTTGCCGGTGATTTCTTCTGAGCGCCTAAACAATTTGCAGCCTGCGCAACAAACCGCCTTAACAGCTCTCTATGAAAACGAAGGATTGGCAAGCGGCACGGAAATTTTGATGAAGGCATTGGGGATTTCCGGGGAGCAAGCCGCCAAAATGATGAAGCAATTAGGGAAGCTTGCCGCGGAAAAGAGCGATGGGGAAGCGATTGAATACCGATTTTACCCTTCTGAAATCGTCAGAGCCTATCAAAAGGGCTATCTTTTGGAAATCCAGGAACCGAACGTGATTCGCGATGCTGCGGTGTTAATGGCGCTAAACTCTGCCCTGGAGCTGGATGGGAGCATCAACCTTCCAACGGAAATCATCCGCAGGCACCCGGACTTCATCGCCGTGATCACGACAAACCGCAGCTATGCCGGAACAAGACCGTTAAACGAGGCACTGCGCGACAGAGTCCAGCATACGGAAAAGATGGATTTGCCGACAAAAGAGGTCATGATCGGGCGCGTCAAGGCCAAAACGGGCTTCCAAGATGAAGAAATGCTGTCTCTCTTAGCGGATGTCATTTTGCTATTGGACAAAACGGCACGAGCCAATGCGATCAAGGGTGTGGCGGGAATGCGTTCGTTCTTTTACTGGGCAGATGCGATTGCCAACGGCATTTCTGCAAAAGCATCGCTTTACCACAAGGTCATCTACAAAATCACGACCGATCCGGAAGAAATTCAGCTTTTGGAAGAAGCACTTGCCCAGCATGAATTGTTTGCCCGTCTGGAGGCAGCCTCTTCTGGTGAGCTAAAAAAAAACGAAACTGGGACGATGCCATAGAAATCAAGACATCCGGGGAGATTGACGACGCTGCTTTTGACACAGACCAGCCACGGGAGCAAACAGGAATCGCCTTGAAAAAATCGGCTGACAGTGACAACAGCTCTTCGCAAGTCTCCGACGATCCTGCTCAAATCGAGCGCTCCACTCCGGGGGAAGACGGCACCCCTCGCTATCATCAGGCAAACCCCGAGTCTGCCTCAGAGGAAGCGAAGCAACAGGAGCGCGATTTCCGCAAAAAGCTGAATCAGGCCGCACGAGAGGTCATTTCCGATTCGATTCATCGAAAAGTGAAGCTCATCGTGCACCGCCCTGACTACGATCAGGAAAACCAGCAGGAGTACGTCCGCCTGAGCAAAGGACTCATGCCCATCGTACAACAGCTTGTCAGAAAGACACTTCCCTATTTAGAGCATGAGGTCACTTCCGACTTTGCGCGGAATCGTTACTACGGCAGCAAATTTCAAGCGGACAGCGTTGCCTACAAAGACTACAAATATTTTGCCAAGAAACGCCCGCCAACGGAATCGCCGTCGCTTGTCGTGGGTCTGCGGGTGGACGAATCCGCGTCGATGTCAGCCTTCGGGAGATTGGAGGCGGCCAAACGGGCGGTCATCGCCGTCTATGAATTTTGTCAGCTTTGCCACATTCCTGTGTTGATCTACGGGGATACGGCGGATGTGTCCCGCTTGGAGCAAATGTCCGTCTTCGCCTATGTCGACCTGGACAAAACGGACGCCACTGACCGCTTCCGGCTGATGCGGATTCAAGCCAGAAGCAACAATCGCGACGGGATGGCACTGCGCATTATGGCGGAACGGCTAGTCGTCTGCCCGCAACAGACCAAATTGTTGATCAGCATCAGCGACGGACAACCGAAAGCGCTGGACGACTATACCGGAAGTCATGCGGTTGCCGATATGCAGCAAACGATCCAGGAATACGAACGAAAAGGAGTCGCCTTCCTTGCAGCGGCCATCGGCCAAGACAAGGAGGTCATTAGTGAAATTTACGGAAAGGAACGCTTTTTGGATATGACAAATTTACACGAGTTTCCTGCAAAGCTGGTTCGAATGATTGCCCGGTATTTGTAACTTGCCTGAAAACTCAGCTGACAAAGGCTTTCCGTGTATAAGCGGGGAGCCTTTGTTTGTGTTGCGCTTTTGCAAAGAAAAGCTTGGCAAAAAGAAAAAACCAGAACCTCTAGGGTCCTGGCTGGTGGGCAGAGCATTTCACGACTTATTGCTGGTTGTTGTCTTGAGACATCAGTGAAACTGGGCGTTGCGGAGTGAAAGTGGAGATCGCATGCTTGTATACTAATTGTTGCTTGCCTTCGCTATCAATCACAATCGTGAAATTATCGAACGCTTTAATATACCCGCGCAATTGAAATCCGTTCACAAGGTAAATGGTAACCGCGATGTTTTCTTTCCGCAAATGATTCAAGAACGTATCTTGAATGTTGATCGTCTGTTTCATGTACACTACCCCCTAAAAGGACTTGTATGTTATATATTCGGCAATTGTTGAAACTTTCCTGCCAATATCTGCTTGATAGTTTCCACTGAGTTCGCTTGACAAGCCGGATCGGTCATGTCAAACCACTGGATTTCCGGCATACGGCGGAACCACGACAGCTGTCGTTTGGCAAAATGGCGCGTCCGCTGCTTGATGTCATTGATCGCCTTTTCCAACGTAATTTCACCGTACAGATAAGGAATCAATTCTTTGTAGCCCAAGCCTTGCATCGACACCAGCGAGGCGTCGTAGCCTTTGTCCAGAAGTCCGCGCACTTCCTCGATCAGCCCCGCTTCGATCATCAGCTCGACGCGACGATTGATCCGTTCATACAACATGGCGCGATCCATCGTGAGTCCGATCATCACCAGTTCGTATGGGGAGTGCTGTGCTCGAAGCTGAAAGTCGGACATTTTGTAGCCCGTACTCTCATAAATCTCCAAAGCGCGAATCACCCGCTTTACATCGTTCGGGTGCAATCGCTCAGCCGTTACAGGATCGACGTCGGCCAGTCTCGCGTGCAGCGCATCCACGCCTTCTGTATCCGCCAAACGCTGCAACCTTTCCCGCAGCTCTGGATCTTGCGTGGCTTGTGAAAATTGAAAACGATGGGTAACCGATTCTATGTAGAGACCCGTACCGCCTACGATAAACGGAAGGCCGCCTCGCCCATTGATCGAGCTGATCAGTTGGGTAGCGCTTTCCTGAAACATCGCGACAGAATATTCTTCGTCCGGATTTTTGATATCGATGAGATGATGCGGCACCAGTGCCAATTCGGCTGGCTCCGCCTTCGCCGTCCCGATGTCCATGCCGCGATACACTTGCATGGAATCCCCGGAAATAATCTCGCCGTTGAACTGCTGGGCCAATTCCAGACTGAGTTGGGTCTTGCCGACGGCTGTCGGTCCAACAATGACGACTAGCTTTTCTCTCTCTTGCAAAGTCACTCCCCTCCACCTGTCTCTTTGTAACTGTACACGACCTGCTGGCCGCGAGAGCGAAATGGCGTGAAACCAAAGCGCTCGTGGATTTTGCCTGTTTTCCCTTCCTTCATCACCACGCGCCTTCTTGCTACGCGAAGTGCTTCTGCAATCGCTTCTTCTGTCAATGGCTGCGGGTTGGCAAACTCCCGTACCCCAGCGATGCCTGCCGAGCTTTCCACCGTCATTTCAAACATCGGATCGAAATAAACGACATCGAAAGAGCGGCTTGGCAATCCCTGCATGACTTCCAAATGGTTCCCGCACCGCACTTCAATGCGACGCATGGCTGTCTCCAGCTGTTCCGAGTCAGATGTCCAGTGCTTGAGCCCGTCTTCGACCATGATGGCCAGCACCCGTTCCGATTCGATACCGACTACTTTCCCGTTAGCTCCTGTCGCATGGGAAAACACAATCGCGTCAGCACCCAATCCAAGCGTAGCATCCAACACTTCATCACCTGGCTGAATTTGGCAAGCAACAAGCATAGTATCAGTATCGCCGCGCAACAGCCGCTTTATACGAAAAGCGGAAGTGTTCGGGTGAAAAAAGAAAGGCTTTTTCCCCGGTACCTCCAGACGCGCTCCTTGCGCTGAAACAACCAGTACCTCGTCGTCGCCATGCCGTTTTCGCAGCTGACTGAGAGAAAGGTCGCCTCGTCTGACTGCCTGTACGCCGAATGTCTGAGCCAAATGTACAGCGTGTCGCAAGGTTTCCTCGGCAGGCTCAAGTCCCGTCGTCACAATCACGTATCTGTTTCCTTTCCGTACGTCTACGCCTCTTCAGGACGGAAACTCTTTTATTGTAAGCAGGATTATTTTGGCGGTCAAATAGAATCTGAGCCAAACTCCCTCTCTTTTCTTATCATATCATGTTTTCCTTCGTCCGTTGCGAGCTTGTGAATTTTTTTACAAAGAATGAATGTACGTAAGCCAAACAGGCCCATAGCGGATTGGGCCTGTTTGGTGGCGATCGCCTTTTCAACGATTGGCGAGCTGGTGATTTTAGTTGTACACGAGGCTGTCCGTAATCGCTTCTTCGTTTTCGTTTCCGGCTTCATCGGCGAAAATGCCTGCTGTGAGTTTGATTCGAATGTTCGATCCTTTCGGCACAGTATCCAGCGTAATGTCGAGGTGCTCCTCCGATACGACAACACGATCCTCTTCGCCAAAAGCCTGGTCAGCTCCCCCATCAATCGAGTAGGAGAGATTTTGCAAAACGTCCTGTCGGTCGACCTGCAAACGGGCAGCTTCGCTGAACAGCAGCCGGATTTGCAACTGTGGCTGGTAGAACAAGGTGGCTTTTTCGCTTTTCGATGTTTGACCTCCTGCGAGCAGCACCCGTCCATCAGGCAAAACCGCTGCGCTCGCTCCTTCTCTCGTCATCGTCATATCGGCTGCCTTGCTCCAGCTTTACGTCTGCGGGTCGTATATTTCCGCGGACTTCAAATAGGCGCGTTTGGACATGCCGCCTGCTACCAATACTCTGCCATCCGCAAGCGCAACGGCAAACGGTTTGAAGCGCTCGATGCTCATCGGCTCGCCAGGCTCCCACGAGTCCGAGTCCGGGTCGTAAATGGTGGTTGTTTTCCATATCTTATCCGGATTGCCGGCAGGATCTCCGCCAACCACAAGGACTCTGCCGTCTGGCAAAATCGCTGCGCCCGGACCATAGCGAACCTCGTCCATCTGGGCAAGACTCGACCATTCATCGTTTTTCACATCGTACCGCTCGCCTGTCGCCACCATTCCGCCGCCAATCACGACTACATCTCCATCCGCCAGGACAGCCGACGCCCCGCCGAATCGGTCGTCGTTCATCGGCGTTCATCCGAGGGGCGGTATTAGCAAAATGCGTGTTCACACTACATGACGCGCTTGAACATTTTCTCCAAATCATAGCCAGTAAAGTGAATTACAATCGGCCTGCCGTGCGGACACGTAAACGGGCTGCTCGTCTCGCGCAGCTGATTCAGCAGGCTCTCCATTTCGGCGTGGGTCAAAAAGCGATTGGCTTTGATCGATGCTTTGCACGACATCATGATCGCAGCCTTTTCCCGCATTTGCACAGGATGGGCCTGCCCTTGCTCTCCCGCCTCCAGTACGAACTGAATCAGCTCTTCGATAACTTCCAGCTCGGCTCCTTCCGGGAACCAATGCGGGTGCGCCCTGACGATGAACGTGCGCCCGCCAAAAGCTTCTACCTCCAAGCCGAACGATTGCAGAAGCGACAGCCGTTTTTCCAGTCTGGCCGCCTCCGCGGTCGTGAACTCGACCGTGTGCGGAAACAGCATCATCTGGCTGGCCACACCTTCTTCTGCCAGCTTGGCCATGAAATACTCGTAGAAGATGCGCTCCTGGGCGGCGTGCTGGTCGATCAAGTACATCCCTTCATCGTTTTGGGCGACGATGTACGTTCCATGGACTTGTCCGACCGGATACATGACCGGAACAGCCGATTGCACGCGCTCCTCCGCTACAGGTGCGGCGTTCTGCTCTGGCTCGCTCGCTTGCTCTGCATCAGGTTGAGCAAGTGGAGCGACCATGCCTTCAAGTGGGGCAGTAGAACCAGTCTTCCCTTCAAGCGAGGCAGAAGGAGCGGCAGAATCACTCGTTCCTTCAAGGAAAGCAGAAGGAGCGGTGGCAACAGATACGGGCGCGACCTTCTCGAACACGCTCCCTGAAGCGGCGGCCTGCTCTTGTCCTGTTTTCTCTGCTTCTGGAGCAGAACTCGCCAGCCCTTGCTCTTGCTCTGCACGCGGATAAGCTTCGGAAGCTTCCTGAACCTTCCTGCTTTGGGCAACCGGCAAAAGCTCGCTTGCCGCTTCTTTTTGCAACGGCAACGGCTGGCTTTGCTCCTGCCGCGCCATCCACTCTTGCAGGCGCGGGCTGGCTTCCACAAGTGAGCGCGTCTGCGTCTCCGCGGCTGGCTTGGCAAACGTCAAGTCAAACTGCGGCTGGACGACTTGCGTGGTGATTTTCGCCTTTTGCGGTGTCTCCATCGGTCGGACGATGCCCAAACCTTGCCGGAGCGTCGTTTTGACGGATTGCTCGATTGCCGTACACAGCTCGTCCTCTTTGCTGAACCGCGCCTCCAGCTTGGCAGGGTGGACATTGACATCGACAAGCGTCGGGTCCATCTCGATTTGCAGCGCGACGATCGGGAAGCGGCCGATCGGCAAAAGCGTGTGATAGCCGCGCATGATCGCGTTGTTGAGCGAATAGCTGCGAACGTAGCGACCGTTGACCAGTGTAGAAAGGTAGGAGCGGTTTGCTCGCGTTACCTCCGTCTTGGACAAAAATCCGTTCCAGCGGAAATCGAGTGTTTCCCCCGAAATCGGAATGAGAAGCTTGGCAATCTGCACACCGTAAATCGCCGCCATGACGTGCAGCAGCTTGCCGTCCCCCGTCGTTTGCAGCAAATTTTTCCCGTTGTGCGTCAAAAGAAAGGAAATCGACGGGTGAGTCAAAGCGAGCCGATTGACGTAATCCGAGATATGCCCAACTTCTGTGGCAATCGACTTCATGTATTTCAACCGGGCAGGTGTATTGAAAAACAGGCTGCGGACACATATTTCCGTCCCTTGCACTGCTGCCGCGTCTGCCACTTCGCTGACTGCGCCGCCTTCGACCAGCAGCCGCGTACCGATCTCGCGGCTCGATCGGTTGCTCGTCAGCTCCATCCGAGACACAGCGGCAATACTCGGCAAAGCTTCGCCGCGAAAGCCGAGTGTGCGAATCCGGAACAAGTCGCGCTGGGTGCTGATCTTGCTCGTCGCATGGCGTTCCAATGCCAGCAAGCAATCGTCCCGATCCATGCCGTGTCCGTTGTCGACAATGCGGATCAGCTCCAGACCGCCTTCCTCCACATGAATCTCAATCGAAGTGGCTTTGGCGTCAATCGCGTTCTCGACCAGCTCTTTGACGACAGATGCCGGACGTTCCACCACTTCACCCGCCGCGATCATATTGGCGAGCTGCTCATCAAGCACTCGAATCGTTCCCATGCGATCCTCCCCTCCCCCCGAAGCTTATTTTTTCTTCAACTGTTGTTTCCACGCGAACAGCTTCATCATCGCATCCATCGGTGTCGTCTGATTCAGGTCGATCTCACGCAAATCGCGCAAAATCTCTTCTTCCTCCGACGACAAAAGCGACACAGGCTCCTCGCGCACAGCGGCAACTGGCGCGGACCAGAGCG
Source organism: Brevibacillus sp. 1238 (assembly GCF_029892995.1). Taxonomy (NCBI): domain Bacteria; kingdom Bacillati; phylum Bacillota; class Bacilli; order Caryophanales; family Paenibacillaceae; genus Brevibacillus; species Brevibacillus sp. 1238. Next base: position 476,981 of record NZ_JARXWC010000003.1, on the reverse strand, counting down.
ACTCTAGCGACATCTGCATGTCGGAAGCAGCCGAACTTGTTGCTTCCAGTCCTGCCAAAATGCTGCGTGCCCGCTCGATGACCCATCCAGGCATTTCCGCCAGCTCCGCCACGTGAATCCCGTAGCTTTTATCTGCCCGGCCTTCTTCGATCTTGTGCAGGAACAACAGCTTGCCGTCTCGCTCCTCGCAGCGGGCGTTCACGTTGACGACGCCTTTCATCGTCTCCGCAAGGCCCGTCAGCTCGTGATAGTGCGTGGAAAACAGCGTCTTGGCACCGATCCGCTGGCAAATGTACTCGATGACCGCCTGTGCCAGCGCCATGCCATCGTACGTAGAAGTCCCGCGACCGATCTCATCGAGCAAGATCAAGCTTTTTGCTGTCGCCTTTTGCAAGGCATGTCTCGTCTCCAGCATCTCGACCATGAACGTACTGTGACCGCCGACGAGGTCGTCAGCCGCTCCGATCCGGGTAAAAATCTGGTCGACAATCGACAGCTTCGCTTCTTTTGCCGGGACGAAACAACCGATTTGCGCCATGACCGTAATGAGGGCGATTTGGCGCATATACGTGCTTTTACCAGCCATGTTCGGTCCCGTGATCAGCAGCACTTGACGCTCTTCCTGGTTCATCCTCACGTCGTTCGCCACGTACTTCTCCCGCTCCAATACGGCTTCCACAACGGGATGGCGGCCGTCCACGATCACGTATTCCCCGTCATCGACAAGCTGCGGGCGCACGAATCCGCGCTCGTCACTGACCGTAGCGAAAGCCTGGAGAACGTCTACAGAGGCAATCCGTTCGGCAAGGCTTTGCAATCTCGGAATGTGCTTGGCGATTTCGCTGCGGACGGCGGCAAACAGCTGGTACTCCAGCTCAATCATTTTTTCCTCTGCTTCGAGAATGAGCGCTTCCCGCTCTTTCAACTCGGGGGTGATGTAGCGCTCTGCGTTGGCGAGTGTTTGCTTGCGCTCGTAACGGCCCGCTGGCACGTTGGCAATGTTGGACTTGGACACCTCGATGTAATAGCCGAACACTTTGTTGAATCCGACTTTCAGCGAGCGAATCCCTGTCGCTTCCCGTTCGCTTTGCTCCAATTGGGCAATCCACGTTTTTCCGTCGCGGCTCGCCGAGTGCAGCTTGTCCAAATATTCATCGTAGCCTGTGCGAATCATTCCGCCTTCCCGCACGGAGATCGGCGGATCGTCGACGAGCGCCGACTGCAAAAAGCTGACGAGGTCTGCGCACTCATCCATGCCGCGGGAAAGCTCCTGCAACACGGGCGCTTTTGTCTGCTCCAAGTACGCTTTCAGCTCAGGAACTGCCGTGAGCGACAATCGCAGCTGAATCAGGTCGCGGGCATTGGCGTTCCCATAGGAAATCCGCCCAGCCAGCCGCTCCAGATCGTACACGCTGTCCAGGCAAGTCCGCAAATCGGAGCGCAGCAACAGATCGGCTTTCAGCGCCTCTACCGCTTCCAGTCTGGCATCCAGTTCCGCGCGTCCGAGCAGCGGCCGCTCGATCCATCTGCGCAAAAGCCGTCCGCCCATCGCGGTTTGCGTCCGGTCCAACAGCCACAAGAGAGAACCTTTTTTCGTCTTGTCGCGGATCGTTTCGGTCAGCTCCAGATTTCTTCGGGAAAAGCCGTCCATTTGCAAATATTGCTTGCTGTCGTAGCGCTTCAAGAGCCGCATGTGCGCGAGACTGCGCTTCTGCGTCGTGCCGATGTAGTAGAGCAGCGCGTTGACGGCCGAGCGCATGGAGACATCCAGCTCTTTCCCTGTTTCGGGATACTGGTTGTCCACCGCAAAAGCATCCAGCTGGTGACTCTCTACAACCGTCGTCGGCAAAGCTGTCTTGGGCAAAGCTTCGACACCGCAGAACACCAGTTCTTTCGGACGGTATTGCAGAGCCTCATCCAGAGCCGACTCCATCTGGCCGAGCACGGATGTGACGTACATTTCTCCTGTACTCATGTCGCATGCGGCAATTCCGACGCGGCCGTCCAGCGCTGCCAAGGCAGCCATGTAGTTGTTTTCCTTGTCGGTAAGCCATTTGCCCTCCATCATCGTGCCGGGCGTAATGACACGGGTCACTTCGCGGCGAACGACCCCTTTGGCTTCTTTCGGGTCTTCCACCTGTTCGCATACCGCTACCTTGTGACCTTTTTTCAACAGTTCCGCTATGTACCCATCCGCAGAATGATGCGGCACGCCACACATCGGAATCCGTTCATCGCCACCACCCTCGCGTCCGGTGAGCGTAATTTCCAGCTCGCGGGACGCGAGAATAGCATCGTCAAAAAACAGTTCGTAAAAGTCGCCTAAGCGAAAAAATAAGAAAGTATCCGGATAGTCTTTTTTGATAGCCAGATACTGCTGAATCATCGGGGTATATTGCGCCATTTTTTTCTTCTCCTAGCCTTCCAATCTCGACGCTATTATACCATGTTCCTCCCATGATGTTGATGCTCGATTCGCGGCAAAAAATTCACAGAAGATTCCAGGCACTTCTCAGGTCGAAATCGCAAAGCCATGTCTCGCCTCGCAGCAGCAAGTCAAAATATTGCTCTAAGTGTATTCGCGAAAGCGCGTAGCCAGGCAACTCTCGCAATTCTTCGCGGATTTGCTTGACGTACGGCTCCAACGTTTCTTGGTCGCCGCGATAGTAAGCCTTGACCAGCGGCAACTGCAAATGCGGGGTCGCTTTCAGCTCGGCATGGCTCATCATGACCAGTTTGGCCAGATGCAAAACTCCACGCGCGACGACCGGGTGCACCAGCCAGCTTGGCAGCGTCCGGTATTCGAAGCCGTACGACTTTTCCCGCACATCGCCCAAAAAGCCGTAGCGATGCCTGCGCTCGATGCAACCCGGATCTTCAATCAGCACGAGCGGCAACGCCAAGTACGCATCGAGCTTGCGCCGCAAAGAAAACGTAGGCGTCATCCCGCCGAAGTGAATGTGTCCGCCAATCGGATAGCCGGAAAAAGGCATCCCGCCCGCCAGCCACTCCACATCCTTGTGCGGGATTTTTTTCCCTGCGAGCCGCAACGCTTCGTAAATATGCAGAAACAGCTCGTCAGGGTCTTCCGTTGGGGCCGGACGCAATTCGGCTACAGGATGCTGATGCAGAGCCAAATCTTCCCGGTAGCGGGTCGTGTCGCACCCAACCGTCCCGTTGATTTTCAAAAAATCAGAGGCGAGCGCCATCTCGCCTGTCGCCCGGCGCAAGGAAAACTCCGGGTCCGCTCCCATTTTGTTCAGCTCTTGCGGCTGCCTGCTCATGCGCTCCCGCCACCACTCTCGCGCACGCTGCATGTAAGCATCTGCCTTTTGCGCAGGCCAATCCGGTTCCACGCGAACGACCTTCGCCCGATGAGAAGACGCTGCCATGACGGTCACTTGCCCCGCTTCGGCACCGACCGCATACAAGCTGCGCACGGCCAGCGCTTTTACGACTTGCACCTCCGGATCGGAAGAGGGAAACGGAACTGGCTCAAAGTCCGGCTCTTCCAGGCGATAAAGCAGCCATTGCGGGTGTTCCAGGCTCCGCGCGACATCGAGCACCAGGTCCTGGTACAGGCAAAGCTTGTAGGTCCGCCATCCAGGCGGTGTCGTGCGCCCGGACGCCACAGGCAGACCACTCGTTTTCAACAGCCAACGCCCGATCTCGGGACGGTGCAAAAAGGCGACAGCCTCTTTGGCGTTTGCCGTCATTGGCTGCGAAACAGCGCTCTCCTGCAGTCCCTCCCATGCCCTTCCTCGCGTGCGTACCATGCTTTCCACTCTCCCATGCTGTATTCTTCGTTATCATATGATCGCGCCCAGAGAAGAGTGAGAGCCTAGCCTATACCGCTTTTTCCCGATAAAAAAAGAAAAAGAGGAGATATCTCTCCTCTTTAGTCAAGCTCATCGAGCATGCTGGCTGAATCAAAGTCGTCGAATTCATCACTGTTTTCTTCATAGTCGCCAATCAGCGTGAAGTCCTTGTCATCGCAGTTATTGCATACCACTACGCAGACTTTGGTTTCTCCAATGATTTCAACGGCAAATTCGCTTTCAACCCTGACTGTGATGGTACCTCCAGCACTCAACTCGGCTTTTACGCACTTCGGCTGTTCCACGGCGCGAGCGACAATTTCCAGATCGCCTCTGCAGTTTTTGTCGAAGAACGTAAGCGGAACGAGTACGGAGAACTTGACAGTTTCCCGCTTGACTTCGGTTTGCGTGTTATTGGCAAACGAGAACCACAGGTTGACGTCATACGTACCAGATACTTCAACCGCGTCTCCGACTTTCTCTGCCTGGAAGTTCGTGTTTATAATCCAGCATCCGAGGATCGTCGAAGGAGTTTGCGACGGTATGATGGTGTGGGTGGTAGTAGAGAATTTATGGCCTTTACCGCAGACAGCTTTCGCGATGAGTTCCCGGCACTGTAGATCTTTGTCTGTACCCGACATTTCGTTACCTCCTCCATACAACGTTTCTGTACATTTGTATGCAGGGCATTCGGCTAGGGTGCAAACACCCACCTGAAATTGGGTGCCTCGTTTGGGAACTCACGCGTAGCAACGTTTTGCGCGTTGGATGCTACCTTACGAGCAGCAACCGCCACTATGTTTCTTTTCCGGTCCGCCGCCAGTTTCGCCTGTCAGCGGATTTCCGCCTGTATCCAAAATAATACGCTCGGAAACGGTGTTCGTGATGACATTCGTCACCATTTGCAACAGATCGTTCACATCGACCTGCGATTGCTTAAATTCGGTGACGAGCGGAATCGCATCCAGCTCTTCTTGCAGCTGGTTGTATTCGGCTTCTACCTTTTCCACCAGTTCCTTTTTATTGATCGATTCGAACATGACCATCTGCTTTTGTTTTTGCTTCAGCTTGTCGATCAAGTCCTGCACGCGTTCATTGTGCTTGATTTGCAGCTCGGCACGCTTGAAGAAATCGACTTCATTCGTGCGGGAGATCATGGCAGCCAGTTCGCGCGCTTTGTCCAAAATTTCTTTTTGTGTGTACAGGTTTGTTTGTTCCATCTTCTACACCTCGACTTTGGTTACGAGTTCGCCATGAAGCGTCCACGTTTTCGCATCTGTAATTTTGACATGCACATATTGACCAATCAAAGACTTGTCTGCCGTGAAGTGCACGAGCTTGTTCGTGCGCGTGCGGCCAGCCAATACGTTCGGGTTGTTTTTCGACTCGCCTTCTACCAGCACTTCCAGCACCTGATCCTGCAGCTTTTTGTTCTCTTCCAGGCCGATCCGGGCCAGCACTTCGTTCAGACGGTAGAGGCGCGCTTTTTTCACTTCCATCGGCACGTTGTCTTCCATGACAGCAGCCGGAGTGCCCTCGCGCGGGGAATAGATGAAGGTATAGGCAAATTCATACCGGACTTCTTCGACCATCGAGATCGTCTCTTCAAACTGCTCGTCGGTCTCGCCCGGGAAGCCTACAATAATATCTGAAGAAAGGGATACATTCGGAATCGCAGCCTTGATTTTGCGTACAAGCTCCAAATAGTGCTCCCGCGTGTATTTGCGAGCCATGCGCTTCAAAATCTCCGACGAACCGGATTGGACTGGCAAATGAATTTGCTCCACCAAGTTTCCGCCTTTTGCCAACACTTCAATCAGGTGATCGTCAAAATCGCGGGGATGGCTCGTCGTGAAGCGAATGCGCGGAATGTCGATTTTGCGAATCTCGTCCAAAAGATCGCCGAAGCCATACTCGATGTCTTCAAAGTCTTTTCCGTAGGCGTTGACGTTTTGGCCGAGCAGCATAATTTCCTTGAAGCCTTGGCGGGCGAGGTCACGGACTTCCGCGATGACGTCTTCCGGACGGCGGCTCCGCTCTTTTCCTCGCGTATACGGCACGATGCAGTACGTACAGAACTTGTCACAGCCGTACATGATGTTGACCCATGCCTTGGTGTTTCCTTCCCGCTGCTTCGGCATGTTTTCGACGATGTCGCCTTCCTTGGACCATACCTCGATCACCATTTCCTTGCTGAACATGGCATCGCGCATCAGCTGCGGCAAGCGGTGAATATTATGCGTCCCAAAGATCAAATCGACTTGCTGGTAGCTTTTCAAGATTTTGTTGACGACCTTCTCTTCCTGGGACATACAGCCGCAAACGCCGAGAATCAGGTTCGGATTGTTATGCTTGAGCCGTTTCATATGTCCCAGCTCGCCAAACACTTTATCCTCCGCATTTTCGCGGATCGCACAGGTATTGAACAAGATGACATCCGCCGCTTCCACATCGTCTGTGGAAGTGTAGCCCATCTGCTGCAAAATGCCGGAGATCGTCTCGGAGTCATGCTCGTTCATCTGACAGCCGTATGTGCGAACGTGATAACGCTTTCCTTTTCCGATTCCTTGCATGTCTTCCGGGATCGCGAAATCGTAAAGCACCTGGATTTCTTCTTTTCCCCGCTTTTTCGCATCTTTCAAGGACGGGGGCTGAAAGTATTTCGCAAAGTCCGCCGTTGTTTTCGGTGACTTGGCGGATTTTAAGTCCGGAGTCGCCACTTTCGATTCCGTCATCATGTATCACCTCAGCTAGTATTTTCTTTATAAGTAACCAATAAAGAATTATAGCATTTTGGTGCATACAAAAGCCAATGCATAATGAGGCAAAATATGTACGAAACGAACGGAATCGTTTCGAAAAGGACGCTTTTCAACAGCAGCTTTTCGATGATTAAACATGCAAGTTTGCCGGGCATTCGCTATTCGCGAAACGAAAAGCTGCTCACTGTATAAAAGCCAAGATGGTGCAAGCTGCCTTCTGCCTATTCGACAGTAATGACCCAGCCTTTTTGCCTGACGATTCCCTGACCTTTTCCCTAAGAAGCTTCCCCGCGCTCCTGCCGTTTCCGCGGACGGCCTCCGTCTTTTTTCCTAATTTTCCCGAATTGACTTTGTCCCTTGCAACATTCCCCGCCCAGACGTCGTCGAAGAAGGCAGCTACCAAAAAACACGAGCAAAATTGAGGAGGTCAGCATGAAACGAGCATTCGCCTTACTTCTGTCGGTGTTGATGTTCCTGACTGCCATCCCTTTTGTCGGTGCCGCTTCGACTTCATTCTCGGACGTTCCCCGCAGTCACTGGGCGTACAAGGAAATCACCGAAATGGCAGCAAAAGGGATCATCAAAGGATATGACGACCGGACTTTCCGTCCCAACAATCAGGTAACCCGCGCAGAGTTTGCCAAAATCATGATTGCGGCAGCTGATGTCAACATCCAGAAAAACTCCGTCAGTCCAACGTTTAAAGATGTTCCCCGTTCCCACTGGGCGTTTTATTACGTCGAGTACGCAAAGCCTTACTTGACTGGCTACAAATCCGGTTCCACCTACACGTACAAACCGGATCAATCCGCCGTCCGCGAAGATATTGCGGTGGCTCTCGTTCGACTGCTTGGCTATGACAAAAAATACAAGGCGGACCTGGATCAGTTGAAGAACTTCCGGGATCAAAACGAAATTTCTTCCGCCCTGCGTCCGTATATCGCCATCGCCCTGCAAACTGATTTGATGAAAGGCTACAACAGCTACTTCCGCCCGCAAGACCCGATCACTCGCGCAGAAGCTGCTTCCTTGCTGTACCGGGCCATCCTGGACCGCGACGACGAAACAAAAGTCGTCTTCCCGAACCCGGAACCGCCAAAGCCTGAACCGATCAACATCAGCGACTCTTTTTCCAGCACAGATTTGAAAAACTGGGATACGAAAAAGGCTACCGGAAGCTGGGGCGTCATCAGCAAGCAAGCTACGGCTGTTTCCGACGATGACGACGTCGACCACTACTTCCTGCCGCTCAGCTGGAATGAATCCGCCAAACCGGAAAATTACGAGCTGAGCATCGATGTAAACGTATCGGGTACGAATGGATTGGCCGGACTTTTCTTCAACGGAAAAGACGGAAAAGCCAATGTCGTGTTCGTCCAAAAAGATCGCGTCGTTCTCGGCAAAGTGTCAGACGCCAACAAAGACGACATCGATGTCATCGCATCCGGTTCCTACAAGTTGAAATCGTCCAACCGCCTGAAGGTAGCTGTCAAAGGCAACACGGTTTCGATTTATGCGAACGATCAGTATTTGTTCGGACAGCAACAAATCAAGCAAGAAGGAACACAGCTTGGTCTGTACATGCAAGAGGATGCGGCAGAAGAAGCTCCTCGCAAAATGACTTACCTGGACAATTTCCAACTGAAAGAAGTGAAGTAACCACCATACACCCGACATGCGCCTCTCTGCTTGTCGGGTGTTGTTTTTCTCAGGCTTGTCTGCAAGCTTTTCCCATCCAGAAAAAAGGGGGGCGAAAACCTAGAAATGTACACGGTTCAGTTGTATAATGATAGCTATTCTTGTCCTGTGAGGAGCCTTTTTCATGTCATTTTCTGTCAATCAGCCTTTCCACTGGATGGATTCAGGAATTTATCAAGGGCAACCGCTTGAACCGTTGTATCGCGACGAGGCTTTGGCGGCTGGTATGCAACGGGAATCTGCTGTACCGATCATCCACCTTTGGGTATACGATCAGGCTTTGTATCTGGGGCGCAGAGACGCCAGACTCCCCCATCTGGAGCAAGCTCTGCACCAGTTCGGTCAGGATGGCTTCGGCTGTGTGCTGCGATCTTCCGGCGGCGCCTGTGTACCGCTGGATGCTGGTGTGCTCAACATCGCCTGGCTCTTGCCCGATACGGCAATCTCCATCGATGCTTTCTTTGCTTTTGTAGCCGACATGCTTCAAGTTGGGCTGCGCGACTACGGCGAGCTGGAATTTGGCGAGGTCGTCGGATCTTACTGTGCCGGAGAGTACGATTTTTCCTTGCACGGGAAAAAAATCGGGGGAATGGCGCAGCGCCGTACCCGCTACGGATCGATTTTGCAGATTTGCATTAATATAGAGGAAAGACCGCGCGGGGAATGGATGGAGCGTTTTTATGCGCTGGCCGGACTGGATGAGATGGAAGCGCACAAGCCGATTCCTGGCATCGTTGGCTCGACGGTAGGCAGCATTGCCGGACTGACCGGGAAGCCGACTACTGTCGACGATGTAAAAGCGCGTTTGTTCGCTGCGATTCGTTCCCAGTGGCCTGTCATCTCTGTTCCTTTTTCCGTAGAGGAGTCGTTGCTGGCCGAATCAGAGCATCATCTGTCCCAGCGCTTGCAGCTTTTCTCCTTTACCGCAAAAGAACTGGCTATACCCCAATGGCGTTTGCCTAAATAAGCTTTTCCATCTGGAAAATCAGGTGGTGTAGCCGGTGAGACTTTGGGAGGATTTATGAATAGCGATCGAAAGGGGACGTTTCAGGATCTGAATGCCCTTTTTGTTTTTGGAGCACTCTCTGTACTTGCGATTCACATTCTCGGTTTTTTTGTGGAAAACCAGCAAGACTATCCTTGGAATGGCGAAATCGAAACCGTTCTGCTCATTTTGTTGCGCTTCGGGCGCTCTCTGTTTATTTTTGCGACGGGCATGCTGCTGTTTTACTGGTATCAGCAACGGGAGATGAACTGGGCTGTCTTCTGGAAAAAGCGTTTTCGGGTCATCATTGTGCCGTACGTGATCTGGACGGCGATCTTCACCTGTTTCAAGCTCCAGACGGTTGATCCGAGCGTGTTGGCTGTTCCGTTTTTGGACAGCCTTTTTACCGGCAGCGCCTTTTACCATCTGTACTACATCCCGCTTTACTTGCAGCTGTGTCTGCTGTTTTGCCTGATCAAGCCATGGTTTGAGCGATTTTTGCGCTTTCGCACGCTCGTTGTGCTTTTTGTTGGACAAATCGGCTTGTACGGGATTTACAACTACTTGTTCATCCACCCGCTCTGGGAAATCGACTGGGCAGCTTCACCGCTTTTGACTTTTTTCCAGCATACGTATGTGGCTGGACAAAACTACGTGCATATGTACATCTTCACGTTCGCCCTCGGTGCGTACGCTGGCCTGAACCTGGAAAAATGGCGAGCCTGGACATGGCGTTTGCAAGTGCCTGCCTGTATCGTCACGCTGATCACCGCGCTCTGGATTGCAAACGATTTCGTGAGCGGCTCGAAGTCGTATTACGAGAGCCTGAACATCTTCAAGCCGCTCTATTTGCTCTATACGACAAGCTTTCTGATCAGCTTCTACTCGCTTTCCCGCTATCTCGGAAAGCTGCCCAAGTTCGGGCAATGGCTATCGGACATGGCCCGGCAAAACATGGCGATCTATCTCGTCCATCCGCTGATCTTGTTTTTGCTTGAGAGCTATGTCATTTTCCGGCTGGATTGGTCCACGCCCTGGATTATGCTGGCGATGTTCGTCGTGACGCCGCCGCTCTGTATTTTCCTGTACGAGCATACCCTCGTCTCGCACTGGATGCGGGGAAAAGGCAAGGCGACATCCAAGCCGCTTTACAAGACGGAAGTTTACAAAGCATAGCGCCCCGCGTTTGCTTTCCTCCAAACTCCTAATGTAATCAAAGGCTCCTTCTTGCATACTAGAATCAGGGACAATTGTTCCACACCTCGATTCTTTGCCTGGCAAACTGCCGGGCTTTTTTTGTGTAGATCTACCGCTGGCACCGCACTTACGGTATCATAGAAGAGGATCACTGGCAGCGCATTGGCTGCCGTAGACGACAGAAAAGGTGGTCGATCTGATGAATCAGGAAATTCCATTGTTACATACTCCCATTAAAGAGCTTATTATCGCTTCCACTAAGGTCGCTCATGTGCAATTGGGGAACTCACTTGAGCACGCCCTGCTCGTCCTCATCAAATCCGGTTACTCGGCTGTTCCGGTACTGGATCACCAATACCGTTTGCACGGTTTGATCAGCACGAACATGATTATCAACAAATCGCTTGGACTCGAACGCTTCGAGCTTGAAAAAATCTCCGAGCATACCGTCGATGATGTCATGGACACGAAAGTGCCGCGTCTGAATGATACGGATGAATTTTTAAAGGCTTTGGAAGTCTCGATTAATCACCCGTTTGTCTGTATTGAAGACAAGGAGCATTACTTCCAAGGAATTTTAACGCGCAAATCGATTTTGGCTCTGGTTTATCGCCATTTCCGCAACTTGCCGTACCCATTGGCCGAACAGCAGTCGGCACAAGAGAAAGCTTGACGTTGCATGCAAAAAGACGGGGGCCAGCGCCGCCGTCCTTTTCGTTCTCCATCAGCTTTTCCCGTCATTCCTGTTTGCGGTGATCGTGCTTCAGGTCCTTCTCTTCCCATCCCCGCTTTTTCCCTTCGTCTGTGAGCACATAACCGTACTGCATCACATCGTTGTGAGCGAAATAGATGTAGGTCACTTCCGGCTCGTCCGCAAAGACGACTTCCGCTAAAAAGCTCGGCAGCTTCTTGCTCCATACCCCTGTTACCGACTTGATCTGCTCTGGCTTGTAATGCGCTTCCTCTACCAAATATGTTTTCACGCGCTCGGCGTAGGCGTACTTGTTGTATTCGACATAAACAAAAGGCGTCAGCACGAGCAAGAGCACAACGACCAGCACAATCCACCACACGTAGCGTTTCATTCACAGCTTCTCGCTTTCTCTTTTTCCCAAGATTATACATAGCTGCTCTCTTTCGTCAATACGTGTCTTGCTTTTCCCGCCAAAATGAAAAAGCAGACGTTGCTCTCGCAATGGTCTGCTTTCCAGCGTCAACCGTGCAGCCGCAAGTATTGGGCCGCATGTTTTTTTCTGAGCTTTTGCTCCTCGATCAATGTCAATGCATACTCCATCGGATGACGATACGTCTGCTTGAACATCGCTTTTTCCCCTGCTTTGAAAAAGGAATAGCGCTGATCGCGCACATTGACCTCGATCAAATACGGATTGCCTTTCTCGTCGATCCCCATGTCCATGCCAAGGTCGGCCAGAGAAGGAAAATGACGCCCGTACTGTTTCGCGATCGCTACTGCCGCGTCATTGATTCGCTGGACCGTCTGCGCTTGTTGTTCAGGCGTGAACAGGGTCGACACAGCCTCCGAAAAAGGAACCGCTCTTCCGCCCCGTGAAAGGTTGCTCAGCTTGTTTTTGCTGTTGGCCACTTTGGCAACCATACCGCTCACTGTCCAGTCCCGCTCCCTGTTTTTTTGCACCGATACACGGATGTCAAACGTTTTTCCTCCGTAACGCGCCAGCGGAATCCCGCGCTGGATGAGAAAGCGCTTGTTGCCGACCCAACGGCGGACAGCCGCCAACAGTTCGGGGCGTGACATCACTTTGCGTTTTTTCGAAGCGATAAAGTGGTAGTCGCTGCCGTGTCGCTCGATTCTGGCTACTCCGATGCCGACAGAGCCAATCGACGGCTTGACGTAGACAACTTGGTATTTATCGAGAAACTGGCGAAGCTGTTCTCCTGAATAGGGAACCGTGTTAGGCAAGTATGGACGAATCTGCTCATTTTTCCAAAGCATCTGGTGGACCTTGCGCTTGTCGCGGACAACGAGGCCGTTAAAGACCGTCTTTTTCCTGCTCAGTCTGGAGATGACGGCACGGGCCTTTTGATCCCCTGTCAGGACGCGATTATGGATCACTTTCGGTATATGGACCAATCGGGAAACGAGTCTGTGTCCGTTCCAAAAATAGCCCTGCACCCGTTCATCGCCTGCAAGGACATGCCTGGGGTGAAAAAAGACAGGCTCCAATCCGAGCTCTTTGCCGATTTCTACATAGTACGGCAGACGCTCGTAAGACTTGTCTCCTTTGATCCCTTTCTGCATAATGCCCCAATCCAACATAATGCCGATTCTGTTCACAAAAGATCCCCCTTGCTCCATTCCTCACCATAAGGTATGTGTGAAAAACGGCAGGGGCGTGCCTATTTTGCGAACAGCAAGCCTATTCCAGCTCCAGACAAATTTCTCGTACCCGTTCCGTAATCTGTCGGAATATGCGCTTGCCCGGGAAAGGGAAATGAACTCATTGCCCCCGGCGTTCGATCGCCAGCAAAAAGGGAGCCTGGTTTTGCTGGTTGACGTACTGGTATTTCAGCACGAGAAACTCAAGCTGGCTGAGTTCCTGGCAAAAAGACTCGACGGCTTCCTTCTCGACTTCGCCTGCTGTGTGGCCCCAGTAGATCATGACGGTCATGACTCCCCCTGGTCGAAGCACTTGCAGACCAGACTGGATCGCTCGAATCGTGCTCGTCGCTTGCGTCGTAATTTCTTTGTCGCCGCCTGGCAAATAGCCGAGATTGAACATGATCGCACCTGCTTGCCCGTCCAGTCGGTCGATCTCCTCGTGACTGGCAAGCTTCAGCTCGACGCGCTCTGCCAAGCCTTCGCGCTCCAATCGCTCTTTCGTTTTGGCAATCGCCTGTGGCTGAATATCAAAAGCGATAACTTTCCCGGTCTCCTGGACGAGCTGCGCCAGAAACATGGTGTCATTTCCGTTGCCCATCGTGGCGTCAATCACCGTTTCTCCCGGTTGTACTCGCTCGCGAATCAGTTTTCGTGCTACCTCTAATACATTTGGAAACACTGCCCTCTCTCCTCTCTTTGTGTCGCACACATCGCTTATAGTTCGATTTTCAATCCAATCCGGGCCGCATAGACGGGACCTGCCACAAACGCCTCTGCCTGCGCCAGTACGTCGCTCTCCGGATACCCGTGAAACAGATGGGTGATCAGCAAAGAACGACAGTGGTGCGCTTGCGCCAACTCCGCTGCCTGGCGAACGGACAAATGCCCGTTTGGCCTGGAAGGCAGGTTATGATCCAAATAAGTCCCTTCGCAAATGAACAGGTCTGCCCCATCGACAAAACCGCTCCAGTTGGTGCCAGGCCCGCTGTCTGCGCCATACACCAGCGTCTTGCCGTTTGCCACAAGGCGCATCGCATAGCAAGGGTCGCCGTCTCCATGGTCGGTACGCAAAAAGGAGATGTGCGCATCTCCAATGGACAGGCTGGTCTCCGCGTGAACCGGAAAAAAGCGGGTTGCGTCCCGGTACGTCAACGTTTTTGTCTGTCCCTCTGGCTTGTCTGGAGCGTAGATGGGGAGCGGCTTGTCAGCAGGCCGCTGTCCGAACAGTTGATGAACCATCAAGCCGTACTGCAACACACCGACATCTGCCACATGGTCGTGATGATAGTGAGACAATAGCAAGGCATCCACTTCGTAAACAGGCAAATGAACGCCTAACTGGGAAAGCACCCCGCTTCCGCAATCCAGGAGCAGCTTCACTTCCTCTGTTTCGATCAAATAGCCTGGAGTGGCACCCTGAGGGCCTGGGTAAGGAGATTGGTAGCCAAGTACGGTTACGCGCATATTCGGTTCACTCCCATTCATAGGATGGAATAAGGTGGGACAGGAGGTCTGAGATGCAAGGAACATGGAGAGCCTCATGGCAAATCGCTTTTACGTATATCGGTACCGTCGTAGGGGCTGGTTTTGCTTCTGGCAAAGAAATTGTCGAGTTCTTTGTTCAATACGGAACGCAAGGCTTGATCGGCATTGTCATCGCCACAAGTTTATTTGTATGGGCCGGAATCCGTGTCATGCTGATTTCCTATCGCATCCAGGCCGATTCCTATCAAGAAGTCAGCACGTATTTGTTTGGGCACCCTTTTGGCACGGTTTTCAACACGTTGCTATTGACGGTGTTGCTAGGAACTACATCCGTCATGTTAGCGGCTACTGGCGCTATTTTCTGGGAGTCGTTTCGCTTGTCTCCGCAAATCGGCATTTGGCTTAGCATGATCTTGATTTTCGTCGTGACCCGCAAAGGGTTGTTTGCCATCCATCAAGTAAACAGCATCTTTGTACCGATGCTGATTTTGTTTACGCTGCTCGTGTTTCTCTATTCGAAGCCGTGGCTGTTTACAGGCGTCACGGTAGAAGCCGTACGCCCCTTGGCCTGGATCAGCTCTCCTCTCTATTATGTTGCCTTAAATGTCACGCTTACACAAGCAGTTCTTGTGCCAATCGGCAGACATAGTACGAGCGAAAAGCCACTGATCGCCGGCGGAATCATCGGTGGACTGGGAATCGGCCTGCTCCTATTGCTCGCCTATTGCTCGCTGTCGGTAAAAATGCCGGGTATCCAGGAGGCGGAAATGCCGATGATTGCCTTGTTAAAAGGACTGGGCAAAGGAATCCCCTTTTTGTTCTCGCTGCTGGTCTACGCGGAAATTTTCTCGACTCTCGTAGCCAACGTCTTTGGCTTAGCCCAGCAAATCCGCCAAGTTACCCGGTTGCGTGGCCCGACAATTCTTCTCGGCATTTTACTGATTTGCTACCTGGTCAGCTTTATCGGCTTCAGCTCGCTGCTGCGCTTTTTGTACCCGCTGTTTGGGCAGCTTGTCCTGTTTTTCCTGGTGATGCTCGTCTACAGACAATGGCGGGATCGCGCCTGGTAATAACGCAAAAAACCTCTCCGTTTTTCGGAGAGGTTTTTTCATCGAAACCTTATGCAAATTCTGCAACCAGTTTGTCGAAGTCTTCTTGGGAAAGACGAATGTCTTGGTTTGCCAAGCCTTCTTCTTTGAAGCCTTTTACGAGAGCTTCGTAAGGTTTTTGCTCGGTGTTTTGGTAGATCAGACCAGTGATCAGACCTTTGTATTGCATGGAAGTAGACATAGCCTTGATGCGGTCATGAGGATCGTAGCCTTCGATTGTGTCTACAGGCACGATGTTCTCTTTGAACCAGTCATAGGTGTTTACTTTGTTATAGGTTACACAAGGGCTGAATACGTTGATCAGGGAGAAGCCTTCGTGTTGGATACCTTTTTCGATCAGATCAGTCAAACCTTTCAGGTCGCTGGAGAAAGATTGAGCAACGAAAGTCGCACCAACAGACAGCGCCAGTTCAACTGGAGTGATGGAAGACTCGATAGAGCCTTGCGGTGTAGACTTGGTCACGAAACCAGTCGCGGAACGCGGGGAGGTTTGACCTTTTGTCAGACCGTAAATTTGGTTGTCCATTACGATGTACGTAACGTTCATGTTACGACGGATCGCGTGTACAGTGTGGCCCATACCGATTGCAAATCCATCCCCGTCACCACCGGCTGCGATAACAGTCAGCTCGCGGTTTGCCATTTTCACACCTTGTGCGATTGGCAGGGAACGTCCGTGAATACCGTGGAAACCATAGCAGTTGATGTAACCGGAAATGCGCCCGGAACACCCGATACCAGAAATAACCGCCAGATTTTCAGGTTCCAGACCTACGTTTGCTGCGGCGCGTTGAATAGCCGCCTGGATGGAGAAGTCTCCACAGCCTGGGCACCAGTTAGGCTTTACGTTATTTCGAAACTCTTTCATAGTCGCCATGTTTTACCAGCTCCTTCACTTCAGCATAGATTTCCTTCGGCAGGAATGGGTTACCGTCATATTTGAGCACAGATTGGATTTTTTCCGCGTTTCCAACGTGTTGTTTGAGCAGGTTTGTAACTTGCGCTTGGATGTTGTGCTCGACAACAACGACTTTCTTCGCTTTGTCCACAAGTGCTTTGATTTGTTCAGTTGGGAATGGGTGCAGCAAACGGATTTGCGCGTGGTTTACTTTCACTCCCTCTTTTTCCAGACGGCCTTTTGCTTCTTGAATCGTACCGATGGTAGAGTTGATACCTACTACCAGAACATCCGCTTCAGCGTGAGGTGCATCGACAGTTACAGGGTTTTTGAAAGTTTTCAGTACGCCTTCCAGCTTGCGCATACGTTTATCCATTTGTTGAACACGGTTAGCAGCATTCTCGGACGGACGACCCGTTTGATCATGCTCAACACCTGTTACGTGGTGCAGACCGTATTTTTGACCAGGAATTACGCGTGGAGAAACGCCGTCTTCGGTTACTTCATAACGTTTGAACAGGTCGTTTTGCTCTTTTTCTGGCAATTCTTGTCCAGCAAGCAGTTTTCCGCGGCGGATTTCTACTTGGCTGTAGTCAAATGGAGTAACGGTTTGTTTGCCCAAGGAAAGAGTCAGGTCAGTCATCAAAATAACTGGCAGCTGATATTCTTCGGCAATGTTGAAAGCTTCAACGGCATCGTAGAAGCACTCTTCTACTGTGCTTGGCGTGATAACAACTTTTGGAATGTCACCGTGAGTACCATAAATCATCGCATTCACGTCGGATTGCTCGATTTTGGTAGGCATACCTGTAGATGGGCCACCACGTTGGGTGTTCACGATCACAACTGGTGTTTCTGTGATACCAGCCAGACCGATTGCTTCCATCATCAGAGCCAGACCAGGGCCTGCAGAAGCAGTCAAGGAACGGGCACCACCGTAGTTAGCACCGATTGCCATTGTAATCGCAGCGATCTCGTCTTCCGTTTGGATAACGGTTCCGCCCAATTTTGGCAGCTTTTTGATCAAGTATTCCATTACTTCGGAAGCAGGTGTGATCGGGTAAGCTGGCATGAAGCGGCAGCCTGCTGCTACAGCACCCAGAGCGATCGCATCGTTACCGATCAGGAACAGTTGTTTTTGCGGATCTGCTTTTTCCATTTGGAATTCAGGCAGTTGACCGCCAGTCAGTTCATTTACGAAATCAAATCCGCGACGAATGGCATCCATGTTCTTTTCAACCACTTTTTCGCCTTTGCGGAGGAACATATCTTCAACGATAACACGGTAACTTTCCACTGGAATGCCGAGGATTGCACTGGACGCACCAATCGACACCATGTTTTTCATCAGGGAAGTTCCCAGTTCATCAGCAATCTCAGTTAGTGGTACAGTGAAGAAGCGAACTGGCTTCAACCCGTCCGGCAACTTTGGATTGAATTTAGCATCCGCGATAATGATGCCGCCTTCGCGCAGCTCATGCGCATTGAAATCGATCGTCTCCTGGTCAAACGCTACGAGAATGTCCAGATCGTCAGAGATCGCACGCATTGGTGTTGTGCTCACGCGAATTTTGTTGTTCGTGTGTCCACCCTTAATACGGGAAGAGAAGTGACGGTAGCTGTACAGATGGTAACCCATCCGGTTCATCGCCATCGAGAAAATCTCACCAGTACTCTCGATACCCTCCCCTTGCTGTCCTCCAACTTTCCAGGAAAGTTGACTAATCATTCAGATTCCACCCTTTCAGTGACTGTGAGAAAGCTGCCCATCTTACCCGAAAAGATTGATAAGATGTGACAATTCTGTGCATAGACAGTAACAATTGTAGTCCTGTCCCTGTCAAATTGCAAGTGCTTTTACTCAACTTACTTTTGACCTGAATTTTAATGTTGAACTTGGTACATTAATATCCTCATGTATTATTGTAGCACGTTTCCGAAAACACGCAACCAATTTCCTCGCACAAATTTCAATACTTCCGCCTCTTTGTAACGTCTAAGCAGAGCTTCTAGTAATTGGGAATACGCTGCTGAGGAAGACAGGTCGCCAAAGGTGTTCGTGATGCCGTCAAAGTCGGAACCAAACGCAACATGATCGACTCCGCCCAGCCCGCATACGTGATCCAAATGGCGCAGCAAGTCATCAATCCATGCCGTCCGCTTCTCTTCCACCGTGAAAAAGTCGACAAACGTCAGCCCCATGACTCCATCCTTGGCAATCAAGGCGCGAATCTGCTCGTCCGTCAAGTTGCGCGGATGGCGGCAAATTTGTCGCGCATTGGAGTGGGAAGCGATGACAGGTGCTTTGGAAATCTCCATCACGTCCCAAAACCCCGGATCGGCCAAGTGGGAAACGTCGACGATCATCCCGAGCCGATTCATTTCTTCTATTACTTGTCGACCAAATGCGGTGAGTCCACCCGGGTTCGGTTCCCCGCTGCCATCTGCCACACAGTTGCCGTGGTTCCAGGTCAATGTCATTCCGCGAACACCAAGGCGATACCATGTGCGAAGCTGTACGAGGCTTTCCTCCAGGGCGTGTGCTCCTTCTACAAACAGAATAGCCCCTTTCTCCCCCTTTAATACGCGCTCGTCCAAATCAGCTTTCGTGTAAATCGGGCGGAATTGTTCACTCGCCACCTTTTCATAAAATATATCGATCATTTCTAGTATCGTATGAAAACGGCGGCCATAAGGCACATGAGTAGGAACAAAACAGGCAAGCACCTGTATATCTACATTCCCTTTCACGAGAGCGGGAAAACCAGCCTGCAAAAAATCGTCTTCTTTATAGAAGTCACGCTCCGGCTCTTTCCACAGCTTGCACAATACATCGCAATGCGCATCGAATACGTTCATGATTCTCTCTCCTTCTATGTAACCGCATATTTGCACACGAAAAAACCTGTTCATTCTTCGAACAAACAGGCAGGCGATACGTTTGCAGTTTTATTATCTGGGTTCTACGATTAGTTTGATTGCAGTACGCTCTTCTCCATCAATCACGATGTCGGTAAAGGCTGGAATACATATGAGGTCAACTCCACTCGGCGCTACGAACCCTCGTGCGATTGCTACGGCCTTCACAGCTTGATTAAGCGCCCCAGCGCCAATGGCTTGGATTTCAGCTGCACCGCGTTCTCTAAGAACGCCGGCAAGGGCACCAGCAACGGAATTGGGGTTAGACTTTGCTGAAACTTTTAATACTTCCATCCTTTTTGAACCTCCCGTCTGATAGGAATCCTGTCATCATTAGAATGATATTCGCATAACCCCTAAAAATTCCTGCTAACTCGCTAGAAAGATTCAAAAAATTCTAATCTTATGTTTATTATTCCATAAACGGGTGGTCTGCGTCAATTCTGATTCGCTGCAATTTCTTCGCGTGACCAGTGGCTTTATCCAGCGTAATCAGGACAGCGTTCAACTGCGCCGGGTCAGGCGCCACTTCGAAACGGACAGGCAGCTGGGTCAAAAATTTCTTGATCACGGCTTCCCGCTCCATCCCGAGAATGCCATTGCTTGGGCCGCACATGCCCACGTCGCACAAAAAGCCTGTTCCTTGCGGCAAAACCCGTTCGTCAGCCGTCTGCACGTGCGTATGCGTACCTACAACCGCGCTAACCCGCCCGTCGAGGTACCAGGACATGGCTTGCTTCTCTGATGTCGCCTCGGCGTGAAAATCGACAAAAATCAATTTGGTGCGTTTGCGCGCTTGCTCAACCAGTTTGTCTGCCATCTGAAACGGGCAATCGAGCGGAGGAAGGAACGTCCTGCCCATCAAATTGATTACCGCCAGCTCTCCTTCTGGCTGCTTGATGTATGTAATGCCTTTTCCAGGCGTTCCTGCCGGAAAATTCGCCGGACGAATCATTCGCGGCTCATCATCGATAAAGTCAAAAATTTCTCGTTGATCCCACGTATGGTTTCCGAGCGTAATCGCCTGGACTCCCCATTCGAACAGCTCTTTCGTAATTTTTTCTGTAATCCCGCGACCGTGTGCCGCATTTTCGCCATTGGCGACGATAAAGGTTGGTCCGTATTTTCTTTTCAAAAGCGGCAGGTACGTTTTCACGATTTCTCTGCCGGGCGATCCCATAATATCTCCGATAAACAACAGCTTCATCTGACATTCACCTCATTGCTAGTATACACAACTGCAAGCGTTTAGAAAAAAAGTAAAGTGGCCATTAGCCACTTTACTTTGCATACTCGACTGCCCGTGTTTCACGGATGACTGTTACTTTGATATGTCCCGGGTAGTCCAGTTCATTTTCAATTCGTTTTGTGATCTCCCGTGCCAGACGGGTAGCTTCCGCATCATCAATCTTGTCAGGTTGAACCATTACGCGAATTTCGCGTCCCGCTTGAATCGCATAAGACTTTTCTACGCCATCGAACGACTCAGAGATTTCTTCGAGTTTCTCCAAACGTCTGATATAAGTTTCCAATGTCTCACGGCGTGCGCCTGGACGTGCAGCAGACAGAGCATCTGCCGCTCCCACGAGCATGGCAATGACGGAAGTTGGTTCGGTATCACCGTGATGAGAAGCAATACTGTTGACAACAACATGATGCTCGTTGTACTTCTTGGCCAGCTCCACACCGATTTCCACGTGTGAGCCTTCCACTTCATGGTCAATCGCTTTTCCGATATCGTGCAGAAGACCTGCACGTTTGGCCAGCTTCACGTCTTCTTTCAGTTCTGCTGCCATCAAGCCAGCGAGATGAGCCACTTCCATCGAGTGCTTCAGCACGTTCTGACCATAGCTGGTACGATAACGCAGTCGTCCCAAAATCTTGATCAGATCCGGATGCAGGCCATGTACGCCAGTTTCAAATGTTGCTTGTTCTCCGTATTCACGGATACGCTCGTCTACTTCGCGGCGCGCTTTTTCCACCATTTCCTCAATGCGGGCCGGGTGGATGCGTCCGTCTGCAACGAGCTTGTCGAGCGCCGTCTTGGCGATTTCCCGACGGATCGGATCAAAGCCAGACAGGATGACTGCTTCCGGAGTGTCGTCGATAATCAGATCGATCCCCGTCAACGTCTCCAAAGCACGGATGTTTCGTCCTTCCCGTCCGATAATCCGTCCCTTCATCTCATCGTTTGGCAACGTCACCACAGAAACGGTTGTCTCTGCTACGTGATCAGCTGCACAGCGCTGAATGGAGGTGGTAATAATTTCGCGAGCGCGCTTGTCCGCCTCTTCTTTGGCCTGCGTCTCTATCTCTTTGATCATCACGGCCATTTCGTGGCGAACGGTATTTTCCACGTCAGTCAGAATGATATTTTTCGCCTCATCCTGCGTCAATCCGGAAATGCGTTCCAACTCGGAAACTTGTTCTTTATATAAGTGCTCTACCTTGCTTTGCAGTTCTGCGATGGCGCGGTCGCGCTCAGCCAATTCTTCCTCTTTGCGCTCCAACTGTTCCATCTTGCGGTCCAGCGTTTCTTCTTTTTGAAGAATGCGCCGTTCCTGACGCTGGATCTCGTTGCGTCTTTCGCGCAACTCGGTTTCTGCTTCGGAACGAAGTTTGAACACTTCATCCTTGGCTTCCAGCACCTTTTCCTTTTTAACGGCTTCGGCGTCCCGTTTCGCTTCCTCGACGATCTGGCGTGCAGCTTCCTCCGCACTGGAGATCTTTGCTTCCGCAATCGATTTTCGAATGAAGTAGCCAGCACCCAAGCCGATGAGCAGGGCGACGAGCACGATGACAACTGTTAGTATAGGCTCCATAGACTTTTTCGTTTCACCTCCTTATTGTAAGATCTCCCCGCTTTCCAAGCATTCGTTTTTCATGGAGTGCCGCTTTCGTTTTGCTCTCACATAGAGCATTCGCTAAAAAACAAGACCGATTTTACTCGGTCCGCTGAATCCGTACTGCTATCGCACGGTTGTTCAGTTGTTTCACAGGCAACGAGTGAGCAAAGCGTCAAAAGTTATGATACACCAAGTAAATACAAACCTATTTTATTATTTGTGAACAAGAATTGTCAAGATCATGCAAATAGAGTCAGCGCTCTTCGTCCCTTCTCTGACGCAATTCTGTGCGAACTTGCTGGATGATGGAATGCGAGAAGCCCTTGCGCATCAGCATGGCGAGTAGTTTTCGCTCCTCGTCAGGATTCGGCGCTCCTGTGATCCGCCGCGCTTTCTTCTCTATCAAAGCGCGGGCAGCTTCCAGTTCAGCCTCTCTTGAAACGCCTTGCACGGCATCTTCGGCAATCGCCTTGTCTACCCCGCGCTGCGCCAGCTCCATGCGCAGCATGTAGGAGCTTCGCGGCTTCAGGCGCAGCCGTTCTTCCACCCACTGCTTGGCAAATGCTTCATCGTCTATGTATCCGTGATCCTCGCAACGCTGGCAAATCTCATCGGCAACTTTTGCATCAAAGCCTTTGTCCAGCAAATACGCTTGCAGCTGACTGCGGGTGCGCGGGCGCATCCCCAAGTATTTCAGGGCGCCCAAATACGCCTTGTGCCGCTCTTCCGCCACCAGCACTTCACAATAAAACGACTCGTCCACATCGGTGCCTTTAAATAGGTTGTACTTTACCAGTATGTCTTCATGTACCGTAAACGCATACTCCCCATCCAAATCAATGTGATACCGCTGCTTTTGCTTGTTGTCGCGGTGAACGGCAGTGATTTGGCCGCTCTTCATTTTGGCCCACTCCTTTCTTCGGCTTTGTTGTTCAATCTAATAGAACATAGAAAAGCCTCGGGACGTCTGTCACAGAAAACAGCCTGTCTCATCGACAGGCTGTTCACTTATGCTCCATTACTCAAGGTCAAATGCTGGCTCTTCGTCTTGCTCAGGATCGACGACTGGTTCTGCTTCAGGAACAGAGCCTGGATTGAGGCTGAAATACTCGCGAACCTTTGTCTCGATTTGGGAAGCAATATGCGGGTTTTCTTTGAGGAAGACTTTCGAGTTTTCCCGTCCTTGGCCGAGGCGCTCCTCGTTGAAGGAGTACCAAGCACCACTTTTTTGTACCACATCGATTTCGGAACCGATATCGAGGATGCTGCCCTCTTTGGAGATCCCTTCCCCGTACATGATGTCCACTTCAGCGACTTTGAACGGTGGCGCTACTTTGTTTTTCACGACCTTGATCTTGGTCTTGCTGCCAAGGATGTCGTTACCGACTTTGATCGATTCTGCTTTACGAACATCCAGACGCACGCTGGCGTAGAATTTCAGAGCGCGTCCACCTGGAGTTGTCTCTGGGTTACCGAACATCACGCCTACTTTTTCACGCAGCTGGTTGATGAAGATCGCGATTGTCTTGGACTTGTTGATCGCACCGGACAGTTTGCGCAAAGCTTGCGACATCAGGCGGGCTTGCAAACCTACGTGGGAATCCCCCATCTCGCCTTCAATCTCTGCTTTTGGAACCAGTGCTGCTACAGAGTCCACGACGATGATATCTACTGCACCGGAGCGCACCAGCGCTTCGGCAATTTCCAATGCTTGCTCCCCTGTATCCGGCTGGGAAAGCAGCAACTCATCGATGTTCACGCCCAGCTTCGCTGCATAGACAGGGTCCAGTGCATGCTCGGCGTCGATGAAAGCCGCTTGTCCACCTTGACGTTGTACTTCTGCGATCGCATGGAGCGCTACGGTTGTTTTACCGGAAGACTCAGGACCATAAATCTCGACGATACGGCCACGTGGGAATCCACCTACACCCAATGCGATATCCAACGCTAACGCACCACTGGAAACGGTCGAAATCTGAACGTTGGACACCTCTCCCAACTTCATGATGGAACCTTTTCCGAACTGCTTTTCTATTTGACGCAATGCACTCTCCAAAGCTGCGCGACGATCTGACAAATGGTACACACCCTTTCACTTTTCGCATCTCTTTTGCTTGTCTTCATCATACATCGAGATAGAACCGTTTGCCAAGTGTTTTTTGCGAACAAATATTCGCATTGTAAAAAACAGCCATTTTCTGGATAGTTCCAGAGAAATGGCTGTCTGTTTTTCACCTGAGCAATTAGGAGCGTTTTGCACCGCGCGGCTTTGCCGGCTCCAGGTTGATGCGTTTGCCGTTGATGCGGGTTTGGCGCAGCGACTCGTAAACGAATGCCGCCACTTCTTCCGGCACTTCCACGAACGTGAAGTTCTCGAAAATGTCGATGCGGCCAACCGATTTGCCAGGAATGCCTACCGACTCGGAAATCTCGCGCACCAAATCTTGCGGCTTCATGTTCGCATTGCGGCCTACGTTCAGGAAGAAGCGAACCATGCCTTTTGCAGCACCCGTCTCTCCGAAGTTGTACGCTTCTGCCTCCTGCATTTGGCCTGCTTCGGAATGGAAAGCCAGATGCAGGGCAGCAGCCGCGACTTTCTCAGCCGGGTATTGGGCGACGAGCGATTCCGCAACCTTTTGGTACATATCCGCGATCGCATCGCTCTCCAAAAGGCTTGTCAGCTGCTCGCGAAGCTGTTCTTGCTTGCGCTCCGCCACTTCCTCAAGCGACGGTACGTTGCGGGACAGCACTTGCGCTTTTGTCTGCTTCTGGATGAACATCATCTGTCTGACTTCGCGCGGCGTCACCAATGTCATGGCGATTCCTTTGCGTCCTGCACGGCCTGTACGGCCGATCCGGTGCACGTAGCTTTCGGAGTCTTGCGGAATGTCGTAGTTGATTACGTGCGAGACGTTGCCTACGTCGATCCCGCGCGCTGCTACGTCTGTTGCGATCAAAAATTCAATCGAGCCTTCACGGAAAGAGTTCATCACTTTGTCGCGCTGTGCCTGGGACAGGTCACCGTGCAAGCCATCTGCCAAGTATCCGCGGGATTGCAGCACTTCGGACAGCTCATCTACGCCGCGTTTGGTACGGCAAAAGATGATGCCAAGCTCTACATCTTCGCTGTCGAGAATGCGACACAGGCTCTCTACTTTGTTTCGGTCGAACACTTTGTAGTACACTTGCTCGATCAACGGCGCTGTCACTTCTTCGCGGCTGACAGCGATCGTTTGCGGCTGTTTCATGTAACGGGTAGCCAAACGCTTGATTTCAGGCGGCATCGTTGCAGAGAAGAGCAACGTCTGGCGCTCTTCCGGCATATGATTGATGATTGTTTCGATATCTTCGATGAAGCCCATGTCCAGCATTTCGTCCGCTTCATCGAGAATGAGCGTATGTACATTCTCCAGCTTCAGCGTTTTGCGACGCAAATGGTCCATGACGCGTCCAGGGGTTCCCACCACGATCTGTACGCCTTGGCGCAGAGCGCGAATCTGGTGACCGATGGACTGTCCGCCGTAGATTGGCAGTGTGCGCACTTTGTTGTACTTGGAGATGCGCAAAAGCTCTCCGGCAACCTGGATGGCCAACTCGCGAGTCGGGGTCAACACAATCGCTTGTACGCGATTGGCTGGTGTAATTTTTTCTACAAGCGGAATCCCGAAAGCCGCTGTTTTTCCCGTTCCGGTCTGTGCTTGACCGATCAAGTCTCCTCCGTCCAGCACTTTCGGAATGCAGGCTGCCTGAATCGGCGATGGCTCTTCGAAGCCCATATCGTGGATCGCCTGCAAAATGGATTTATGTAAAGGAAAATCAGAAAACATCGTCATGAAAACGTCACCTTTCTTTTTGCATTTGCAGCGCATAAAATAGCGCAAATTTGGCGGCACGCCCAACAATCGCCTTTCTTCTGCCTGCAAGGCGAAGCTCTTTGACTACTGTTGGCATCCCTTCACCCGCAATCCCTACGTAGACAAGACCTACAGGCTTGCCTTCCGATGGATCGGGACCAGCCACACCCGTCACGGAAACTCCGTATGTGGCTCCCAGCTTGGCTCGTACATTCTCCGCAAGCAGCTGCGCTGTCTGGCGGCTGACTGCGCCGTCTGTGGACAACACTTCTTCAGGCACGTCGAGCAGCTGGTTTTTCACATCGTTTGTATAGCAAACGATGCCTCCTTGGAAAACAGACGAACTGCCAGGAACGGAAGTAATGAGCGAAGCGAGCGTGCCGCCTGTACAGCTCTCTGCACATGCGATGGTCTCGTTTCGCTTTTTCAGTTCGCTTACCAATACATCGTGCAGGGAAGAATCCTCACCCATCCCGTACACGTACTCGCCAACGCGCTTGCGAATCTCCTCCTCGACCGGCAAAATCAAGGCTTCTCCTTCTTCTGCCGTTGAGGCCCTCGCCGTAATCCGCAGCGTTACTTCAAATTCTTTTGCATACGGAGCAATCGTCGGGTTGTCCTGTTTTTCAATCAGATCCAGCAACCGCTCCTCCAGAGCAGACTCACCGATCCCGTAGAAGCGCAGCACATGAGAATGAAATACTCGCTTCTCCGGCAACAGATCCGTCAAGTACGGCATGACGTAATGCTCCACCATCGGGTACAGCTCGCTAGGCGGTCCAGGGAGAAGCACGAACGTGCAACTGTCATGACGGATCGCCATCCCAGGCGCCATCCCGAAGTCATTGGGGAAGACATGGCTGCCTGAGAGAACCAGCGCCTGCTTCCGATTGTTTTCCGTCATGACAATCCCACGTTGCAAAAAGAATTGTTCAATTCTTTCCATGGCTTCCGGATTTGTCTCCAGTCCGACGCCCACGTGCCCTGCCACTGTTTCTTTTGTCAGGTCATCCTGAGTCGGTCCAAGCCCACCCGTAAAAATGACAAGATCGGAACGGTCGGCTGCGAGGGCGATCACCTGCTGCAACCGCTGCGTGTTATCGCCGACAACGGAATGAAAATACACTCCGACACCAATTTCCGCCAGTTTTTGCGAGAGAAACTGAGCATTGGTGTTGGCAATCTGGCCTAGCAAAAGCTCGGTACCTACTGCGATAATCTCCGCTCTCACTTTCCTCATCCATTCTCTTTGAGAGTAGAAAAGCCTCTAACCAAACAGTTTATCACCGATAGTGGCGCAAGAGAAGAGTCTTGTGAAAAAAGAGACCAATACCCGTAACTACGAGTATTGGATGACGTTGCGATTTTTCGCAAAGTAGTCGTACCCGGAATAAAGCGTAATCACAACCATGGCCCAAGTGGCTACCTCATCGAAGGGAATCCCGAAAAAGCCGAATGGGAAATTGCGGATCATGACGGCTGTAATCGCCACGATCTGCACCCATGTTTTCAGTTTACCCAAAGCACTGGCAGCA
Source organism: Brevibacillus sp. 1238 (assembly GCF_029892995.1). Classification (NCBI taxonomy): domain Bacteria; kingdom Bacillati; phylum Bacillota; class Bacilli; order Caryophanales; family Paenibacillaceae; genus Brevibacillus; species Brevibacillus sp. 1238. The sequence continues at coordinate 449,516 of NZ_JARXWC010000003.1, read as the reverse complement.
ATTACCTGTCCTTCAGCCGCAGCAACAAGGCGCAAACCCGTTACAGCAAACTCCCTGCTGATAATCACAATCGCAATCCACGCCTCCAGCCGCTGCATCTCCACCAAGGAAATCAAGGCAGCAGAGATGAGCAGCTTGTCGGCAAGCGGGTCCAAAAATTTTCCGAGATTGGTCACGATCTTGCGTTTGCGTGCAATGTAACCGTCGAGTCCGTCCGTACTGGCTGCTAGGATAAACACCAAAGCCGCAATCAGCTCGTTATACGTCATCGTCAGGCTGCCAATGGAAAATGTCCCGATGTTGTAACGCACCAGCAGAAAAAACATAACTACCGGCACCAGGAAAATCCTGGCGAGGGTGATGCGGTTGGCGAGATTCACCTAGACTACCTCCCCGGCCAAATCGTATTCATAGGAGTGTGTGATCTTTACCTTTACGATTGAGCCTAATTTGCCTTTGAATCCGGTTACGAATACTTCCCCGTCAATTTCCGGGGCATCGTATTGCGTCCGGCCTACATAAATGTCGTTGCGCCCTTCGTAACGCTCAATCAGGACGTCCAGCTCCTGGCCGACAAAGCGGCCATTGCGCTCGCTTGCAATCTCACGCTGAATTTCCATCAGCATGTTCGCCCGCTTTTCCTTGACCTCTTCGTCCACATGATCAGGCAGACGGGAAGCCGGGGTGTCCTCTTCATTCGAATAAGTGAACACACCCAAACGGTCAAAACGGATGTCTTTCACGAAGTCGGACAACTTGGCAAAGTCCTCTTCGTTTTCGCCAGGGAAGCCTACAATCAAGGAAGTTCGCAGGGCAACATCCGGTACTTGCGCGCGGATTTTACCGACAAGCTCGCGAATATCCGTTTGGCGACCCGGACGACGCATTCTTTTCAGAATGTGGTCTTCTGAATGCTGCAATGGCATGTCGATGTATTTGCATACCTTTGGATTCGTAGCAAACGTTTGAATCAATTCGTCTGTAAAAAAGCCCGGGTATGCGTAATGCAGACGAATCCACTCGATTCCCTCCACTTCGGCGAGCCGGTTGAGCAGCTCGGGAAGCATCAACTTGCCATCGTAAATATCTGTACCGTAGTTCGTGGAGTCCTGGGCAATCAAGCTGATCTCCACAATCCCCTGCTGCGCCAGATGGCGGGCTTCCTCCAGAATGGACTCGATCGTCCGGCTGCGGAATCCGCCGCGCATCAGGGGGATACTACAGAAGGTACAGGCATTGTCGCATCCCTCGGCAATTTTAATGTATGCCGAATACGTGCCTTCTTTCACTTTTCGCTTGACGACATCTTCGTACGCAAAGATTGGGTTGCCCACAAAAATCGGACGCTTGCCTTCCAGCGATTCTTCAATGATCCCTGTAATCGACATAAAATCGCCTGTTCCGACAATGCCGTCCACTTCAGGGATCTCGTTCAAGATATCCTCTTTGTAGCGTTGTGTGAGACAGCCTGCCACCACAAGCGATTTCAGCTTGCCGGCTTCCTTCAGCTCGCCCATCTCCAGAATCTTGTTCACAGATTCTTCCTTGGCGGCATCAATGAAGCCACAGGTATTGACGATGACCACGGTTGCTTCTTCCGGATTGTCAACCAGTTCATAGCCTTTTTCATCTATCAGATGGGCCATCATGTCGGAATCGACCAAATTCTTCTCACAGCCCAGCGTAACAATCGCTACTTTTTCACGCGTGCCTACCTTCTCTGCCATCTTTTTTCCTCTTTCCTCCAATTGGTCATACCAGCCCATATTACACCTATCCAGTATAATATAAGCCTAAAGGAAGTGTCAAAAGAGACGAAAGTACGAAAGGCAAGCATAATGCTTGCCTACTGTGCTGTTGCCTCTTTCATTTTGATGGTAAGGTTCGACGGCATGAACTTCATTTTGGATGTATCGACCGCAGCTCCGTTCACGGTCAGCTCCAAGGCCGTCGGCTTTCCGAGGCGGACATACGCCGATTTCTTCAATTCAATCGTGATCTCTTCCTTGGCGCCTTTTCGCAGTTCGCCTTCCTCCACATACTTCTTGCCTTTTCCTTCCGATACACCGAACCAGCTTCTGTCTTCCTTCACTTTCAAATGAACCGTAATTTTCTCTCCGCCTTGCAAAGAGTAATTGTACATGGAGCCTTGCTGCGACTCGAATGTGATCGTCGCTGAAGAGGCTACCTCTCCCGGCTCCGGCGTTGTCGTTCCCGGATCAGGAGTAGGTGTGACAGTAGATGGCGGTTGCGGCTGCTGCGCAATCGGAGAAGTAGTAGCCCCTCCACCATTGCCCGGAGTGACGATTTCCGCTCCAGGATTGACCGTTCCGCTTGGTACAGGCTGGGTGATTGTATTGCCGTTGTTATTTACCGCTGCGATGTAAATAACGCCAATAATCAAGGCAATGAAAAGCACCAGCAACGTCTTGGTAACCCATCTTCCTGCCTGTAGCGGGTTGTTCGCGGAAGCAACTCTCCTGCGACGCAGTCTTTCCACTTGCTCCGTAGGTGGCTGGGCTGGCAAATCGGCCTGAAAATGCGTCAGGATGTGATTCGGGTCGAGACCAACGGCTTCCGCATAACTCTTAATGAACGCACGCGCGTAAAAGTGGCCGGGAAGTACATGAAAATGACCTCTTTCAATGGCTTCCAAATATCGCCGCTGTATCTTGGTGATTCGTTGGATGTCGTCGAGCGTGATTCCTTTTTCTTCGCGGGCCCTTTGCAGGACTTGACCTAGCTCAGACACAGCTGCCCCTCCTTAATTCATGTCAAAATTATCGAAGCCGCGATTGTTGATCAGCTCGTATGTAATTTCCTCATCCGGATAGTGACGAAGCTCGATAATGTAATGAAAATCAGATATTTCGTACTCTGATTCTCTTACAAAAATGTCCGGATGCTCGATGATCTTCGCGGCAGGAAAGTTCATAATCTCCCGAAGCAAGGTGTAATGCTTCTCTGTCGATCGCAGCGTTGAAACAATTCCATCTATCAAATATACATGATCAGTAGACAATTCATCAATGGCTAAGGAATTGCGCACTGTCTGCCGCAGCAAAGTAGATGAAATAAACGTCCAGCGCTTGTTCGCAGACACGCTGGCTGCAATCATCGATTCTGTCTTCCCGACACGAGGCATTCCCCGGATTCCAATTAGCTGATGGCCCTCTTTTTTCAAAATCTCAGCCATGAAGTCTACCAACAGCCCCAGCTCGTCACGGACGAAGCGGAACGTTTTTTTGTCCTCGCTGTCACGCTCGATGTAGCGTCCATGGCGAACAGCGAGACGATCCAGCATGGTAGGGGGACGTAACCTCGTTATGGTTATGTTGTCCATTTTTTGCACAACGTTGCGCAAAACCTCCATTTTTTCATCGTCATCTGTCAAAAGCAACATGCCGCGGCGCATCGTATCGACACCGTTGATCGTGACGATATTAATGTTCAACATCCCCAGAATAGAAGACACGTCACCCAACAAACCAGGACGGTTACGGGCAATTTCGTACTCCATGTACCATTCTTTTTTCGCTTCCATATAGAATCCTCTCCGCCAAGACAGAATAATCTTCCTCTGTAGTATATCACGTTCGTATCGTTCGACAAACAAACGCGAAAAGAAAAATCCCCGTGAATAGGGGATTTAAAAGACTAATTGCCTTTGTTCAGGCTATCTGGATTTTGCACGAGCTTCACCATGAGGGAAGCCAGCGCTTGTTGTTGCTGTTGATCGCCCGCGTCCCAAAGCTGTTTCAGCAAGCGCTCCTGATCATTTTTCGGATCAACCTGCTCGGCGAGATAGCCTCCAATCTGATACGCTACGTTTTCCAGCGTCTGGCTTTCCATCCCAGCCTGTCTTGCCTGTTCTACTCGGTCTCCGAGAAATTCTTTCCAGTCGCGAAAGTTATCCAGAATCGACATAAGGAAATTCCCTCCTTTTTTCGTTGGGGCAATAGAGTCTTCTGCTGCCCACACAGGAGGTAGATTTCCACTATTTCTCGGAAATTATGCACGCCCAAGCTTATGTATACCAGCCGCCGTTCGGGCTAATGATCTGCCCCGTCACATAGCTGGCATCTGCCGATAACAGAAACCGCACAACAGCCGCCACCTCGCGCGGATCGCCAAGCCGGTTCGCCGGAATTTCCTCTGCGATCATCTCCACTTCGTCAGGGGAAAACCGCGCCATCATTCCGCCAGCAATCGCGCCGGGGGCTACGGCGTTCACCGTGATGCCATTGGGCGCCATTTCCTTGGCCAACGCTTTGGTAAACGTGTTGATCGCGCCCTTCGTCAACGAATACAGCACTTCGCAGGAACCGCCCGTAAGCCCCCAGATCGAAGAAACATTGACGATCCGTCCATATCGCTCACGGAGCATGGCCGGCAACGCAGCCTGACAGACCAAAAAAGCAGAGCGAACATTCAGCGCGACCAGCTCGTCAAACATCTCGACCGACACGTCGGTAAACAGTCCGACGTGATCGGCCGAAGCGTTGTTGACAATCAACAGCGGCGGTGACGGCATCTGGGCAAACATCGCGGCAATTTGCGCCGGCTCCCGCAAATCCGCCTGCAGCTTGCAAAAAGGTACATTTCTTTCCTGGCACAGCTGCACCAAACGATCCAGCTTGCTTTCCGAACGGTTGTAATGCAGGTAAAGGGGAACCCCTGCCTCAGCCAGATAGGTGCCGATCGCCTGGCCGATTTCTCCAGAGGCTCCCGAAATAAACGCCCATGGCGTCTTTTCCATCATGCCCACTCCTTACTCTTGCGGCGAAGCGGAACGCACGATAGAAACTGCCATCTGTTCCTCCAGAAAATGCTCGTTCAGACGTTGACCCACTTCTTCCAATGTAATCGACTCCAGCGTCGGCACGACGGAGAACAAATCGTTGCCGTTGAACTTGAAGCTTGTAAACTGGTTCGCGATAAACTCCACGGAATTGAGCGAGCGCAAGAAATTTCCGATCTTTTTCCGCTTGGCCCGCTCGAACTCTTCCTGGTTGATGCCTGTTTGCTTGAGTTGTGCGATTTCCGCTTTGATAGTCGCCACCAAACGGTCCGGGTCTGGCGTATCTCCCCCGATAATCGTATAGGCGTAGTCTTTTTCGCTGCTGTAGTCAAAATCAAAGCTCTCCGTAATCAGTTCGCTTTCGTACAGCCGCTCGTAGATAGCGGAGCTGGTTCCAAACGCGATGTCCAAAATGAGCTTTGTCGTCAAGTCCCTTTTCAGCAGCGCTTCCTTCGACAGTCCCGTTTCTTTTTCCTTGATGCCGATCATGCACTTCGGAAGACCGACCGTGAGAAACGCTTCGACTTTGGCCTGCGCCACAGCGGCAGGCTCATCCGGGAACACGCGGGTAATCTGCGGAGCAGGAGGAAACTCCTTCTTCGTCTGGTTCTCGCGGATCAGCTTCATGATCGACTCCGGTTCGAACGAGCCCACCACCAAAAGCAGCATGTTCGACGGATGGTAAAACGTCTCGTAGCACTGGTAAAGGTACTCTTTTGTGATATGCGAGATCGTCTCAATCGTGCCGGCAATCTCGATGTTGATCGGATATTTTTGGTACATGGCCTTGAGCAGGTTCATGTAGACTTTCCAGTCCGGATTGTCGTCGTACATCGTAATTTCCTGGCCGATGATTCCTTTTTCTTTCTCCACGCTGGCATCTGTGAAGTACGGGTCTTGCACGTAGTCCAGCAGCAGATTCAGGTTGTCATCCAGCTTGTCTGTGCACGAAAACAGATAAGCTGTGCGGTTAAAGCTCGTGAAGGCGTTGCACGATGCGCCGTTCTTGCTGAACTCGTGCATGACATCCCGGTCTTTTTTCTCAAACATTTTGTGTTCGAGAAAATGGGCGATCCCGTCCGGCACATTGATTTCTTCCCCGCTGCGCGTTTTGAAATGGCTGTCGATCGAGCCGTAACGCGTAGTAAAAACGGCGTACGTCTTGCTGAACCCTTGCTTGGGAACAAGGTAGACTTGCAGCCCATTGTCCAATGTTTCGTGGTAGACGGTTTCATTTACTTGGTCAAAAACGGTCGTCTGCATGATTACGCCTCTCCCTTCTTGTCGCGCAGCAAGTAGATCGTATCGATCGCTACCTTGTTCGCCACCCGTTTGATATCTTCGATGCTGGCCTGTTCAATCCCGGCGAGCAATTCGTCCAGCTTCCGCTTGCGGCCGCTGATGACGCCATTGTAGGTAAAATCGATCATGCCGCGGGCACTGTCCAGCAGCTCACGGAACTGGTTGGACAACGTAGCTCTCGTCTGCGACAGTTCTTCTTCGGAAATGTTGCCTGCGCGCATCTGCTCCAGCTGTTCCTTGATGATTTCCACCGCGCGCGAGTATTTGCCCACCTCGATTCCGGACATGATCATCATGATGCCTTTGTGGCTTTCCAGACGCGATACAGCGTAGTAAGCGAGGCTCTCTTTTTCCCGCACATTGACAAACAGCTTGGAGTGCGGGAATCCGCCCAAAATGCCGTTGTACAAGAGCAGCGCCGGATAATCGTCATCCTTGTACGTGACTTGTGTCCGGCAGCCGATATTCAGCTTGGCCTGATTCACGTCGAGTCGATCGACGACTTCTTTTTCCTCCGAAACCGTCTTGGCTGCGCCACCAATTTGCAGCTCGCCAACTTCTTTGCGCTCCAGCGGGATATGAGTGCGGATCGCTGCGGCCACTGCGTCTGGCTCCACGTCCCCCACTACGAACACGTTGATCGGGTTGGACGTTGTGATTTCTTTAAAATAGCGGTACAGCTCTTGTCCCGTGATGGCAGACAAGTCTTGCACCCGTCCTTGAACCAACAGGGCAAAAGGCTCGCCTTTGCACATCTCTTCCGTTACCCGCTGGTTGGCGTACTTCATCTTGTCATCAATCAGGCTTTCGACCCGTTTTTTCAATGTTTCTTTTTCCTGCGACACATACTTCTGCGCAAAAGCATTGTCTTGTACATAAGGGCGCACCAGCATGTCGCCTACGAACTGAATCGCCTGTTCCAGAAGGGCATCGCCTTCGGACAGGTACTTTTCATTCGGCACCTCCATGTAGATTTGCAGGATTTGCCGTTCGCCTTTTTTCATGACATCCACATCAAAAATGGCGCCATACAAAAAATCGAGGTGCGCGCGCAGGAGCTTCGTTTCCGGAAAACGCTCGCTTGCCCGTTTCATGACCATGGCCAAAAGCGCCGTCTTGGTCACGTGTTCCTCCGACAAAGCCTGCTCAATCATCGTCACAATTGTCGTTGTTTTGAATTTGGCGGTCGGAAGGATATGTACGTTCATCCCGTTAATTTGGGAGCTTTGAAACGCGATATCAGACGTCTGTGCTTTCATTGCAACTTCTCCCTTCTCCATCTGCGTATACTTCTCTATTGTAACCAATTGGCAGGCCATCTTTCATCAGAATCTTCCATTATAATTGCCCCGTCTTCCATCGTATGCTCCCCTGGCTTTCCGTACGACTCTCTTCCTCGCCGTCTTGTGCTTTGTTTTCTCCCTGTTTACAAGCAAAAAGAGCAAGCCGCCCTTTTCCGGCGCACTCGCTCTTTTTGCTACAAATCCATATAATCCCAGTCACGGGTGTTATCAGAAACAGCGTCTTCCTCCACGAATCGGCCGCAATCGGAAGAAAGGCAAAGCACCCCGTCCAACTGCTCGTCGTGAAAAGGCAAACCGTGATTTCCGCCACAGTACGGACAAATCCACATACGAAGTCCTCCTTTTCATTGATCAGGATTCCCTATCGTATAGTCTGTCCCATTAAGCAAACAAGCTTACTACTTTCTTTTGCTCCCAGAAACGCAAATAGTCATACGGATCGACAGCCCGTCCGTTGTCGTTGCGATACAGCCCAAAGTGCAGATGCGGAGCGAACATCCCCACGGTGCCCGTTCCTCCGTAGCCCGTATCCCCGACAAAGCCGATCAGCTGTCCTGCCTTGACCTCGCCGCCGATTCGCAATCCCGGTGCGTAGGCGCTCAAGTGAGCGTAATACATGCGAAACTGCCCATTTTTATCCGTAATATTGACTCGCCAGCCGCCGTAAGTGTTCCAGCCCACCCGATTAATCGTCCCATCGGAAACCGAGTAGACAGGCGTTCCTTTCGGGGCCATGATATCGATGCCTTCGTGCCTGCGGACGCTTCCGCTATTGCTTTCCGTCCATTCGCGATCCGATCCGAAGCTGTCGCCGTAAGGCTCGTACCAGCTCGCATCGTCAAAAGGAAACGAATAGCCTTTTCCTAGCAGACGCTGATCTCCCACTTTGCTCGACAGCGGGTGCTCCGCTTTTTTCGCAGCGTGCGGCAAAAACAAAATTTGCCCTACTGTCAACTGATCGCCTGACAAGTAGTTGTTTTGCTTGATCGCACTCATCGTCGTCCCGTGCCGAAGCGCAATCGCTCCCAGCGTATCCTTTTGCTGAACCACGTACGGATTCCCCGCTTCCGGTACGCTTGCGGCGCGATCTTCGACAGGCTTTGTTTGCACATGGGCCACGGAAGCGAGTGCATCCCATTCGACCTGATAGCCGAGCGCCTCGCTGACAAACCGGAGCGGCACCAGTGTGCGCTTGTTGACAATGATCGGCGCCGTCTCCAGCGTGACGCGCTTCCCGTTCACATAGGCGAGTCGACTGTTTATATCCAAAGACACGTGTTCGCCTTTTTGATTGAACGCTACTCTTCGGTTGGTGGCATCATATGTAACCTGCGCGCCAGTCGCTTCCCCGATCACGCGAATCGGCACCAGCATCCGTCCGTTCTGCTTCAGCGGCAGCACATCCGAGTCCACTCCCCGTCCGTCCACCACAATCGATATCACCGGACCTGGTTCTGTTGCTTGCGCTGTACCGATTGCCACGAAACAAAGACAAACAAAAAATGCGCCCAGAATCCCGGCAGAACGTAAACGGCTGTGCTTTTGTAGCCAGCGGTTCATTCTATTCCCTCCCCGTGCAATCTCACATCAAAAATTATCGCACAGGGGATGGAACCGGTTCCAGACGCAAATTATGTCAACTTTTACTTAACGAGAGCCTGTATCGTACGGCTTGCCCAAGGCAGCTGGAGCGCTGGAGCGTCCAACCAGACCGGCCATGACCAAGATGGTCAGCACGTACGGAAGCATGAAAATAAATTCAGTCGGAATGTACTTGGTCAAACCGAAAATCTGCACCAAAGACTTGATCGCCTGGGCAACCCCGAAGAACAAAGCTGCTCCCATGGCTCCAGCCGGATGCCATTTTCCGAAAATCAGCGCCGCAATGGCGATAAACCCTTGTCCCGATACGGTATTATGGGAAAAGTTGCTCGTCGTGGTCAAAGAGATCGTCGCACCGCCCAATGCAGCCAGCGCGCCACTGATCATGACAGCTGTGTAACGCATTTTTTTCACGTTGATCCCCACTGTATCAGCAGCGCGTGGATGCTCACCAACTGCGCGCAGACGCAGACCGAATGGCGTCTTGAAGATCAAATACCAGGTAAAGAACACGGCAATAAACGCAAGGAAGCTGGTTGGGTACGCCTCAAAGATGGCATGTCCCAAATACGGAATGTCATGGAGAACCGGAATGCTCCATTTTGTAAAGACGCTCGACAAGGTCGTTGTCTGGCCTGCGCCGTTGAAGATAATTTTCGTCAAGTAGACAGACAAGCCCGCCGCCAAAAAGTTCAGGGCCACGCCGCTGACCGTTTGATCCGCTTTAAAGGTGACAGAAGCCACCGCATGCGGAAGCGCGAAAATCGCTCCGGCAACCCCGGCCAAGATAAAGCCAATCCAAGGAGCCAAAGGCCCCAGCGAATCCTGAAACGCGTAGGTCAGCACGGCACCTGTAAAAGCACCGATGATCATCATGCCTTCCAGGGCAATATTCACGACACCAGAGCGCTCCGAGTAGAGCCCGCCCAAAGAGGCAAAAATCAAGGCAGTGGAAAACACGATGGTATCATGAACGAGGTTGCTAATAATTAATCCCCAATCCATCAGTGCCCACCTTCCTTTTTCTTCTGCAAGATTGGTTTAACAAAAATCTTCACGATGCCGTGTGCCGCCACGAAGAAAATAACCGAGGCGATTACGACACGGATCAATTCAACAGGAACGCCCGCGCCGAATTTCATTCCAGCCGCCCCAAACGTGAGGATACCGAACAAAATCGCGGCAAGCACGACACCCAATGGCGTATTTCCGCCGATCAGGGCAACCGCAATTCCATCAAAACCATAGCCAGGCTGCGCCGTCATGATCGCTTGATAATGGAAGACTCCCAAAATCTCGCAAGCTCCACCGATTCCCGCAAACATTCCACCAATGAACATCGCTTTTACGACATTGCGGTTGACGTTCATCCCGGCGTATTCGGATGCGTGCGGATTCAGACCTACTGCGCGCAATTCATAGCCCGACTTTGTTTTCCAAAGAATGACGTAGAAGAAAATAGCGGCAAGGACAGCAATCAGTGTTCCCCAGTGCAGACGGGCACTGTCAAACATTTGCGAAAGCCATGTGATCGTGATCATCGATGATTCCTTGATCATTTCCGAACGTTGTTGGCCAGTTGGAATGAAGAAAGCATTCATCACCCAGTTAGCCAAATACAGAGCAACCCAGTTCAACATGATGCTCGTGATTACTTCGTTCACGCCGCGAGCGGCTTTCAAGTAACCGGCAATGGAACCCCATAAGCCACCTGCTACCGCACCCGCAATAACAGCGAGCGGAGCGTGGATGTAGGCAGGCAGGTCAAAAGAAACCCCAACGCTTGTAGCAGCGATCATCCCTACGATGAACTGCCCCTCAGCCCCGATGTTGAAAAGGCCTGTCCGAAAGGCAAACGCCACTGCAAGACCCGTAAAAATCAGCGGCGTAATTTGGCGAATCGTTTCCCCGAAGTTGTACGCGCTTCCGAATACTTTTTCAATCAGGGCCATGTAAGCCTGAATCGGGTTGAAGCCCCCTGCCAGCATCGCAATCGCACCCGTCAACAAGCCGAGAATGATTGCCACTACAGGGACGAGGAACGATTCTTTTGTAAAGACGGCTATCACTTTATTCATCGTTTCCTCCTCCATGCATTCGTTTTCCACCGGACATCATCAAGCCCAGCTCTTGTTCACTTGTCGCTTTGGCATCGACGATTCCTACAATGCTGCCTTCGTAAATAACGGCAATCCGGTCGGATACGTTAATGATTTCATCCAGCTCAAGCGAGAGCAGGAGAACCGCTTTTCCGTTGTCGCGCTGTTCAATCAGACGTCGATGGATGAACTCGATCGCTCCGACGTCCAAACCGCGAGTAGGCTGCGCCGCAATCAACAGATCAGGGTTCTTGTCCACTTCGCGGGCAATAATCGCCTTCTGCTGGTTACCACCGGACAAAGCGCGCGCTGGCGTGTAGATCGAAGGCGTGCGCACGTCAAATTCTTCGATAAGTTTGGCCGCATGCTTGTCAATCGCGCCATAATCGAGAAAACCGTTTTTGTTAAACGTTGGATGGAAATACGTTTCCAATACCATATTCTCGCTCATGGTGAAATCGAGAACCAACCCGCGCTTGTGACGGTCTTCCGGAATATGGGACAAGCCCGATTCGGAAATGCTGCGCGGAGATTCGTTGGTGATTTCTTTACCATTGAGAAGGACACGGCCGCTGGTCGCTTTGCGCAACCCGGTCAATACTTCAATCAGTTCGCTCTGTCCGTTGCCGTCTACGCCTGCAATCCCGAGAATTTCGCCTGCGCGAACTTCGAGGCTGAGATTGTTCAGTGCGTTGACCCCCCGGTTGCCCATCGCTGTCACGTTTTCGACAGCCAGGATCGTTTCCTTCGGTTTTGCTGCTATCTTGTCCACGTGGAAGCTGACTTCACGTCCGACCATTTTCGCAGCAAGCTCATCCGGATTGGTATCCTTAATCAATACAGAGTCAATCACTTTTCCGCGTCGGATGATGGTGCAGGCATTACATACCGCCATAATCTCTTTCAGCTTGTGGGTAATCAAAATAATGGTCTTGCCCTCTTTGACCAAGTTATGCATGATTTCAATGAGTTCATGAATTTCTTGAGGGGTCAGAACAGCAGTCGGCTCGTCGAAAATCAGGATGTCGGCCCCGCGATAAAGCGTTTTCAAGATCTCTACGCGTTGTTGCATACCTACGGAGATATCCTGAATCTTTGCTCTAGGATCAACCTTTAGTCCGTATTGATTCGAAAGCTTTTCCACCGCTTTTTCCGCGCTCTGGATATCTATTTGCAACCCGTTTTTCGGTTCGTTTCCCAATACAATGTTTTCTGTTACCGTAAACGTCTCCACAAGCATAAAGTGCTGGTGTACCATCCCGATGCCAAGTTCGTTGGCAACGTTCGGACTTGTAATTTTCACTGCTTTTTCGTTGATGAGGATTTCGCCCTCATCCGGTTGATACAGGCCAAACAAAATGTTCATTAACGTCGACTTGCCTGCGCCATTCTCGCCGAGAAGCGCATGAATTTCGCCTTGCTTGACAGAAAGCGTGATGTTATCGTTTGCCACAATCCCTGGGAACCGCTTGGTAATCCCTCGCATCTCAACTACTTTTTTTACCGAACTCAACCATGCTCACCCCATTTTTTTGGGTTAATGTGAAGGTAAAGAACAAGGCCAGTTCCTCGAACCAGCCTTGTCCCTTTGCCGCTTCATCGTTTTACTTGTCTGGCACTTGGATTTCGCCTTTAACGATTTTTTGCTTGTACTCATCAACCAGCTTCAGTACGTCTTCTGGAACGTTCTTCGTGGATGTGGAAGCCAAGCCTACACCGTCTTCAGCAAGACCGAGCCATTTGATTTTGCCGCCCTCGAATTTACCTTCGGACAGGTCTTTGGATACACGATATACAGCTTCGTCAACGCGTTTTACCATGGAAGTGAGAGTGATCTCATCGCCGAAAGTCAGGGATTGGTCTTTGTCTACACCGATTACCCAAACGTTTTCGCCTTTAGCTTTGCGGTCTTTTGCTTCGTTAAATACGCCATCACCTGTACCGCCGGAAGCGTGGAAGATGATGTCAGCGCCTTGACCGTACATTTGGGAAGCAGTGGATTTGCCAAGGTCAGGCTTGTCAAATGCACCTGTGTATACTTTGATTACTTTTACGCTAGGATCAGCAGCTTTCACACCTGCTTCGAAACCAACTTCGAAGCGTTTGATAACTGGAATTTCAACGCCGCCCACGAAACCAACTGTTTTCGTTTTGGACATTTTCGCTGCAACTACCCCAGCGAGGAAAGAACCTTCGTGCTCTTTGAAGAGTACGGATTCTACGTTTGGCGCGTCTACTTCAGCATCGATGATCGCCAGTTTTGCATCTTTGTTTTCGTCAGCAACTTTTTTCAGGTGGTCGCCCATCAGGAAACCGATACCCCAAGTCAGATCCCATTTGTCTTTTACAAATTGAGTCAGGTTAGGTACATACTCAGCATCACTTGTAGATTGCAGGTAGTTAACGCTGTCTTTCGGCAGATTCATGTCGGCTTGGAATTTTTGCAGACCTTCCCAAGCACTTTGGTTGAAGGAGTTGTCGTTTACGCCGCCAACGTCAGTAACCATACCAATTTTGACAGCTGTTTTGGCACCGCCTTCAGCGCCTCCAGTTTGACCTTGAGGTTGTGCTTCTGGTTTGCTTCCGCATCCGGCAAGAACCAGCGACAGGCTGAGTGTTGCCACAGAAAGCACGGATAGAACTTTCTTCATCTGAGATTACCCCCTGTTTTTAGTTGATGAAAATTGTTGAGTGAGGTTTCCCTCACGGTTACAACCGTCTCCGCACGACGTGAAAGTGAATTTTGTCAGCTCTGAAGTAGTTATGGGAGTATAAAACAGGCTTTTCACTTTCGTCGTAATGAATCTGCTTGAGCAAGAGCAGCGGTGTGGATTTGTCGCAATGCAGCAGATTGGAAACCTTTTCATTGTAGCCCATGGGTACAATGTGAGCCACCGCATAAGCGATCCGCACCCCAGTAGCGCTCTCCAGCCATTTGAAAATGGACTCTCCGCCAGCCGTATAGCCTTCTGGCACCAAGCGCGCGGGAATACGGTCTATGCAATAGACCACAGGTTCGCCGTCAGCTGTCCGAATGCGTTCTACCATCAGCACGCCTTCGCCTGGATTCAAGGCCAAGCTCTTACGCTCGTCTTCCCCAGATTCGCCAAAGGATGTCTTCAGGATCATCGTTCCTGCCGTGTACCCTTGACGCTCAATTGCATCCGTCACACTAAAGAGTTCCCCAATTCCCCCTGAAAAAACAGGTTTTGAATTGATAAAAGTACCGACTCCGTGCCTACGAATGACAATTTTCTCTTCTTCCAGAAGACGAAGCGCCTCGCGAAGTGTTGCCCTGCTTACACCTAACTGTTTGGATAGTTCGGCTTCGGACGGGAGGCGTTCACCAGCACGCAGCTGTCCGCTTTCAATATCGCTCTTGATTTTATCCATAACCAAGAGGAAAAGTGATCGAACGTTTCCTTTAATGCTCATCGTCAATTCACTCCTGTTGTCCTTCGAGCCATCCCAACAGGTAGGACGTCAGACCTCTGATTCTCATGAGACGTGATAGCAACAATTTCCCTCAATCTGTTAAAAATTTTACATGAGGGGCGTGTATCATGCAAGTCAAATCTTTTTGAACAACGGGTGGAAACGAAAAAAAATATCCCTCTCGTCAGCGAAAAAAAGACTTTGCTGGCTATGTTTTTCCAGCAAAGTCCATCCCTAGGATATATTGGATTCGATAGAAGGACGCGGAACGCGAACCTCTCGCGGTTTGGAGCCTTCATACGGCCCTACGATCCCTTGCGCTTCCATCATGTCGATCAACCGTGCGGCTCTCGTATAACCGACACGCAAACGGCGCTGCAACAGCGATGCGGAAGCAGTCTGTGCTTCGGACACGATCTGTACAGCCTGATCGTACAGATCGTCATCCACGACAGCCTGCTGTTCCTCTTGCACTTCGCCAGGAATCATTTCTTCGTTATAGCGAACTTCCTGCTGCTCTTTGACAAAGCGGACGACTTCCTCCACCTCTTTGTCCGATACAAAAGCGCCCTGAACGCGAATCGGCTTAGATGCTCCCATCGGCAACGACAGCATATCTCCTCGGCCGAGCAGCTTCTCGGCTCCTCCCATATCCAAAATCGTGCGGGAGTCCGCCATGGAAGACACGCCGAAGGCAATGCGGGAAGGGATGTTCGCCTTGATGACACCCGTGATGACATCGACAGACGGGCGCTGTGTGGCAATGATCAAGTGAATCCCCGATGCACGCGCCATCTGCGCCAAGCGGCAGATGGCGTCCTCCACTTCACCAGGAGCTACCATCATCAGGTCGGCAAGCTCGTCGACGATGACGACGATGTACGGCAAAGGTGTGCCTTGCACCTGGGCGTTGTACATTTCGATGTTGCGGCTGCCCGTTTTCGCAAACAGGTTGTAGCGCCGCTCCATTTCGGCCACGACTTTTTTCAGGGCGACAGACGCCCGTTTCGGGTCGGTCACTACCGGAGCCAGCAAATGCGGGATTCCGTTGTAAATGTTCAGCTCGACCATTTTCGGGTCGACCATCATCAGCTTGACTTCGTCCGGTCTTGCCTTGAACAAAATGCTCATGATCAACCCGTTGATGCAGACAGACTTCCCGCTTCCCGTGGCTCCGGCCACAAGCAAGTGCGGCATTTTCGTCAGGTCAGCGACAATCGGCTCGCCAGAAATATCACGGCCCAAAGCTACGGTGAGCTTGCCAGGCGCATCCTGGTATTGCGGCGCTTCCAGCACTTCTCTCAGCGATACGACCGCTACCTCGGAGTTCGGTACCTCAATCCCGATTGCCGACTTCCCTGGAATTGGAGCCTCGATGCGAATGTCTTTGGCAGCCAGAGCCAAGGCCAAATCGTCTGTCAAACTGACAATTCTGCTCACTTTTACCCCGGTGGCAGGCTGAACCTCGTACCGGGTGACTGCTGGCCCGCGGTGCACTTCGGAAACCGTCGCGCTGACGCCGAAGCTTTTCAACGTCTGCACAAGCTTGGCCGCATTTGAGGTGTGATCGACGTCTTTGGCTGTACCTGCTTGGCGCGGTCTGGCGAGCATCTGCAAGCTCGGCAGCTCATAAGGTGCGGCTGGCTGTTCTTCTGCTGTCTCCAGCGTCCCGAAAATCTCTTCGTCTCCCTCCAGGGCAAACGTAATTTCCTGTGTCGCTTGCGCTGTGGCAGTCTTCGCCGGACGTGCTGCTGCGGCTGGCTCTACAGTCTCTTCATCCTCCAGAGCAATCCGGTCGGCAAAGTCGCGAATCACCGGGATGACGAGCTGTTCATTTGCCTGCTCATCGTGCGCTGTCCTGATCTCTCTAACAGGCAGCGGAGTCGCCTCTTGATCGGCGGTCTCTGCCAGCTTTTGCTTGCGTTGTTCGTCGGCTTCCTTCGTCGCTTGTTTTCTGCGCTCGCTCTCTTCCTGCAAAAGCTGCACGGAGTCTTTGACGGTCTCCTTTGCTTTTCCGTAAAAAAGCGCCATTTTGTCGCGGAGAAACATCACAATGTTCACATAAGACAGATTGAACAGAAACATGAGGCCGACGAGGAACAAGAAGACGATCATCAAGCCCGTCCCGATCGTCCCGACCAGACCGTTCGTGACGGCAAAGAACAGAGCGCCTACCATGCCTCCGCCTACTCCGGTTGTGGATACTTTTTGACTGTGATCCAGCCAGACCCGGTCCCAGGTCACGCGGATGATGCTCTGCTCCGCGAACTTGCCGTCTGCCGTGATCTGCTTGTACAAAATCATGTGGTCCCACGTCAAAATCGCCACCATGATCAGCACGATGCCAAGCACGCGATACGTCAAGCGCGGTGCCTGGCGGGTAAACATCATGAACACAGCCATGACAATCATCAGCACCGGGAGCAAGAAATCCCAGGAGCCCGCAATAAAGCGGAACAGAAAAGCCAGAACGTTTTTGCCCAGCCACCCGCTTTCGAGCAGTCCGATCAAGGACAGCACAATAATGAGCAGTCCCAGCAGCTCTATTTTGACAACTGAGGCCAATGCCGCTTGCGACCGCTCTTTTTTTCTTCTACTCAATGGCACGCCTCCTTCTTGTGCTTTT
This sequence comes from Brevibacillus sp. 1238, assembly GCF_029892995.1. Lineage (NCBI taxonomy): Bacteria > Bacillati > Bacillota > Bacilli > Caryophanales > Paenibacillaceae > Brevibacillus > Brevibacillus sp. 1238. The sequence goes on along the minus strand of NZ_JARXWC010000003.1, from coordinate 432,347 downwards.
TCCAGATATGTACAAAATGGTAAAAAGGCAGCCGTATTTTGTTCGGCTGCTGTTCGTACACAATTAGTATAACACAGGAAATTCATAGAAATACAGGACTTCTTAGACGAGCCATTCGGGGCGAAATTGAACTTTTTGTCCAGGGGCATAGTGCGGTTTCAAATAATCTTGCGGGTCTGGACTGATCAAACGGACAATTCTTCCTTCATACGGTCCGGTGCGCTCTACCAGCATCGTCGCGTGACCGTTCGTAATTTCTTCCAGCTCCTGCTTTTCGACCTGCTCCATATTGGCAAATACCGTTTCCGTCGGGATAATCGAGTACAAAATCATTGGAGAACGCGCTCCTCCCCGCTGCGTGCTTTCTCGATCAGCTCATTCAGCTTTTTCAACGCCTTGCCCAAGCCTCCGACCTCATCGATCAAGCCATACTTGACGGCATCGACACCGATGACGTTTGTTCCGATGTCGCGAGTCAACTCGCCTGTGCGCGTCATCAACTCGCGAAACTTTTCTTCGGAGATGTTGGAGTGGCGAGCGATAAAGCTGACGACGCGATCCTGCATTTTGTCCAGGTATTCAAACGTTTGCGGCACGCCGATCACAAGGCCAGTCAAGCGGATCGGATGAATCGTCATCGTGGCTGTCTCCGCGATAAAAGAATACGAGCCGGCAACTGCAATCGGCACGCCAATGCTGTGTCCGCCGCCAAGAACGAGCGTCACGACCGGCTTGGACATCGACGACACCATCTCGGCGATCGCCAGCCCTGCTTCAACGTCTCCCCCGACCGTGTTCAAAATGACGAGTACGCCTTCGATTTTGTTGTTCTGCTCGGCTGCCACGAGCTGCGGAATGAGGTGTTCGTACTTGGTCGTCTTGTTTTGCGGAGGCAGCTGAATATGCCCTTCTACTTGCCCGATAATGGTCATACAATAAATATTGCTTTCCAGTTGCGGAACATTCGTTTGCCCCAGCTGGGTGATGGAGTCCAAGAGCTTTTTCTTCGGATCTTCCTGCGCAGGCGCTTCAGGCGGAGCAACGGCAGGCTCCTGCTCTTCCGGAGGTGAGCTTTGTGGCGCTGGGCCTTTGTTATTGTTCAGTGCTGTGCTTGCAAATGGGGGCTTATTTAAAAATTGGTTGTATGGTTGCTTCGACATGGATGATACTCCCTCCCTTTCCTCTGTAGTATGGATAGCAGGTGGGAAAATCATGCGCCCGGGCAAGCCAAAAAAAGCCAGGAACCCCTGTGGTTACAGAGGATTCCTGACTCTTTGCTTGCTTACACTTCCATGATAATCGGCAAGATCATCGGACGGCGACGAGTTTGTTCGTACAGGTAACGTCCCAACGATTCTTTTACATTGTTTTTGAGGGATGACCATTCATTTACGTTTTCTTCCATGCACTTGACAAGTGTTTGGGTCACTATGCGATTCGCTTCATCCAGCAATTCCTCGGATTCACGCACATAGACGAAACCGCGAGAGATGATGTCTGGACCAGAAAGAATCGTGCCATTTTGTTTGCTGAGTGTAACGACAACTACCAGTATGCCATCTTGTGACAGTAATTTGCGATCTCTAAGTACGATGTTTCCTACATCGCCGACACCGAGGCCGTCGATCAGGACATTGCCCGCGTGGACTTTCGGGCCGTAACGCGCCCGTCCACCGGAGATTTCCACCGTGTCGCCGTTATCCAGCAAAAAGATGTTCTCCTCCGGGATGCCAACCTGTTCAGCGAGGAGCGAGTGCGTTTTGAGCATCCGGTATTCGCCGTGAACAGGAATAAAGTACTTAGGCTTCATTAAATTCAACATCAGGCGCAACTCTTCCTGGCTGCCATGACCGGAGACGTGGACGGTTCCGTTTGGTCCATGGCCGCCATAAATGACGTCAGCGCCAATTCTCGAAAGCTGGTCAATCGTGCGTGCAACATACTTTTCATTCCCCGGAATCGGGGTCGCTGCGATGATGACCGTATCTCCTGGAAGGATGTCAATTTTCCGATGGGCGGATCGGGCCATGCGTGTGAGCGCAGACATTGGCTCTCCTTGGCTTCCAGTAGATAAAATAACGACTTGCTCAGCAGGCAGCTTGTTGATTTCGTCGCTCTCGACAATCAAGCCGTCCGGAACGAACAAATAACCCAGCTCTCTGCTGATATTCATGACATTTTGCATGCTTCGGCCAACAACCGTCAGCTTGCGGTTGAACTGCACCGCTGCATCCACGACCTGCTGAATGCGGTGAACGTTGGATGCGAAGGTAGAAACGACGATGCGTCCCGTCGCCTTGCTGAAAACATCCTTGATCGCGATGCCAACAGAGCGCTCCGATCCGGTAAATCCTGGACGTTCTGCATTGGTACTGTCCGACAACAGGCACAGCACTCCACGATCGCCAATCATCGCCATTTTGGCCAAGTCGGCTGCCTGGTTATTGATTGGTGTTTGATCGAACTTGAAGTCCCCGGTGTGGACGACGTAGCCTTCCGGTGTGTCCAGGCATACTCCCACGCAATCCGGGATACTGTGATTCACCCGGAAAAAGGTCGCTTTCATTTTCCCGAGGACAACCTCTGAATCACTGTTGATCAATACTCGTTTCGTTTCGTTTAGAATACCCGCTTCTTTCAATTTTGCATCAATCAGACCGAGGGTAAGTTTTGTCGCATAAACCGGGACTTTCAAATGCTTCAGCACGTAGCTGAGGCCGCCGATGTGGTCTTCGTGTCCATGCGTAATAATAATACCCCGAACTTTATCACGGTTCTCTTCCAAGTAGGTGATATCCGGAATCACCATGTCAATTCCCAGCATTTCCTCTTCCGGGAATTTCAATCCGGCATCAATCACTACGATGTCGTCCCCGCTTTGTACCACGTACATATTCTTCCCAATTTCGCCGACTCCGCCCAGGGCGAAAATGAGAACAGAGTGATTCGACTTTGCCAAACGTGTAACCTCCTATATTTAGTTGTCATGTCCACTCAAAAAAACCGCCCCAAATCACTTGTTTTCATTATACCCGAAGTGAAAACCTGAACACAAGGAAAAAGAGCCATCCCGTTTATGGAATGGCTCTTGGTCTTCTTGTTATTGGGCTTCTTAGGCGAACAAGGAGTGGACAAACGCTTTTTCCTGTTCGTTCAGCTCGACCAATGGCAGACGAACTCCACCAGTGGCTACCCCGAGCTTTTCCAGAGCGACTTTTGTCGGCCCAGGACTTGGATAAGCGAACAGTCCGTCGAACACAGGCACGAGCTTGCGATGAATGCTCGCCGCTTCCGCATGGTTGCCCTGGAAAAAAGCGTCCATCATCTCCGTCATTTGCCGGCCGACAACGTGACTGGCTACACTGACAATCCCCACTCCGCCAATGGACAAAATCGGCAAAGTCAGTCCGTCATCACCGCTGTACAGCTCAAAGCCTTCCGGAGCATGCTCGATAATTTGCGCCATTTGGCTCAAATTGCCGGATGCTTCTTTGATGCAGACCACATTGGGCAGCTGGGCCAAGCGCAAGGTCGTCTCCGCAGTCATATTCACGACAGAACGGCCCGGCACGTTGTACAGCATGACCGGAAGCTCTGTGGACTCTGCCAGCGCTTTGAAATGAGCGTACAGGCCCTCCTGAGACGGCTTGCTGTAGTAAGGAGCAACGACCATCACGGCATCTACGCCAATCGATTGAACAGCCTCGGTGAACTCGATGCTCGCTGCGGTGTCATTGCTGCCTGTTCCAGCGATAATATGGCACTTCCCTTTTGCATAAGCGACTGCGTGGCGAAACAGCTCCAGCTTCTCCGCACGGGAGAGCGTCGGCGATTCGCCAGTTGTGCCGCTCAGCACGATCCCTGTCGTTCCGTTTGCGATCAGGTGATCGATCAGGCGTTCCGTTTTATCGAAATCGATCTGTAATTGTTCATTAAAAGGCGTTACCATCGCGGTAACAAGCCGACCAAAACGTGCCACTAGCTTTCCAACTCCTCTTGTTGTGATCAGTAGGCATCAAAAATGAAGATAAGATCGCTCACATATGGTGGGCATGGAGATTGAACTGCTGATGCAAGGCGCGTACGGCCCGCACCATATCCATCTCATGCACCAAAACCCAGATGGTCGTATGGGAGTCAGCTGACTGAAGAATCTGGATGTCTTCCTGCGTCAATGCCTCTACGATTTGTGCCATGACGCCCGGCACTCCCGTCATTCCTGCCCCGATTACCGACACTTTCGCGCAATGCGGCAAGAGCTGCGGCTCATATCCCATGTCCGTCAGCAGCTCGGCTGCTTTGGCTCCCATCTCATCGTGAACCGTGTAAGCAACCCCTAACGGATTCACGTTGATGAAATCGACACTGATATTATTGGTTGCCATGGTTTTGAAAACTTGCAGCTGTGTATCGTAGTACCCTTCCTTGTTGGCTACCTTGATCTGCGTAATATTCGGCACGTGGGCGATCCCCATGACGACTCTGTCCTGAACCGAGTAGCCTTTTTTGCCGATCTCCAGCATGGTCGTCACAAGTGTACCAGGGTCGTCCGAAAACGTAGAGCGGACACGAATCGGCACGTTGGCCTGCATCGCGATTTCTACCGCTCGTGGATGGATGACTTTTGCTCCGAGGTGAGCCATGTTGCAAATTTCCGTGTAAGTCACCATTTCCAGCGGCTGCGCTTCTTCGACGATCCGCGGGTCCGCTGTCATGATGCCTTCCACATCGGTAAAAATGTCCACCATTTCCGCTTGCAGGGCAACGCCGAGCGCTGTTGCTGTCGTGTCGCTGCCGCCGCGGCCGAGCGTCGTAATTTCCCAATCGACCGTCCTTCCCTGAAACCCGGGAACGATCACCACTTGACCCGCTTGCAAGTCTTGCAAAATGCGGCTCGGGTCAATGGTCGTAATTTGCGCGTTGGTAAAATCGTCGCTGGTCACGATGTTGGCCTGACCGCCTGTCAAAATCGTCGCTTTGATTCCACGCGCGTTCAACATGCTGCACATGACTGTAGCGGAGATGATTTCCCCCGTATGCATCAGCATATCCATTTCACGACGAGGCAGTTGGTTCCCATTGGAGCGAACCAACTGCAAAAGAGTATCGGTTGCATATGGGTCACCCTTGCGCCCCATGGCCGATACGACAACGACGAGGGCATAGCCTTCGTCGATCGCCTTTTCTATATGGTAGATTGCCCGCATCCGGCAATCTTCCGTCGTCAAGGAAGAACCACCGAACTTCTGGACGAGAATCTTCACAAACCTCTCCCCTATGCTCTTGCTTTGATGAGTTCTTCAGCGATTTGTACTGTATTCCATGCTGCACCTTTGAGAAGGTTGTCAGATACGATCCACATATGCAGTCCTCGAGGGTGATGGAGATCACGACGCAAGCGGCCGACAAAAATATCCAGCTTGCCAGTAGCATCCGTAGCCAGAGGATACTGCTGTTCTTGCGGCGCGTCTACCACCACTACGCCAGGGGCGTTTTCCAAGAGTGCTTTTACTTCGTTCAGGTCGTAATCCTGTTTCAATTCGACGTATACCGACTCACTGTGTCCGTAAACGACCGGAATGCGTACGCATGTGGCAGAAACCAGCACCGTGTCATCACCGAAGATTTTTTTGGTTTCATTCACCATTTTCATCTCTTCGTAAGTAAAACCGTTGTCGGTAAACACATCAATTTGCGGAATCGCGTTAAAGGCAATTTGATGGTGAACAGGCAGCTTGCCAACAGGCAGAACCTGACATTGTGCCTCTTTGCCGTCAAGCACGTCGCGGCTCTGTTCGTGCAACTCATTGATTGCCGATTGGCCTGCGCCAGAAACTGCCTGGTAAGTAGAAACGATAATGCGGTCTATTCCAAAACGATCATACAAGGGTTTCAGAGCGGCTACCATCTGAATGGTGGAGCAGTTCGGATTCGCAATGATTCCATTATGGGCGAGAGCGGCATCCATGTTTACTTCAGGCACCACCAGAGGAACATCCGGGTCCATCCGGAACGCGCTGGTATTGTCAATGACGACAGCACCGTGGCGCACTGCATGATGAGCCAGTTCCTTGCTCACGGAGCCACCCGCGCTAAACAAGGCAAAATCGATTCCCGCAAAGCTATCAGGAGTTGCTTCTTCCAGGACAACTTCTTGTCCCTTGAACGTGACCGTCTTGCCGGCAGAACGTCCAGAAGCAAGCAGCTTGAGCTGTTTAATGGGGAAGTTGCGCTCTTCCAGCAAGCGAATCATTTGTTGTCCGACTGCGCCAGTCGCACCGACTACTGCTACATTGTAAGTCAGTTGGTTAGCCATCTCTTACTCTCCTCCTAATCGCAAAAAAGCAGGTAAATTGTTTTTTCTGTCGTTTTGTTTAGTAGTTGAACCTTTCGATGAGCAAGGGTTGCAATTGCCTACCTTCCAATGCTGCCTCGCATGTTTCCAGTAACAGATCCATGCGGGCTACGAGCGAGTTTGGCTTTTTATCCGGAGCATCCTGCCCGAATGGCACGAAATAGATATTCTTCGCCGCCAACAGCTTGGCAATATTGGCAGCATTTAATCCCAAACCATCGTTCGTGGAGATTGCGATGACAAGCGGTCGCAAATTGCGCATGGTCGCTTTGGCCGCCATGAGGACGGCGCTGTCGGTAATCGCGTTTGCCAGGCGGCTGGTCGAGCTGCCTGTGCATGGTGCAATCAACATAACGTCCAACAATTTTGAAGGGCCCAAAGGTTCTGCCTGGGGAATCGTTGAAATCAGTTCCTCCCCTGTCAAATCCTTGATTTGCTGCTGCCAGCTTTGCGAGGTGCCAAAACGCGTATCCGTCGTCATGATTGTATTCGAAACAATCGGGATGACTCTTGCTCCAGCATCCACAAATCGCTTGATCTGCGGCATCGTCTCTTCAAACGTGCAATGCGATCCAGACAATCCGAAACCAATGGTCTTCCCCTGCAGACTGCTCATGATGATGACTCCCCCCTGGTTTTCCTCTGCTCCGCAATGAGACGAGACAAAGTCTGGGCCAAAATCTGCCCTGCGGTTTTCGGTGCAACGATTCCAGGCAATCCGGGAGCGAGAAGCGCTTTAATGCCTCTTCTTTCGGCGTATCGAAAATCTGTCCCTCCCGGTTTGGAGGCAAGATCGAGAATAAACGCCGACTGCGGCATTTGAGCGATTACCTCTGCCGTGAGTAGTAGCTGCGGGATGGTATTAAAAATGAAATCAGCATTCGTGACTTGTTGCTTTAGCTCACTGATCGGGAAGGGAGTCAATCCCATCTCATAGATGCGTGCCAAGTGTTCCTGACGCCTAGCCCCCACTCTTACACGGGCTCCCAGTGCATGCAGGGCCCGGGCCATAGACAAACCTGTTCGTCCCAATCCCAAAACAATTGACGAAGATCCATGAATCGTGATATCCGTATTTTGAATCGCCATCATCAGCGCTCCCTCCACAGTAGGGATGGAGTTGTATATGGCTACGTCATCTCGATCCAGCAGTTCCACAAGCGGAACTTGCTTGGATGCCAACAGTTTTTTCAGGTAAGGTTTAGCCATTCCCGTATATACCACACAATGCTTAGGCAAGCTCTCCACGTGTTGATCCAGAAGCTGCATTTGTTTGGAGCAAAAAATGCTTTCCACAAAGCCTTGGTCATCGGTTCCTACGATGGGCAGGATGAGGGCGTCCACGTCTTTCAACACATCGCATGTTAATGGTCTCTTCGTTGCCCCTGTAAAATTGCTTTCCAGGTTGTCGAAGCCAACTAACGTGACACTGGCGTCCAGCTGAATGCATCGCTTGATGACTTCCAGCTGGCGAGCGTCTCCGCCAATGAAGGCAACATGTATGCCCGTTAGCATGCTGCGTTCCCCTTTCCACACATTTTACTGCATTAAATGATCGGAACGCAAAGGTTTTCCTTTTGAAAAAGTTGTCGGAAGTCCGTGCGCTCTACCCCCATCCTATTCGGCTTGCGCTACTTCGGTGACAGCAGAGCCTACTTTTGCGAAGCCTGTGTCTCTTCTTGTCCGAGCGAGACGATGACCATGTCCGGACCGATTTTCACGATGGAGCTCCACGGGATCACCAGGTCTTCGCGTTTTTTGCCGAAGCCAAAAAAGCTGCTGCCTGGCAAAATGATCGACTGAATCGCGCCGTTTTCCGGCTGGATGACGAGGTCGGAGTCGCTGATCACCCCCATTTTTTCCCCGTTGTCCAAGCCGATGATTTCTTTGCCGCCCAGTTCGCTAAGCCGCATTGGCCAAGCCCCCCTTTGTCCTTGTTTGCGTTACTGTTGATATACGCAAAAAAATCCGGGCTATGCCGGATTTTTCGCAAAGGGAAAAGCTATAACAAAATGTCGTTTTTCACGTTGGCAGGGTATCCCTCAAGCGGGCTTACCATCGCCATCGCCAGCTTCGAGCGGAACAGTTCCTGCGCGACAGCCAGGACAGATTCGTGCGAGACGCGGTCGATTTTGGCGATGATCTCGTCCAGGTTGAGGTGGCGTTCCAGGAGCAGCTCGTTTTTGCCAAGGCGGCTCATCCGGCTGTTGGTGCTTTCCAGGCTGAGCATCAGGCTGCCTTTCAGCTGCTCTTTTCCTTTGTTCAGCTCTTTGTCGGAGATGCCGCGGTCAGCCACATCGCGCAGGACGTTTGTCACGATATCGAACACTTGACCCACGTGCTCAGGCGCTGTGCCCGTATACACAGTGAAAGTTCCCGCTTCCTTGTAGGAAGAATGGTACGAATAGACCGAGTATGCCAATCCCCGCTCTTCGCGAATTTCCTGGAAGAGACGCGAGCTCATGCTGCCTCCCAATACGTTGTTCAGCAAAATGAGCGAGTACACATCCGGGTGACCGACTTTAAACCCTGGCAGGGACAGGCACAAGTGCGCCTGCTCAGTCGCTTTGTTGTGGGCGATCACATTCGCAGCAAACTCGGGTTCTGACAGAGGCGCCAGCTTGCCTTGGCGCGAAAAGCCGCTGAAGCGCTTCTTGATCTCTTCAATGAGGTTGTCATCAAAGTTCCCCGCTACCGTCACCACTGTATTGGACGGAAGGTAGTGGGCGTCGATGTAGCTCAGCAAATCGTCGCGTTTCAGACTGCGCAGGACGTCTTCCGTACCCAAAATCGAGTAGCCGAGCGGGTGTTTGCTGTAAGTAGCCCTGGCAATCAAATCGTGCACAAGATCGTCAGGCGTATCCTCGTACATGCTGATTTCTTCAATGACGACATTTTTTTCTTTTTCCAGTTCCTCTGCGTCGAAGACAGAGTGGAAATACATATCGGAAAGCACGTCTAACGCGATCGGTGCGTGCTGGTCGAGCACTCGCGCATAATAGCAGGTGTACTCTTTCGATGTGAATGCGTTTACGTTTCCGCCGATCTCATCAAAAGTCTCCGCGATTTCTTTCGCAGACCGGGTACTTGTACCTTTAAAAAACATATGCTCAAGAAAATGGGAAATCCCGTTGTTTTTCTCCTGTTCATATTTCGAACCGGTCCCCACCCAGATGCCCAAAGCAACAGAGCGAACGGACGGAATTTTTTCCGTCACAATTCGAAGACCGTTTTCACATGTATGACGTTGTATCACGCAAATCCTCCTCGGTTGATCATCTCTCTATCCGCAACTTCCGGGAAATGGCTGTAAACACGTCTAACTATAGCAAACTTCTTTTGTCTCCACAATAAATGAGCTTGTTTTCCCATCACGGGAGTCGGCGGCTGGACAAAACTTCCGAGACGGTGACGGGCTGAAACCCCTTTTTCTTGGCGATTGTCAGCAACTGGTCGAGACTCGCCTGTGACGCGGCTGTCGGGTGCATCAGCACCAATGTTCCGTTGCTCATCAAACCGCTGATCTTTTTAATCACGAAGCTGGGAGAAGGCTTTTTCCAGTCTACCGTATCCGCCGTCCACATAATCGTCTTCATCTGGTACGAGGAGTGGGCAATTTGAACCACCTGCTTGTTGAATGCACCCGAAGGAGGGGCGAACAAGATGGGCTTGATCCCCAGCGTCTTGCTGATGATCTCCTGTGTCCGACTGATCTCTTGATGAATGCGCTGCGTGCCCAGGGTGCTCATGTCAGGATGCGAGTAGGCATGGTTGCCAATCTCGTGTCCACGCTCTGCAATTTTTTTCGCCTCTTCCGGATAGCGTTTGACCCACGAGCCATCCAGAAAAAACGTCGTCTTCACTTGATGCTTATCCAACGTATCCAGCATGGAGTCCAAGTATTCGTTGCCCCAGGCCACGTTTATCATGAAGGAGATCGTCGGCTTTTTCGGATTTCCGCGATAGATCGGCTGTGCGCCAAGCTGGTCAAGTGAAATCGCGGGAGGTACTTCTTTATATACCAACATTTCCGGTCCTGCTACTCCCGTTGCCAACATTTTCTCGACGGAAGCGTCCACATCGACGATTCGCCCGTTGTAGCCGGGAATGGCTTTCCATGTCGGATCAATGACCGCGTCGATCGGCGCTTCATCCCGCTCGGCTTTCCACTTCTCCACCTGGGCGCGCAACCGTTCTTTTTCATCCAAAATTTTTTCCGCCGTTACGGTCTGTTCCTTTTTCACAAAGCTGATATATTCGTGAATTGGCTGGTATTGCAGCAGCATGATCATTCCGACTGCGACAAAGACCGTAACCCAAAGCCTGCTCTTTCTTTCCGCCATCGTGGAGCCAGCCCTCCTTATGTACGTACAAGTCTCTCTTTGTCCAATGTATGAGCATACCGAGTGACTTAGACATTTTTGGCCAAAAGAAAAAAGCTTCCGTACACGAATTTCTTCGAGTGACGAAGCCTTTTGTTTGTTGATTATTCTGCTTGGGTCGGAGCATTTTCGGCCTGAGCCGCAGCTTGCTCTTTGAGTACAGCTTTGCGGGACAGATTGATGCGACCTTGATCGTCAATCTCTGTCACCTTCACTTGCACCTTGTCGCCAACAGCAACTACGTCTTCCGTCTTGGCTACGCGTTCTTCTGCCAATTGGGAGATGTGGCACAAGCCTTCTTTGCCTGCAAACAGTTCGATGAACGCTCCGTACTTCTCTACGCGCTTGACGGTTCCCAGATAAATCTGGCCGACAGCAACCTCGCGAACCAGGTCCTCGATGATTTGTTTCGCACGCAGATTCGCTTCGTGATTGATCGAAGCGATGAAAACTCGTCCATCTTGCTCGATGTCGATTTTCACGCCGGTTTCTTCGATAATCTTGTTGATGACGCGACCTTGTGGGCCGATGACATCGCGGATTTTCTCCGGATTGATCGACATGGTCAATATCTTAGGCGCATAAGGAGACAGCTCTTCACGCGGTTTGGAAATGGTGCTCATCATATGCTTCAGGATGTGCAAACGACCTTCACGCGCTTGCTCCAAAGCTTGCTCCAAGATTTCGCGGTTGATCCCGGAAATTTTGATATCCATCTGGATCGCGGTTACACCCGCTTCGGTGCCAGCCACTTTGAAGTCCATATCGCCCAAGTGGTCTTCCATGCCTTGGATGTCTGTCAAGATCGAGAAAGACTGTTCGTCCTTGCTCATGATCAAGCCCATTGCGATACCTGCTACAGGTGCTTTAATCGGTACCCCTGCATCCATCAGAGCCAATACGCTCGCGCAAATGGAAGCTTGCGACGTCGAACCGTTGGACTCGATGACTTCGGAAACCAGTCGGATCGTGTACGGGAACTCGTGTTCAGATGGAATGATCGGCTCAATCGCGCGCTCACCCAACGCCCCGTGCCCGATTTCACGACGGCCTGGAGGACGCAGTGGACGAGCTTCACCTACGCTGTATGGCGGGAAGTTGTAATGGTGCATGAATCGCTTCGACTCTTCCAGACCGAGTCCGTCCAGGATTTGCACATCACCCAGCGCCCCAAGCGTGCACACGCTCAAAGCTTGTGTTTGACCACGGGTGAACATCGCGGAACCGTGCGTACGGGACAAGATGCTTGTCTCGCTGGAAAGCGGGCGAATTTCGCCAAGAGCCCGTCCATCCGGACGAACTTTTTCTTCGGTAATGAGGCGGCGAACTTCGTCTTTGACGATGTTGCCCAACACTTCGCCAATCATCTTTTCCTGCTCCGGATAGTTTTCCGGATCTTTGGCAGCGAAATGCTCTTTCGTCTCGTCCTTGATCGCGTCAATCGCGTCGTAACGAGCCTGCTTTTCTTCAATCCGAACCGCTTCTTTCAGACGTGCTTCTGCAAATGCGCGCACAGCCTGATCGATTTCCGGATCGACTTCATGCAGGATGACTTCCATTTTTTCTTTGCCGATTTCTGCCACGATCTGGTTTTGGAACTCAACCAGCTTCTTGATAACCTCGTGACCTGTCATGATTGCTTCGAGCATGACAGACTCCGGCACTTGATTTGCGGCAGCCTCGACCATGTTGATCGCTTTGTGTGTACCTGCGACTACGAGGTGAATATCGCTTTTTTCTGCCTGCTCCACAGTCGGGTTGATGATGAACTCGCCATCAATGCGCCCAACGATGACACCGGCAATCGGACCTTCAAACGGAATTTCGGAAACGCAAAGAGCGGCAGACGTACCGATCATAGCGGCGATTTCCGGTGAGCAGTCCTGATCAACCGACAGAACAGTATTGACAATTTGTACGTCGTTACGGAATCCTTCTGCGAAAAGGGGACGAATTGGGCGGTCAATCAAGCGGCTTGCCAAAATCGCTTTTTCGCTTGGACGACCTTCTCTTTTAATAAAGCCGCCGGGAATTTTTCCGACTGCATAGAGACGTTCCTCATAGTTAACAGTCAACGGGAAAAAATCAAGAGCTTTTGGCTCTTTCGAGACTGTAACTGCAGACAGGATTGCCGTATCGCCGTACCGAACCAGAACCGATCCGTGAGCCTGTTTGGCCATTTTGCCAAATTCCAGGGTCAGCTTGCGGCCTGCCAGTTCAAAATCGTATGTACGGTATTGTTGCTCCATGATGCTAGCAGTCCTCCTTCACGACAATGTGCATATCTACACTTTGTTTTCTACCTGTATGTATTATTTCCTGCCACCATGAAAATTAAATGGTGAGCTTTGGCAGTCATTTTGGATAATAAAAAAAGCTTCTTTTGAAGCCATTTTCATCACGCTTGAATCACTTTATTTGTATCGTTTCAGAGAGCCTGACAACAGATGTGCCAAGCTCCCCTACACGATAGAAAAAGCGGGAAGAACCCGCTTTTTGCAAAACGCTGACTAGCGGCGCAGACCCAGACGGTCTACAACCGAACGATAGCGTTGAACATCTGCTTCACGCAAGTATGTCAACAGGTTACGGCGTTGACCTACCATTTTCAACAGACCACGACGGCTGTGGTGATCTTTTTTGTGCGTACGCAAGTGTCCGTTCAGGTTGTTAATGTTTTCGGTCAAGATAGCGATTTGAACTTCCGGAGAACCGGTGTCGTTGTCATGAGTACGGAACTCTTGAATCAGTTGAGTTTTACGCTCTTGAGACAATGCCATCATGACTCACCTCCTTTTTTTATATCCCGTTAGCCGAGTCTGCCGTCGGTGAGCATCGGACAGCCAAGCTGCGGTTATCTGTACAACGTTTTGAATTATAGCATACCATTTTTGAAAAAGCAAAGAGATTCGTTTTACGAGACTCCGCTCGCAAACTTTTGCTTCGCCGCGTCTACATCCCGGCCAATTTGCGCAATCAGAGCTTCCACACCAGCGAATTTTTGCTCTTCGCGGATATAGAAGAGGAACTCTACTTCTACCTCTTTGTCGTAAATCTCACCAGAGAACTCGAAAATGTGTACTTCTAGCGATTTTTCTTTTTTCTCCAGTTCAAACGTAGGCTTGATTCCCACATTCATGACCCCGTAGTAGCTTTTCGCATCGACTGTAAACCGCACTCCGTACACGCCGTTTTTGCCGATCAAATACGGAGCGTTGACCCGAACGTTTGCTGTAGGGAAGCCGATTGTGCGCCCGCGCTTGTCGCCGTGCACGACTTTGCCGCGAACCTTGTACGGACGGCCAAGCAGGTGACGCACTTGCTCTACGTTGCCGTGGTGGAGATACTCGCGAATGATCGTGCTGCTCACTTTTTCGCCCAAGCGGTTAACCGGGCTGATGATGTCGAGGCCATAGCGGCCTTTGCTCATCTCCTGCAGCGTGTGGGCCGTTCCCATTCCTCTGTATCCAAAAGTGTAATCAAATCCGACCACAACATGCTGGCAAGCGAGCGGGAGCATGCACTCGGTAATGAAGTCCTCCGGGTAAACCGCAGCAAACCCGATATCGAACTTCATGACATACGTCGTGTCTACCCCCATCTTCTCGAATTGTTCCAGTTTGTCCGACAGAGGAGTCAGGTAGCTCGTATAGCCGCTCTGCCCAAGAACCTCGCGCGGATGAGGGTCAAAAGTCAGAACGGTACTTTCCCATCCGTTCGCTTTTGCTGTATCAATCGCCTTTTGAATGACTCGGCGATGTCCAATATGTACACCATCGAAGTAGCCAAGTGCAATTGCACACGGCTTCGCTTGCAATTCATTCGGTAGTGGATAGGTCAGGGAGATCGTTTTCACGGTTTACACCTCGGCTGGAAAGACTTTTTCTGCTTTGGCGAAAAGACCTTTGTCCCCACGGCACACGCGATGAATGCCAAGCAGCTCTTCCCCTGCAAACAGGCAGATCAAGCTGCCAACCTCGGCCGTTACACCCGGCAGTGCAGTCGCCAGTCCGTTGCGTACCGCGCGGGTTCGCTCCGGCTTGACCTGATAAGACGGCAAAAATGAAATCGCCTGTGGGATGGAGACAAGATAACGGGAGAGATCCTCCCCATTGGCAGCCCGCTCCTCCAGTTCCTGAAGAGGAATCGCCTCCCCTTCCATGAACGGACCGCTCTTGATTCGCCGAAGCAGCTTCATATGGGCAGGATACCCCAGAGAGCGTCCGAGGTCAACACATAAGGTGCGCATGTATGTACCTTTCGAGCACGTGCAGGAGAAAGAGATGTCGACATAGTCTTGGTCTGTCTTGATCTCGTGAAGCGTCAACTCGTAAAGCGTAACTTTGCGCGCCTGTCTCTCAATCACAGTGCCTTCTCGCGCCAAGTCGTAAAGACGCTTTCCGTTTACTTTGACGGCTGAAAACATCGGCGGCACTTGTTCGATTTCACCCAAAAAGGAGGCAAACAAGCTTTCGATGCGCTCCTGCGTAATGGACGCAGCGTCTACTTGCGCCTGTTCCAGCAGCTCTCCCGAAGCGTCCTCCGTCGTAGTCGCGGAGCCGAGGCGCATGACCACCGAATAGCGCTTGGGCAGTTCTTGCAAATACTCCACCAGCCGGGTAGCGTTCCCGACACATATCGGGAGCACTCCGGTCACATCCGGATCGAGTGTTCCCGTATGCCCGACTTTTTTTGTACCATACAGCCGACGGATACGCGCCACGCAGTCGTGGGAGGTCATACCCGCCGGCTTGTCGATTACCAGCACGCCATGGTTGCTACTCATCGTGTTTCACTCCTAATGCTGGTTCCAATACGTCCCATACCTTTTGCTTCGCTTCTGCAATCGTTCCCTTGACCGTGCAGCCGGATGCTTTGGCATGCCCTCCGCCGCCAAGCTGCTTGGCGATGGCAGACACGTCGACGCGATCGCGGGCGCGCATACTCACCTTGACGACTCCCGGCTCTGCCTCGACAAAAGAAACGCCTACCTCGACGCCCTCGATATTGCGGCAGTAGTTCACCAGACCACCCGCATCCTCGCGTTGGGCATTTGCTTCCGAAAAATCGCCGACAGATACGGCAATCGAAGCGACGAGACTTCCATGAGACAGCTCCAGCGTCTGCAGCGCACGCCGCAACACTTTGACATGGGCAAAAGTGATCTCTTCCAGGCAGCGCTCCGCAACCTCGCCCGGCTTCACGCCATAGCTGAGCAAGCGTGCGGCAATTTCCATGACGCGCGGCGTCGTGTTGGAATAGCGAAAACCGCCTGTGTCCGTCAAAAGCCCTGTGTAGATGCACAGAGCGAGTTCTTCGTTAAAAGCAATCCCCGCCTGCTCTGCCACATCGAACAAAATCTCCGCCGTAGCTGCCGCTTCCGGACGAACGAGATTGACGGTTCCGAAATCGTCATTTGTCGGATGATGATCAATATTCAACAAAGCGGCTCCAGAAGCAAATAAAGACCGTACATCGCCCATCCGTGACTCATCGGCACAGTCTACGGCGATTACGGCCTCAAATGTTTCAGCAAGCGGTTGTTTGCGAAGGTCCCGCAAGCGGTCAAAACGCGGCAAAAAGTTGAACTTGAGCGGCGTTTCCCCTTCGTTTACCACCACGTATTCTTTTCCCAGCTGCTCTAGCATGAGCACGACTCCCAGTGCGGAGCCGGTAGCATCGCCATCTGGACTGATATGGGAAAGAACCAGGAAGCGGTTATGCTCCCGCAAAAAACGGGCCGCTTCCTCTACTGTTGCTTGATTACGATTCATCCTGTTTCTCTCCTTCTGTGGAGATTTCCCGCAGGATCGACTCAATTTTGGTACCGTAGTCAATCGACTCGTCCAGCTTGAAGACGAAATCAGGGATATGGCGCAGCTTCACGCGTTTGCCAATTTCGGTACGCAGGTAGCCTTTTGCTTTTGTCAGTCCTGCCAGAGAGGCTTTGCGCTCTTCCTCAGACCCAAAAATGCTGACGAATACTTTGGCAAGCTGAAGATCGCTGCTTACTTCTACATCCGTTACTGTGACAAAGCCGACGCGAGGATCTTTCAATCCACGCTGCAAAACGAGGCTCAGTTCTTTTTTGATTTCTTCACCGACGCGGCTAATCCGTGTTTTGTTCATTTACTCTCACCTCCGCTGGCTGTCCTATTCGTAGTATTCCGTATCGACCCGAATCAACTCGGCATCGGGATGGTTTTCCACAAATCGCACCACAGCCTGCATTTCTTGTTGTAAAAATGACATTTCATTAGCAACGGCAGCGATACCCAACACGGTACGCTGCCACTGCTCGTAATAAGCCACCTCAGCTGCGGAGACATTGAAACGGCTTCGCAGCTTGGCAATCAGACTTTTGACGATGGCCCGTTTTTCTTTCAAGTTTTGGCAAGCGGGCAGAAACAGTTCGATCTGCACCCCTGCTATCATTATTGCTTCACTTCAACCATGACGAAAGCTTCGACAACGTCGCCAACTTTCAGGTCTTGGAAGCGTTCCAAGGTCAGACCGCACTCGTAACCTGCGTTTACGTCTTTAGCGTCATCCTTGAAGCGTTTCAAGGTGTCCAGCTTGCCTTCGTAAATGACGATGCCTTCGCGAATCAGACGGGCACCTGCATCACGGCTCAGCTTGCCTTCGGTTACATAGCAACCAGCGATGTTTCCGACTTTGGATACTTTGAATACTTCGCGGATTTCTGCCTGACCGATGATGTTTTCTTTGTAAACAGGGTCCAGCATGCCTTTCAGGGCTTGCTCGATCTCTTCGATGACGGTGTAGATAACGCGGTGCAGGCGAATGTCGATCTTCTCTTGTTCAGCCATGCTGCGAGCGTTTGGCTCAGGACGCACGTTGAAACCGATGATGATGGCATTCGATGCGTTCGCCAAGGTTACGTCGGACTCGGTAATCGCTCCGACACCAGTGTGAATGATCTTCACGCGGGTACCGTTGACGTCGATCTTTTCCAGGGAGCCGCGCAGAGCTTCTACAGAACCTTGCACGTCGCCTTTTACGATCAGGTTCAGCTCTTTGATATCGCCTTCCTGAATGTGTTGGAACAGATCGTCCAGCGATACGCGAGAGCTTTCGCGGCGCTCGGATTCGCGCTGTTTGACTGCGCGGGCTTCCCCGATCGCACGAGCTTTTTTCTCGTCTTCAAATACGCGGAACTGGTCGCCAGCTTGCGGCACATCGTTCAAACCTGTGATTTCCACTGGCGTAGATGGGCCTGCTTCTTTCAGACGACGGCCTTTGTCGTTCACCATCGCACGAACACGGCCATAAGCAGAACCGACTACGATCGGATCGCCGACACGCAGTGTTCCTTGCTGTACCAGGATGGTCGCTACAGGACCGCGGCCTTTGTCCAGCTCGGCTTCTACTACGGTACCACGCGCGCGCTTGTCAGGGTTTGCTTTCAGCTCCTGAACTTCTGCGACGAGCAAAATGTACTCCAGCAATTCTTCGATACCTGTACGCTGTTTGGCAGACAGAGGAGAGAAAATGGTTTCGCCGCCCCATTCTTCTGCAACCAGTTCATACTCGGTCAGTTCTTGCTTGATCCGGTCGATGTTGGCTTCCGGTTTGTCGACCTTGTTCACAGCTACGATGATCGGAACGTTCGCTGCTTTCGCATGGCTGATCGCTTCAATGGTTTGTGGCATAACACCGTCATCGGCTGCAACCACGAGAATCGTGATGTCCGTAATTTGCGCACCGCGCGCACGCATCGTTGTGAACGCCGCGTGACCAGGCGTATCGAGGAACGTGATCTTCTTGCCTTTGATCTCTACCTGGTAAGCACCGATGTGCTGGGTGATACCGCCTGCTTCGCCTGCTACTACGTTGGTAGAGCGGATGGCGTCGAGCAAAGTCGTTTTTCCGTGGTCAACGTGACCCATGATGGTAACAACCGGAGGACGCTCCAAAAGGGTTTCTGGCGCATCTACTTCTTCCAGCGTTTCGAAGTTTGTCTCGTCGATGATGATTTTTTCTTCCACTTCTACGCCGTAGTCAGCGCAGATCAACTCAATCGCTTCGCGTTCCAAATATTGGTTGATCGTTGCCATGATCCCCAAATTAAACAACTTTTTGATGATTTCCGCCGGTTCTCTGCGCAGTTTCACAGCCAACTCGTTCACTGTCAAGGAATCGGTAAAAGTGATTTTTGTTGGTGGTTCAATCACAGGGCGCTGCGCTTTTTGGGCACCGCGCTGGTTGTGATTGCCGCCACGACGGTTGTTTTGGTTGTTGCGGTTATTGCCGCCACGGAAAGGCTGGCTCTTTTTATTGTCTTCAAACGTCTTTTGCGTTTGCGGCGCTTTTTTGATTTTCTCTCGCTTTTCCATACCGACGTTGGATGGGAGTTTTACTTTGTCTTCAAACTCATCACCTGTGCGCGTCTCGGTTTGGCTGGTCGCAGCAGCCTGTTGCGGAGGACGCTGTTGGTTTTGCGGTCTTTGCTGTTGGTTCTGTGGTCTTTGTTGGCCTTGGCCTTGTGGTCGTTGTTGGTTTTGCGGTTTGCGGTCACTCGGTTTCGCAGGTTGACTTCTCATATGGTTTGGTCTTCTCTCCTGATTCTTCCCCTGATTTTTTCCATGTTGAGGACTTTGCTGATCGGGCTGTTTTCCACTTGCTGTGGTGTTGACTGGACGATTGTTGCTGGTAGCAAAACCGCCGCGATCGTTTTGTCTATCGCTTTTGGCAGCTTGTGACTGCTGACCTTGCCCCGGCTGTTGCTGGGATGGGGTCTGCTGTCCTCTGGATTCGTTGGGGCGTCGTTGTTCGTCCATTGGCTTTGGTCTTGCATCACTTGGCGTATTGCGTCCTTCCGGCTTGGAACCGGCGCGCAATTTGGCCATGTGATCCTCGATCCGCTTAATCGTCCCTTCTTCCATGATACTCATATGATTTGCTACTTCTATGTTCAATCGCTTTAGCAAATTGAGGATTTCCTTACTGCTCATGTTGTGCTGTTTGGCATATTCATACACACGTGTCTTCAAATAAACTTCACCCTTTCTAAGTTAGGTGAGCAGACGCTGAATGCTTTCAGCCAACTTCCCATCGGTCACCGCCACGGTAACGCGCCCATCTTTTCCGATTGCGTGTCCCAATGAATGTCGGTCGCCTGTGGTTATACATGAGACCCCGTAATAGGAACATTTATCCTTGACTTTTTTGGCGGTATTGTCTGATGCATCTGATGCGAGCAAAACCAGACGAGCCTGGCCATTGCGGATAGACGTAATGACCAATTCCTCTCCTGTCACGATTTTTCTCGCGCGCATCGCAATTCCGAGCAGCTGAGCTGCCTTCGGGATCATCGTCCCATCATCTCCAGCCACTTCTCGCGAAAAGCGTCGTACTTTTCTTCCGAGATGGACATGTTGAGGGCACGTTCCAGCACTTTTTTCCATTTTCCCGATGCGAACGCATCCGGCTTCAGACAGCTTTCCTGCCGACACACATAGGTACCGCGTCCTGCCGCCTTTCCCGTCAGATCGATGACGATCTCTTCAGCCGGCGTTCGGACCACGCGGATCAATTCCTTTTTCGGAAACATTCCTTGGCAAACAATGCATTTACGCAAAGGGATCTTTTTTTGCTTCATGACTATTCGTTGTCGACTCCTTCATCGCCCTCTACTTCTTTCGGGTAGACGATGCCTTCTTGATCTGCCTGGGATTCGCTCTTGATGTCGATCTTCCAGCCAGTCAGCTTGGCAGCGAGACGAGCGTTTTGTCCACGTTTACCGATCGCAAGCGACAATTGGTAATCCGGCACGATGACACGGGTTACTTTTTCCGCGAGGTTGACTTCAACGTGAAGCACTTTCGCCGGGCTGAGCGCGTTGGCTACGTACTCGGCCGGATCTTCAGACCAGCGGACGATGTCGATTTTCTCGCCCTTCAGCTCGGTGACGATCGTCTGTACGCGCATGCCTTTTGGACCAACACATGCCCCTACAGGATCTACATCCGGGTTGATGGAATGAACAGCGATTTTGGAACGGTCGCCTGCTTCGCGAGCAACGGACTTGATTTCAACCACACCATCGTAAATCTCTGGCACTTCCAATTCAAAGAGGCGCTTCAAAAGTCCCGGATGAGTACGGGAAACGACGATTTGCGGACCCTTGGTGGTTTTTTCTACTTTAATGATGTATGCCTTCACGCGATCTTGCGACTTGAAATCTTCGGACGGCATTTTCTCGGTGATCGGCATAACAGCTTCCGCTTTGCCAAGATCGATGTAATAATTGCGGGCGTCCATGCGTTGGACAACCCCTGTAACGATATCGTCTTCGCGCTCGATAAACTCGCTGTAAATGAGGCCGCGCTCCGCTTCGCGAATGCGCTGTGTCACCACTTGCTTCGCGGTTTGTGCAGCAATTCGTCCGAAGTCACGAGGCGTAACCTCGATTTCCACGATATCTTCCAGTCTAAAATTCGGATCGATTTCTTGGGCAGCTTCCTGGGAAATCTCCAGGCGCGGGTCAAAAACTTCTTCCACCACTTCTTTGCGTGCATACACGCGAACCATACCTGAATGACGATTTACATCCACCCGTACATTTTGGGCCGAGTTGAAGTTACGTTTGTATCCAGAGATAAGAGCCGCTTCGATGGCCTCGATCAGCACGTCTTTGGTGATGCCTTTCTCTCTCTCAATGGCTTCTAGAGCCTCGATAAAATCGCCGTTCATGACTTTCGTTGCCTCCTCCTTTACTTACCCACCGGCCACCAGCAATCTAGAAAACGATTGCCATTCGTGCCGTGTCAATTTGCTCTTGGGAAATCACGTACGTTTTTTTCGCTTCTTTAACAGTCAGTTTGCCGTCCTCGTACGATATCAGTTCGCCCTCGAACTGGCTTGCTCCTTCTATCGGCTCTTTGGTTGTAATGTGCACATGCCTGCCGACAGCTTTGGTAAAATCCTTATCCTTGCGCAACGGACGCTCAGCACCCGGCGAAGATACTTCCAAAAAATATGCAGTCGGAATCGGATCTACTTCGTCAAGTTTTTGACTCAGCTTCTCGCTGACAAGGCTGCAGTCATCGATGTCGATGTTGCCAGTTTCATTGTCGATAAACACGCGCAGAAACCAGTTGCTGCCTTCCTTTTTGTACTCGATGTCAACCAGTTCCAAACCCAATTCGTCAACAATGGGCGTGACCAGTTCGGTGACGATGCCCGTTACCTTGCTCAAGCAAGTACCTCCTTTACGTTTGAACCATGAGGTGTAACCAGAAAGAAAGAGTGGGTTTCCCCACTCTCGATCTGCCATGCGTATAAAACCAGTATTTCCAAAAAAATTATAGCATAACAGCCCTTCGCTGACAACCTTTGGATACGCGGGCCCGCTAGGCCGGACTAGAACAGCGACAGCTGGTTCGATTCCGGCAGTCCTTTCAGAGCGCCTTGTTCCTCCAGATACTCCAAAATCGTCTTGGAGATGCGGGAACGGGACAGCAGGTCTTCCTTCGACAAAAACTCTCCTTGTTCTCTCGCCTCCACGATGCTGATCGCAGCGTTCGTGCCCAAGCCTGGCAAAGCGTTGAACGGAGCAATCAGCGAGTCGCCTTTGATCAGGAAGCGTGTCGCGTCCGATTCATACAGGTCGACGTTGGCAAACCGGAAGCCGCGCTCCACCATCTCCAGCGCCATCTCCAGCACGGTCAACAGCGCTTTCTCTTTCGGCTGCGCGTCGTGGCCCTTGCCTTCGATTTCGTCGATTTTTTGCCGGATGGCAGCGGAGCCTTTGACCATCAACGGGATATCGAAGTCATCTGCCCGCACAGTGAAGTAAGTCGCGTAAAATTCAAGCGGACGATGCACCTTGAAGTAGGCAATCCGCACAGCCATCATCACGTAAGCCGTGGCGTGGGCTTTCGGGAACATGTACTTGATGCGCTGGCAAGACTGGATGTACCAATCCGGTACGTTGTTTTTGCGCATTTCTTCCTGATCCTCTTCCGGTACACCTTTCCCTTTCCGCACAGACTCCATGATTTTGAATGCGCGGGACGGTTCCAAACCTTTATAGATCAAATAAACCATGATGTCGTCACGACAACCGATAACTTCAGGCAGTTTGCATATGCCGTTGCGGATCAAATCCTGGGCGTTGTTCAACCATACATCCGTACCGTGAGACAACCCGGAAATCTGGACAAGCTCGGCGAATGTCGTCGGCTTCGTATCCTCAAGCATCTGGCGAACGAACTTGGTTCCAAACTCGGGGATTCCAAGCGTTCCCATATTCGTCCCAATCTGCTCCGGTGTCACACCCAATGCTTCTGTCGAGCTGAAAATGGACATCGTCTTCTTGTCGTCGAGCGGGATCGTTTTCGGGTCCATGCCTGTCAAGTCTTGCAGCATGCGAATGACGGTCGGGTCGTCGTGTCCGAGAATATCGAGTTTCAGCAAGTTGTCATGGATCGAGTGGAAGTCGAAATGAGTCGTGCGCCACTCGGATTCATTATCATCTGCCGGGAACTGGATCGGACAAAAATCTTCAATTTCCATGTAGTCAGGAACAACAATAATTCCGCCCGGGTGCTGCCCAGTCGTCCGTTTGACGCCCGTGCATCCGTTCACGATCCGGGATATCTCTGCATTGCGCAAAGTCATGCCCCGCTCATCAGCGTACTTTCTCACATAGCCGTACGCTGTCTTCTCCGCGACAGTACCGATCGTTCCTGCGCGATATACGTAGTCTGCGCCGAAAAGCTCCTGCGTGTATTTATGGGCTCGCGGCTGATAGTCACCCGAGAAGTTCAAGTCAATATCGGGAACTTTGTCTCCCTTGAAGCCAAGGAACGTCTCGAACGGAATGTCCTGTCCGTCTTTTGCAAAGCTGGTTCCGCACTGCGGGCACTCTTTGTCAGGCAAGTCGAAACCGGAAGCGATGGAACCGTCCGTAATAAATTCGCTATGCTTGCAATTCGGGCAGCGATAGTGCGGCGGCAGCGGATTTACCTCGGTAATTTCCGACATCGTCGCCACGAAGGACGACCCGACCGATCCACGCGATCCGACCAAGTAACCATCCTGAAGCGACTTGGTCACCAGACGCTGCGAAATCAAGTAAATAACCCCGAAGCCGTGCGTGATGATACTGTTCAGTTCCTTTTCCAGACGCTTTTCCACCAGCTCCGGCAATGGATCGCCGTAGAGCAGCTTCGCCTTGTTGTAGCACATTTCCCGCAGTTCATCATCTGCTCCCTCGATAATCGGGGTGTACAGCTTGTCTGGAATCGGGCTGACGTCCTCGATCATGTCGGCTATGGCATTGGTGTTCGTCACGACGATTTCTTTGGCCAGCTCTTCGCCGAGGTAGGAAAAGGACTCCAGCATTTCATCTGTCGTGTGCAAATACAAAGGCGGTTGATTCCCTGCTGTCGGATCGCCTTTTGACAACAGGAACACATCGCGGAAAATTTCATCCTGTGGATTGAGAAAATGAACGTCGCCTGTCGCAGCGACCAGCTTGCCCATCTCTTTTCCCATGTCCACGATCATTTTGTGATAGTTTTTCATCGTCTCCAGCGAAGGAATCTCTTCGTTGCGGAGCAGCGGCGAGTAATGAGCGATAGGCTGAATCTCCAGGAAATCGTAAAAAGCAGCGACTTCCTTCAATTCTTCGGGCGACTTCCCGCGCAAAATCGACTGCATCAGCTCTCCGTCTTTGCACGCCGTCCCGATCAGCAAGCCTTCGCGGTATTTGCTCAGCTGGCTGCGCTGGATGCGAGGCCAACGGAAGAACGTCTCCACGTGGGAGCGGCTGACGAGCTTGTACAAGTTTTTGAGACCTTCCTTGTTTTTCACCAAAATCGTGGCATGGAAAGGACGTCCGCTCTTGTAATCGGCTTCTTCGTTGCTTTTTTCGTTCAGCTCGGCGAGCGACTTGATCTGCGCTTCCTTGATATCTTTAAGCATTTGCTGGAAGACGTGTGCGAGTGCGACTGTATCGTCCAACGCCCGGTGAGCGTTGATCAGCTCGACATTAAACTTCTTGGCGAGTGAACCGAGACGGTAGTTGCGCATGCCTTTGTACATCATCCGCGCCAGGGGCAATGTATCCAAAAACGGGTTGTTCCACGGCTCCATCCCGATGCGCTTGGCACACGCGTTAATAAACGCCTTGTCAAACTCGGCGTTATGCGCAACCAGCACGGCATCGCCGGTAAAATCCTTGAACTTGCGAAGCACGACGTCGAGCGTGTCTTGACCGCGCAGCATCTCGTTCGTAATCCCCGTGATCTCCGTCGTCTTTGGCCCGATCTCCAGTTGCGGATCGATCAGCTCTGTCCATTGATCGACAATTTCCGACCCTTTCATTTTTACCGCAGCGATCTCGATAATCGTGTGCTCGGCAGCATTCAGCCCCGTCGTCTCCGTATCGAACACGACGTATTCTGTCGTCTCGTCGATTGGCAAGTTGTTGTCTGCATTCAAGTTGTAGACGATGTCGATGCCATCTTCCACCACGTAGGCTTCCATGCCGAGAATGCACTTGATGTTGTTTTTCTTCGCGATCGAATACGCCTCCGGGAACGCCTGCACAACCCCGTGGTCGGTAATCGCGATCGCCTTATGACCCCATTTGGCCGCTGTGGAAACAAGCGACTTGACGGAAGCTACTGCGTCCAGCGCGCTCATCGGCGTGTGGCAATGCAGCTCCACCCGCTTTTCTTCCGCCTGATCGCGGCGAATGACCTGCTCGATCTGGTTCAAGTCATTGGCATTCATCACCAGCTCGCGGATAAAGGTGTCATGCTGAACGCTCCCGCGCACCTTGACCCACATGCCGTCTTTGAGTGCTTCCAGCATCTTGACGTCTTCTTTGTCACGCGAAAACATTTTGACCGTCAATGAATCCGTATAGTCTGACACGTTGAACGTCAGCAAGTGACGGCCGCTGCGCAGCTCTTTTACTTCCACGTTGAACACGGCACCTTGAATCACGATTCGGCGCTCTTCCTCCTGAATCTCGCAGATCGGGATCGGGGCGTCTTTGATCTCGTAGCCCATCATCAATGTCGTGATGGCTTCTGTTTTGTCGGAGCCTTTGCTTTCCTGGGCTGCCGCCGTCATGACGACTTCAACCAGTGCCCGCTCTTCTTCATTCCGCTGCTCGACAAAAGCCTGGTACGCTTCATCGCTCTCCTCACCATGAAAGGAAAACCGCATGGAAGTATCCGTCGCTTTTTGGAAAGCGGCAAGCAATTCGTTGTCAGCGCGCTTTCGCTTGGCTACTTCGACTGTCATCTCGGTCGGCAAGTACACTTTTACTTCTTGCTGTTCCACCTGTTTTCTCGCGGTACGCAACGTTGCAGCCAAGGAATTGAGCGTCGGCTCCAGTCCCCCGACGAGCAAGTCCCAATACTGCTCCACGACAAAATCAAGCGCAGGCTTCTGCCTGTAGCAAAACCTGGCATCGACTTTCGCCAGATGGGAGAAGGACTGCGTCAATCGCTTCGTGAAAGCTGCATAAGCTTCGACGGGCAAAAGCTTGGGCAAGGTAAAATGGAAAACCCACTCTTTGTTTTGTTTGTACAGCTCCAGCTTGTCGATCTGCCCGTCAAGAAAATAGCGGTTGACCCATTCTTCAGGTACTTCCATTTGCTTGAGTAACAGAGAGAAACGCTGTTTTTGCTCTTGTATACGGTCCACGGTATTCCACCCTCCCAAAAACAAGAAAAAGAGGTACTCCCATTGTGACTAGGGGAGTACCCCGTAAAATTCGACAAAATCTTCCTTCAATCCTGCAAGCTACTCGATGCCAAACAGGGCGGCTCCCGTATGATCCACGCGAGCAAGCATCGCTTTCACTTCGGATACGAGGTCTTCCAGCTTCACGTTTACGGTTTCTCCATTTTTGCGGACGCGTACTTCGATCGTGCCTTCCTGCGCCGCTTTGTCCGATACGGTAATGCGCAGCGGCAGTCCGATCAGGTCTGCATCCTTGAACTTCACGCCAGCACGCTCAGGGCGGTCATCGAACAATACTTCCACGCCTGCTTTTTGCAGGGCTTCCGTAACTTGTTCGCTGATTTGGCGCTGCTCCTCTACTTTAACATTGACCGGGATCACATGTACATGGAAAGGCGCGACAGCTACCGGCCAAATAATCCCATTCTCATCGTTGTTTTGCTCGATGACCGCGGCAATCGTCCGCGATACGCCGATACCGTAGCAACCCATGATCATCGGCTGGCTGCGGCCGTTCTCATCCAGGAAGGTAGCGCCCATGGCCGTAGAGTATTTCGTTCCGAGCTTGAACACGTGTCCAACCTCTACGCCGCGCGCAAACTTGATCGCGCCACCCGTGCGCGGGCATTCATCGCCTTCTGTGATGTTGCGCAAATCAGCATAGCGGGAAACGGCAAAATCGCGGCCTGGGACGACATGCACCAGATGGTAGTCCGTCTCGTTGGCGCCGACGATGCCATCGTGCACGTCCTGCACGAAGTTGTCCGCAACGATTTCCACTTTTTCGGCATCGATACCGACAGGGCCGACAAATCCGGCAGGTACTCCCGTCACGGAAACGATGTCCGCTTCTGTCGCCAATCCAACGAAGGTTGCATCGTACATGTTTTTCAGCTTCACTTCATTCAGCTCATGATCGCCGCGAACGAGCACCATCACCAGCTTGTCGTCTACGCGGTAGATGAGGCTCTTGATGATTTGCTTCGCTTCGACTTGCAAAGCTTGTACGAGTTGATCAATCGTTTTGCTGCCTGGCGTGTGCACTTTTTCTTTTGCTGCCGCTTCTGAAGCTGGTTTTGTTGCTGGCTTGTACACGACTTCTGCTTTTTCCAGGTTGGCGGCAAAATCGCCTTCTTCGGAATAAGCAATCGTATCTTCGCCGATGTCGCACAGAGCCATGAACTCATACGTGCCTTTTCCGCCGATCGCGCCTGCATCCGCTTCTACTGCACGGAAATTCAGGCCAACGCGGGTGAAAATGTTCGTATAGGCGTCGTACATCGCCTGGAAGTTGCGATCCAGTCCTTCTTGGGTCGTATCAAAGGAATACGCATCCTTCATGATAAACTCGCGGCAACGAATCAAACCGAAGCGCGGACGCACTTCATCGCGGAACTTCGTTTGAATTTGATACAGGTTGATCGGGAGTTTTTTGTAAGAGTTAATCTCGTCACGAACCAGACTGGTAATGACTTCTTCATGCGTCGGTCCGAGCGCAAAGGAGCGGTCGTGGCGGTCGCGCAGACGTACGAGTTCTGGCCCGTACACGTCCCAACGGCCTGTCTGATGCCACAGCTCAGCCGGCTGCATCGCTGGCATCAACAGCTCCTGGGCGCCTGCGTTGTTCATCTCTTCACGCACAATGGCCTGGATTTTATGCAGGGTCCGAAGCGCCAATGGCAGGTATGTATAAATACCGGAAGCCAGTTGGCGGGCCATACCGGCGCGGAGAAGCAGCTTATGGCTGGCAATCTCCGCATCCGCAGGCACTTCCCGCAAGGTAGGAATCAACATTTGACTTTGCTTCAACACGTGCGTGTCCTCCTTATGCCTCGTCAGCAATCAACAATGATCAGCCTACTTCAGTCGGCTTTTTCTCGTTGACCATTTCGTTAATTTCTTTCATCAACTCTTCGAACAATTCATCTTCTTTCACTTTGCGAACAATTCTACCATTGCGGAAAATCAGACCTTCACCGTTTCCGCCCGCAACGCCGACATCCGCTTCGCGCGCTTCCCCCGGCCCGTTTACAGCACATCCCATGACGGCTACTTTCAACGGCACTTTCAAAGTGGAAATCGCATCCTCGACCTTTGTAGCCAAGCCGATCAGATCGATCGCACAACGGCCGCAAGACGGGCAGGCAATCACGACAGGATCGTTGTTCACGATATCGAGGCTGCGCAAAATCTGCTTGGCAACCTTGATTTCTTCTACCGGATCAGCCGTCAAGGATACGCGGATCGTGTCGCCGATTCCCATCGACAGAACTGTACCGATGCCGACGGAAGACTTGACCGTGCCGGAGAACTGTGTTCCTGCTTCTGTCACCCCAACGTGCAGCGGATAGTTGCGTTTTTGCGCCATCAGCGAATACGTCTGGATCATCGTCGGCACATCGGACGACTTCAAGGAAATGACGATATTGTCGTAGTTCAGGTCTTCCAAAATTTCCACGTGGTCAAGCGCACTTTCAACAATCGCTTCTGGCGAAGGATATCCGTACTTCTCCAGCAGTCGTCTCTCGACCGAACCGGAGTTTACCCCGATGCGGATCGGAACGTTCCGCTCGCGGCAAGCCTCCACAACGCGCTTTGTTCTTTCAATGGACCCGATATTTCCCGGATTGATCCGGATTTTGTCGATGCCGCTTTCCAGCGCAGTCAACGCCAGCCTATAGTCAAAATGGATGTCGGCAACAAGCGGCAGCGGGGAACGCTCCTTGATTTTTTTGATGGCGAGCGCTGCGTCTTTATTGATGACGGCTAGGCGGACAATTTGGCAACCAGCATCGTGAAGTCTTTGAATCTCGGCCAGTGTTTTTTCTACATCACGCGTGTCTGCTGTCGTCATCGATTGAATTACTACGCTTTTTTGGCCACCGATTTGCACGCCTCCCACAAAAACCGGTTTCGTCTCCTCGCGCTTGTACATTTTGCACCATCCTTTAAATTTGTCTGTATTCTACTCATCATGATAGTACGTTATTGGAAGAACAACCGTTGCAGATCGTTCCAGGTTACAACAAGAATCAGCAACATCAAGAAAGCAAAGCCCAGAAAATGAACCATTCCTTCTTTATGCGGATCAACCGGACGTCCACGCAGCGCTTCTACCGCGAGGAAGGCGAGTCTTCCTCCGTCCAGTGCCGGAAGCGGCAACAGATTGAACAGTCCGAGGTTGATGGAGAGCACGGCTGCCCATTTCATCAAAATGGCCATGCCTTGCTGAGCAAACTCTCCGGTCATCTTGAAGATGCCTACTGGCCCGCTCAGATCGTTAAGCCCGACTGAACCCGTAAAGAGCATCCCTAAACTTTTCAAAATCATCGCCGTGAACTCGTAAGTCGAGGACGCGCCGTACTTCAACACTTCTCCCGGGGCGTACGTCAACGGGTTCGTCACCATGATTTTGCCCACGTTATTTTCGTCTTTTCCGACCTTGACCAAAACCGAGTTGCGCTGTCCATTGCGCTCGTACTCAAACTTCATTTCCTTGCCCGGCGACGTACTGATAATCTGGACGATTTCTTTCCAGGAAGCCACAGGCTGTCCCTGAATCGAAATAATTTTGTCTCCTTGCATCAAGCCAGCTTCAGCCGCTGGTCCATTTGCCCTGACTTCGCCCAGATACGGGATGTCTTTCGGCACGCCGTACAGCAGACCGATAGCGATGAACAACAGAAACGCCAGCAAGAAGTTGGCAAAAGGCCCGGCGAAAATCGCCCAGAAGCGCTGCGAGATCGTCTTTCCTTTAAACTGTCTGTTCAATGGCGCGATCTGCACCTCTTGTCCATCCTTGACCAACTGCGCCTGCGGATGAATGGAAAACTGGCGCTCTTCTCCTGCCACATCCACTACGATATGCAAATCGTTTTCCAAGTCAAAACGAACCACTGTCCCCGTGATCGCACGAGGGGAAGCAGTACCCGGTCCGTCCAGCAAAATATGGGTTACCTTTCCTAACGCATCCCGCTCCAAACTTACTTCCATGTGCGGTTTCAACATATCCATTTCGGGGTCTTCGCCCGCCATGCGGACCATACCTCCAATGGGGAGGAGGCGAAGCGTGTATTCCGTTTCTCCCCGCTTCACGCGAAAGATTTTCGGCCCCATTCCCAGTGCAAATTCGCGGCACAGAATCCCGGCTCTTTTAGCCAAGAGAAAGTGCCCCAGCTCATGCACGAAAACGAGCGCACCAAAAACGACGACAATCGCGAGAATTGATTCAACGGAATCCATGTTGGGAAAAGGCAAGTGAACAGCCACCTTTCGTTGGAGTGTCTAGATCCAGTCTCTTAAACGGACGCAAGCGCATGAGCGCGCGCCCACTGATCAGCCGCAAAAATCTCGTCCAGCTCGGGATTATGTACTCCCTCATGGGCCTCACACGTCTGTCTGACAACCTTTTCGATGTCGAGGAACGCAATGGCGCCTTTCAGGAAAAGGTCGACAGCGACTTCATTGGCTGCATTCAGGACAGCGGTATGCGTACCGCCCGCTCTCCCGCATTCATACGCCAATTGTAGCAGAGGATAGCGTTCAAAATCCATGGCAGCAAAATGAAGCGAGCCGATTTTGACCAGATCAAGAGGTTCTGTACTCAAATTTTGTCTGCCGGGATACCCCATGGCGTACTGGATTGGCACCTTCATGTCAGGTGTGCCCAACTGCGCCATAACGGCCCGGTCTTTGTATTCTACCATAGAGTGAACGATACTTTCAGAATGCAGCACACAGTCAATGTGCTCGTACGGCATATCAAACAGCCAATGGGCCTCGATTACTTCGAAGCCTTTGTTCATCATGGTAGCCGAATCAATGGTGATTTTTGCGCCCATACTCCAGTTCGGGTGCGCCAGTGCTTGCTCTACCGTCACCTGTTGCAGTTCCTCGCGGCTCAAATGGCGGAACGAGCCTCCGGAAGCAGTCAAGATGATACGGGCTACATCTTCTGCTCTTTCTCCTTGCAGACATTGAAAGACAGCAGAGTGCTCGCTGTCGACAGGGATGATGGAAACCCCTTTTTCTTTCGCCCGCTTCATCACAACGGGACCTGCGCTCACCAGCGTTTCCTTATTTGCTAGTCCAATCGTCTTGCCCGCTTCGATAGCGGCAAGGGTAGGCGCCACGCCTACGCTGCCGACCACCGCTGTCATGACAAAGCTGGCGGCATCGTGGCAGGCAACCAGTTCAAGCCCCGCTGATCCGAAAACAATCTCGGGTTTATGTCCGCTTCCCAACTGTTCGCGAAGCTGGACAGCCGCTTGCTCGCTCCCCACCGAAACAAGCTCAGGCCGAAACTTTTCGACCTGCTTGGCAAACAGCTCCACATTCGTCCCTGCTGCCATTGCGACGACAGCAAAATCTTCCGGGTGCTGTTCAACCACTTCCAAGGTGCTTGTTCCAATCGAGCCAGTCGAACCCAAGAGCGCTATTTTTTTCACTGATTTCACCCTCTATATCTCTTCTATATGCACCAGGTTTCAGACGATACCTAGTAGATGCAAAACCGGAAAGACAAGCAGAAAACTGTCAAAGCGATCCAGCACGCCACCGTGTCCGGGAATGAGCTGTCCTGAATCTTTTACCTGAAAATGACGTTTGAATGCCGATTCTACCAGGTCGCCCATTTGTCCAATGATGCCGGCAACCAGGGCAATCGTTAGTGCCTTGTCAAATGCTATGCTGCCGAAGCAAGCATTGATGACGATCACGATCAGAACGGCCGCTGCCAGCCCGCCAAGCGCGCCCTCGACCGTTTTGTTCGGACTGATCTCGGGCCAGAGCTTTCGCTTTCCGATTGCTTTCCCGACAAAATAGGCCCCCGAATCTGTGGACCAGATCGCAGCAATCACAAGCGCAGTGAGCATCAATCCGTCTGGAAGATTGCGGGCTGCGGCCATGTATGTAAAACCGAAGCCTATGTATAACGCCCCCACCAGTGTAAGGGCGACGTGTTCAATGTGAAACTGATTTTTCCGCAGAACGGAGTAAATCAACAAAAGCAAAAGGACAGGCAGCATCAGATCCGGCATGCTGATGCGAAGCCAGTCAGAAAACGCGAGCGATGGCCACAGCAAACTGGCCATGAGCACGTATCCGAGTATCCCTGCCACATTGAATGGCTGAATGCCAGCCATCCGCATAAATTCAAAATGGCCTATGACGGCCAGTAATAACACCAAAAGTGAGTACCAGGCTCCACCTTGGTAGATAAAAAACAGAAATGCCGCTCCACCAATCAAGCCTGTTATGATTCGTTGCTTCAACTGATTCCACCTCTCGGCTATACCGCCCCGTAGCGACGAGCTCGGCCTTGGTATTCCACAATCGCTTGATAAAAGTGTTCACGGGTAAAATCAGGCCAGAGCACATCCGTAAACCACAATTCTGTGTAAGCCAATTGCCAAAGCATAAAATTACTCAAGCGAATTTCTCCACTGGTGCGGATCAAAAGATCAGGGTCTGGAATATCGCTTGTATACAGATAGCGGGAAATCGCCTCTTCATCCAGGTCTTGTGGATCGAGTTCGCCCGCTTTTACTTTCGAAGCCAATACGGAAACAGCTTTGACGATTTCGTCGCGGCCACCGTAATTCATGGCAAAGCACAATTGAAGCCCTTGATTGTTTTGCGTACGTGCTTCTGCTTCCAAGAGAGCATCTAGTGTATGCGACGGCAGCTCGTCTTTGCTGCCGAGCATGCGGATACGCACGTCCCGTTCGATCAATTCATCCAATTCTGTCGACAAAAATTCCTGCGGAAGCTTCATGAGAAAATCCACTTCGTCCCGCGGTCGCTTCCAGTTTTCAGTAGAAAAAGCGTACATGGTCATGTAGCGCACGCCGATCTCGTCAGCAGCTTTTACGACTTCCTTGACCGTTTTCATGCCTGCTCGATGCCCGGCGACCCGGGGTAAATTGCGCATTTTGGCCCAACGACCGTTGCCGTCCATAATCACCGCAACATGCTGCGGGATTTTCCCGGAACGATCCAACTCGGCTGGTACCGTTTGTTTTTCCTTGCGGCTCCATTTGCGCGCCAGATGTTCTAACATAAAGTGTTCCCCCGTAATGAGAGATATAGACGTGCATCCCCCTCAAATGAGGGGGATCGCCCTAAAATTTATACTTCCAAGATGTCTTTTTCTTTGTCTTTTACGATCTTGTCGACTTCAGCGATGAACTTATCTGTCGTTTTTTGGATCGTTTCTTGATGACGATGGGATTCATCCTCGGAAATGGTCGCAGCCTTTTCCAGCTTTTTGATGTCATCGTTCGCATCACGACGGATGTTGCGGATGGCAACTTTCGCTTCTTCTCCGCCTTTTCCAGCCAGCTTCACCAATTCTTTGCGGCGTTCTTCTGTAAGCGGAGGAATGATCAGGCGAATGATTACCCCGTCGTTGGATGGAGAAATGCCCAAATCGGACTGTTGCAGCGCGCGGTCAATTTCTTTCAGCGCTGTTTTGTCCCAAGGCTGGATGGTCAGCATGCGCGGCTCCGGAACGCTGATGTTAGCCAATTGGCTGATTGGCGTTGGCGAACCGTAGTAGTCAACCATGACGCGGTCCAGCATCGCAGGGTTAGCACGGCCAGCGCGGAGGCTGGACAAGTCTCTTTTCAAAGCGAGGATCGCTTTGCTCATACGATCTTCCATGTCTTTTAGCACTGTTTGTGGCATCGTTTATTCCCCCTTCACTAGAGTACCGATTTTATCGCCCATTACTGCCCGACGAATATTACCTTCTTCGGAAATGTTAAATACGATGAGTGGGATGCTGTTATCCATGCACAAGCTCGATGCGGTCGAATCCATTACTCCCAATCCTTTGTTGAGGACCTCCAGGAATGTCAGCTTATCGTACTTCTCTGCATTTGGGTCCAGGCTTGGGTCAGCGGAGTAGACCCCATCGACCTTGTTTTTCGCCATCAAAATGACCTCTGCTTCGATTTCAGCAGCGCGCAGGGCAGCCGTTGTATCTGTAGAAAAGTAAGGATTACCCGTTCCCGCAGCGAAAATGACCACGCGCATTTTCTCCAGATGGCGAATGGCGCGTCGGCGTATGTATGGCTCGGCTACCTGTCTCATCTCAATCGAGGTTTGAACACGAGTCGGGACGTTCACTTTTTCCAACCCATCCTGCAAGGCGAGTGAGTTCATAATCGTGGCCAACATCCCCATATAGTCGGCAGTAGCCCGATCCATTCCTTTTGAGCTTCCGGAAAGTCCGCGCCAGATGTTACCTCCTCCGACGACTACGGCGACTTGTACTCCCAATTCTACGATTTCCTTGATCTGGTTCGCTACGGAGAGAATCACCTTCGGGTCGATTCCGTACCCGAGGTCTCCCGCCAGTGCTTCCCCACTCAACTTTAACACAACCCGTTTATAGGCAGGAAGTGGCATGTGAAACGGCCTCCATTCATGAATCATTCTCTGTGCGCCTCCTGCATTCCTTCTGCAAGCTGCGGCACACATTGCTTTTTACGTGCAGGAGAGTTTCACATGAAGTGAAACTCTCGCTTTGAAAATAGGGAACACGAAGGTGTTCCCTATACCTTTATTACTGCTTATTCACTTGAGCCATTACTTCAGCTGCGAAGTCTTCTTGTTTCTTCTCGATACCTTCGCCTACTTGGAAGCGAGCGAAGCCTTTCAAGGTAGCTCCTGCTTCTTTCAACAAAGCAGCTACTTTCTTGTCTGGATCTTTTACGAATGGTTGCTCAACCAGTACGTATTCTTCGAAGAATTTGGAGAGGCGGCCTTCCACCATTTTCTCAACGATGTTAGCAGGCTTGCCTTCAGCCAGCGCTTGGTTTTTCAGAACTTCGCGCTCGCGTTCGATCTCGTCTTGAGAAACTTCTTCGCGGTTAGCGAAACGTGGGTTGGACGCTGCTGCGTGCATGCCCAGGTCTTTAGCCAGCGCTTCGTCTTGTGTACCTTCCAAAGTTACCAGAACGCCGATTCGTCCACCCATGTGCAGGTAAGTACCGAATACGCCGCTATCGGATTTCTCGGACAGAGCGAAACGACGGAAGGAGATGTTTTCTCCGATAGTCGCGATTTTTTCGTTGATGACGTGAGCCAAAGACTCGCCAGCACCTTTGAACGGTTGCTCCAGAGCTGCTTCAACGGATGCAGGGCGTTGGGATACAACGTGTTCTGCAATGTCTTTCACGAGTGCTTGGAACTCAGGGTTTTTCGCTACGAAGTCTGTTTCGCAGTTTACTTCTACAACTGCTGCTACGTTACCAGCAACTGCTGTAGCTGTCAAACCTTCTGCTGCGATACGGCCGGATTTTTTCGCCGCTTTCGCGATACCGCGCTCACGGAGCAAGTCAATTGCTTTTTCCATGTCGCCTGCTGTTTCTTCCAGCGCGCGTTTGCAATCCATCATACCTGCGCCTGTACGCTCGCGCAGTTCTTTAACCGCTTGTGCACTAATTGCCATTGAGTGAAACCTCCTTGGAAAGTTACGATCCTAGTATAGGGGAAATGCAAGTCAACTGTTACAAATGCTTGCTAAGAAAAAAAGGGTGGCCGGGGGCTCTGACACCCTCAGTCCACCCTTTTACACACTTGCTTACGCAGTTGTTGTGGCTTGTTGCTCTGTGCCTTGGTTGCCTTCCAGCAGAGCGTCTGCCATTTTTGCAGTGAGCAGTTTAACAGCGCGAATTGCGTCGTCGTTACCTGGGATCACGTAGTCGATCTCATCTGGATCGCAGTTAGTATCTACGATAGCAACGATTGGGATACCCAATTTGCGAGCTTCTGCTACAGCGATGCGCTCTTTACGAGGATCGATGACAAACAGTGCGTCTGGCAATTTATCCATGTGAGCGATACCGCCGAGGAATTTCTCCAGGCGATCCATTTCTTTGCGCAGTACGATAACTTCTTTCTTAGGCAATACTGCGAAAGTGCCATCGTTTTCCATACGTTTCAGCTCAGCAAGGCGAGCAGTACGTTTTTTGATGGTAGTGAAGTTAGTCAAGGTACCACCCAACCAACGTTGGTTGATGAAGTAGTGACCTGTGCGCTCAGCTTCTTCTTTTACGGATTCTTGTGCTTGTTTCTTCGTACCAACGAAGAGCACTTTTCCGCCGTCTTGAGCGAGTTCACGCACGAAGTTGTACGCTTCCTCTACTTTTTTAACGGTTTTTTGCAGGTCGATAATGTAGATTCCGTTACGTTCGGTGAAGATATAGCGAGCCATTTTCGGGTTCCAACGGCGAGTTTGGTGACCGAAGTGTACACCAGCCTCGAGCAATTGTTTCATCGAAATTACTGCCATATTTCACACCTCCTTCAAAAATGGTTTTTGTGATGCCTACCTCCGCCTCACCGCATGTTCCAAGCAATTCTGCCAGTGGCAGCACCGTTGCCGGAATTGGTGGACGTGCGATTTCAACACCGTAAATGAATATATCATATGGGTCTTTCAATTGCAACAAACGAATCCCATTATTTTTGCAAAAAAATACCGCCCTATTTTTTCGGCGGCGTAGTAATCAGCTTGACGATCTCTTCCTCAGAAGCGGGCAGGGAAACCTGATACGTCCCTACGCGAATCCGATTCAGCTTGTCCATCGTACGCAGCTGGTCGACAAAATGATTGTTTGCAGGCAAAATACCTTCCTTGACGAGCGTAGCCGCAACACCCTCTGCCGTCGCCTTGTATGGCACGGTAAAGGAAGCGGTCTTTTTCACGACGGGAGTCTCGACCGCAGGTGCTTGTGGCGTCCCTGTCTGTGCCGGAGCTGCAACAGACTCTACCTTGCTCTCAGCGGCTGACGACGTCTCCTGGACGCTATTCACGCTTGGCGGTGTCCCTTCATTAACTCCAGGAGTTTGGGGCTTGGCAGCCGCAGGTGTCTTCGTCTGCTCGACGTTTGGTGCCGCCGGAGCTTTTGGCGCGTTTGGAGCAGGCTGCACGTTCACTTTCTTTTCTTCCTGCCACTGCTTGTATTCTTCAGGCGTAAGCACGACCATTTGCAGCTCGGTGGCAGCCTGCTTGATTTCAGCCTCGGTTAGCGCAGGACTGGGCGCCCCGCTTTTCGGAGCCATCAGCCCGAGAGCCGAAGCAGCCACGATCAAGCCCGCGCCGAATCCAAATAACAATTCGCGTTTACGCATCGGCAAAACCTCGCTCGTTTCTTTGCGCCAATGAGAAAATCAGGTCGATTTCTCCCCGGCCCGCCCCCAGCCGTTTCGCAATCTCGTCTGGAGCGAGCCCTTCCTTGCTTAACTCAAAGACACGCCGATAGCGTTCCCGCAAGGCAAGCATGTCGACTTGCTCCGATACAGGCTCTGCGCTTTTGACTGGCGGAGCCTCTACAGCAGCGGCGGTTTCGCGAACGACTACTCTTTCATCCAACTGTTGTTCCAGTTGCTCCACGCGCTTTTGCAAAAATTCGATTTCACGAAGCAAATCAGCCCTTGTTTCTTGCCATTCGGCAGAAAGAAGGGCGGTCTCCTGCTTGAACTGCTTGTTCAAGCGTTGCAGGTTTTTTTCAATATCTGCCTTGTCAGTTGATCGTGATGTCTGGATGGCGGCAGTATGATCAGCAGGCGACTTTCTTTGGATGAACAAAGCAAGCAGCATGGTGATGATTCCTGCGCCAATCAGGATGATGTACACTTGATCCATGTTGGCCACCTTTACTTCTGGCTTGTCAATTTCTGTTCCTTTTATAAGGAAATATCAATGAAGCGTCCGCGCATCGGATCTCTCATGGAGACCGAGGAAGGGGCATTTTGGTCTTTTGCTGCGGCATTCTTCTGTCCTGCGGAAGAGCTGTCACCTGACTCATCATGCTCTCGCTGTTGCCCCTGCTCCCTATCGCGAATCTGATTTTTTTGCGTTTCATCAATATCCGTCGCACGATGGCGCATGTGCGCGTCCAGTTCTTTGCGCTGATCGATCATCGATTGCGTTTCATGCATGGACCGTTGCATCTGGTGCTCTTGGATTCGGCCGACTTCCAAGGTGCGTGGCAATGCCACCTGCAATTCCACTGCTTTCAAGCTCATGCAGCCCAGCCCCTTCCTCGCCTCTCGAAATCACATTCGGCTATTAGATGAGTGTTGCTGTACTGATCTCCCCATCGAGAACGATAAATCGCGTACGTGCATACTCGTGTTTGATAAAATGCACAAGCTTGCCGAATGTCATTTTGATCCCGGGGTACATGACGTGGTACGCTTCGACTGCCGCAGGGCCTTCCCCTTTCAGCTCGCTCTCCAAATCTTTTCTGCGCGCTTCCAGCTGCTTGCACTCTTTTTCGAGAACAAGCCGCGTGTTGGTCAGCTTGATTTGCATGATTCTTTTCTCGGTGGTAAGCTCCTTGCCTGTTTGCAAAATTTGATTGAGCACACCCAGGCCTTGATCCGTTTTGCGTAAATTTTCATACACATTTTGCAAATCTTTCTGGATGTTCGAAAGTTCCTGACGCAGTTCTGGCTTCACGCCTACTTCCAAGAGTGTAGGTGTAGCACTGGTGTTGCCGAAAACTCTCGCAGCAATTTTCTCTCCCGCTTGCAGGACGCCCCCGATGATAATTCCTTTCGGGCCTTTGCAAATAATTTGCTTCCCTGCACGCACATTGGAAAACATGATGCTTTGAGACACAATCACCTGATTGCCAGCGGTGACGTTCGCGTTTTGAATAAAGGATGTGCGAATGTCCTTGCCGGCAACAATCGCCCCTTTGTCTTGGGCAACAATGCCACTTTTGATCTCGATAGAGCCCTCCGCGTACAACTCGGCGCCTTCCACGCTTCCCAGTACACGGATGTCACCAGACGCCTTCACCCGAAAACCGTTTAGTACGTTCCCGCGAATGACCACCGTTCCCACAAAATCGATGTTGCCTACACCAAAATCGACATCCCCTTTTACTTCAAAGACGGGAAAAACATTCAGCTTGTCGTGGTCGGTAAAGGAAACCTGTCCATCAATAGCGGCGTAAAGCATCGTGCGCTCCTGATTGTGCACGACATTTTTGCCTGGCTTGAGGTTGATTTCCTTGCCTGCTTTGGGAGCGATGGGCTCTCCGGTAACTGCTGTCCCTGGAGTTCCAGAGCTAGCTGGAGTCTTGCGGGCCAAAAGCTGTCCTTTGGCGACATTCGGAATACTGGTTATGTTGTAATAATCGACGCGGCCGTCTTCCAGCTCTTTCGGCCCTTCATTGTCTGAAACAGTCGCCAAGTACGGGTACTCGATGATGGCGTCTGCGCCTGGGACTGGAGCCACTCCGCGTGCAATGGTAACCTTGGCATTGGCATACTTCGCCGGAAAAGTACATAGCCCCTGCACGACGTCTTCCAAAATGCCAGCCTTCACTTTTTGCTGTTGCAATGCGTTGTAAATATCCGATTCCACGACGACAATGTTGTCGATGTCTTCTTCATCTACGCGCAAAATGATATCTGCTTCTAATTTGTCTGCGGATAACTTGACCTCTAGTCTATAATTCCCGATCCCTTCCATACATTCTACCCCTCTCAAGCTTGGGTAAATTTCTGTTTACAGTAATTGCGACTTCCATCTTGACAATGCGGAACGAAGTCGGAAAAGCGCCTTTGAATGAAGCTGGGAAATGCGTGAAGGCGACAAGCTCATGATCTCAGCAATTTCCGACAGCGTCAGCTCCTCGAAATAAAACAGGGAGACGACGAGTCTTTCTTTTTCAGGAAGCTTGTCAATCACACCGACCAACACTTCTTTCAGGCTGCTGACTTCTGCTACCGATTCCGGGCGAGGAGTCAGCTCGTCCACGATGTAGGAATGTCTTGCGGTTTTTTGCTCGTCCTCTTCCCCTACTGCCTCGTCAATGGAGACCATGCTAGCCAAAGAGGTTTCCAAAAACACCTGCTGCAGATCTTTTTCGCTTATTCCGAGATATTCGGACACTTCCTGATCGGTTGGCATTCGCAGCATCTGCTGTTCCAAAGTGGTGTACGCTTCTTCGATTTTTTTGGCTTTGTCTCGAACGGTGCGAGGAATCCAGTCATTTTCGCGCA
The DNA here is from genome assembly GCF_029892995.1 of Brevibacillus sp. 1238. Lineage (NCBI taxonomy): Bacteria > Bacillati > Bacillota > Bacilli > Caryophanales > Paenibacillaceae > Brevibacillus > Brevibacillus sp. 1238. The sequence goes on along the minus strand of NZ_JARXWC010000003.1, from coordinate 391,850 downwards.
GGCCATCAATCATGGCTCCACGAATGCGCCACATGGCATACGTCTCGAATTGCAGTCCCCGCGTATGATCGAATTTGGCCAAAGCATCCAACAGCCCAAATCGTCCGTAGCTAATCAAGTCGTCCTTGTCCACATTCGCTGGCAAATTGATCGCCAGACGATTCGCCACTTTGTCCACCAGCGGCAAAAATTTAGTGATCAGGTCAACTTCCGCCTCGCGACTGCCCTCTTGCTTCCACATGACCCATTTATCGAACTCTTTTGCTTTTTCTTGACTGGTTAGCCGTGCCACGAATAGTCACCAACCTTTACTCATCTGTTAAGCGCCTAACGACCTCTGCAACGGTGGCTGGGTCCTCTGACGGATGGATCGTTTCCAGCTTGGTGAAGGACAGCGGAGAAAATGCTTCTGCTGCCGCTTGCTCTCCCGTTTGACCTGGCGGATTCGCCTCATCCCCGCCATCGGCCAGAGGAGCATTCAACTCCTCTTGGCCGCCTGCTTCTGCAGACTGGGCTGGTGTTTGCGTGACGAGCGCCAGCACAAAGCGAATCGGGAAAGCGGCAAGGAAGAATATCACCAGAGCAATGCCGGCTCGCTCCAAGGAGACCAACCAGACATTACTCGCAAGCGCCGTGCACAATGTAATGACAAAAGCGAGCAACCCCATGCCTGTATTTATCCAAATGGTTCCCAACATTCTTATACTTCCTTCACACCTTGATTTACCGTACGGATTTGAAGAACTCCATTTGTGGCATCCATCTCTATCGTCCGACCGCAGTTTCCCCCTGTATCTTCTGCCACGATTTTAATGTGTGCGTCCTTCAAAGCCTGCTTGCAAGCCTCGACGTTTCTCGGCCCAATCCGCATCGTATCACTGTTTCCCAAGAAAGCGAACATTTGTGCTCCACCCGCGATTTTGGCAACGATGTTTCGGGTTTGCGCCCCTGCCTTTTCCATCAGATTGATCAGATGGGGAATAGCTGTATCTGCGTACTTTCCAATCGTCAGTTCTCCGCTTTTGGCCAGCGAAGACTCTGGAAGCATAACATGTGCCATTCCTGCAATTTTATGGGTCTGGTCGTAGAGGACAACCCCTACGCAAGAACCTAGACCAGTAGTTCGTAATTTACTCGGCGGCTTTGCCACACCGAGGTCGGCCATACCTATCTTAATAATCTCCATCGAACGGAACCCCTAATGAACGAAATAGAATAGGAAGCGATTCAGGATCAGGTATAAGGAAAAAATTCCCTTTGACTTTCTCGTTGCCTTCAAAAAATGCTGTGTCAATCGTGAGGGCAAAGTCACCCGCTTGACCCAACGCTATCAGTCCGTAGCTAAGAATAGCTCCAGCCATATCCACAGCGAGTGCAGGCACGGAAGGCTGCAAATTAAGCTGTGTAAAATCCGCCAGCGAGGAGAGATAGGAACCTGTCAAAATATTGCCGATCTCGTGAAGCGCAGAAATCTCTAGCTCTTCCCATTCATAGACATCCTTGCTGATTCCCGTAATTTGTTCAAGCAGGTATCTCGCGGAATCCAGATCGAGAATGAAGAACATGTTTCCCGGACAATCGCCTTCCACACGAAAAAATACGGCAAGGACAACTGCTTCGGCTCCGCCGACACAATCTGCCACTTTGTCAAACGGGATGATGTTGACCTGGGGCACTTTCATGTCGATCTCTTTTTGCATCAGCTTGGAGAGCGCCGTTGCAGCATGTCCTGCACCGATATTCCCGATTTCCCGCAGCACGTCAAATTGGAAATCTCCAAACTTTGTGAAATAGGCCATCTTTCTTACCCCTCAATTGAGTCCAGCTGTTTAATTTCCTCTGTGCTCAATACTTTATCGAGATTCAACAAAATCAAAAGCCGCTTGTCCAGTTTTGCTACTCCTCGCAAGTAAGCCGCTTCCACGCCGCCTACAACCTCAGGCGGCGGCTCGATCGCGTTGACCGGAATATCGATAACGTCGTTGGCTGCATCGACGATCAGCCCGACTTCCAGCTCGCCTACCGCTACGATGATGATGCGCGTCGATTCGGAATAGAGGCTTTCTTCCAATCCGAAGCGATTGCGCAGATCGATGATCGGCGTCACCACTCCACGCAGGTTGATTACGCCTTTGACAAATGGAGGCGTGCGTGGAACGCGAGTGATGTGCTCCAATTTTTCGATGGATTTCACCTGGTTGACTTCTACTCCGTACTCTTCATCTTTCAAACGGAACACAATCACTTTGACTTCGCTTACGATTTCTTTTTGATCGAGCATGTGACTGCCCCTCCCTCTACTTAATCAGTGCATTGCAATCAATGATGAGTGCGACCTGTCCGTCACCCAGGATCGTAGCGCCTGAGATCGCGAAGACGTTGACCATGTACTTGCCAAGCGATTTGAGGACGATCTCTTGTTGCCCGATGAAGGAGTCAACGACCAGTCCGGCCATCTTCTCGCCTTTGCGCACAATGACAACCGCCACTTCATCTTCTTTATCCGCTCCGTTGTCCGGCACTTGGAAAATGTCTTGCAACGAAACGAGTGGAACGACACGTCCCCGGAAGTCGATTACTTTTTGACGGTGGGCCATCATGATCTGATCTTTCTTGAACACGGCTGTTTCAATAATAGAGGAAAGCGGCACCGCATATTTCTCGTCTTTGACTTGTACGAGCATGGCGGAAATAATCGAGAGCGTCAGCGGCAACTGAATCAGGAAGGTCGTGCCTTGTCCGCGAACGGATTCAACACCTACGCTTCCGCCAAGCGATTCGATTTTCGATTTGACGACATCCAGACCAACACCGCGGCCAGAAATATCCGAAACCACTTCAGCGGTACTGAAGCCTGCTGCGAACAGCAGTTCATGAATCTGCTTGTCCGACATGCTGTCAGCGTTCGCCGGATTGACGATGCCGCGCTCAAGCGCTTTTTTCAGCACCTTTTCCTTGTTGATGCCTGCGCCGTCGTCTTTGACTTCGATAAAGACGTGGTTGCCGCTGTGGAACGCACGCAGTACGATAGTTCCTTCCTCCGGCTTCCCTGCTTTTTTCCGATCGGCAGGCGATTCGATTCCGTGGTCGAGCGAGTTGCGCAGCAAGTGGTTGAGCGGGTCGCCGATTTCATCGATAACGGTGCGATCCAGCTCGGTTTCCGCCCCGATGATTTCCAGATTCACTTTTTTATGTAGATCTTTTTGCAAATCGCGAATCATACGCGGGAAGCGGTTAAACACTTGCTCGACCGGAACCATGCGCATGGTCAGAATGATGTTTTGCAAATCGCCGCTGATGCGACTCATATGCTCCACAGTCTCTTGCAGCTCGCTTTTTCCGATCTCGCGTGCAAGCTGTTCCAGACGACCACGATCGATGACCAGCTCACTGAACAGGTTCATCAAAATGTCCAGGCGATCAATGTCGACGCGAATTGTTTTTCCGCCAGCCGTCGCTTTCTTCGCAGCAGCTGTCTGGGCGTTGTCTGCCGGCTTTTTCTCTACAGGCGCGGCAACTTCTGTGACTACCGGAGCAGGTGGCGCTTCACTTTTCAATTGAATCGGTTCAATGACAACATCCTGGATTTCCGAAATGTTGAGAATCGTGCTGCGCACTTTTTCGACCGACTGCATGGTGACGTAGGCGATCTCAAAAGATTGCTCGAAACGCTCGTTCTCGATATCCTCTACCGATGGCTTCGTCTTGATCACTTCACCCATGGATTCGAGCTGGTCGAACACCATGTAGGAGCGCGCCGCTTTCAGCAGGCAGTTCTCATTGAGCGTCACCGTGATCCACATCAGGTTGTTGCCCAGCTCCTTGGACTGCTTGAGCACCATCAAAGCGTAATCGTCCAGCTCGTGATCCTCGGCTGGCGTTCCTTCCTCTTCGGCAGCTTCCACTGCTTCTGCCTCGGCTACCGCTGTCGCCGCCGCTACTTCCTGGTCAGCCGTATAGTCGCCAGCCACAATCGCTCTCAATTTTTTCACCGGAGCGGATACGTCAGCGGAACCATCCCCGCCCTCCGTAATGTCGATTACCATGCTCTCAATCAAATCCACGCTATGAAAGATCACATCCATAATGTCACTGGTAATCGTCAGTTTTTGGTTGCGGATCAGATCGAGCACATTTTCCGCTTCGTGCGTCAGGCTGGCCATGTCTTCAAAACCCATGGTCGCCGACATTCCCTTCAACGTGTGCGCCGAACGAAAAATCTCCTTCACGTGCCCAATGTTTCCCGGATCACTTTCCAGCAGCAACAAGTTGGCGTTGATTGCTTGCAGGTGTTCTTTTGATTCCTCAATAAACATGTCCAAATACTGATTCATATCCATCGGTGATCCACCTCCCAAAATCAGTGCAAGAGCTTGCACAACAGCTCTGGAATTTTTTCTAATGGGGCCACATGATCTGCCAGTCCTGCCTGGATCGCCGCTCGTGGCATCCCGAATACGACACAACTCGACTCGTCTTCGATAATACTGGTAACAGGTCCAAACTCCTTCATTTGCTTCAGACCTTTGGTCCCATCATTTCCCATGCCTGTCATGATAATTGCCCATTTGTCTACATTTGTCAATCGACTCACAGATTCAAAAAGGACATCTACGGAAGGACGATGGCCTCCTCGTGGCTCTTGCTGGTGCAGGAGCGCTTGCAGCTTTCCACTCACCTGCTGTACCTCAAAGTGATATCCGCCCGGTGCAATATAGGCCGTGCCCGGCTCCAGCCATTCCCCGTCGGTTACCTCTGTCACCCGAATCTGGCACAGAGAGTCGAGCCTTTGCGCCAGCGACTTCGTAAACCCGGCCGGCATGTGCTGGACAATCGCGATCGGTGCAGGGAACCCGGCCGGAATTGCCGTCAGCACATTTTGCAGCGCTTTCGGTCCGCCTGTCGATGTTCCCAGCACGACCAACCTTGCTTTCCCGTTGTTTTGGATGCGAGGCAAAGCATTGATCACCGGCTGCGCAGGGCGCAACGGAGCGGGGGCAGGAATTGGACTTTGGCGCGTTGGTTCCGGCGCGGCAGGTCGACTCGGTCTGAGCGTCCTGCGCATGCGGCCTTTTACAGCAGCTGCCGCTTTGACTCTTTCGATCAGCCGATCCGCCACTTTGTGGATATCGAGTGAGATCGGTCCGGAAGGTTTGGTAATAAAGTCAAATGCTCCAAGCTCCAGAGCCTGAATCGTCGCCTCAGCTCCCTCGCGTGTCAGGCTGCTCAGCATGACCACTGGAACCGGACAGTCAACCATGAGCTTTTCCAACGCTTCCAAGCCGTTCATCACCGGCATCTCGATGTCCAGGGTGAGGACATCCGGACTGAGTTGCTTGCATTTCTCCACGCATTCGAGTCCGTTCTTTGCTCGATCAATCACTTCAATTTCAGGATCACCTGATAAAATGTCGCTAATAACTTTACGCATGAATGCAGAATCATCTGTGACCAGAACTCGAATTTTGCTCAATCGAATGTCACTCCCTTCCTACCTATGTGTCTCAACGTATGAAGTGTTTCAGCCTCGCAAGAAAGCCTTTCAGTCCATTTGTTTTCGCATCCTGTCCGGTCGGGCTGTCCAAGTATCGGTCAACCAGGTTCCGAATGCTCTTTGCGGCTTGCGATTGCGGATATGTAAGTAGAAAAGGACGCTGCTGCTTGACAGCTTTTGATACGTGCGGGTCGTCTGAAACATATCCGAGCGACTGGATGTCCATATCCAGAAAACGTTTGGCTACCATCGCAAGCTTGTCCGCTGTCATTCTGCCTTCTCTTTCCGAGGAAGCCCGGTTAATGACCAGACGAATCACAATCACAGGGTTTCGCGCGTGAAGCATCTTAATGACGGCATAGGCATCCGTAATCGCTGGCGGTTCTGGCGTCGTCACCAGAATGACTTCGTCAGACGAGAGCATGAAGCGCAACGATTCTTTGGAAAAGCCTGCTCCCGTATCAAAGATGATCGTATCCGCATAGCCCTGCAACGGCTCAAGCCTAGTAAACAGGCGATCCAGCTTGGCTTCGTCCAGCTGCATGATCTGAGTGAAACCCGAACCTCCGGCAATAAATTCCAGTCCGCCTGGCCCATGCTCGATGATCTCCCACACATCCGTGTCCGGCTCAAGCAAGTGAAACAAGTGCTTTTTCGGGGTAATCCCCATCAATACATCGAGGTTGGCAAGCCCGAGATCGACGTCGAACAATACGGCTTTATGGCCCCGTTCGAGCAATCCAAGTCCAAAATTCAAACTGAAATTGGATTTGCCGACCCCGCCTTTTCCACTCGTTACGGTCACCAGCCGCGTCGTTTTTTCTTTCGCACCTGACTGCTGCATGCGCATCCGAAGTTGTTCTGCTTGGTCTCTCATCCAGTCAATCTCCCATAATCATCGTTGCTACCAGCTCTGGTGTAGCCACTACGATATCATCTGGGACGTTTTGTCCCGTCGTGAAGTAGGAGAGTGCAAGCTTGCTCTCGTGACAAATGTTCAAAACGGAACCGTAGCTGTTTGTCTCATCTGCCTTGGTAAAAATGACTTGCTTGTCAGGCACCTCTGCAAAGTTTTCCACGATCGTCTTCATATCGTTGTACTTCGAGCTGAGGCTCAGCACGAGGTAATTCATGCTGTTCTTCCCATGCTCCACCAGTTCCCGGATGCCTTGCACGTACTCATCGTTGCGGAAGTTACGGCCTGCGGTGTCGACAAAAATCAGGTCGCAGTCGCTTAAACGCTCCATGGCCGGAACCATTTCCTTCGGGGAAAACACCACTTCGAGCGGCACATTCAAGATGTTCGCGTACGTCTTCAGTTGTTCCACCGCAGCCATCCGGTACGTGTCCGCGGTGATAAAGCCGATTTTGCGCTTTTCCTTCAACATGCTGCTCGCTGCCAGTTTGGCGATCGTCGTTGTTTTGCCAACGCCTGTAGGGCCAAAAAAGAAAGCGTACTGCACATCCCTGCTAATCCCTGATGTTTTTGGCGCATACGAGGCAACGATGGAAGAAATGATGCTTCGCGCCTCGCCGAAAGCCGTCTCCTGATCCCACGTTTCCTCAAGCTTCTTCGCTTCCAGCAGCTTGCGGATGATTTCCGCGGTAACCTCTTCCCCTACTTCCTGGCTCACCAGTCGGCTGCGCACTTCTTGAACAGCAGGCGGGAGCTGTTGGCTCAGGTCATTGACCAAAAGCTTTTGGAACATTTGCCGCATATCGCGCACTTCATTGGCAAGGGCGTCATTTGCCGCTTTGTTTCCGGCAGCACCTGTTGATTCCGGTGATACATGGGGCACTTGCGCCGGAATTTCCGCCTGTTGCACCGATGACTGTTCTCTCGCTTCCGTTCGAGGAGCTACCATCGGTGGAGCTGCTTTCGAAGCAGCTTCTGCTCTTTGCTCATTGGGCAAAGTCGCGGTCTTCTCGGCAGGCTCCTTCGCCAGATTCGCCTTCCGGTAAGCCTGTTGAGCCGTGTAGGTGCCGGCCTGTCCTTTAGAGGAGAAAACGTCCTTCGACCGATGTTCATCCGCGACCAAGGTGTTCCCGCGCTCGGGCACCTTTTCATCGACGGCAGCGATCACTTCGATTTTTTGTTTGCCAAACATACCGAACAATCCGCCCGTCTTGATCGATTTGGAGTTCAGGATGACTGCGTCTATCCCCAGATCGAGTCTGATTTTTTCCATCGCTTCTGGCATCGAATCGACAATGTAACGTTTTACTCTCACGAAATGTTCACCATCCCTACGCTTTGCACTTCAACATGTGGCTCAAGCTCGCTGTATGACAATACAGGAACGTCGGGCATCATTCGATCAACCAGCTGACGCAGATACATGCGGATCGCCGGAGAACAAAGGAGAATCGGCTGTTGACCGGAGTTGATCATTTTGCTCACTTCTGCCGACATACCCTGGAAGATTCGTTGCGATGTATCAGGGTCCATCGCCAGATAACTTCCTTGCTCCGACTGCTCCACCCGCTCGGAGATTGCTTTTTCCAGACCAGCGCCTGCTGTCACTACCCGCAAAGGCTGCCCTGGCTCTGTAAACTGTAACGTAATCTGCCTGGACATCGCCTGTCTCACGTACTCGGTGAGCACATCCGGGTCTTTGGTAAACAAGGCATGATCCGCCAAAGCTTCGAGAATGACTTGAAGATTGCGCACGGACACTTTCTCCCGCAAAAGCTTCTGGAGCACCTTCTGCACATCGCCAATCGACAGCAGTCCCGGAATGAGCTCGTCCACCAAAACCGGCGCCACTTCTCGAACGTTGTCGATAAGCGCTCGCGTTTCTTGGCGGCCAAGCAGCTCATGCGCATGGCGCTTGACGATTTCGGTAAGGTGTGTCGCCACCACAGACGGCGGATCGACTACCGTGTAGCCGGAAAGCTCTGCAATCTCCTTATTTTCTTCTGTTACCCATAATGCGGGCAATCCAAACGCAGGTTCTACTGTTTCGATCCCGACAATGGAATCATCTTCTATTCCCGGACTCATGGCAAGGTAGTGATCGAGTAAAATTTCCCCTTTTGCCACCTGGTTGCCCTTGATCTTGATCATGTACTCATTAGGCCGCAACTGAATGTTGTCGCGGATGCGGATGACGGGAACGACAATCCCCATCTCCAACGCAATCTGCCTGCGGATCATGATCACGCGATCCAGCAAGTCTCCCCCCTGTTTCACATCTGCCAGCGGAATCAGACCGTAGCCGAACTCGAACTCGATCGGGTCGACTTGCAACAGGTTGACCACGCTTTCCGGGCTGCGCACTTCTTCGATTTGTTGCTCCTCCACCTTGTCCGCCGATTCCTGAATCTCGATTTTTTGCTTTTTGTCCATGCGCCATGCGGCAAATCCCATAATCCCCGACACGGGCAAAACTGGCAGAAGACCGATTGGCGTGAAAAGGCCGAGCAAGAGCATGCAGCCTCCCACGATGTACAACAGACGCGGGAAGGAGAACATTTGCCGAGCGATGTCCTCTCCCAGACCTTCTCCGGAAGTAGAGCGAGTGACAATAATACCTGCAGCAGTCGAGATAAGCAAGGCAGGAATCTGGCTGACCAGCGCGTCCCCGACCGACATGGTAGTGAAACGGGAAGCGGATTCTTGGAAGCTGAAGCCATGCACGAGCATCCCGATAATAAAGCCGCCGATGATGTTTACAATAAAAATGATAATTCCCGCGATTGCATCCCCTTTTACGAATTTACTCGCACCATCCATGGCTCCGTAAAAGTCTGCTTCGTTTTCGATCTTTTTTCTCCGCACTCGCGCTTCTGCTTCCGTAATCATCCCGGCATTCAAATCTGCGTCGATACTCATTTGCTTACCTGGCATCGCATCCAGCGTAAAACGTGCAGCTACCTCTGCGACACGCTCTGAACCTTTTGTAATGACGATGAACTGAATGATGATCAGAATCAGAAACACGACAAATCCGACGACCTGGTTGCCTCCGACAACAAAGCTTCCGAAGGTTTCAATGACTTGTCCGCCTTCCCCGTGCGACAAGATGTTCCGTGTAGTGGATACGTTCAGGGCGAGACGAAACAACGTCGTAATCAGCAGAACTGTCGGAAAGATGGAAAACTCCAGTGTTTCTTTTGTGTACATCGACACAAGCAAGATCGTCAACGCAAGGGAGATGTTCAATATCAGCAACAGATCAAGCAGCCCAGAAGGGAGTGGGATTACCATCATGACAACAATGCTTATTACAAATAAAATCGTACCTACTTCCTTGATTCGAAATCCCACTGTTCATCCTCCTTCCTCGTTATTTCACTTTCCCTTGCAGCTTGTAGACGTACGCGAGAACTTCCGCGACCGCTTTAAACATCTCTTCGGGAATTTGTTGTCCAATTTCAACTTGACTATAGAGAGCCCGGGCCAGGGGCTTGTTTTCCATCGTAACAATCCGGTGCTTCTTGGCCACTTCTCTGATTTTCAGCGCCATGTAATCCTGGCCTTTGGCCAATACAGTAGGCGCGCTCATTGCACTGGCATCGTAGCGGATTGCGACGGCAAAGTGGGTCGGGTTCGTGATGATCACGTCTGCCTTGGGCAGTTCCTGCATCATCCGGCGAAGCGCCATGCTCCTTTGCCTTTCACGAATTTTCCCTTTGATTAACGGGTCCCCTTCCGCCTGCTTGTGCTCGTCTTTAAGATCCTGTTTGGACATCCGCAAATTCTTTTCATGTTCATATTTCTGGTAGGCGTAATCCATAATCGCCAGGATGAACAGCAGCAAACCGATGTAAATCCCGAGCTTGGCTACTTCGTTTGCCGTAAACGACAGGACGCTCCCCAGTGAGAGCAAAGAAAGCTGGGTTACTTGTTCCTTTGAATTCCACAAAATAACATAGGCGACGTACATACAAGCACTGATTTTTAACAGCGACTTCAGAAGCTCAACGACTGATCGCATGGAAAAAATGCGTTTGGCTCCTTTGATCGGGTCCAACTTCTCCAGTTTCATCTGGAGCGGCTCTGTACTGATCATCCATCCCACCTGCATGTAGTTGACAGCAAAGGCAAGCAAAAAAGACAGCCCCAGGACAGGTCCCACAATTTTTATCGCCTCGAAGGTCATTGTCATGACGATCACTTTGAGATTCTCTTCGTTCAACTGCCAGCTCGTGAAAGTAATCAGCGCTTCACGCATGAGGTTCTGAAACGTACCGAGCATGGATGAACCGAGCATCATCAGCAAAAAAAAGAATCCTGTTAGCGCGATGGAGGGCGACAGATCCTGGCTTTTGGCCACCTGCCCCTTTTTTCGTGCATCTTCTTTTTTCTTGGGAGTCGCCTTCTCCGTTTTTTCTCCGCTAAAAAATTGCAGGTCTACGGGTAAAAGGAACCTCTTCTGCGTCATGGTGATCCTCCGAGCGATTTCATCATTTCCGCGAGTGCCCGGAACATGTGGTCGAACAATCCGCTTAGCGTCAATAAAAAGGCGGGCATGACGACAATCAGGAGCAGGAAGCCTGCAAGCAGTTTGATGGGCAATCCGACAACAAAGATATTAAACTGCGGGACGGATTTGGCGATAATACCAAGAGAGAGGTCTACGAGAAACAGTGCGACCACGATGGGTGCCGCCATCATAAAGGCGCTCAGAAACATGTTCTGAAACACTTTTACCGCCGTCATCATCACAGCCTCGCTGCCAAAAGCAGCCCACATCTTATCAACCGGGATTACCTGATAGCTGCTCATGATGCCGCGCAGCAGCATGTGATGTCCGTTGATACTGAAAAAATACAAGACAGCGAGCATGTTTTTGAAGTTACCCGTAATCGGGACATACGCGCCTGTTTTCGGGTCGATCACGTTTGCCATGGCCAGACCCATCTGCATGTCCATCAGTCCTCCGGCAACTTGGATGGCGATGAACATCAACTCACAAATGTAACCGAGTATGACGCCAATCAGCGCTTCCTTCATCACATACAGTACAAACGTCAGGTCCAGAGGAATTTGTCCTTGTACAGGCAACGTTTGAAAGCTGATCAGGGCAACGATGAATGCCAAGCCAATTTTAAAGTGGGCTGGCACACCCTTGATCGAGAAAAAGGGAGCTGCGACGAAAAAGGCACTCATCCTGACAAACACGAGCAAGAAAACGGGCAAATATACGAGATAAAGATTCATAAGCTATCCGACAAAACGATGAAGGTTGCCAAAAATCCCCATCGTAAAATCAAGCATGACGCGCAGCATCCACGGTCCCACTGCCAAGATGGTAATGAACACGGCAACAATTTTAGGGATGAATGCAAGGGTCTGCTCCTGGATTTGTGTCGTTGCCTGAAAAACACTGACCATCAATCCGACCAGCAAGGCAATCCCGAGTGCGGGTGCGGATATCAGCAGGATGGTATAAACAGCGTTTTGGGCAATTTGCATTAATAATTCCTGTGTCATGTCTACCCTCCTGGTCCCTTCGGAATGCCGCTAAAAACTGGTCAAGAGCGACTTCACAACTAAATACCAGCCGTCCACCATAATGAATAGCAAAATTTTGAACGGCAATGAAATCATGACGGGCGGCAGCATCATCATCCCCATCCCCATCAAAATACTGGATATGATCATGTCGATCACGAGGAATGGAATGAAGATCATAAACCCGATCTGAAAAGCTGTCTTCAATTCACTGATCGCATAAGCAGGTACGAGAGCAGTCAGCGGAATATCTTGAATCGTCTTCGGTCTCTCCGCTTTGGTAAATTCCAAAAACAGCGCCAAATCTTTCTCGCGTGTTTGCTTGGCCATAAATTCTTTAAAAGGAATGACAGCCGCGTTGAATGCCTGTTCCTGTGTCAGCTTGCCCTGCATAAACGGTTGTACAGCCGTTTCGTTCACCTTCCCGAAGGTCGGTGCCATGATGAAAAACGTCAGGAACAGCGCGAGTGCCACCAGTACCTGGTTGGGCGGCATTTGCTGTGTCGCCAAGGCATTTCGCACAAAAGACAAGACAATGACGATTCGGGTAAAGCTTGTCATCAGGAGCAATATAGCTGGCGCAACAGAGAGCACCGTCAAAATTAGCAAAATCTGGATCGCTGAAGATGTCTCCTGTGGTGTCCCATTGCCGCCGCCAATTTGCAAATCAATGCTCGGAATAAGCGGTGATCCCGCTGGCGCAGCAAGCGCTATCTCTGGTACCAGGAGCATCACAGCGACAAGCACGAGCACCTGCAAAAAATGTTTCATTTTCGGTCCCCTCTGTCGGAAGCTTCCTCTTTGTCCCACGATTCGGAGTGGAGTGGCCGTTTTTTCACGTTGTCCCATTGGCCTTTCAGCAGGTCTTGAAACGTTTTTCCATCCACATCGGATGAGAACAGCAACTCTTCGTCAGCCTGCTTTTTTTTGCCAAAGGGCAGCCAGCTTAGCGAAAGCGGATTTTTTATGGGCCCGATCTCGGCATCAGACAAGATCAGATCCACTTCTTCACCCGGTTCGATTCGTCTAAGCAGCTGGACGTTATCACCCACACCTACAATGTACAAGGACTCTCCGATCATGACGACTTGCAGCGTCTTCCCGTTGCCGAGAGCGGCTGCGCTGATGATCTTGATCGGCCCTTGACTTTGTCCGACTTGACGCCGTCCGAGGAAACGGAGCAGGAAAAAGATCAGAACAGCGATAAAGCCTAGTGAAAAAACGACTTGAACCAGATAGCCGATCATACTTCCTGTTCCGCTGCCCGGAATGGCCGCCGGCTGTTCGCCGCCGGCGGGCGCATTGCTCTGTTCTGTGTTCTTCTGGTTGTACGCATCGGCAACAGTACCTTCCGCATGGACGGCAATGGGCAGGGCTAAGACAGACAGCAACAGGATCAGACAGAAGACCCAGGATAGTCTCATCCCTGCATTCCGGATCTTCATCATTAGCTCAAAGTCTTTTTGATCGCTTCCAATACGCGATCCGCTTGGAATGGCTTCACGATGAAGTCTTTTGCCCCCGCCTGAATGGCGTCAATAACCATTGCCTGTTGTCCCATCGCAGAGCACATGATCACACGTGCGTTTGGATCGAGTTTTTTGATTTCCTTCAGAGCGGAAATTCCGTCCATTTCCGGCATGGTAATATCCATCGTAACCAAATCCGGACCCAATTCTTTGTATTTTTCTACTGCTTGTGCGCCATCACTAGCTTCCCCTACGACGCTGTATCCGTTTTTGGACAAAATCTCCTTGATCATCATACGCATGAATGCTGCATCATCAACGATTAATACTTTGTTCGACATGGATAGATCCTCCCCAATACTTGACTCTTGATTTGTTTTTATTGCAATTTTTGAACACGATCAAACTGGCTGATGATATCTGTTACGCGAACCCCGAAATTCTCGTCGATAACGACAACCTCGCCCCTGGCAATCAGCTTGTTGTTTACCAAGATATCCACGTGTTCACCTGCCAGCTTGTCCAACTGTATGATGGAACCAGCAGACAAGTCAAGAATTTCTCTGATCAGCTTCTTGGTCCGTCCCAATTCAACGGTTACTTGCAGCGGAATGTCATGCAAAAGGTTCAAGTTTTGATTGTCTCCTGCATACATAGGCGTTGTTCCAAGCGGCGCAAACTGTGCAGGAACGACGTTTGCCTGGTTAACCGCAGGACTGCCAAAATGCTGAGGCGGTGGCGGTGCCATTGGCGGTTGCTGATAAGCACCTGGATACGGCGCATAGCCCGGTGGCATCGCATACTGCGCATAAGGATCTGGGTACATCGGTTGGCCTGGGTATGCAGGCGGTGGAGCATAGCCTCCAGGCGGTTGTTGCTGCACCTGTGGCTGCTGCACAGGAGGCGGCGCTACAGGCGGTACGTGGCTCTGTACAGGCTCCTGATGCACGGGTTGGGCTGGTGGAGCCGACTGGGTAATTGCCGGTATAGAAGGCATTTCTGTCTCCGCTACAAGCGCTGCTGCTGCTTCGCCTTCTGATCCGCCAACCAGTCGATCGATCATCTTCTTCGCGAACGAAAGCGGCAAAAGCTGCATGATATTGGAGTCAATCAATTCTCCCTGTTCCCCGACCTTCAGACGGAAGGAGACTTTGACCAACGGACTGTCATCGTCCGAGAAGCTGTCTCCGCCCTTGCCTTGGGCCAAATCCATGACATCGATGCCTGGAGGCGTAATATTGATGAACTGGTTAAAAATCGTCGACATGGACGTCGCCGCAGAACCCATCATCTGATTCATCGCTTCCTGTACCGCACTGATGTGCAGCTCGGACATTTCTGTATTGGCAGGTCTGCCGTCGCCGCCCATCATCAAGTCTGCGATGACAGCCGCATCTTCCATCCGAATAACCAGCAGGTTAATCCCTTTGAAACCGTCGGTGTACTCAACGTGGACCGCTACATGGGGAATCGGAAACTCACTTTCCAATTCATCCACATTGACAACGGAAACCGTCGGCGTGGTGATATCTACTTTTTGGCTTAACAAAGTCGATAACGCAGTCGCTGCACTACCGAAGGAGATATTTCCGATTTCGCCAAGCGCATCCTGTTCAAATGGGGAAAGAAAATCGGCCACATCCTGACTCTCCATGGGTCCTGCTTCCTCTTCGTCCTCAACCAAGTTGTTCGCGCGAAGCAGCGCGTCAATCTCGTCTTGAGAAAGCATATCTCTACTCATTTTGTTCCTCCCCCTCCTCTATGACTTCATCAATCTGCACAGCCATTCTGCCTTTGAGTGTCCCTGGTTGTCCCAGGAATTTCAGCTGATCGCCAATCTTGATTTTCAGCTTGGTATCAAGCGACTGATCCAATTGAATGACGTCTCCTTTTTGCAGTTGCAAGAAATCGCCGACTGTAATTGTAGCGGTTCCCATTTCTGCAATAATCGGCAGTTTGGCAACCTTGACTCGCTCTTCGACCCGCAGGCGCTCATCCTCATCCCGCGTCTTTTTCTGCTTGGAGAACCAGTATTGCCCGGAGAGCTTGGTCATGATTGGCTCCAGTACAACGTGAGGCAGACAGAGGTTGATCATTCCTGTCGTATCTCCAATTTTGGTACTGAACGAGATTACGACGACAATCTCGTTTGGCGAGACAATCTGCATGAACTGGGGATTCATCTCCAGTCCTTCCTGGTACGGATCAAGCTCAATAATTTGCTTCCATGCCTCGTGGAAAGTATCCAGCGCTTTGCCGAATACTCGCTCCATCACCGTTGTTTCAATTTCCGTAAGTGCACCCATTTTTTCCGGGATTGCACCCTGGCCACCAAGAAGCCGATCCAGCATGGTATAGGCGATGTTTGGATTGACTTCCAAGACCATTCGTCCTTCCAAAGGTGGAGCTTCGAAGATGTTCAAGATGGTCATCTTGGGAATGGAGCGGATAAATTCGTCATACGGCAATTGATCGACGGAGGCAACCGTAATTTGCACGAAGGTACGGAGCTGAGCTGAAAAATAAGTAGTCAACAGCCTCGCATAGTTCTCGTGGATTCGCGTCAAGCCACGGATCTGATCTTTGGAGAACCGCAACGCGCGTTTGAAATCATACACTTTGACTTTGCGCTCAGTCTCTTCTTTTTTCAGCTCGTTGGCATCCATCTCGCCAGATGATAGAGCGGCCAACAACGCATCAATCTCACTTTGTGAGAGAACCTCGGCCATATGTCGTCACCTCCTTGCTATGTATCCGTGTGATCGCTTCCTTTATGACAAGACGCGCTTGGTCGTCACAACTTGCACGATCTTGCCCTCTTGCATCAGGGAGCTGATTTCATTCATAATTTTTGCTTCCAGCTTGTTTACGCCTTCTGTTCCTTTTATGTCTTCTGGCGTCAGGCCAGCCAACGTTTTGATAATGACCTGATTGACCTGGGGCAAACGTTGCTCCAGCTCCGCTTTCGCATCCGAGCTGTCCGCTGTGATGCTAAAGCGCACGATCATGTAGTTGTTCGTCAGCAGATTGGTCGTAATTTCGCCTGTGTCAACGGAGTACTCTTTCATTTCCTTCGCGGACAAAGGCTTCATTTCTGTTTGTTCCGTGCTGGCCGTCTGAGCGGCCGGAGAGAGGTATGTTTGCCAAAGGACAAACGAGATTACTCCCAGTAGCGAAATCGCGATGATGATAATTAGAGCCATGTTAAACAAACGATTTTGAAACATCGCAATGCCTCCCGCTATTCATTTAAGTCGTCCGGCAGCTTGGGTGCAGTCGCTATCGGATGAGCATTTTGATAAAAAGCCTGAACACGTTCAGCGATCGATTCGATAGAATCCTTCACGATGTACTTCCTGTCGTTGAACAACGTAATCACAGTGTCTGGTGTCGCTTCAACAGTTTCAATGTGAGTAATGTTCAGATAAAAAGCAGTGCCGTTAAAACGGGTCAGTTTGATCATCGTGTGCTCCTCCTGGGATCAAGCAGGGGAAGGAGTCAATCGCTTCCCCTCCCTAACCCACTGCAAGAAGTTATCGTTTCAGGTTCACCAATTCTTCGAGAACGGAATCGGAAGTGGTAATGATCCGCGAGTTGGCCTGGAAGCCGCGCTGCGCGACGATCATTTCCGTAAACTCTTCGGAAAGGTCAACGTTGGACATTTCCAGTTGTCCGGCAATGACGCTCACTTTTGCTGTACCTGGGGTAACAGGTGTCATTGGATCTTCATCGCGCGCTCCCGCGTTCACTGTGTTCTCATACAGGGAGTTGCCGACCTTTTTCAAACCGCCTGGGTTGTTGAAGGTCATGACACCGACCGTATTGTCGGAAGCGAGCGTTCCGGCTTCATCTACGGTAGTGATTACGCCGTCCTTGCCGATCGAGTAAGAGACAATCCCGTCAGCCTGGTTGATTTGAATCGGAGCAGCGTCCGAGTTCAACAGCTTGAGTCCTTGCGGGTTTACCAGGAACCCTTGGGAATCGCGGGTGAAGTTACCAGCGCGTGTATAGTAGATCGTTGCGCCATCATCCGGAGTCACCATGAAGAAGGCGTCACCCTCGATGGAAAGGTCCGTTGGCAAGTTGGTCGTCATCGGGCTTCCCGCAGAAAACACGGTATCAATCGATGCAATCGATGAACCAAGACCGATTTGAGTCGGGTTGGTACCACCTTTTCCTCCGTCAGTAGGAGCACCGGCGCCTTGCACGTTTTGGCTCAAAATGTCTTGGAACATCACGCGGCCCTTTTTGAAGCCCACTGTGTTTACGTTCGCAATGTTGTTACCAATGACATCGAGCTTTGTTTGAAAGCCACGCATACCTGAGATACCTGAATACATGGAACGAAGCATGATCTGTTTCCTCCTCTGCTTTCTCGCTTGTCTAGATTACCTCTGTCGTTCGGTAACCATCAGGCTTCCTCCTGGGAGGTCCAGCCCGTACAGGCCATTTATACGAAGATGGCGCTGTCTATGTTTGTAAATACGTTGTCTTTCATGCTGCCATCGTCCACAGCGGTAATGATCTTCCGATTTACGATACTCACGACATAAGCCACGTTATCCATGATGATAAGAGATTCTCTGGCGCCTTTGGAGGCTGCCTTTTGAACCGCTGACTCCAAACGCTCCATCTGCTGTCCGCCAAGGGCAATTCCACGCTGCTGCAAGCGGCTAATAGCGTGCTGACTGAACGATAGTGGCTGTGTCTTGGCAGTTGGCGATGTCGCTTCCGTCAAATACTGTTGAAACGATTTGCCAGTCCCCTGAGCTGTTTGGGCAGCCGTTTTGGTGACGTGATTCGTTTTCGGAGGGAAATAGGGCTGCGCGACACGAAATTGGTTCATGCTGCTTCCTCCTTCATTCCAATCCTAGACGAGATCGTTCACTCCGCGGGCCGATTCCCGCAGGCGATTCCAGAGCGACTCGCTCGTTTCACTGCTGTCTACGAGTGCGTCAAGAGCAAACTCTTGCTCTTCCTCTTTCTGTTGCTGCTGGTTTTCTCGTTGTTGTCCAGCTTGCTCACGCTGCTGCTGGAAGTTGAATGCGGTGTCCTGCTGCTGGTTGACTTCCAGTCGATCCACCTGCAAGCCTTGCTGCGTCAATGCCATCCGCAATTGCGGAAGCTGATTGTCGAGCAAATCTTTGCCTGCCTGCGTTTCAGCGTGGAACTGAGCAGTGATCACGCCATTGTGCGACGTAATTGTCACGTCTACTTGTCCAAGTGATTGCGGGTTCAAGATCAGCTTAGCTTCATGCACACCGTTTTGCCCGCCGAGTTGCAACTTCGAGACAAACAGCTGTGTGAGCTGCTGCGGCAATTGGTTCGCATTCACATGATGCGGCTGTGCTTGTGACTGTTGGAAGGAAGCGTTTTGCGTTTGCGTCGTTTGCTGGGCGACAACCGGGTTTTGGTTGGCCATCGTCAAGCCGCCGTCTTCCTGATTTCCTTCTTGGTTCAACAGGCTGCCGGAAAGTGCAGGTTGAACCGTTTGCGTGGCTACTCCCGCCTCCAGCTTGTAGGCAGCCAAGCCCTGATTCATTCGCAAAGGCGAAATTGTCTTGAACCCTTCTTGCTGCGAAGCATTCAGAACGGGAACCGCTTCGGAACGCAGTTGCAAAACCCCATTCTTTTGCTTGCTTTCATTGCCTTTCTGGTTCTTCAGGGACTCGAGAAGTGCGGCCAACTTGTTCAGTTCCTCGGAAGAAGTCTCGCTTTGCGAAAGCTTGGACAAAAGCTGTTTCAGATCCATTCCAGACTGTGCCTGAAGTTCCTGGCTAAGCCCAGACGCTTTTCCCAAAAGCTGTTCAACGGCTGCTGCTTTCTCTTCTACTTGTCCATTCAATTCTTGATTGCCTTGTTGACTGGCGGCAAGCAGTTGAGCGATCAGCGCCATCAGTTCATCCAGCAATTTCTGGTCGTCTTCTGACAAGCCTTCTGGAGCCGCAACGGCGCCTTTGGAATCGAGCATCGCTTCAAAAGATTGCAGCATTTGCAACGAAAACAGTTGTCCCAAGCCAGCTTCTCCATTGCCCGCAGTACCGGTGGCAGATGTTACACTACCAGCCGAGCCTACCGGCGGAGTCAGATTGGCTACATTCATCTCGTCACCTCCTTATGGTTGATTTGTTGCTTATTTTAACGATAACGAGAAGCGAAGCTTTTGTTATCGAAGCAACTCTTCCGTAATGCGAGCCGCCAAATTGTCTTTTTCTTTCTTGTCCTCTTTGGCGATCGCTGAGAGAGTTTGCGCCCGTTTGTCCGCAGGCATTTCTTTGATCAGTGACAAGGCTCTGCTCTTGTTCGTCGCCATCAGCGAGCGAATGACCGCCGCGGAATCTTCCGCAGGCATCTGAGCAAACGTGTCACTCAACACTTGATCGTTAGCGCTCGCGGAAGTACCGCTGCGCGTTTCGCTGAGTGCTTTCGTCAACACTTGAACGCGCTCCTGGAGAGCAGCGATGTCATCATCTTTGTTGACCACAGAGTCTTTTAGCAGAATGGAAATGTCAGCCGCTTTTTTCGGGTCCATTTTGGCCAAAATGTCAGCGCGCTGGTTTGGCTTCATTTTGGTCATGACCGTGACAGACTCATCCAGGCTAAGATTTTCGATGATGGCTGCTGCATTTTTCGCTGACATGGTCGTGTACACCTTGGCGAGATCAGCAAATTGCTTTTGACGCTCCTCCTCGGTGGCCCTGCGATCTTCCATAAGCTTGTTCAAGTCTTGCACTTGCTTTTCCAACGCTTGGATCGTTGCATCCTTTTTGGCTGCTTCTTCTTTCAGCACGGAAATTTGCTGCTGGTTTTTCGCCTGATCCTGCTGCAAAGTCGCAACCTGTTTCTCGGTGTCGGGTTTCTTTTCTTCACCGGGTGTAGCCGCGTATTCGTCCGGGACGAGCTTTTCCACGTACGGTATGGAGTTAGCCCAGTGGAGAACATTCCCTAGCACGTTTACTCCCAGCAAGCTCAGGAGTACGCCGCCAAGGAGGCTGGCAAACAGTGCAGGAATGACAATCATGTAGAAAAACCATTCCCACCTGCCGTATTCCCGTTCTTCTTGGATTTCTTCCATCTGGTACCTCCCTTAGTTGCTGCGGCGAAGATAGAGCTGAGTGCCGATTTCATCCAATTCTTTTTGTTCGCGCTGACGCTGTTCGTCGAGAAATTGGTAGAGAGATTTTTCACGCAATCGATGCCATAGCTTTGATTCCTTCATTCTCTCCGTCAAATGGGACTGACATCGTTCCACATCCTGCTCACATCCGCGCAACGTTCGCTGCTGTCTCGTTATCGATCTGGCAACCGACTGTTGATACTGCGTGATTGAAATCAGTTGGGCGGCACTGCATGTCTGCATTTGCGTTTCCTCAAGCATATGGGTCATCTCATCATGCTGCACTGTCAATTGCGCGAGCTTCCACTCTTCTTCGTTCTTGCGTTGAACCGATTTCCCAAATGCCCACTCTGCCTGCTCTTTCTCTTTTTCCTTCAGATCGAGAACTTTTTGGAGATGAAACTGAAACACTTTCACATTAGTTCACTCCTCCGAAATGGGCTAACAGCGCCTTGACCGCGCTTTGTAATGTCGAGGGCTCATGTGTACCTTGAGCCGTAAACTCGGTAATGATGTCTTTGTAGCGGACGGCAGCATCAATATCGCGGTTCGAGCCAGGCTTGTACGCTCCGATATTGATCAAATCTTCCGCCTCGCGAAAAGTGGCCAAATGTTTTTTCAACTGTCTTGCCGCTTCCTTGTGATCGTCTGTAACGATCTCTGACATGACACGGCTGACGCTCGCCATCACATCAATGGCAGGAAAGTGGCCTTTTTGCGCGATTTTCCGGTCGAGCACAATATGTCCGTCCAAAATTCCTCGCGCCGCATCCGCAATCGGGTCATTCATGTCGTCGGAGTCGACGAGCACCGTGTAAAACGCCGTAATGCTGCCTTTGTCGGCTGTCCCTGCCCGCTCCATCAGCTTCGGCATCAGCGCGAACACAGACGGTGTATAGCCGCGTGTTGCCGGCGGTTCTCCGATAGCAAGTCCTACTTCCCGCTGCGCCATGGCAAAACGGGTTACCGAGTCCATCATGAGCATCACATTCAACCCGCGATCACGGAAGTATTCGGCGATCGATGTGGCAATCAAGGCTCCCTTGATGCGGATCATCGCAGGCTGGTCGGAGGTCGCAACGACTACGACAGACCTCTTTAGACCTTCTTCCCCCAGATCGCGCTCGATAAACTCCATGACCTCGCGGCCGCGCTCCCCGATCAGTCCGATGACGTTGATGTCCGCCGTAGTATTGCGGGCAATCATTCCCATCAAGGTACTTTTCCCTACCCCTGATCCGGCAAAAATTCCGACCCGCTGTCCTTTTCCGACAGTCAACAATCCATCGATGGCACGTACGCCCACGCTTAGCGGCTCTTTAATGCGCGGCCGCAAAATCGGATTGGGCGGCAGGTTGTTCGTCGGATAGGAACTCAAGCCAAACGGCAACGCTCCTTGATACGGTCTACCTAGGCCGTCGAGGACAGATCCCAAAATTTCCGGGCCTACCTTCACTTCCAGCGATCGCCCCGTAGCCACTACATCACAGCCCGGTCCGATTGCTGTCAGCTCGCCCAGCGGCATGAGCAGCACTTTATTTTCGCGAAAGCCAACTACTTCAGCGATAATCGGCTCTTTGCTGTTTGCCGGATACAGATGGCAAATTTCGCCGAGCTTTACTTCTGGTCCCTGGGACTCGATGGTGAGCCCCACAACTTGCGTCACTTTTCCATTCACGCGCATCGGATCAATCTCACCCAGCGCCTGCTTGTACTTCGTTATGTCTAGGAAACTCATCGGGACTCACTTCCTCCGGCAATCGCAAGCAATGCTTGTTTGATCTCTTCCAGCTGTGTATCCACTCTTGCATCCACACTTCCGAGCGGCGTCCGAATCACACACCCGCCATCGGAAATCGTGTAGTCAGGATAGACGGAAAGCTCCGCCTGACCGTCCAGCAGGGCAAGCAATTGGGCTCGGTGGTCAGAAACGTAATCAAAGTAGTTGTGATTGACGCATATCGTTATCTCCCCGTGAACCCGGGAGCGTCGCAGCGCTTTTTTGGCAATCTCCATGACTTGTTCCGGATTTTGCTGCAATTCTTGCCCAATAATTTTTTTGGCAACATCAAGGGCAAGTTCCACTAAAAAAGGTTCCCCTTCGGCTATAATCTGCTGCTTGCTGCTGTACGCCTGCTCCAGAATTGCGCGCGCGTCAGAGAGTGCTTTTATCTCCTCTTCATACGCTTGGCGCTTCCCTTCCTCGAAACCTTTTTCCTGTCCTTCAACAACCGCTTGCTCCTGCACAGAGCTGAACAATTCGGAAGCTTCCTGCTGCTTTTGTTCCCACCATTGCTGGATCTCCAGGAGTGCTTCCTGCTTCAGTTGCTCAGCCTGCTCGGATGCTTGTTGAAGGATGTTTTGCGCGGTTTCTTCGGCATCTGCGAGGATCGTTTTGGCCTCAATTTCAGCTTGTTGTAAAATTTGTAGATTTTCTTGCAACCTTTCGGGATCATTTTCCGTCTTTAGTGGTACAGGCGTCACCGAGAGGAGAACAGCGTCCTCCGAAGGCCGATAATTAGCCACTTTGATAATCCTAGACAATGATATCATCTCCTCCACCGCGGGCGATGATGATCTCACCAGCCTCCTCTAAGCGACGGATAATGGCAACGATACGAGATTGTGCTTCTTCTACGTCGCGCAGACGAACTGGTCCCATAAATTCCATTTCTTCTTTGAAAGTGTCCGCCATCCGTTTGGACATATTGCGGAAAATAACTTCCCGAACTTCTTCGCTGGACACTTTGAGAGAAAGTTGCAGATCCGCATTTTCTACATCGCGGATTACGCGCTGAATCGAACGGTTGTCCAGTGTAGCGATATCTTCGAATACAAACATGCGTTTCTTGATTTCTTCGGCCAATTCGGGGTCCTGAATTTCGAGAGAATCCAGAATCGTGCGCTCCGTCCCACGATCGACACCATTGAGTACAGCCACGATTGCTTCGATCCCGCCTGCTTGCGTATAATCCTGCGTGACAGTGGCCGAGAGCTTCTGTTCGAGGACTTGTTCTACCTGTGCAATTACTTCCGGAGAAGTGCTGTCCATCATGGCAATCCGCTTCGCTACCTCAGCTTGCCGCTCTTGCGGAAGCGCGGACAAAATCATCGCTGCTTGCTGCGGTTCGAGATAAGAAAGAACCAGGGCAATCGTTTGCGGGTGCTCGTTTTGGATAAAGTTCAAAATCTGGCCTGGATCAGCCTTCCGGGCAAAATCGAATGGCCGTACTTGCAGGTTGGCAGTCAAGCGATTGATAATATCCATCGCTTTCGTCTCGCCCAAAGCTTTTTGCAAGATTTCTTTCGCGTAGGTGATCCCGCCTTGCGAGATTACTTCTTTTGCTACGGCGATTTGATGAAATTCGGCCAAGATTTTATCTTTTTCTTCTGTATCGACTTTTCGAACGTTGGCAATTTCCAACGTCAGTTGCTCGATCTCATCCTCACGCAAGTGCTTGAACACCTGGGCAGAGATTTCCGGCCCTAGTGAGATGAGGAGGATAGCCGCCTTCTGTCGTCCAGACAACTCTTTAGCGCCGCGAGCCATATCTTTCACTCCTTAATCTTCTGCTAACCAAGTACGAAGCAGAACAACAAATTCATCCGGCTTGCTTCGCGCCAATTTTTCAAGCTGTTTTCTGACCACAACCTGATCTCCGTCTTCCTGATAAATCAGATCCGGAATTTCGGTAGGTTGACCAGGTGCCAGCAAATCGGACATTTCTTCTTCCTGCTCCAGCTTCGCTTGATTGCGTCGGCGGATGATGAGGAAGGCAACAGCGGCGAGTGCCAAAACGGCAATACCACCAACGGTCCACAATACAGCTGGACTGAGTGCGCTGGATTCTTCGACAGCCACTTTTCCAGAGAACTGACGCGGAAGAACGGAAATATGCTTGTCCAGTTCTTCTTCGCTCAAATCGACAGCCTTGTCGCTTAACGTTACACGCACAACATTGCGCAGCACTTGCTTGATGCTTTCAAGTGTAGCCGCATCCAATTCTGTGCCATTCGGAGGCTCAACCCCGACGTTGATCGTCAAGTCTTCGATTTTGTACGGGCTCAACGTAATATTCCGAGTAAACCGATTGACTTCGCGATTGATTGTATCATTCAACTCTTCATACTGGCTGTTGCTTCCTTGAGGATTGTTCCCCGGGTAGTTTGGAACGGCATTCGCGCCTGTACCTGCGATGCCCCCTGGCGGTTGGCCTTGACCCGAGAAAGCTTTTGATAATTTTTGAGAAGAGATGATAAGTCCTTCGTTGTTCTCTTTGTCAGGCGCTTCCACGAGATTTTCCACGCGAGTTTCTTTATCAAAGTTCATTTTGATAAAAGCGTGAACAATCACTTTATCGCGACCCATGATTGTACCAAGCAGGTTGTACAGATTTTGTTGAATCTTCTTTTCAACCTCGGACTTGATCGCTTCTTGTTGTTTAAAGCTGCTCAAGCTTCCTTCTGCTTCTTCGCCTTCTGCGCGCTCCAGCGGATTCGAATATTGGTCCGTAATGGCAATCGCATCGATCGGCAACTTCGGAACGCTTCGGGAAACGAGCAGGTAGAGCGAGTTAATTTGCTTTTGCTCCAGGGTCGTGCCTGGTTCTACATCGACGATGACGGAAGCAGTTGCCGTATCCGGTGTCTCTGTTACCCAAACGCTTTCCTGTGGCAGTGTAATCATTACCTGTGCCGAGCGAACGCCTTTTACTCTTTCAAGCATCTTGCGCAGCTCTTGTTGCAAGGCTTCTTTTTTCATCACATCGAACTGTCTGTCCGTAACACCCAACGTATTGGAAAAAACTTCGGAGTTGATGCCTGCTTGGCTGGGGATTCCTTGTGCGGCAAGATCGACAATGACGTCTTGGGCCATTTTTTCCGGTACTTCAATGCTTGTCCCATTTCCAGTAATCCTGTATGGAATTTGCTGACCTTCCAACTCTTTCTTGATCGCGCCGATTTCCTGTTCACTAAGTCTCTGATCGTAGAGTGGCTTGTAGACCGGCTGAGAAGCGATGTATATGTATAAGCCCAGCGAAATTAACAGAAAAAGCGAGATTCCGACAATCATCCATTTTTGCTTTTTGGAAAACTGGTTCCATTTAGACGTAAGCTGATTTCTGTATAAAGCTAAACGTTCGTTCATGTTTCACCTCTCACTGGATAAAACGACAATCAAATCGGCATGCGCATGATTTCTTGGTAAGACTCAATCACTTTATTCCGGACTTGCATCGTCATTTGCAGCATCACGGAAGCTTTTTGGCCTGCAACAGTCAGTTGGTGCAGATCCGTAATTTCGCCAGCCGCGAATTTGTCTGCCAGATTGGCCGACTCTACCTGCGCCTGATTCACCTGGTTCATGGCGTCTGTCAAAAAGGCGCCAAATTCTTTTGTGACTTCTGCGGTGGTTGGCATTTTGTTTGCGACAGGCATCTTGACCGGAACCGCTTGTGAAAGTGCGTTTATGTCCATCTTTTACTGTTCACCCGCTTTATTTGATTTCCAATGCCTTCAACATCATCGCTTTCGTTGCGTTTAAAGCAGTGACGTTCGCCTCGTAGGATCGCGAAGCGGAAATCAGGTCCACCATTTCCTTCATCGGATCAACGTTTGGCATGAGCACGTAGCCGTCTTGATCTGCATCCGGATGGGAAGGATCGTATACGCGCTTGAACGGAGTGTTGTCTTCTTGAATCGCTGTGACTCGCACCCCTTGTTCTCCTCCTCTGCCAGACACCGTCCCAACCGCCGCTTGCAGAAAGCTGTCGAATGACTCGCTTGAGCGCGGTGACATTTCGATCATTTTTCGACGGTACGGTTGCCACTTGCCATCGACAAAAGTTGCGCGCGTCGTTTCTGCATTCGCAATATTCGACGCAATCGTATCCAGGCGCAACCGATTTGCAGTCAAGGCTGAAGCACTTGTATTAATTCCTTGAAACAAGCTCATCGTTATTTCCCTCCACCCTCAATGACACTGCGCAGTTTCTGGAAATGGCCCGCAGTCAGCTGCGTCAGGCCGCTATACCAGATTTGGTTTTTCGCCAGCTCCGTTGTCTCCGACTCCAAGTCCACATCATTCCCGCTGTTTTGAACGTAGCTATTCGGATTGGAAACGACCTGTGGCATCGCGAACCCGCCAGCGTTGCTAAATGGAATGTGGCGTTCATTGGTTCGATAGGCCGCAAGCTTTCCAGTTCCTATTTTCCCATTTAGTTCCTCTTGCAGATAGCCCTCAAAAATTACCTGTTGACTTTTGAATTGAGGGGTATCGATATTGGCAAGATTGTTTGTGATCGTCCGATGGCGCAGTGTAGCGGCGTTCATCGATCTCTCAAGGACCTGCAGATGATAACTATCCAGCATGTAGCCTTCTCCCCCAATATGTGTCAATTCGTTTTCGCAAATCTGCCTATAATTCCTGTATTTTCGACAGCCAAGATACGATTCAATCATAGCAAAATCGTAATAGTGAAAAAAGCCCCTATTGATGGCGATTTTCAAAATGATTCAATGGCACTAAATCCCTGAACTTTCCTGTTTTTTTACTTGTTTTTACATGCAAACCATATTCAATGCGCTGTGATTGCACTTATCCCGAAAAATCAATGCATAATTTCTGGTAAAAGATTGTCGGACAGTGTTGCAACTAGGTATAATTACCCATGAAAAAAGGTACAGCAACGGCTGTTGCTATACCTTGAAGTTCACTTTGGCTAAACTTTTATTCTAGAAAATCTTACGAGGTTTTCAGCTTTTCCAGTTCAGGAAGCAGCTTTTCATTCAATACTTTAATGAATGTTCCTTTCATCCCCAGGGAGCGGGATTCGATTACGCCCGCACTCTCCAGCTTGCGCAGCGCGTTCACGATAACGGAGCGGGTAATGCCGACACGATCCGCAATTTTCGACGCTACGAGCAAGCCTTCCTTGCCTTCCAGCTCTTCAAAGATGTGCTCGACAGCTTCCAATTCACTGTAGGACAGGGAACCGATCGCCATTTGAACGACAGCCTTGCTGCGCGCTTCTTCTTCAATCGCTTCAGAACGCTCGCGCAAAATCTCCATTCCTACTACGGTTGCGCCCACTTCTGCCAAGATCAGGTCATCGTCCACGAATTGATCGTTGATGCGGCCGAGAATCAGCGTACCGAGGCGATCGCCACCACCCATGATCGGAACGAGAGTCGTCCAACCGGAGCGGAATACATCTTTCATTTCCACAGGGAAAATGGTGTATGGGCTTTCTACGTCCAGGTTTGCAGACGTTTCTTCCACTTTCAAAAGGCCTTGGCTATACTCTTCCGGAAAACGGCGCTCTTCCAGCATTTTGCGCATACGTCCGTTATCCATCTCTTGGTGGATCGCAAAGCCAAGCAGCTTCCCTTTGCGGCTTACAACAAACGTATTTGCTTCAATCACATCGCTCAATACTTGTGCCATTTCATTAAAATTAACGGCATGACCCGCAGATTTTTGCAACATGCGGTTAATTCTTCTAGTTTTCGACAGTAGATCCATCTGTATTTCCTCCCAATGTATGTTACTACCTATCCAATGCTTACAAAATGTATTGACTCAAGTCTTTGTTCCCCGCGATTGTTCCCAGCTTTTGACGGACGTAATCCGGGGTGATCTGTACAACTTCCAGATGAATTTCCGGGGCTTCAAACGAGAGATCCTCCAGCAGCTTTTCCAGTATGGTGTGCAAGCGTCTCGCGCCGATATTGTCTGTACTCTGGTTCACTTCAGCAGCCATTTTGGCGATCTCCTGGATGGCTTCCGGCGTAAATTCCACTTGAACTCCCTCTGTTTCCAACAGGGCGACGTACTGTTTGAGCAGCGCATTTTTCGGTTCTGTCAAAATTCGCACAAAATCTTCGATGCGCAAGCTCGTCAGCTCGACCCGAATCGGAAAACGTCCCTGAAGCTCAGGAATCAGGTCGGACGGTTTGGCCATATGGAATGCTCCGGCTGCGATGAACAGGACGTAATCTGTTTTCACAGGTCCGTACTTCGTCATGACCGTAGAGCCTTCCACAATCGGCAAAATATCCCGTTGCACGCCTTCGCGGGATACGTCCGGACCACGTCCGTCCTTGCCCGCAATCTTGTCGATTTCGTCGATAAAGATAATGCCATGCTGTTCAGCCCGACGAATCGACTCCTGCGTAACTTCGTCCATATCCACCAGTTTTTGCGCTTCCTGCTGAATTAATACCTTTCGGGCATCTTTAATTCGCAATTTTCGCTTCTTCGTCCGTTTAGGCATCAGGCTGCCGAGCATATCCTGCATTTGCATCCCCATTTGTTCTGTACCCGGAACTTGGAACATGTCAAACATGTTTGGCGACTGATCTTCTACATCTATCTCGATCATTTGTTCTTCCAGCTGTCCATTCGCCAGTTGCCAAGCCACCTGTCTGCGTTGTTGCAGGACGGAAGCCTCTTCCTGGTCATGCGACTCTTGTTGTTGCTGCTGTTGTCCGCCGAACAGCATCTCCAGCGGATTTTTGAACGAGCTTTGCGGTTTGCGGGATGGAACCAGCACATTGACGATCGCTTCATTCGCGAGCTTTTCTGCTTTTTCTTTCACTGACTCCATTTTTTCCTGCTTCACAGTTCGGATGGAGGCTTCCACCAGATCTCGCACCATCGACTCTACATCGCGTCCTACGTAGCCAACTTCAGTAAACTTGGTCGCCTCTACCTTGATGAACGGCGCGCCGGTTAATTTGGCAATGCGGCGGGCAATCTCGGTTTTACCCACCCCGGTTGGCCCGATCATCAAAATATTTTTAGGAACGACCTCGTCAATCATCTGTTCCGGCAAAAGGCTGCGCCGGTAACGGTTGCGAAGGGCTACAGCTATCGCTTTTTTCGCTTGTGCCTGCCCGACGATGTATTTGTCCAGATGCTCTACGATCTTACGCGGAGTTAATTGCTCAAGATTCAGCACAGAAGTTCCTCCCTTTCGCTCAATTCAACTCATCCACCACAAGATTGTTGTTCGTGAACACGCAAATCTCGGCAGCAGTTCGAAGTGATGCTTCTGCAATTTCTCGGGCACCAAGATGCGGCGCATATGTTTTCAGCGCGCGCCCGGCAGCAAGGGCAAAGCTGCCGCCAGAGCCAATCGCGAGAATGCCGTCATCCGGTTCGATGATTTCCCCGTTCCCGGAGATGAGCAAAAGATGCTCTCTGTTGCCCACAATCATCATGGCTTCCAGGCGGTGCAACACTTTATCCAGCCGCCACTCCTTCGCCAGCTCGACAGCCGCTCGCTGAAGGTTGCCGTGGTATTCCTCAAGCTTGCCTTCAAACTTTTCAAACAGCGTGATTGCGTCAGCAACTGAGCCAGCAAAACCTGCTAAAACTTCTCCACGATAGAGCCTTCTTACTTTTTTAGCACCATTTTTCATGACCATGCTGTTTCCAAAGGTAACCTGACCGTCTCCGGCCATTGCGATTGCCCCATTGTGCGAAATAGCGAATATGGTTGTTGCGTGAAACTGTTCCATTACTGATTCCTCCCGTTATGTCCGTTTGGCGGAACCTGTACTATTCGGGTTAGCCCGCGGGTGAGCGGTGTCATATACATGGCGAAGTCGCTCCTTGGTCACATGCGTGTATACCTGTGTCGTGGAGACATTGACATGTCCCAGCAGTTCTTGGACCGTACGGAGGTCAGCCCCTCCATTTAACATATGGGTCGCAAACGTATGACGAAAGGTGTGCGGTGAGACACGCAAATGAGAAGCGCACATATCTACGTATTTGTCTACAATCCGGCGAACACTGCGGTCAGATAGCGGTTCTCCGCGATAATTGACCAGCAGGTTGCCGTGATCTACTCTTCCGGCCAACAGTTTTTCTCTTCCATACTCTAGGTATTGCCTAAGAACATCGCAGGCATAACTTCCCACAGGCACATACCGCTCTTTTGCCCCTTTTCCATATACAAGCGCGACGCCCATGCTCGGATTGATGTCGTCAACTGACAAGGTCACCAGTTCCGAAACGCGCATGCCGCTCGCGTACAACAGTTCAAATATCAGCCGATCACGTATTCCTAAAGGCGTTGATGTATCTGGCAGATCAAAAAACTCTTGAACCTCTTGCGGATACAAAAAGGAGGGGAGTTTCTTCTCCATTTTCGGAGTGGAGACGAGTTGAAATGGATTTTGTTCCAGCTGACCCTCACGCAACAAAAATCGATACAAGCTTCGCAAGCTGGAGAGCTTACGCGCAACACTTCGCCGGGATAACCCCCTGCCCGCCAAGTGTGCGAGAAAGGATCGACCATGCAAATAAGAAACAGCAGCAAATACGGAGATTTGGTGCTGTTCCATAAAGGAGACAAATTCGCTGATATCTGCCATATACTGCTTTACCGTATGAGGAGAGGCGTTTTTTTCTACTCGCAAATAACGGGTAAACATCGCAAGATCCACAGAAATTTGTTGCGAAATGTCCATATGGGATGCACCCTCCTCGAAGCACCTATATAGTAACACAGACGAAATTCGGATATCAACGTTAATTGTGTCGTTATTGTGTAAAATTCTGAATTGTATCTAGCGCCCGCTCAGCGAGCTTTTCGTTTTTCTCACGCTTGTTTCGGATGCGTTCTGGCCACTCAGGAACCAGTCCGAAATTCGCATTCATCGGCTGGAAATGTTTCGGATCAGCCGTCGTAATATACCGCGCCATGCTGCCCATTACCGTTTCAGGCGGGAGGACGATCAGCTCTTCCCCTTTTGCCAGTCGCGCAGCGTTGATGCCTGCGAGCAGTCCGGATGCAGCCGATTCCACATAGCCTTCCACTCCGGTCATTTGCCCTGCAAAGAACAATGTATCCCGTTCCTTGTACTGATAGGTCGGGCGAAGCAGCTTGGGAGAATTGATAAAGGTGTTGCGGTGCATGACGCCGTAGCGCACGATTTCGCAGTTTTCCAGTCCCGGGATGAGCGAGAAGACACGCTTTTGCTCAGGCCACTTCAAATGGGTTTGGAAGCCGACGATGTTGTACAAAGTAGCCGCTCCGTTGTCCTGGCGAAGCTGAACGACTGCATACGGCTTTCTGCCTGTGCGGGGATCGGTCAAACCGACTGGCTTCATCGGTCCGAAAACCATCGTTTGGCGTCCGCGCTTTGCCATTACTTCGATCGGCATGCAGCCCTCGAAGAAAATTTCTTTTTCAAATTCCTTCAGCGGAACAGCTTCGGCTGCGATCAGCTCATCGTAGAAGCGATTAAATTCTTCCTCTGTCATCGGGCAGTTCAGGTAGGCAGCCTCCCCTTTATCGTAACGGGAAGCGACAAACACTTTGTTCATGTCGATCGAGTCTTTTTCGATAATTGGGGCTGCAGCATCATAGAAATATAGGTATTCTTCCCCAGTCAGCTCTTTCAGCTTTTGGGACAAGGCTGGCGATGTCAGCGGGCCAGTCGCAATGACGACAATCCCGTCAGCCGGGATGTCCGTGATCTCGTCGGTGATCACTTCAATCAGCGGATGATTTTTCACCGCATCGGTAACGTAGCCGGCAAACTCATGTCGGTCTACCGCGAGTGCTCCACCCGCCGGAACGGCGCAACGGTCAGCAGCCCGGATAATGACCGAGTCCAGCCGACGCATTTCTTCTTTTAATACGCCGACTGCATTGGTCAAAGTGTTCGCTCGCAAGGAGTTGCTGCAAACCAGTTCCGCGAATTTGTCTGTATGATGGGCAGGCGTTTGGGTTTTCGGCCGCATTTCGTACAGCTTGACAGGAATCCCTGCCTTGGCGATTTGCCAGGCAGCTTCACTTCCTGCCAACCCTGCGCCTACGACTGTGATAGTTGGTGTTGTCATGCTGTTTTTCCTCCAAGCTACAAATTGTACCTCGTCCAATCAGGAGTCTGCTTCTTCCTGGTAATCGCATTTGGTGCAGACGACGCTGACCCCTTGCTTCTTGCGCTTTTTCTCTACCATCAGGCTTGAGCATTTCGGGCAAGGACGGGCAATCGGTTTGTCCCACGATACAAAATCGCATTCCGGGTATTGGTTGCAACCGTAAAAAATACGGCTCTTTTTAGATTTACGTTCAATAATGTGTCCGGTTTCACATTGTGGGCATTTTACTCCCGTTTCTTTGACGATCGGTTTCGTATTCCGGCAATCCGGGAAGCCGGAACAAGCGAGGAACTTGCCAAAACGTCCGAGCTTGTAGACCATCACGCGACCACAAAGCTCGCAGGTTTCATCAGACTCTTCGTCTTTCAGCTCGACTTCCTTCATCTCTTCCTCGGCTACGGCTACCCGCTTGGCAAAGCCTCCATAGAACGCATCGAGAATGTTGACCCAGTTGGCAGTACCTTCCTCGATCTCATCCAGATCGGACTCCATGTGAGCCGTAAATTCCGCATTGAGAATCTCCGGGAAAAACTCCTCAATCAAAGTAATGACGATCTCACCCAACTCCGTCGGAATAAAGCGTTTTTCCTCCAAAGCGACGTAGCCGCGCTTTTGGATTGTTTCCAAGGTAGGCGCATAGGTGGAAGGCCGTCCGATGCCGCCTTCTTCCAGCGTCTTGATAAGACGTGCCTCGGAGTATCGCGGCGGCGGTTGCGTAAAGTGCTGAGCCGGGGTGATTTCTTGATGTTCAAGGGTCTGCCCTTCATCAATCGGCGGCAGGAAGCTTTCTTCTTCTGTCCCGTCATCGTTTCCTTCTATATAAACCTTCATAAATCCAGGGAATTTCACTTTCGAGCCAGTCGCCCGGAACATGATGCCCCCTGCATCTATATCCACACTCATCGTATCGAGTACAGCCGAAGACATTTGGCTGGCGAGAAACCGTTCCCATATCAGGCGATACAAACGCAACTGATCCCGCGACAAAAATTCTTTGATTTCATCCGGTGTGCGAGACACAGACGTAGGACGAATCGCTTCGTGCGCATCCTGAGCGTTTTCCTTTTTGGCCTGGACGCGAGGTTCAGCCGGTATGTAATCAGCGCCGAATTTTTCCTGTATGTACTCTTTCGCTTCATTTTGTGCGGTTTCGGATAAGCGTGTCGAGTCTGTACGCATATACGTAATCAAACCGACTGCGCCTTCCTTGTTGCCAACATCGATCCCCTCGTACAGCTCCTGGGCGATGCGCATGGTCTTGGCCGTGCGGAAATTCAGTTTGCGGGCTGCTTCCTGTTGCAAGGAGCTGGTGATGAACGGCGGAGCCGGATTGCGTTTGCGTTCGCGCTTGGTCACCTTTTGCACGACAAACGGCTGGTCCTTCATTCTGTCCAACACTTGTTTGACATCTTCTTCGGATTTCAGCTCTACCTTTTCGTCCCCATAGCCGTAAAACTTCGCTTCAAACTCTTTGCCATTGCTTGCGAGCTTGGTGGCAATCGTCCAATACTCTTCAGGAATGAACGACTGAATTTCGCGTTCCCGATCCATGATCAGCTTGACCGTAACTGATTGAACGCGCCCTGCACTCAAGCCTTTGCGCACTTTTTTCCACAAAATCGGACTGATGTTGTAACCGACAAGCCGATCCAGAATGCGGCGGGCTTGCTGGGCGTTGACCAAATCCATATTGATGTGTCGCGGATGCTTGAACGCTTCTTTGATCGCGTCTTTCGTGATTTCGTTGAACACAACCCGAAGCGGCTGGTTCAAATCCAGATTCAGATACTGCGCCAGATGCCAGGCAATTGCTTCCCCTTCGCGATCCGGGTCGGCAGCCAGATAAACTTTTTTCACTTTTTTGGCGGCATCCTTCAAGCTCTTGAGTACATCGCCCTTGCCGCGAATCGTTATGTATTTGGGTTCAAAGTCATGATTGACATCTACCCCCATCTGGCTTTTCGGGAGGTCGCGCACATGACCCATGGACGCTTTCACGATATATTTGCTTCCCAGATATTTTCCAATGGTTTTCGCTTTCGCAGGGGATTCTACGATTACGAGCGTATCAGCCATTTTTTTCCTCCCCTTTTAGTAAGGAATCTTCCCTATTATTAAATATGCTTATCCGATTTGTCAAACACTTGCAAGGGGTAGGGAGTTCGCAGCACATGTGACACAAGCCTCAACGCCGTGCAAAATACCCCCCTGGCAGGGCAGTCAGCGCCCCTTTTGCCTCCAGTCTGAGCATCAACTGATGGATGCTTTTGCGTCGATCCGGTTCCAATTGCTGAACAATCTCGTCTACATGAACGCCATCGTACGTTATCGATTCTACGATTGCCTTTTCTTCTGGAGACAGCTCGCTGTCATGGCTCTTTTTGGCATCTGCTGTTCCAGACGGCACATCTGGTGGCAATACAATCGGCAATTCCTCCAAAATGTCGCTTGCACTTGTTACTAGCTTTGCACCTTGTTTGATCAAGTTATGCGGGCCAGCGCTCAACGATGAAAAAATAGGTCCGGGAACGGCAAAAACGTCGCGTCCTTGCTCCAAAGCACAGTCAGCTGTAATCAGCGATCCGCTTTTCTCTGCCGCTTCTACAACCAAAACACCTAAGCTAAGTCCGCTAATCATTCGGTTTCTTTCCGGAAACAACCCGGGAAAAGGAGGCGTATGCGGCGGATACTCAGACAAAAGTAGTCCGAAAGATTCAATTTTTTGATAGAGCGCTTGATGTCTCGGCGGATAAACATGATCGAGTCCACATCCGAGCACGGCAATCGTTTTTCCTCCTGCCGCAAGAGCAGCCTGATGCGCTTCCCCATCGATCCCGTGCGCCAAGCCGGAGACAACGGCAAGACCTGCACGCACCAGCTCCTTCACCAAAAACGCACTGCTGGCCCGCCCGTATGGCGTAGGCTTCCGCGAGCCCACAACGCCGATAGACGGCACTTCAAGCAGCTTGCTATCCCCACGGTAGAACAAGGTCAATGGCTGATCAGGAATATGGCGGAGCGAAGCAGGATACGCTTCGTCCCACACGCACAAGAAACCGACTTTTTTCGCTTCCCGTTCGCCGAGCATCCGCTCGACTACAGCTGGATTGGTTTGCGCATCAACTTGTTGAATTAGCTCGATCGACAGCCGCAATTCTTCTCCGACCAAACGCCATTCATCGACAGCATTCTGCAAAGAGCCTGCCAGCTCATGAATTTGTCTAATTTTTTTGCGACCCAGGCCAGAGATCATCGTCAGGATGAACAACCAGTCTCGCTCGCTGATTTTCGGTTTACGCATGCAAAACTCCCTCCCGCGGAACGCCGTTTGGTGTAACGGTTTCGAGAGTCATTGTACCGAAAGACAGCGGCCTCCTTCAAAAAAAGAAAAAGTGGACAAGCCTGTGCCTGTCCACTTCTGCTATCTTCGTTCTTATTTGTTGAGAACTTTGTCGAGCATACCGCGCTCTGTCAACAGTTCTACCAGTGTTTCACCGATAACTGCTGGCGTTTTCGCTACGCGAACACCGCACTCTTCGAGCTTGGCGATTTTCTCAGCCGCAGTACCTTTACCGCCGGAAATGATCGCACCAGCGTGGCCCATGCGTTTTCCTGGAGGCGCAGTTTGTCCGCCAATGAAACCTACAACTGGTTTTTTCATGTTCGCAGCGATCCATTCAGCTGCTTCTTCTTCCGCAGTACCACCGATTTCACCAATCATGATCACTGCTTCTGTGTCTGGATCTTCGTTGAACATTTTCAGTACATCGATAAATTCCATACCTTTTACAGGGTCTCCACCGATACCAACAGCAGTGGATTGACCAATGCCGCGAGTAGATGTTTGGTGAACCGCTTCATACGTCAAGGTACCGGAGCGGGATACGATACCCACTTTACCAGGAGTATGGATGTAGCCAGGCATGATACCGATTTTGCACTCGCCTGGAGTGATAACGCCAGGGCAGTTAGGTCCGATCAGCTTGGTTTTCTTGCCTTCCATGTAACGTTTTACTTTTACCATGTCGAGGACAGGAATACCTTCGGTGATGCAGATTACGAGATCCAGCTCAGCGTCAACCGCTTCCATGATCGCGTCAGCAGCGAATGGAGGAGCAACGTAGATAACGGATGCGTTTGCACCAGTTTTTTCTACTGCTTCTGCTACTGTGTTGAAAATTGGAATACCGTCAACTTCAGTGCCGCCTTTACCAGGTGTTACACCGCCAACCATTTGTGTACCGTACTCAACGGCTCCGCGAGTGTGGAACAAACCTGTTGCACCGGTAATCCCTTGTGTAATTACTTTTGTATTTTTGTTAACGAGAATACTCATCGCGTATTTTTCCCACCTTTTTTAACGTATCTACTCGCAATTGCTTACTTTACCAAGGATACGATTTTCTCAGCGCCATCAGCCATGGATTCAGCTGCAACGATGTTCAGACCGGACTCATTGAGGATTTTCTTACCGAGATCCACGTTGGTACCTTCGAGGCGCACAACGAGCGGTTTGTCCAGTTGAATTTGTTTTGCTGCATTTACTACGCCGTTTGCAATGACATCACATTTCATGATGCCACCGAAAATGTTAACGAAAATACCTTTAACTTTTTCATCGCGCAGAATGATTTTGAACGCTTCGGTTACTTTCTCTTCTGTAGCACCGCCGCCTACATCGAGGAAGTTGGCAGGGTCTCCACCGTAAAATTTCACGATGTCCATCGTTGCCATTGCCAGACCTGCACCGTTTACCATGCAACCGATGTTACCATCGAGTGCGATGTAGGACAGATCGAATTTGGACGCTTCGATTTCTTTCTCGTCTTCTTCATCCAGATCGCGCAGAGCTACGATGTCAGCATGACGATAGAGAGCGTTGCTGTCGAAGTTCAGTTTGGCATCGAGTGCCATTACTTCACCGTCGCCAGTAACAACGAGCGGGTTGATTTCAGCGATAGAGCAATCTTTGTCAACAAATGCTTGGTACAAGCTCAGCATGAACTTCGCTGCTTTGTTGATCAGTTCTTTTGGAATGTTGATTGCGTAAGCCAGGCGACGTGCTTGGAACGCATTCAGACCTGTTACCGGATCGATTACTTCTTTGAAGATTTTTTCTGGAGAGTGAGCAGCTACTTCCTCGATCTCCGTACCGCCCTCTTCGGAAGCCATCATAACAACGCTGCCAGTCGCACGGTCAACAACGACACCAACGTAGTATTCTTTTTTGATATCGCAGCCTTGCTCGATCAAAAGGCGTTTTACTTCTTTGCCTTCTGGTCCTGTTTGATGAGTTACCAACACTTTGCCAAGAATTTCGTTGGCATATGTACGAACTTCATCCAGGTTTTTTGCCACTTTTACACCGCCAGCTTTACCGCGGCCACCAGCGTGGATTTGCGCTTTTACCACAACTACTTGGGTGCCCAGTTCTTTCGCTGCTTCAACAGCTTCATCCACTGTGAACGCTACGCGACCTTCAGGAACTTTTACACCGTACTGCTTAAGTATCTCTTTACCTTGATACTCATGAATGTTCATTCTCCATCCTCCTATGGCAGATAAAGATCGGCAGGCTTTTAGACCGGCTAAAGACATCTGCGTCTTCCTCCGGTCGAAGCCTCCACTATCAGTGCAACGTAACTATTCTACGACAAAAAATGCAAAAGTGGTAGTAATATGTTGTCCTTATCGTGACCATAACTTCGAAACTTCATGAGGAACAACCATCATTTTCTAAGACTTTGAAACAATTTCCACTGATTTTCCGCGATTTCACTGTGAATATACCATTTTGCGTCCAGTTGAAAATAATTGGCGTACAGGACGACTTCGCGCTCTTTTCCATTCACAAAAAAGGAGAGGCGATACTGTTCGTGCCCCGGATCTTTCGGTACTTCTTTTAACAAATCGGCTGCTTGTAAAAGCCGCACGGCCTGGTGTGCGATCCCTTGCTCCACTGTCGTTTTTCTTACTTCCACTTCGATGTTGTCCGCGGCGGCAGCACCCGTAGCCGAAATTTGGATTTGGCTGGCCTTGAACAGCTGCTCAAACGTTTTGTCGCCTGTATCCGCAGGAGGAATCCACTCCGTCAGCTTGGAGAAAAGTCCTCCATCCACGCGAAACGTATGGGTTTCTTTTCCAAAAGGCACACTGATCAATGTCGGCGTGAGCACCGTCACTTCGAGCGGCCTGTCTGTTGCGTTGATTCGCATCTGGTAATTCGGATAGAGCGCGTATTGCTTGTTCGCTGCCCCCGGCTCAGGCGTGGCCGTTGCCAGCACCTTGCGGATCAGGTCCGCTTCTGCTTCGCCAAGCGCCCTCGTCTTGCCCAAATCGTCAGCCGAGAGCAACACGGTATCAATTTTTTGCGACAGCAAGCCTTTTCCTGTCAGCTTCTGAATCCATTGATAAAAAGCGACAGCGCCTGCTCCCCGATATGTATTTTCGCCAAACTGGCTGGCTCCTTCTCCTACCGCCACCACTAGCGGAGCTAACTGCTTCCGGTACAATACAAGCGTAAAACGCACGTCTTCCTGCTTCAAAGCTTCTTCTGAGAGCTGCAAATCCTTGCCTTGATTAGACAGTTCTTTCATGAAGGTAGGCAAATCCAGCATGACTTCCTGGCCGTCTGTGGACATGACTGTCGCCTTTTCTACGGCGCCTAGCTCCGTCTCGATGCGATCGTTCATGTCAGCTGGAACTTTGTCAGACTGCGCACAACCGGAAACAAACATGCTTGCAACCATCACGACTAACAAATAAGCACGCAAAGACGATACCATCAGCAACCTCCTTCGAGTATCAGCCCTGCCCGATGAATCTAGAGAAGTCCCAGTCGTCGGCTGATCTCACTGCCAAGTTTTCGTTTGACGTAAATTTCGCCAATCTGATGCGGGTCTTTTACCACAACCGAGCGATTGTTCGTGCGGATCACAACGTATTTCTCGCTGTTTTTGTCCAGCCCGCAAATCAGCTCGGAGGAAACCTCCACAAAAATAGCGACAACATGCTTTCCGTCGACTTTTTTCAGGGAGATTTTAGGGAAAGGTGTTAAAAATGGCGACGTCTTGTCCTGAATGTACTGAGTAATGGCCAAAAGGTATTTATCCGGGTCTCCGTATTGCTCAATCTCGTGATCAATGCCGCAAATGCTGCCTTCATCGGTAATTCCCAAAAAAAGATTGCCGTTGTTCGAATTGGCAAATGCCACAACTGTTTTAATAATTCCGCCTTTGGACAGCAAAAAGTCGCGCTTGAACTCGATCATGTCGTTTTCGCCAAGAGAAGTTGCTACAACCGGATCATCGATGCGTCCAAGATAACGAAATCGGCTGATCGCTCCCAAACGGTATACGTATTCTTCGAAGATATCAGCAGGCAAAGACAGGTCTTCCAGACTCGCATCTGTATTCTGCCATAATTTATACGTCTGGGGAGCGAAGCACATGTCAAACAATACATTTCCACCCAAAGATCGTATGTTCATTCCGATGGAAGCAGGCTTTGTCACGCTGGGCTGGTAAGGAGGATCGTTCTCGACCTCCAGCACACCGGAGTGAAACAAATAGTCGAAATAGTGCCGAGGGAGCTTGGCATGCTGTCTGAGCAGCTCTCG
Source organism: Brevibacillus sp. 1238 (assembly GCF_029892995.1). Classification (NCBI taxonomy): domain Bacteria; kingdom Bacillati; phylum Bacillota; class Bacilli; order Caryophanales; family Paenibacillaceae; genus Brevibacillus; species Brevibacillus sp. 1238. The sequence continues at coordinate 351,790 of NZ_JARXWC010000003.1, read as the reverse complement.
TTCGGTTGTCCCTCTTCTCATCTCCTGATACAAGTCAAAACGCACAGATTGTCCATCCAGTCCGTGTACGATTGCAATTAAGGAACAAATATGGCGCATGGTTTCCCTCGTTCTTTTCTTTGGAATACTTGTCATTGTTTGGTCATATTTTAACGCAACTATTCGGAATTTGACCAGTTTTTTTCCGTGACTGACTTGTGACGGGCGGCTAACAGCACCGCCGGATCGGTTGTCTGTTCACTCGTTTCCTGCTCTTAGAGAGGATGTCTGGTAGCTGTACAGCAAAGTCTGCAGCTTTAAAGACAGCCCCATGTCCCCTTTGATTTTCAATTTGCCCGTGACGAGGGCCGCAGCCGGATTAAGCGTTCCCTGTACCAGCTTGATGAAATTTTCGTCGGACAACTCCAGCGTGCAGCCTGCCTGCTCGGTAATCCCTAGCCGATAGGTCGCTTCATCGTTGCCGAATTTGATTTCATACGTCCCGTTCTCTTCCCCGCCAAGCACAAAATGATACACGGCGAAAAAGCCGCGAATCGGTTTGGGATTCGCCTTGATTTTTTGCGCAAGCTCGACCAGTATCGCTTCTACAGACACATTTATCACCTCAGTCTCTTAGTCCAGCTTACCTCATCTCTGCCATTTTAAACAGTCCGTAGCATGGCTCAGGCCAGCAGCTTCTGCCTTTTTACCACATACAACGCAAAAAAAGAAAGCCGGGCATCTGCCGGCTTATTTTACACGTACTGCTGTTCCGGTCGCTATGACCATCATCATGCCTTCACGGAGTGTTTCAAAATCGAGATCGACGCCTACTACTGCGTTTGCGCCCAGTGCGCGAGCTTTGTCCTTCATTTCTTTCAAAGCCATTTCCCGGCCTTCCGCCAGCTTGCTCTCGTACGATCCGCTTCTGCCACCGATGATGTCCGTAATCCCTGCCAAAAAGTCGCGGACTACGTTCGCTCCCATAATGACCTCTCCGCTGACAATGTCCAGATACGCTTCGATTTCTCTTCCTTGCACAGTGTTGGTTGTAGTAACAATCATGTAAATAGCCTCCCCTGACCGAACTCGTCTCGTTATGTCATTAAGAAATACGAATAAAAACAGAGTTGGTTTCACCAAGTGTATGCACAATCCTGTTCTCTTATCCGGCGCTTCTGTTACGAAGGAAGCGCCGAAGCAGTCTTCTGTGCTTTGATAGCAGAAGACTCAAGGCTTGCCTGGGCGATCAGTTCTCTCCAGGATCGTTTGAAAAACTCAGGATCTTCACATCCATTCACATGCCCAACGGCTGCGGAAACCGTGATGTCCAGCACGTTTGTCGGCCGGGAGATCAAATCGATATACTGCTCGATCAGCGCGATTGGTGCAGTGGAGATCAGGACAAATTCATCCCCTGCGTAACGGCACAAATGGTCTCCCTGATCCTCGGCAATCGAGGAAAGCACAGCGGAATAGGTCCGGATGACATCATCACCGAACGGATGACCGTATTGCTTATTGATTCTGCCAAAGTCGTTCAAATCGATAAACAGCAAATGAAACGGAATCTGCTTACGCAAATAGCTTTCCCCGATAAACTGGATATAAGGTGCCCGATACAAGCCAGAGAGCGGGTCCTTGTATTCCGCTATTTTCATTTCTACTGTTTCCTTGGTAATCATCCCGCTTACCTGCTCTTCGTCGAGGACAATCGCCAATTTGACATTTTCATTGAGAAAATAATGATGGGCTTCCCAAATATTTTGGTCTGCCAGCAAATAATGCATTTGATTACACATAGCATCAGCGACAATTCGATTCGGATGAGCAGTGAGGACATCTCTGGAAGTCACTAATCCTACGAGCTCTCCATGGTCAATGACGACGAGCGAATCCATCTGGTACTGGCTCATAAGCCTTGCTGCGTGGGAGACGGATTTGTCAGAGGAAATGGAATGAATCGTTGGAATCATGATCTCTGAGATGTTCATAGCAAATCCACCTCGCGTTGTACCGACAATGCAATTTTCAGCTCAGATCGCAAAACCATGGATTCACTGATCATCCGCTCTGATTCTTCCAAAATAATTTTCATTAGCAATTTTTCGTCCATCATTTGCAAGAGCGAGTTTCTCAACAAGACAGCTTCGATCTTGGGATGATCGATCTTCAGCAAAGTAAATTGCTCCGGCGACAAGGCTTCTGCCATTCTCCGCACTGCTTCCGGCCCGATTGGCGCTTTCCTCCCGATAATCAGCAAATCCTGCATGGGAGGGACTTCAAATTCAGATATTTTTAAGGAAAGGGTCGCTTTCCTCGAATATACACTACTATCACCAAACATTAGTAATTCCTCCAATTCTGCTCCCCCCTCTTAATCCTCCTGCAAACGGCCGGGCTTGCCAAAAAGGTATCCCTGACCCATTGCAATTCCCAATGAAGAGGCGCAAGCAAAATCTTCTTCTTCTTCAACTCCTTCGAGAATGAGTTGAGGTTCATGCTTGCAAAATTCGACAAACAGCTTTACGACTTTTTGTTTTTCTTGCGAAGTCGAAAGCTCCTTGGAATAAAAGCGATCGATTTTGATGAAATCTGGCGAAAGATCGGTAATCTTGTGAAAAATATTTGCTGCATCGCCTACATCATCCAAAGCGATCAAAAAACCCATTGCTTTCAATTCACTGATGCGTCGCGTAAAAACAGGTTCGTGCCAGCATTCTCCCTCCATGATGGACTCGTTGATCTCCAGCACGATTCGCGTCAAATACGGAAAAAAAGCTTGTCTGATCTCCTCGATGAACGCTGGAAACGAGTCCTCCACAATTGTGGTGGGAAAAATGTTCACAAACAGGAGTTCATGATTGTGCTCCATGGAAGCACGAAAAAAAGTCGAGAGCGCATGCCGAAATGATTGGGTGTCCAATTCCGGCAGCTTTCTTTTTTCCTTTGCCGTGGAAAACAACAACTCCGGGTTCTGCCCCGCTTTGCTGCGCAAGAGCACTTCATACCCTATCCGGTTTTTTTCCGGAAATTGGCATATCGGTTGAAAGGCGTGGTAATACTCTCTTTTCTCAAATAGTTCCGCAATGCTCTCCATCAATTTTCCTTTCCCTTTCCTAGCAAATATGTACATAGAGAAAAGCTTTCCAAGTGTGAGGTGCATAGGATGTACGCCCAAACCATTTGGAAGTGCTGGGAAGTTCAACAAACAGTCTGGACAGTAAAAATGCCTCTCGACACTCTGGAAATCCTTTGACGAAAAAACTAGGCAAAAGAGATTACAAAATCCCTAAAACATTCGACATTATGTGTCTTTATTCCTATACATTCGCCATTATTTTGCAAATCCCTTTCCAAATCATACTAATTCGGCCGAAAAAAATGTGCTCCGGTATGACGTGTTCCTTTTTTCACAATGCTTTCCTTCGTTTTTTTCTATATGTATCAATTATTTTTCACTCATACTATGCTTTGCACATGTGGGCATTTGCTTCCTTTTTACATACAGTATCAGGAGACTTTTTCTTCCGGAAAGGACGATGGATCATGGCATTAAGCTCTACCTTCACTTTGCAAGTCCAAAGTGGGCATGTGTTTCCCATAGCGCTTGAGGCGAATCCTACGACTGGTTACCAGTGGACGCTATCCAATCCTGTAGACGAGCGTTTTCTCGTTTTCCAATCCACTGAATTTGTCCCTCCTGCCCAAGCGGCACGAATCGGGCAAGGCGGTCATCAACGCTTTGCGTTTCAGGCAATCAACCGCGGCGTGACTACTCTTTCCTTTAAATATTGCCGGCCTTGGGATCAGTCAGATTGCGCGAGCTTTGTCTTTTATATCGTGACGATTGTTTAGAGTGTCTGGGGCTGGGGCTAGGTCTGGGCACTGGGGCCGAAACTGACACTTGATAAACACGCACTCGGGTTCTATAGGACTGGTGTTATTAGCATGTTGAATAGTCTCGCTTCCTGCTTCCTGCGTTACAGTTAGAGTTAGGGTTAGGGTTACAGTTTCAGCTTCGGTTTCTGCTCTTGCCTCTTTTTTTAAAAACAGCCATGCCAGTCAAACAGTCCGCTCTAGCAGGTTAAAGCGGCACTCCCCTGTCCAGCGCCCTGTACCGGATCGCCTCCGCGACATGCGCTGCATCAATGTGTGAGGAACCATCCAGGTCAGCGATCGTTCGCGCTACTTTGACGATTCTGTCGTAGGCTCTCGCACTTAATCCCAATGTCTCAAAAGCGAGCTGCAACATCTCTTGGCCTTCTTTGTCCAGTCTGGCAAAAATCCGCAGTTCTTCTGCATTCATCATGCTGTTAAAAGGATTTCCCGGTCGCTGCCGATACCTTTCGCACTGAATGGCGCGCGCCTGTTCAACTCTGGCCCGAATATCTTTCGACGTTTCTTCGGCTTTTCGATTGTGCAGCAGTTGAACAGGTACACGCGGCACCTCTATGTGCAAATCAATCCGGTCGAGCAACGGCCCTGACAGCTTGGAACGGTACTTCTGTATTTGCTGGGGCGAACAAGAGCATACTTGTTTTTCCCTGACAGCAAAAAATCCGCATGGACAAGGATTGCATGAGCCGATCAACAAAAATTGGGCTGGAAACGTAAACACCTGCTTGGCTCGTCCAATCGTAACCTTGCCCGCTTCCAATGGCTGGCGCAGCACTTCGAGGACATGCCGGGAGAACTCCGGCATTTCATCCAGAAACAAGATTCCGCCGTGAGACAGGCTGCATTCACCGGGTCGGGGGATTTGCGCCCCGCCGCCAATCAAAGCTGTTGCTGTAATCGTATGGTGGGGAGCGCGAAACGGCCGTTCTTCAATCAGTCCGCCCTCGCGCGTAAGATGGCCTGCGATACTGTATATTTTCGTCACCTCGTACGATTCATCCATCGTCATCTTGGGCATGATGCCCGGCAAGCAGTTGGCCAGCAGTGTCTTGCCACAGCCAGGTGGACCGACCAAAATCACGTTATGAAAGCCTGCTGCCGCAATTTCCAAGCCGCGTTTGACGAATTGCTGACCATAAACATGGGATAAATCGGGAGCGTGATTGGAATGGGAAATGTTGCGGAAGGTTGCTGGTTGTTCTGCTGTTTCTTGCCGATTTTGCGGCTGGAGTCCTTCTTTCCAGTAATGGACGGCTTCCGTTAAATTGCCAGCTGGCAAGACGATCATATCGACAAGCCGTGCTTCTGCTGCGTTGGTCTGCGGCAGGATGACGTGGGTAAAGCCTGTCTTTTTCGCTTCCAGCAGGATAGGAAGAACGCCGGAGACAGAGCGCAAAGAGCCGTCGAGTGCCAGCTCTCCGAGGACGAGAATACGTTCTGGTCTGGATGCGAGTTGTTTCGATGCAAGCAAAATTCCCAGCGCAATGGCAAGATCGAAGCCTGAGCCTTCCTTGCGCTGATCCGCTGGTGCCAGATTGACGGTAATTCGCTGCATCGGATACTCATAGCCTGCATTTCGCAAAGCAGCGCGCACACGATCGCGCGCTTCCTTAACCGCTGATCCGCCAAGCCCGACCAGATCGAACTGCGGCAATCCGTTGGCGATATCCGTTTCTACCGTTACCACCATTCCATCAATTCCGAAAACCGTTCCAGAATAACTGCATGCGTACATGTTTCTCTCCCCCTTCCCTTTTAAGAGTAGGAAAAGAAAGTGGGGGTGGGCAAGTTTATTGGAAGTGTGAACGTCAAATAGACCCCACCTAGTAGTCAGATGGGAGCCAGAGCATGATAGATGAAGATTAAGGAACACGGCAGGTATCCGGCAACGAAGTTGATCACGGCATCCTGCTCCTTCACCTCATGAATATCCGAAAGCTGCGGCAATTGTTCGAACAGGTACTGAAGGTATCGGAACAGATGCAGTCCATTTTCTTTCGCCGTCTCGATTACACTGTAAATAGTAGCGCTTGCCACTGCTCCCCGTGGAGTATTCGCAAACAGCCAGTTTTTGCGCCCGATCACAAATGGCTCGATCGAACGTTCACTGCGGTTGTTGTCTAATTCCAGACGTCCGTCCTTCAAAAAAGCCGTTAGTTTTTCTCACTGGTTCAGGCTATAGGCGATTGCCTAACCAATCAGACTTTTGGGCATGGTCCGGACCCTCTGCTGGTACAGCCATGCGTGGTAAGCATCTAACACGGGATTGCTATCTACAGCCTTACGTACCCGGACATTGTGCAGGCAATCTAGGATGCAAAAAAACGAGACGTAGCTGTTCGAGTGAGTCATGTTATCCGATGAAAAGATAGCAAAGGCATTTGCGGAGCAGTTCGATAATATGTGGAAGGATACAAAGGGATTTCAGAAATACGAATGAAAACAGCCCTCCTGACGGATCATTAATCCGGGGAGGGCCTATTTTTATTTACTATACTGTTTCACTTCGAAGGACTGAATTTTACTGAAGGCAATGTATTCCTTTATGCTTGTGAATGGACCCATATTGAAATTCTTTGTAAAAATGTATGCTCTGTTTCCGTTTCTATCAGCCTGATCCTCAAACCAACTAATGAAATCATTTACTTGGTTGATAGTGAGGTCATATTCCTTGATGTTGCCATCTAACATGGTAATGACGAGGAGAGCTCGGTCACCTGTTGGATGTGGGTCTGTTCCATCTTTCGGTGTCAGAGCTACTTCATTTGAATTTCCACTTTCTCCGTCTTTGTTGACTAAGGTCACTACATAATAATAAGTGGTTCCGTTTGTAACTGCTGTATCTGTATAATCTTTCGAGGTTAGATTGTTGGCAATGGTCGTATAGGGACCACCTGGAGTTGTAGAGCGTTTGAGATTATAGCTGTCTGCTCCGCTAACAGAAGACCAGGAAAGATTGTTTTTAAGATTTCCGGCAGTTCCTGTCAAAGTTGGAGTATCCGGAAGAACAATGTCTTCTTGTGGCGTTAATGCAACCTCATTAGAGTTGCCACTTTCACCATCTCCATTCACAGCAGATACCACATAGTAGTAGGTAGTTCCATTTGTAACTCCTGTATCCGTATATGTTGTATCCGTGAGATTAGTGCTTATCGTATTGTAAGGTCCTCCGGCTGTCGTTGCACGTTTCAGATTGTAGATCGTTGCTCCGTTGGCTGCATTCCAAGATACGATGTTTTTAGCATTGCCTGCTGTACCAGTTAAATTACTCGGTATGCCTGGAAGAGTAGGAGTGGAGATTTTCGCCATCATTTCTATATTCATAATATCTACAAATGTCTTATTCAGAAAAGTTTCCGTAATATACAATCTATATTTTTTATATTCATTGTCATTAGAAAATGCAAATGATTGTTTTGTAAGGTTTGAACTCCAATCATCTGTGCTTTTTGAAACAGAATCTAAATCTACCCAATTTTGTCCATCCCATCCTTGGAAAATCCAACTTTTAGGTCTCCCTACAGTATAACGTAATTGAATGGTGTACGTACTAATTTTTTTAGGTGTTGTAAATTCGTATGAAATCCATTGTGGCATAGGTTGACCATTAACACTTTGCCACCCACTACTTAATTCTCTATCAAATGCATAAAAGCCATGAGCAGTTACAGCACCATTATCTCTACTATAGGTTGAACTTACCTCTACTTTTCCTTCTGGTGTAGATTCGGAAGTCATTTTAGGAATTAAATTGTCCGTATATTGATCTTCAGCGAATGCAAGATTCTGCCCAGTAAAGAATAGGGCAAAAGCAAAAACAAAAGTTAGAAACTTAGTAACCAATTTCATAAGTCCCTCCAAAATTATAAAAAGAGTAAGTACATAGGCCCAAATACTAATAGTTACTATAACGGAGAAAAAAGGAAAAAACAAAACAAATAATGCATAATGTAGGATATATTGGTAATATCCACTAAAAAATTTGTGAAATTCTTGTAAAACTTGCAGCTGATTAACAAAAGACTCCCATTTTATGGAGGAATGTCTTGTTTGTTGCATGTTCTCCACTGCTCGGCACACCAAGCTTTCATGATCAGACACGGTTCGTTTGACCCATATTTGCTGTAGGGTTTCTTCCATGCTGAATCGATCCTCTCCTGAATGATGATTAATTCATTGTGACAGACTCTGTTTTTCAGGAACAGGTGGGGTAGATTTGACGCTTACTTGGAAGGCACGAGGAGCCGTGCTCACGTGAGGAAACTTGAAACAGACCAAAAAAAGACCTGCCCCTGATCGGCAAGTCTTTTTGGCTAACCCATAATTGCAAATTCGATTCATTACCGTTGGAACGCATCGGCGCTGCGAGGGCTGACCGCGCCTCTCAGGAAAGCTCTTTTTTCATGTTGGCAATCAGCTTGTCCGCGTTGTTCTCGTCGTTGTCAAACATCACGAGATCGTGCAGCACAATGCCGTCCACGTTTTGAATCGCTTGCGACATCGAGTCGGCAAGCTGTTGCATATCGATTTTTTCCGCTTTCTCCACGTCCAATACAAGTACAAGCTTTTTCTTCATGTGAAAATCCTCACTTTACGATAAAAATGATAGTAGCGCCAAGAACGTATATACAACGGCATTATACCAAATAAATGGCGGAGTATCGACAGCGACAATGGATGGAACGTGCTGTTCCCCTGACGTCATTGGACGTTCTCACTACGTTTGCCAAGCTGTTTGCAAATAGCGCCGAAACACACTATCGAGCACAGGCGTATAGTCTTGCTGACAGTCTGTAAACTCCTTGGCATCTTTCGTCAGTCTCTCCAGGCTGTCCTCAATATACTCGTGAATGACGTCGATTCGCGGTTCCATCCGAAGCTCATCTCCCGCCATTTTTCTGCGCAATAACTCATCGATTTCCCGCTTCAAGGCCGAATCGCTCACCATCTCGGATACCAACTGTTGAAACAGGAGCGGCGGATTCGTTTTGTTTTGTTTGATCCATTCGCAAGCGAGGAGCGGACGCAGCACATAAAAATATTTTTTACTTTTTACATGATCGCCTTGCAAATCTTTTCGGTAATTCCCGCTCGCCATGCTCAAGTAATGGTGCATGGCTGTCTTCGGTGAAAACAAATCGCTGCTCAGACGAATAAGCTCATCACGGAAACCGAGGTCATCCTGATAAACGATTTCGGAAGCGAGCCATTCTTGCAGCGCCGGATTCGATTTGCGAAACAGCTTGAGCGCTTTTCGAATGTCCCAGCCGTTTATATCCAAGACTTCATCAATCGGCAGCTCCAGAACATCTCGTTTGTCGTCGATCGATAAATACCACTCCGGCCTGTGAATATAGACAAAGCGCACGTCATAGTCGCTATCCTGCGACGGGAAACCCCAGGCCCGGCTCCCGGACTCGACAGCAAACAATATTTTCAGCGCATGTTCTCTTTCCATCTCCGCCAGCTTTTGCTGGATGACTTCCTTCATCGTCCTTCCCCCCTACTGCTCTTCATTTAGATATGATGATGCAAAAAGCCCGCTGAATCGTCAAGCTTTGATCCAGCGAGCTTTTTTTGGCTGTTATTTTACAGTTACTTTAATTTCAACTTCTTCGCCTTTGTACGAAGCAGTAATGGTTGCTGTTCCTTTTGCTTTCGCTGTTACTTTTCCGCTATTGGATACAGTAGCTACCGAAGACTTGGAAGTGCTCCAGCTAGCTTTCGAACCAACGAGCTTTTTGCCGTCATATTTCAGCGTAATCGTTTCTTTGTCGCCTTTTTTCAGGCTCAAGCTGGTGTCGTCTGCCTCCAGCAAATCGCTGCCGCTTTTTGTGCCAACAGTAACCTCGATTTTCACTTCTTCGCCTTTGTAGCTCGCAGTGATAGTCGCTGTTCCTTTGTTTTTAGCAGTGATCGTGCCATCATCATCAACAGAAGCTACAGAGGATTTGGAAGATTTCCACTCAGCTTTGTTTCCTTTGATTTTTTCGCCGTCATAGCGGAGAGTAATGGTTTCCTCTTCGCCTTTTTTCATTTTGAGCTTGGTTTCGCTAGCTTCCAGGTCGCCAGACTCGTCACCACTGTCAACTTTTACTTCAATCTCGATTTTATAGCCCTTGTATTCTGCTGTAACCGTTGCTGTTCCTTTGCCTTTGGCTGTGATTACGCCATCGTCGTCAACCGTAGCTACAGAGGTCTTGGAAGACTTCCATTCCGCTTTGGAGCCAGCCAGCTTTTCATCCTCATAAGTAAGCTTGATCGATTGACGCTCGCCTTTTTTCAATGAAATTTTGGACTCGCTGGCTTCCAGCTTGCCAGATTGATTCGCCGTTACTTTTACGCTAATGTCGACGCTTTTTCCTTTATAGGTGGCAGTGATGACTGTCGTTCCGCTTGCTTTTGCGGTAACAACGCCTCTTTTTACGGTTGCCACAGATTCGTTGGAAGAAGACCAGCTTGCATCGATTCCGTCAATGGTTTTGTTGTTGTATTTTAAAGTGATGGTTTGTTGTTGTCCTTTACGAATGCTGACAGATGAGCTGGAAGCATCCAATGTTGGCTCTTTGGATACCGACGCACGGATACGAATGGATTCGCCATTGTATCGTCCTGTAATGATAACCGTTCCTTCTTTGTAGCCGGACACGATGCCATTATGGACTGTCGCAAGCTTGCTGTTCGAAGTTGTCCAAGCAACAAGCGCTCCGTCCAGTGGTTGTCCATTGTAAGTCAGCTTCAGCTTGTATGGTTGACCGATAGTCACTTCTGCATAATACGAGCTTGCCTCAAAGCCTTTTTCCGATGCTTTTGCCACATAGCTGCTGTTCACAGCTTGCGGAGCCGATACTTGTGCGGAAGCGATGCCTGTCACAGACAGCTGAACCGTAAAAATGGTCGCTACAGCGAGAGAAATGTTTTTCATTGTTTTCATTTTCATCTTTTTACCCTCCACTTTGTTTCCTTCATCAAATAAGACGCACGAGTTGGAAAAATGTCACATCAAAATCATACGTTTTTTAGAAAAACATTTGTTTTTCAAAAAAACTTTTCTTTGACGAGGGGTCTGTGGAGAAGTCGTTGCTCCCTATATGTATCGGCACATTTTCGATGAGCCATTTGCCCGCGAAAAGAAAAAATGCCTTCCAGCCTATGCCTGGAAGGCGAATGATGATGCTTGGAGGAGTTTCATCGCGTCGAGTACAGTACATAGTACGCTGGCAATGCAACGGTTGCTGTAGACATATCCCCATAAAACAAGGTGGCCCGGAGCCCGTTTTTTAAAAGGCATTCATAAAATGCTCAATTACCGGCTCTGACGGCTCGCTTCGGTCGTTGCCGCCAGGGTGAAAAATGGCGACGACATCAAAGCGGAAAGAAGCGATCGGCTGCTGCTGGGCCTGTATGTACGCCATCGCCAGCTGTCGCAGCTTTTGCTTCTTTTTCCACGTCACGGACTCAGCCGCAGTTCCAAAGGCCCAGCTGCTCCGCGTGCGCACCTCTACAAAGACGAGCGTCTTGTCGTCTTGGACAATCAGGTCGATCTCGCCTTGTTTCGTCCGGGTATTTTGCTCGACGATCCGATACCCTTTTTGCGCCAGATAACGCATCGCCAGCTGCTCGCCTTTTTGTCCGAGAAGCCTGCGGCGATCGCTCATCCTTTTGCGCCTCCCTTGTCAAGCCGATACACAAAGGCTAGAATCTCCGCTACAACCTGATACAGCTCGGGAGGGATTTGCTGATCGAGATCAAGCTTTCCCAGCACTTCTACCAGGGAAGGGTCCTCCTGGATCGGGATGTCGTTCTCTTTGGCTGTTTTCAGGATGTTTTCGGCAACGAAGCCCTTTCCTTTTGCCACTACTTTAGGCGCTTCCATTACACCTGCCTGGTATTTGAGAGCGACGGCCTGTTTCCGTTTGTTTTCATGGTTGGGGGATTGGTTCATACGCGCACATCCATCCCTCTGTAGTCGGCAAATAGGGTCCCTTTCGCCTGACTGCTTCCTGCTGGCTTGCTTTGCCTGTCAGGAACAGGCTGGATTCGCATGGCGGACAGGTGATAGCCTACATCGTTCAACTGTTGGGCAAACCGATCCTTTGTGCCTTGAGCCAGTGCCTCCAGCCAAGGGGAGTCATTGAAGATTTGCAGGTTCACAATCCGATTGACGATCCCGACGTCAATCATCGTCGTTCCCATACCTTTCAGCTCCAGGTGGAAAAACAGTCGGCAATTTTCCGGGTCCAGCTTTCCACTTCCCTGCTTCTTCGATTCGATTTGGACAAAAGCGGTCTCCTCCCCTTCTGCCTGGCGAATCGGAATTTGCAGCACGATCTGGGACAGTGCCTGGTTGCTTGGCTGAACCATCATCAGTTGTTGTCCGGTTACTTGTTGCAGCAATTGATCAGCTGCCTCGCGAAGCGCAGCGGGCACTGACTGTGCGGGAGCCTGGTTGATCTGCAAAAGCAACGATTTCACTGTCTCGATCTGCTTGTGCGTCCCTGCATCTGTCTGCTGTTGGCCCAGTGCCTGACCCATCAGCCCGCGTTCGTGGTTAATCCCGAGGTGTCGGAACAGTTCCACGAGCGGATTGGAGGATGATGCACCGGATGCATTTGCCGCCACGGCTGGCTGGACAAGCGCAGAGGTCGACTGACCGCTTGCCGTCGCAACGGCTTGCTTGTCAACAGGAGAAAGCCCGGCCGTTTGTCCCGGATTCGCCGCTTGTACATGTGGCGCACCAGACATCTGACTGTTGCCAGTCGCTCCAGCCAGTGCCGTGCCTCCAGTGTTCGGCGTTCCCGGCTGTACGGATGGGGCTACAGCAGCAGTCGTTTGTCGAACAGCAGGAGAACCGTCGGGAGCAACCGTCTTCTCCCCTGCCACGAGAGCTTGCGTAGCACCGGGCAAATTGGTTTGGGCAACGGCACGATCAGCCCCTTGCCCTGTCAAAGCTTGTCCTGTCGCTGTATTCAGTGCGCCTGCAGCTGGAGCAGAGCCGCCAGTGGGCGCTTTTGTCTGCGGATTCGCGATAATGGTCTGTGGCGCATTTTGACTGGCATTGCTTCCGGCAGCCTGCTGTCCGCCCTGACTTGCTACTCCACCCTGCGTCACTGGTTTGGAGCCAGTCCCAGCCTCTCCGTTCTCTCCAGCTGCTACCAGCAAAGGCAGCGCCGTCAGCTTTTCCTTCAACTGGCTGACCACTTGACGAATATCCGCACTCGTCACTCCTGCTGAGTGAGCCTGCCCCATAGGAGCCGTCTGGCCCGGCAGTTTGTGCTCGCCACTTGCCTCCTCGCCCAAAAACATCGCGGCTTGCTGCAAGAAATTTTGGATCGTCTGCCCCAGCGGTTTGCCGGACATAAAAGCCTTCAAACCCGCAACCGAATCTGGTGTGAGCGGCAAATTTCGTTTCATTGCCAAAAGAAACGCATCTACTGTACTGTCATCCATCCCGATGCGCTGCGTCACTTGCGAAAATGCCTGAACGACTTCCTTGGTGACAGGCAAATTGGCATTTACCAGCGCTTGGACAATCGCTTTGCTCTCTTTTGTCTCCGTAATCCCGAGCGACCGCATCAAGTTCTCCAGAGAAGCTTCCTTGCCAGGTGCCTCGACAGGCGTATCCAGTACCTTCAAGGTTACGACTCCTGTCGAAGGCTGTACTTGCAGCCATGCCTTTTGACCCGCTTCGAGATTCGCTTCCAGCTTTGCCTGGACCTGCATTCCACCGATCTGAACCAGCGCCATTTGATCGGGATAATGCTTGACGACGGTTCCTTTGAATACTTGTCCTGGCGTCAGCTCCACCGGCTTGACTGTGGCGGAAGGAGTCTTTTGCACAAGGGATGATATAAGTTGCGACGGGGAAAACATACACTTCTCCTCCTCTGGAAAGCGCTCGGTAGTCGTTAGGCGTGCTCTTTCACCCCGGTAAATGTCACGCGGTGAAGAGGGGTTGGCCCGTATGTAGCAATCGCAGCCAAATGCTCCGCTGTGCCGTAGCCGGCATTTTTGTCGAAGCCATACTGCGGATACTGTTTGGCGTATTCCGCCATCATTCTGTCTCTGGTCACTTTCGCCACGATGGAGGCTGCTGCAATCGAGACGCTTTTCGCATCTCCGCCAATGATCGGAATTTGCTTGCACGCGACATCATTCAGTTGTACAGCATCGATCAACAGCACGTCAGCAGGTACTCCGGCATCCTCGATTGCGGCCTTCATCGCTTCCTTCGTAGCGGCCAAAATATTGATGGCATCAATGCGGGCGGCATCGACAATACCGATTCCGACCGCAACGGCATCCCGCATGATCACTTCGTAAAAAGCTTCGCGCGCAGCTACCGGAACTTTTTTGGAATCGTTCAAGCCTGGCAAATAAAAATCGGGCGGCAAGCAAACGCAGCTTGCGACTACAGGTCCTGCCAGCGGCCCTCTGCCCACCTCATCCACTCCAAACACGTGTGAATATCCTTTTTCGTGCAGCGCACGCTCGTATGCCGTCATCTCTGTCCACATTTGCGCGAGCTTGGCCCGACGCGCCATCGCCGCTTCTGCCTGCTTGGCCAGCGCCTGAACACCTGCCCGTTTATCTGCTTGTAAACATTGTAAAAAATCATTGGATATCTCGTCCAACTTTTCGATCGCCATTCGTATTTCTTTTATCGACATATCTGCCAGGTTCATTGACTCATTTCTCCTTCTTACGAAAAAAACCGTCTATCATCTATGGATAGACAGGTTTTCGTGTACGTCAATCGTGATCCGTCAGTGACAGCGGCTTTCCGATCGGCTCGTCCATCTCCCAATCGATCGGACGTTCCACGGAAATCGGGCCGAGCTTCCCTGAGCGCAGCTCTCGCAAAAAGATTTCGGCTGCTTTATCGTAGTCGATGTTGCCGCCAGAGATAAGGCAACCGCGTTTTTTTCCGACTTCCTCCAGCATGGAGACGCGGTCTTCCGGCAGTTCCTTCAGCTTGAAGCGCTCAAGCAAACGCTCTGGATAATAATGCATCATATAGGCGATGACGAACAGAGCCACTTCTGTGAAGTCGATCAGCTCGTCCTTGATCGCGCCACTTGCTGCCAACCGCAGTCCGACCATCTGATCTTCGAACTTGGGCCACAAAATTCCCGGTGTATCGAGAAGTTCCAGCGTGTCGCCCATCTTCACCCACTGCTGCGCCTTCGTGACAGCCGGACGATCGCCGGTCGCCGCTACAGAACGCTTGGACAGTCGGTTGATCAACGAAGATTTTCCTACGTTGGGGATTCCTAAAATCATGATGCGAATCGCGCGTCCCTGCATGCCGCGTTCACTGCGCTTCGCCAGCATCTCGGCCGCCAGCTCCTTGCACAGCTCTGGCAGCTTGTTCACGCCTTTTCCGCTCAAAGCGTCGATCGGCAACGTGCGAATGCCTTGCTTGCGGAAGTAAGAAATCCATTCGTCTGTAGCTTTTTCATCCGCCAAATCGGCCTTGTTCAGCAAAATCAATCGCGGCTTGTCACTGACAATCTCATCAATCATCGGATTCCGACTGGAAAGAGGCAGCCGCGCATCCAGAAGCTCGATAACCACATCAATCAATTTCAGCTTTTCCGTAACTTGCCGGCGAGCCTTCGCCATATGCCCGGGAAACCATTGGATCGTCATGTTGTCTCACCTACCTTGAAGCTATGCTTTTATCTCGTCATGCGAATACTTGCGAACGGCCAAAACGTAAACTCCGCTCTGCCCACTACCGTGCTGACAGCGACAGGACCAATCGCCCTGCTGTCATGGCTGTTGAGCCGATTGTCGCCCATCACAAAAATGTGCCCCGCAGGTATCGCGACAGGGGGAAAATCGTTTGTGAAAAACGGCTCGCCCTGTTGTTTCGCTTGTTCTTTATGTTGTGCAAGATATGGTTCTTCAACCAATTTGCCGTTTATGTACAGCTGATCGCCTTTCACTTCGACGGTATCGCCCGCTACAGCGATGACGCGTTTGATGTAATCGCGCGTCTTCTCTGCATGAAACACGATAATATCTCCCGGCTTCGGCTCTTGCAAATAGTAGATGGCCTTGTTTACGACCAGTTTCTCGCTGTTATGTAACGTCGTTTCCATGGACTCGCCCTCGACAATAAACGGAGCGAACAAAAAGGTACGAATGAGAAAGGCGAGAATCAAGGCAATGCCGAGCGCCTTCGTCCATTCCCATAGCTCATTTTTCTTCGTGCGACTGGAGGCTACTTCTTCGCTCATCACTTACGCCCTCCCAAGATAGCTCGTCCAACCCTGTAAATGGAAAAAAGAGGCCTGGCAAGCAGACCAGTCCCCTTTTTAAGCGTTTCGCTTATCGACGAATTTCTTTAATACGAGCTGCTTTACCTACGCGATCGCGCAGATAGTACAGTTTCGCACGACGTACTTTACCATGACGCACGATTTCGATCTTGTCGATCTTAGGCGTGTGTACTGGGAACGTACGCTCAACACCTACGCCGTAAGAAATCTTACGAGCAGTAAATGTTTCGCTGACACCTGTACCGCGACGGCGAATAACTACGCCTTCGAACAGCTGAATACGCTCACGCTGACCCTCGATAACCTTAACGTGTACACGAACAGTGTCACCAGGTCGGAACGCAGGAATATCCTGTTTCAATTGCTCTTTTTCCAATTCACGGATAACTTGGTTCATTTAAATTCCCTCCTTCCGATAGACGTTCTTACTCGTCTTGCCAAATGGTCTCGGTCATCCAGTGGAGCCGAGTCACGAGTAGCGGACCGCCTTAGTCAGCGGGCAAAATTGCCACAAGAAGTATATTAACACAGTAGGCGCTAAACTACAAGGCCCGTTCTAACTTTTTTCCTCTGCGCTTTTCTCCTGCCTCTGTTCCTGCTCCAGTTCGGCCAAAAGCTTTTTCATTTCACCAGTCAGCTCAAGCTTCGAAAGCAAGTCGGGTCGGCGCGCCTTCGTTCTGCGCAGTGATTCCTTCAAGCGCCAGCGCTCGATGTTGGCGTGATGACCGGACAGCAATATATCTGGCACCTTCCAGCCGCGAAACTCGGCTGGCCGCGTGTAGTGCGGATATTCGAGCAGCCCGGTGGAAAACGAATCCTCGACAGCAGACGTCTGGTTGCCGAGAGCGCCCGGCTGCAAGCGAACGACACTGTCGATCACCACCATTGCTGCCAGCTCGCCGCCTGTCAGCACATAATCGCCAATCGAAATCTCATCCGTGACCAGATGCTCGCGAATGCGTTCATCATATCCTTCGTAATGACCGCAAATGAACACAAGATGCTCCTCCTGCGCCAGCTCCTCAGCGAGGCTCTGGTTGTACGTCACACCTTGCGGGCACATGAGGATGACGCGCGGCTTCTTGCCCCCTGGCAGAGCCTCTACCGCCCGAAACAACGGCTCAGGCTTGAGCACCATTCCCCCGCCGCCGCCGTACGGCGTATCGTCGACTGTACCGTGCTTGCTCTCGGAAAAATCGCGAAAGTTGGTGACCTGAAAGTCAACCAGTTCCTTCTCGCGAGCTTTTCCCAAAATGCTGCTGGACAAGACGCCCGCAAACATTTCGGGAAACAGCGTAAAAATGTCGATCCGCATCCGAAGTACCTCCTACAACAAGCCTTCCATCAGATGGCAGACCACGCGTTTGTTTGCAATGTCCACTTCTTTGATGCACTCATCGATAAACGGCAGCAAAATCTCGCCACGCTGCCCTTTTACGACCCACACATCGTTGGCTCCCGGCTGCATCACATCGACGATTTTGCCGAGCGCTTCCCCTTCGTCCGTGACAACCTCGCAACCGATCAGCTGATGGATGTAAAACTCGTCATCTTCCAGCTCCATCAAAGCTTCTTCCGGGATCTTCAGCTCTCCGCCCTTGTATTTTTCGATATCGTTAATGTGGGAATAGCCTTGGAAACTCAAAATCTCAAAGTCTTTATGGGCGCGACGGGTCTCGATTTTCAGTTTCAACGGCGCAGAGAGAGAGGCATGGAACAAAAACAGCTCGTTTCCTTTGCGAAACCGTTGATCAGGGAAATCAGTTGTTGAGGTGACACGTACTTCTCCCTTGAGCCCGTGCGTATTGACCAGCTTGCCCACCGTATAAAACTTTTGGTTGCTCACCGTATCCACTCCTTCTATTCTTCAGCCCGATGGCCTGGCGTCCGCCGAATTTCATGCACACGTCCGTCTTTTATCATGATTTCCGTTCCTGCCATGATTTCATCCCAAATATCGCCTTCCTGAATGGTAACAGGACTTTCCACGGTCTGATAGTCCATCTCGCTTCCCTCGGGAAGGCTCTCGGCCTGTTGCAGGGAAAAAGAGATTTGGGCGATTTTTTCCTTGCGTCGCCGCTCTTCCTGGGCGATCTTTTGTTGCGCGAGCGCATATGTATCCGCAGACTTTTTCTTCGCCTCGGCCAATATTTTTTTCGATTGAAATTGCCATTGCTCCCATTCGTCTCGCTGCTTGCGCAGTTGTCTGCTGTACTTGTCGATCAACACAGCACGGGAAGCTTCTGTCATAATGAGTTTGACTTGTACCGACCGAAAAATCGTGAGCATGCCCTGCCACTCCTTTCGACGTATCAGTCCACCATCTCGATTCAAACATCTCGCTATTCTTATTCAACCAAAAAAGACTGGGAAAGCTCCCAGCCTTTTTCTCAGACAATCTCAACCGTGACACGCTTGTCCGTTTCCACGGATGCCGCCATCACGACAGTGCGCAGGGCTTTAGCGATCCGTCCTTGCTTGCCGATAATCTTCCCCATATCATCCGGGTGCACCGACAATTCAAAGACGAGAGTGCGCTCTTTGTCCACTGCATTCACACGAACCTCATTCGGATGATCGACGAGAGCTTTAGCGATCGTTTCGACCAGCGCTTTCATCATCAGACCTCCAGATGACCGACTTATTTGCCGTATTTGGTTTCGTGTACTTTTGCGAGCACGCCTTCTTTGGAGAGAAGGTTACGAACGGTATCAGTTGGAGCTGCACCATTCAGGATCCATTGTACCGCTTTTTCGGTATCAATTTTCACCACTGCCGGTTGAGCAACCGGGTTGTAGTAACCGATTTCTTCAATGAAACGGCCATCGCGAGGGGAACGGGAGTCAGCTACTACTACACGGTAGAAAGGAGCTTTCTTGGAACCCATGCGTTTCAGACGAATTTTAACTGCCATGTTGTGTCACCTCCTGTATGGATCAACGCAAGATGAACATCTGCGTTGGTGCTACTATATCTGAACCATCGCGCTGTCTGACAAGTCAGCGGCGCGAAGAGATCATGCAATGCTTACTTGAACGGTGGTTTGAAATTGAAGGGGAAGTTCATGCCGCCTTGGTTGTTTCCTCCGCCCTTGCCCATGAACGGTAGTCCGAAGCCGCCTTTTTTCTTCGACTTCTTGACCATTTTGTCTGCGGCACCAGAGAATTGCTTCATCATCTTCTTCATTTCCTCGAATTGTTTGATGAACCGATTCACTTCCTGAATGCTTGTGCCGCTGCCGTTTGCAATGCGCTTGCGGCGGTTGGCGTTCAACAGATCAGGATTGGCGCGCTCCGCTTTGGTCATGGATTTGGCGATTGCTTCCACGCGGGCAATCTGCTTCTCGTCCACGTTCATTTTGCCTTTCATCTTGTTCATTCCTGGCAACATGCCGAGAATGTCTTCGAAAGGCCCCAAGTTGCGTAACTGCTGCATGGAATCCAAGAACATGTCGAAGGTAAATTCCCCTTGACGCATCTGGCGCTCCATGTCGCGCGCTTTCTCTTCATCCACAGATGCTTGCGCCTTTTCGATCAGGCTGAGCACATCGCCCATTCCCAAAATGCGGGAAGCCATGCGATCCGGATGGAACGGTTCGAGCGCATCCAGCTTTTCACCCATCGCCGCAAACTTGATCGGCTTTCCAGTGACAGCTTTGACGGACAGTGCCGCACCGCCTCGGGTATCACCGTCGAGCTTGGTGAGAACCACGCCAGTCAGTTCGAGCTGGCTGTTGAAGCTCTCCGCTACATTGACGGCATCTTGACCTGTCATCGAGTCCACGACGAGCAAAATCTCATCGGGCTTGGCAACTTCGCGAATTTGCTTCAACTCATCCATCAGCGCTTCATCGATGTGCAGGCGACCTGCCGTATCGAGAATCACGACATCCAGATGGTTTGTTTTCGCATGTTCGATCGCTTGCCGGGCGATATCAACAGGACTGACTTGATCTCCGAGAGAGAAGACGGGAACATTCAACTGCTCCCCCAAAACTTGCAGCTGCTTGATCGCAGCCGGACGGTAAATGTCCGCTGCCACCAGAAGCGGCTTCTTGTTTTGCTTTTGCAAATACTTGGCCAGCTTACCAGTTGTGGTCGTTTTCCCTGCCCCTTGCAAACCTGCCATCATGATGACAGTCGGCGGGCGGTGCGCCATCGTCAATTGAGCGACATTGCCACCCATCAGGGCGACCAGCTCTTCATTCACGATTTTGATAACCATTTGACCTGGTGTCAGGCTTTTCATGACTTCCTGGCCGACTGCGCGCTCTTTGACGCGAGCGACGAAGTCTTTTACTACTTTGAAGTTAACATCTGCTTCCAGCAGGGCAAGGCGAACTTCCCGCATTGCTTCGTTGACGACTGTTTCGTCAATTTTTCCTCTGCCGCGCAGTTTGTCAAATGCGTTTTGCAGCCGATTGGCCAAGCTTTCAAACGCCATGCGAGCCCTCCTAATCCATCTCTGACAGTTGGTGGAGCAAAGTATTCAGCTCGTCTCTTGTCTCGCTCTCTGCAAGCCCATTTACAAGCTCATTCATTCGTGCCAGCACTTCCATCCGCTTCTCGTGGCGATGTGCCAGATTAAGCTTCTGGTCGTATTCGAACAACTGCTTTTCCGCCCGCTTGATGTGGTCGTAAACAGCTTGTCGACTGACCTCGTGCATTTCCGCGATTTCTCCGAGCGACAAGTCATCCAGATAATACAGCTCCAGATATTCTCGCTGCTTGCCTTTGAGTAACGGTGCATAAAAGTCAAACAAGAGATTGACTTGATTGGTCTTTTCTAACATGAAACCAATCCTTTGCTGTGAGGTACTCGTTTCGAAACTGTAAAGGCTTTTTCTTTACAGCACGTAGATTATAGTACCTAATTCCACACCTAGTGTCAAGCATTTTTGTTGACATCTTTTTTTGACGTTCCAGACATTTATGATATTACGCGTTTTCTTGCTCTTCGGCTTCATCTTTTTGAATCAATCCGGCAAACAAGGCGTGTACAAACTGTTCCGGATCGAATGCTTGCAAGTCATCCATCTTCTCGCCCAGACCGACGTATTTGACCGGGATGTTCAGCTCGTTGCGGATCGCGATGACGATACCGCCCTTCGCCGTTCCGTCAAGCTTGGTCAGAACGAGTCCGGTCACTCCGGCAGACTGCCCGAATGTTTTCGCCTGGGACAGCGCGTTTTGGCCTGTCGTCGCGTCGAGGACGAGCAAGACTTCGTGCGGAGCGCCTGGCAGTTCGCGCTGCAAAACGCGGTGCACCTTCGCCAGTTCTTCCATAAGATTGACTTTGTTTTGCAGACGTCCAGCCGTATCGCACAAAAGCACATCGACTTTGCGCGATTTGGCAGCCTGGATCGCATCGTAGATGACGGCAGCCGGATCGGAGCCTTGCTGTTGCTTGATGACGTCGACACCGACGCGCTCTCCCCATACTTCCAGCTGCTCGATCGCTGCCGCCCGGAACGTATCGCCTGCTGCGAGCAGCACGTTTTTCCCTTGCTGCTTGAACATGTGCGCCATTTTTCCGATGGTCGTGGTTTTGCCCACGCCGTTAACGCCGACAAACAGCACAACGTTCAGACGTCCGTCCTCGATGTTGAGAGAGCTGTCTGCTGCTTCGTCGTTTTTCAACAAGTTGACGAGCTTCTCGGAAAGGATCGGTTGCAGGTCCAGGGCGTTTTCGATTTTTTGTTTACGCACTTCCGACCGCAAATCGTCGATCAGCTCCATTACGGTGTTGACCCCGACATCGGACGTGATCAAGATTTCTTCCAGTTCATCAAAGAAATCGTCGTCGATTTTTTTGTAGCGGCGGACGAGGTCCTCCACTTTTTCCACCAGCAAATCTCTCGTTTTCGCCAATCCGTCGGTAAACTTTTGCGTTACCTCTTCGGATTTTTGCACGATCGCGTCACGAAGGCGCTTGAAAAAACTCATGATCATCTTCCTTTGCGGCTATTGTTTTCTCATCCATATTGCGCTTGGGCGCAAGAAATGTCACGCCCCGTTACGAGGCCGACTCCACGAATTTGTCGCTGTCCTCCAGCTTGACGGAAACCAGCTTGGACACGCCGCCTTCCTGCATCGTGATTCCGTACAGGACGTCAGCGCTCTCCATCGTGCCTTTGCGGTGTGTCACGCAAATAAACTGCGTCTGGCGGCTGAAATGCTGCATGTACTCGGCAAATCGGTTGACATTGGCTTCATCCAGCGCGGCTTCCACTTCGTCCAGTACGCAAAATGGCACAGGTTTGACACGCAGGATGGCAAACAACAGAGCCATCGCCGTCAGCGCGCGCTCGCCCCCGGAGAGCAGAGCCAGATTTTGCAGCTTTTTGCCCGGCGGCTGCGCTACGATGTCGATCCCCGTTTCGAGCAGGTTGTCCGGGTTGGACAGAAGCAAGTCGGCGCGACCTCCGCCGAACAATTGCACGAACACATCGCGGAACTGCTCGGAAATCGCTTCAAACGTCTCCTTGAAGCGGCGCGACATCTCCGCGTCCATCTCCTGAATCACCTGGTAGAGCATATCTTTTGCTTCATTCAAATCGGCTTCCTGGGCGCTCAAAAACTGCTGGCGCTCCGAGAGACGCTCGTACTCCTCGATGGCTCCGAGGTTTACGGTGCCGAGCGCAGCGATTTGCTTTTTGATTTTGGCGACGATTTGCGTTTCCTCTTGCAAGTCTCCGCGTGGCGGGTATTTCTGCTTCGCCAGATCGTAGCTCATTTCGTATTCTTCGGAGAGTTTATTCAACAGATGGTCGAGTTCCACCTCACCCCGGTTGACTTTCACTTCTTCCTGGTGAAGCTTCTCTTCCAGACTTTTGACTTCTCTGCGAATTTCTTTTACATGTACTTCAACCTGCTCTTGTTTGTGGAAAAGGGTCGCCCGCTCGTTGCGCCGCTCGGAAATCAGCCCGGCTACCCGCTCTTTGTCCTGGCGCAATTCCGCGATGCGCTGGTCCAGTTCCAGTCCAGACGATTCATTCGTCTGTTCCAGCTCGTCTAGAGCAGCCAGATTCGCATTTTGCTCCTCCCACTCGCGCTGAAGCAAGCTTTTTTGTTCCAACAAGCGCTCCGTTTGCTCCAGTCGGGATTGATGCTCCTGCTTCACCTGGGCGTTCAATACTTTGAGGCTGGTAATTTTCTGGTTCATCTCTTCTTTTGATTCCAGCTGCTCCTGACGCTTGGCTTCCGCCTCGGCAATCAGCGCATTCAGCTGCTGTTCCTCTTGTTCCAGCACAACGAGGGAGGCTTGCAATTGTTCCTGCTTCTCGGAAGCTTCTTCTCTTTCCCGCTGGTAAGCGGCGATGTCCTGCTCAACCAGCTTGGCCCGCTCGCCCAGCGAACGCCCTTCTGCTTCCGCCTGCTGCAACAGACCTTTGACTTCCTGCTCCTTCAACCGCAAGGCTTCCCCTTCCGAGCGAAGCGTTTCTTGCTCTTCTTCCATACGGCCAAGCTCACTGGTCAGTTGCTCCATTAGCGTAGTATGTCCAGAAATTGCCTCTTCGATTTCACGCATCTGCGCTTCCAGCTCATCTGCCTGCCGATTGCGGCCGAGAAGGTTGGTGCTGTTTTTCTTCAGCGCTCCCCCTGTCATCGAACCGCCTGCGTTGACAATATCCCCTTCGAGCGTAACGACGCGATACCGATAGCCGAGTGTGCGAGCGACACGGTTGGCCTGCTCCAATTTTTCCGTAATGATGACATTGCCGAGCATGCTCTCCAAAATCGGGCGGTACGTTTCCTCAAACGAAACAAGCTCGCTGGCGATCCCGACAACGCCGCTTTCTTTTGCCAGCTGCTGCTTATCTTGTGCCTGCAAGGTGCGCGGCCGAATGACATCCAGCGGCAAAAAGGTTGCACGGCCTGCATTGTGCTGCTTCAAATAAGCAATCGCTGCGCGCCCGGCTGCCTCGTCGTCCACGACGACATTTTGCAATGCCCCGCCGAGCGCAACTTCAATAGCTGTCTCGTATTGCTGCGGCACGACAACCAGCTCGGCTACCGCACCGTGGATTCCTTTGAAGCCTCGCTCACGGGCTTTGAGAATTTCTTTTACCCCTTGCTGGAATCCGGCAAATTCGGACTGCATTTCCTTGATCAGATCGAGTCGCGACTTGGCCGCTTCCCTGCGCTGTTCGGACTGGCGAAGCTCCCGGCGAACCTGCTCCATCCGGGCTTGTCCGTCGCGCAGACCGTCCAGCAATTGCTTGTACCTCGCCACCGTATCTTGTATCGTTTGCTCGATTTTGGCCAACTGCTCTTGCAACTCGGCGATTTTGACCTGACGCTGCACTTCTTCGAGATCCAACTGCTCTTTTCCAGACAGCTGACGGTCGACACGCGCCTGGGAAGTTTGCACCAATTGCTGCTGGTGGCGAATTTCGTTGCGCAGGTTCGCCATTTCGTTGAGCTTTTCAAAATAGTCGCCTTTCAAGCGCTCCACGTCATCCGTCAACGACTGCACCATGGCGAAAAACTGGCCTTCGGCTTCCTGCAAAGCGGCATGGGCCTCTGTCATGCGCTGCTCCGCTTCCTGCACGCGCTGCTTTTCTTCCGCAAGCTCTGCTTCGAGCGCATGCTGCTTTTCCGTCAGCTTGTGCATTTGCTCCATCGTCTGCTGGCGATTGGCACTCAAGTTGCGCATCCGCTCGCGCAATACTTCGCGCTGGCCTTCTACTTTTTCGGTTTCCTCGCTCACGGTCAAAAGAACTTGCTGCAACTCCTCAATCGACTGGTCGATTTGCGTGACAGAAAAGCGGGCTTGCTCCAAATCCGCTTCGTGCTTGCTCGCTTCCGTCGTTTGCGTAATCAGTTGCTCGCGCAGTTCCTGCACACGCTGCGAGGCAGCCTCCCACTTCGTATGGGCCGCCTCGATTTGTTGCACGTACAGAGCCACTTCATGTTCGACCAGCTTGCGGTGCAGCTCCTTGTAGGTTTTCGCCGTCTCGGCCTGCTCCTGCAGCGGTCCAATCTGCTCCGTGATCTCGCTGACGATATCGTGGATGCGAATCAGGTTTTGCTCGGTGTCGTCCAGCTTCTTCTCGGCCTCTCGCTTGCGGGTCTTGTACTTGACGATTCCCGCTGCCTCTTCAAAAATTCCCCGGCGATCTTCCGATTTGGTACTGAGGATTTCTTCGATTTTTCCCTGACCGATAATGGAATACGCTTCTTTTCCCAGACCCGTATCCATAAACAGCTCCATAATATCTTTCAAGCGGCACGATCGGTTGTTTATGTAATACTCACTGTCGCCAGAGCGGTACACTCTGCGCGTAACGGAAACCTCCGAATATTCCACATCAAGCGAGCGATCGGTATTATCCAAGGTTAATGTCACTTCAGCAAAATTCACTGGCTTGCGCTTGTCGCTGCCCGCGAAAATGATATCTTCCATCTTCGCCCCGCGCAGCGATTTGGCGCTTTGTTCCCCGAGCACCCAGCGAATCGAGTCGGAAACGTTGCTTTTGCCGCTTCCGTTCGGGCCGACTACTGCTGTCACTCCCGGTACGAACTCCAATTCCGTCCTGTCGGCAAAAGATTTGAATCCTGCCAGCTCCAGACGTTTCAAATACATACGTACGATCCTCCTTACCAAACCCCACCCTGTTTGCTCGCCACCTGCTGTTATTTGCCGAGTCCGGCAAAACACGCGGCCCAGATTGGATGGGTACCCGAAAAGAGCCCCTGCATGAGACAGGAGCTACTCCACTGCGAGGTTTCTTGGGTCTTTCCCCGTTAAGTGTATCATAGAAAGCCGTCATCACGCAGTATTTTCCCAGCTTTTCCAAGTCGGAACAAAGAAAGCTACACCACCTGCCTTTCGCAGATGATGCAGCTCCCTTTTCCGAGCTTTTATTTATCCCCCAGCTTTACCAATGCCCGCGCGGCGGCCTGCTGTTCCGCTTCCTTTTTGGAGCGGCCCGAGCCGATGCCAAGCGAACGATTGTTCAAAAGCACCTCAGATACGAACTCTCGATTGTGAGCTGGTCCTTTTTCTTCTACAATGCGATACTGGATGTCTCCCAGATTGTCCTGTTGAACAAATTCCTGCAACTGGCTCTTGAAGTCTGTAACCTGGGCAAACTCTCCCTTGTCGATTCTCGGATAAACGTATTTTTCCATAAAAGAAAACACGGCATCCAGGCCCTGATCCAAATAGAGGGCGCCAACAAAAGCTTCAAATACGTCCGCTAGCAAGGCAGGTCGCTGACGGCCGCCCGTCAGCTCTTCCCCTTTTCCCAGCAAAACGAGATCGCCAAAATTCAGTAGCTCAGCAAATTTAACCAGAGAAGGCTCACAGACAATCGCTGCCCGCAGTTTTGTCATCTCTCCCTCGCTCATCTTGGGAAAAGTTTTGTACAAAAACTGGGAAACCGTCAATTCGAGCACCGCATCTCCCAAAAATTCCAGCCGTTCATTGTCTGATATCCGTTTGCCGCGTTGCTCGTTCACGTAGGAAGAATGGGTGAATGCCTGCCGCAGAACGCTTTCATCATGAAAGCGAAAGCCGATCTTCTCTTGCAGCTGCGCAAAATTCATCACCCTCACCACCATTCCAGGAGACTGCCTACTTTTTCTCTCAGTAGGGCTCATTTATGCTTCGTATCGCTTCAGGATCACCGTAGCATTATGACCGCCGAATCCAAATGTATTGGACACAGCCACATGGACGGTCGCCTTGCGCGCATGGTTAGGAACATAGTCGAGATCACATTCCGGATCAGGATTTTCCAGATTGATGGTAGGAGGAAGCACCTGATCGCGCAGAGCGAAAGCAGTCGCGATCGCTTCAATACCGCCTGTGGCGCCGAGCAAATGGCCTGTCATCGACTTGGTGGAGCTGACAGCCAGCTTGTAAGCGTGTTCGCCAAAGACGTCTTTGATCGCCTGCGTTTCTGCGATATCCCCTTGGTCAGTGGAAGTTCCGTGTGCGTTGATATAGCCTACTTCTGTCGGGTCGATTCCCGCGTCACGCAGGGCGTTTTTCATGCAGCGCGCAGCCCCTTCTCCCCCTGGAGATGGAGAAGTGATGTGATGGGCGTCAGCACTCATGCCATAGCCGATCACTTCGGCGATGATGTTCGCGCCGCGCTTTTTCGCATGCTCGAGTTCTTCCAGGATCAGGACGCCTGCCCCTTCTCCCATGACAAAACCATCGCGATCCTTGTCAAAAGGACGGGATGCTTTTTGCGGCTCGTCGTTGCGCGTGGACATCGCTTTTGCGGAACAAAAGCCGGCAAACGCCATCGGGCGAACGGTCGCTTCCGCTCCACCTGCGATCATCACATCGGCATGATCAAACTGGATCAAACGCAGAGCGTCGCCGATTGCGTTCGTCCCCGTTGCACATGCGGTAATCGCACTGGATGTTGGCCCTTTTGCACCGTATTGGATCGATACTGCTCCAGACGCCATGTTCGCAATCAGCATCGGAATAAAGAACGGACTCACGCGGCGCGGTCCTTTTTCCAACAGCACGGAATGCTGCTCTTCCCATGTAGACAGCCCGCCAATACCGGACCCGATGTATACACCCACTCGTTCCGCATTTTCTGGCGTGATTTCCAGTTTCGCATCCTCTACCGCCATTTTGGCAGCAGCCAATCCAAACTGAACGAATCGGTCTGTACGTCGTATTTCTTTTTTGTCCATATACAGCTCGGGATTGAAGTCTTTTACTTCTCCCGCAATCTGTGTCGGATAATCAGTAGCGTCAAAAGCAGTCAGGCGGTCAATGCCTGATTTTCCTTCCAGCAAACTGTTCCAGAAGGTCTGCGCGTCATTTCCCACCGGAGAAATAACACCGACGCCCGTAATCACCACTCTTCGTTTCATTGCGATCACCTCTATATGAAAGTCAGCAGTCAGCCTGTTACTTACACTTCATGCCCAACATAGCTTCCCCGTATGTATTCTCTGCAATTGAAGGAGAAGTCCCGTATGGTACGGGACTTCCAACTGATGGATCTACTTGTGAGATTCTATGTATTTAACAACCTCACCAACAGAAGTGATCTTTTCAGCATCTTCGTCAGAAATCTCTAAATCAAACTCGTCTTCGAGTTCCATTACGAGTTCCACTACATCCAGGGAGTCAGCGCCCAGGTCTTCTTTGAAAGAAGCTTCCAAAGTAATCTTGGACTCATCTACACCCAGACGATCGACGATGATTTTCTTCACGCGTTCCAATGTATCTGCCATCTTGCTTCACCCCCTCTCCCGTATTATAGTGGATGAGCTTTCAAAAAACCAGTTTACATATACATGCCGCCGTCTACATGCAAGGTTTGGCCTGTCATGTAGTTGGCTGCATCAGAAGCAAGGAACAAAACAACAGACGCGATGTCTTCGGTTTGACCGAGACGGGCGAGCGGAATCTGGCTGATCAGGCCCGCTTTGATGTCTTCCGGCAGGACGTCTGTCATTTCTGTAGCGATGAAACCTGGCGCTACCGCGTTCACGGTGATGCCACGGCTCGCCAGCTCGCGTGCAGCAGTCTTGGTCAGACCGATGACGCCTGCTTTGGCCGCTACGTAGTTTGCTTGTCCTGCATTGCCGAGTACACCTACAACGGACGTGATGTTGATGATTTTTCCCGAACGCTGCTTCATCATCGGACGAGTAGCTGCTTTCAGGCAGTTGAACACGCCTTTGAGATTCGTGGCGATGACGTCATCCCACTCTTCTTCTTTCATGCGCATCAACAAGTTGTCGCGGGTAATCCCTGCGTTGTTGACGAGAATGTCGATGGTCCCGAAGTGGTCGAGCGCCGCTTTGAACATGTCGCCCACTTCTTCTGTCGAGGACACATTGGCGCGAACCATGATGGCGTCGCGGCCGAGCTCCTTGATCATCGCGACTGTTTCACTGGCTGCCGCTTCGCTTCCTGCGTAGTTAACGACCACATTCGCTCCTGCTGCGGCCAGCTTGAGTGCGATCGCGCGGCCGATTCCGCGGGAAGCGCCTGTGACGAGTGCTGTTTTTCCTGTTAGCATAATACCCCTCCGTTCAAAAGCTCAGTCAAGGACTCCATATCCTGTACAGAAATAATCGTCGTGTCTGCCGGAGCGATTTTTTTGATCAGTCCAGCAAGCACTTTTCCTGGCCCGATCTCCACAAAAGTGGTCACGCCCGCTTCCACCATCCACTGTACGGAATCCTCCCACAGAACTGGAGCCGATACTTGCGAAACCAGTTGTTCCACAATCGCCGCCGCTTCGGTAACAGGTCGCGCCGTTACGTTTGCCACGACCGGAACGGTTGCTTCCCGGACAGATACGCCTGCAAGCACGGCCTGCAATTTATCCGCAGCAGGCTGCATGAGGCTGGAGTGGAACGGTCCGCTTACGTTCAGCGGCAGAACACGCTTCGCCCCCGCTGCCTTCGCCTGCTCGCCAGCCAGTTTGACACCTTCGGCGGAACCGGAGATGACAATTTGGCCCGGACAGTTCATGTTCGCCGGTTGTACCGGGTGTCCGGAAGCAGTCACGTCTTCGCAAATCGCTTGCAAAGCGGAGCGCTCCATGTTCAGGACAGCTGCCATCGCGCCCTGCCCTGCCGGAACCGCTTCTTCCATGAATTGACCGCGTGCACGGACCGTTTTTACCGCGTCAGCAAAAGACAACGCTCCTGCTGCAACCAGTGCCGAATATTCACCCAGACTGTGTCCAGCCACGAATGCCGGAGTGAAGTCAGGACGCTGTTCTTGCAAAGCTGCCAATACCGCGACGCTCGCCGTCAAAATCGCCGGCTGCGTGTTAGCCGTCAGCTTCAGTTCTTCTTCCGGGCCGTTGAAGCACAAGCCGGACAGCGAAAAGCCGAGCGCTTCATCTGCCTGCTGAAAAATGTGGCGGGCTGCCTCCGACTGTTCACTGAGCGCTTGGCCCATTCCTACGAATTGCGAGCCCTGCCCCGGAAAAACAAATGCTACTTTCCCCACTACTGTCCGCTCCCTTCTGCTGGCGTGGTCGACCATTTCAAGAGTGTCGCTCCCCAAGTCAATCCGCCGCCAAAGCCTACGAGAATCACATTGTCGCCTTCTTTGATGCGTCCAGCTTCGACCGCTTCATCGAGTGCAACCGGAATCGATGCAGAAGACATGTTGCCGTAACGGTCGAGGTTGATCGCCACCTTTTCTTCGGACAAGCCGAAGCGTTGCACAGCCGAATCGATAATTCGCTTGTTCGCCTGGTGCGGCACGAGCAGATCGATATTTTCGCGGTCTACGCCCGCTTTGGCAAGAACCGCTTCTGTGGCAGAGTTCATCACGCGCACAGCGAATTTGAACACCTCGCCGCCCGCCATGGCCAAATAGTGCAGATCGTTTTCCACCGATTCGCTGGAAGCAGGGATGCGCGAGCCGCCCGCTGGCAGACACAGCAAAGGTCCGCCCGATCCGTCTGCACCCAATTCAAACGACTGGAAGCCGAAGCCTTCTTTCACTTCGCCGATGACAGCAGCACCCGCTCCGTCGCCAAACAGCACGCAAGTATTGCGGTCTTTATAGTTCGTAATTTTGGACAGCGTTTCAACCCCTACCACCAAAATGTGCTTGTAAAACCCATTGGCGATGAACTGGGTCGCTGTCGTAATGCCGTACAAAAAGCCGGTGCAGGCAGCAGACAAATCTACCGCAGCCGCACGCTTTGCTCCCAGCTTTTCCTGCAAAATGCAGGCAGTGGATGGGAACATCGTGTCCGGCGTCACCGTAGCGACGATAATCATGTCCAGTTGCTCTGCGCTGATGTTGGCTTTTGCCAACGCTTTTTTCGCAGCTTCGTAAGCGAGATCAGAAGATGCTTGCTCAGTCGAGCAGATCCGGCGTTCCCGGATTCCAGTACGGGAAACAATCCACTCATCAGATGTTTCCACCATTTTTTCCAGATCGAAGTTGCTAAGCACCCTGTCAGGGGTGTAAGAACCTGTAGCCAAAATGCCTACTGAACGCTTTTTATCCATCTGCCTCACTCGCTTTCTCCCGTTATATTTTTCTGTAGTGCCTGCGCAATGACTTCATTGACATCTTGCCGCACAAAGCGAGCTGCGCTGGCAATCGCGTTTTTCATCGCTCTCTCGTCAGAGGAGCCATGAGCCTTGATCACAGGACTTTTCAAGCCCAATAACGGCGCTCCCCCGTATTCCGCGTAGTCCATTTTCTTCTTGAAGCGCATGAGTCCCGGCTTTAAGATGGCCGCTCCTACTTTATTAATCAGACTCGAAGTAAACTCCTGCTTCAACTGCGAAAAGATTGTGGAAGCAGCGCCCTCTACCGCTTTCAGCAGCACGTTGCCGACGAAGCCGTCACAAACTAGCACGTCACATGCCCCTTCCATGACGTCGCGCGCTTCCACATTGCCGACGAAATTCAGGTCTGCCTGGGACAGCAGCGGGAACACCGCTTTGGTCAGCTCATTCCCTTTGCCTTCTTCTGTCCCTACGTTGAGCAGTCCTACTTTTGGATTTTCGAATCCAAGCACTTTTTCTGCGTACAGGCTGCCCATCACCGCGTATTGCAGCAGGTGATGCGGCTTCGCATCCATGTTGGCCCCCACATCAAGTGTGAGTGTTACGCGACCTTTTTTATTCGGGATATAAGCGGCCAGCGCCGGGCGCTCGATGCCTTCCATGCGGCCTGCGTACAGCAGACCTGCCGTCATGAGCGCACCCGTGTTTCCCGCCGAAATCGCTGCATCCACGATCTTTTCACGTGCCATCTCAACTGCAACAACCAGCGAGGAATTTTTCTTGCGACGTACAGCTCGAACCGGCTCATCATCTGGCAAAATCACTTCTGTCGTAGGAACAATCTCGATGTTTGCCGGCGCGTCTTGCGGCAAGTGGTTCCGAATGGCTTGTTCATCTCCCACCAGTACAACCGTAATGGCCGGGTTTTCCTTGATGGCAGCAAGTGCTCCTAATACTGTACTTTTTGGTGCGTTGTCGCCGCCCATCGCATCAACTGCAATTCGCAACCGTGTCTCCTCCTTACCTCTCATTCATGCCGATTTTGTGCGACAGTCATTTCCACAACCCGGAATGTCGCTGTAAAGACCAATTCACCTTGAACTTTCGTCTCCACGCGCACTTTGCACTCGTCGCCGTCTCGGCTGCGTACTACTGCCTTCGCGACCAGCTTTTCGCCAATGCGCACGGGGCGCACAAAGCGAATCCGGGCTGTAGCTGTCAGCGCCACATCGGCATTAATGACTGCTACTGCCAAAGAGTTAGCCTGGGCAAAAATATAATGGCCCCGGGCAATTTGTGTTTTGGAAAAAACGTGCTCTTCTTTTATTTCCAATACGGAAATAGCTTGGGAATCGAGCTGCAAGTCGATGATCTCCCCGATTACTTCCTCAATCCCCAACGACTTCACGGGATCGAGGCTTTTCTCCGCAACCGATTTGATCCGCTCCCGAAGCTCCGGAATCCCAAGCTCCAATCGATCTAGTCGTATTGTTTGAATGCTGACATGAAATAACTCAGCCAGATCTTCGTCCGTCGCAAATGGATTATCCGCCAGCGACTGCACCAAGCGGGTCTGGCGGTCTTTTTTTGGCAAGCGGGCGATGCGAAACACCCCCTAGCAAGATTCTTGTTTCGGATATGTATGATTGCGAGCTGTTTTTAATACCAGGTACCAAAACAGTATAAGGGAGAACGTTGGCAATTACAAGTAAAGTTCTTGAAAATGGGTAGCTCTCCCTAGCGGTACATTAGCCGAATGATCTCCTCAATCCCGGGTTCTTTCATCTGGATGTCCAAAGGCTC
Source organism: Brevibacillus sp. 1238 (assembly GCF_029892995.1). Classification (NCBI taxonomy): domain Bacteria; kingdom Bacillati; phylum Bacillota; class Bacilli; order Caryophanales; family Paenibacillaceae; genus Brevibacillus; species Brevibacillus sp. 1238. Next base: position 318,843 of record NZ_JARXWC010000003.1, on the reverse strand, counting down.
ACCCCAGCCAGCCACTTCTGCCAGGATGCGCGGCGAAGAAATTTTTCCTTTGTCAAAATGAACGGACAAAACATTGCCGGACAACTCCAGCCGTTCAATCCCTGCCAACTCGGCACCCAGGTTTGGCAGCTGGCGATATTCAACCTGAATCAGACTGGGCAAACCGATTTGGCGGCGCATGTCATCCAATGTCGTGTCCATCATCTTTTTGCCGTGATTGATGACGATAATCCGCTTGCACAATTGCTCGATATCGTCCATGTCATGCGTCGTCAGCAGGATCGTCTTTTTCTGCGTCTCGTTCACTTCTTTTAAAAAGGCGCGGATGCGCGTCTTGGCGACCACATCCAGCCCGATTGTCGGCTCATCCAAAAACAGCACAGGCGGATCGTGCAAAAGCGCTGCTGCCAAATCCGCTCTCATCCGCTGTCCGAGCGACAGTTTGCGCACAGGTGTATCCAGAAATTCGCGCATATCCAGAAGCTCCTGGTAAAGCTCCATCGAGCGCCGATACGTGCGCGAATCGATTTTGTACATCGCCTGCAAAATCTCGAACGAATCTTTGACGGGCAAGTCCCACCACAGCTGTGTTCGCTGCCCGAAGACGACGCCGATGCGCGAAGCGACCTGTATCCGGTCTTTTTGCGGACTGTAGCCGCCGATGCGGATTTCTCCCCGACTGGGGTGCAAAATGCCGGACAGCATCTTGATCGTGGTCGACTTCCCCGCTCCGTTCGGGCCGATGTAGCCGACGAACTCCCCTTCCCCGATGGAAAAGGAGATGTCGTCTACAGCCTTGACCTCACGCTGCTCCCGGGAAAACAAGGTGCGCACCGAAGCGAAGCGGCCTTTGTTCTCCGGAGACAAATAGAACGACTTGCCGATATGTACAGCTTCTATCATGATGAAAACCTCCTCAGCTTCCCGTAGAGTGATAATGTCGTATGCCTATCTTCCAAAAGGTGAGTGCCAAAAACAATGCGGTCGCCGCCGCAACAGGCGCCAGCAGCGGGTAGTACCAGCCTCCCCCTTTTCCGAGCAAGGCCAGCATCGGCAAGTAATTCATGTACGCGATCGGCAAGGCGGTAAAGAACAGCCATTTCAGCCAGCCTGGATAGAGCGAAATCGGATAGTTGGAGGCATTCGCCGGCGCGTAGATCGTAAAAGTCAGGATGTCTCTCATTTGATGCGTCCAAAAAGAGAGAGCCGCCGAAGACAACGCCATGGAAAAATAAATGACCCCGCCCGAAAAAATCGCGATCGGGGAAAAGACGATCAACCAGAGCAAATCTGCCCCTTCCCGGGCAAGTCCCGCAAGCGAGAGCACCAGCACTGCCACGCCTTGCACGATGCCGCCAATCCGCGAAAGGTCGAGATTGCGCGTAAGCAAAAGCAAGAGCGGCGATACCGGGCGAATCAGCATCTGGTCAAATTCTCCGTGCACGACATACTTCTCAAAATCGTTCACTTCCGGAGCAAACAGCCGATACAAGGAGACAGATGCCGAAGAAATGCCGTAAAGCATGCCGACCTCGTAAATATTCCAGCCAGCCACATCGTTGAAGCGGTGCAAAATGGCGGAAAGAATCACAAAATCGAGAACCATAATCATGCCGGTCGTAGCCGCGCTCGTAATGAAATTCATTTTGTACTGCATTTGCGAGCGGAGACTGGCTGCGATCAGCTTTCGATAAAGCATGAGCACGTCGCTACCCCCCTTGTATTTCCAGCTTTCTTCTTGCTTGCTTCGTCACAGCGAGAGCGACTACTGTCAAAATGACAGCCCACAGCAGCTGAACCCCGATGCTGTAGACCGGAGCAAGCTCCAGCCAGTTCATGACCGGATAGTAAATCATGGCGGCAAAAGGCAAAAACGGAGCCAGCTGCCCGAGTACCCCCGGCATCAGATCAACAGGGATCATCTGCCCGCCAAAGCCGAAAACTAGCGAGAGCAAAATGAGGTGCAGCCAGCGCACCTCGGTCGTCCAGAAAGAAGAAATGCCGACCAAATAAAAAAGGAGCATGCCTACGTAGGCAGCCAGCAGAAGCGAGAGCAAAAACAAGAGGTACGCAAGCGGATCGGAGGGGAAAGAAAAGCCTACCGCAAGCCCAAGCAAAAGGCCGATCGGCAGACTGCGGTAACAGGCGTTATAGAGCAGGCGGCCAAACTCCTGGCTCAAGGTGTACCACAAGTAATGGACAGGCTTGATCATGTCGAGGCTGACCGCTCCGCTGCGCACCCCGACCTGCACATTCAGCCCCGGTGACATGAACGTCGTCACCCAAAGCACGCTTTGGCAAATCGCGATGTAGCAGGCCATCGTTTCCGCGTCGTACGGGCCGTGAACGGCTTTGCCTCGCAGGACTCCCATCCAAATGGCAATAAAAACAAGCCCAAAAATCGAGCTCGCCACATTGTTGATCAGATGAGAGAGACGATACTGAAGATTGCGTCGATAGCTTTTGCGGATAATCCGCCAGTAAACCATAAGAACCTCCTCGTGGAAAAGTCAGGAATAACAGGATAGCAGGGCTCCTATATGATTGCAAGCAAAAAAAAGAGAAGGCTCTTCAAAAAGAAGAACCTTCTCTGATAAATCCATCTGCTGTCACGCGGGGTCTCCCTTCACGCCAGCCAGATGAAATCTACCCGCTATTTCATGCGTCTTTGCCGTTTTCAGCGGCTACCAATACGTCTACCTCGCTCTTGTCGAAGGCTTCGGCCATTTCCCGCCCTGGTGCGCAGTCCGTCACGATCAAGTCGATCTGATCCAGACTGGCTACCCGGTACAACATGCTTTTTCCGAATTTGGAGTGGTCAGCGAGAATAATCACCTGATCCGCCCGCTTCATCATCTCCCTGATCACATAGCCGTGATCTTCATCCGGGGAAACAAGTCCGCCCGTCGTCAGCCCGCAAGCTCCGACCAGCAACTTGTCGACGTGGTAATTCGCCAGATTTTCTACGGTTCGGGTGCCGTGCACACACTGATCTTGCGGGTTCACATCCCCGCCGAGCATTTTCACAAGCACGCCTTCCTTGCGCGAAACACTGGCTGCTGTAGCCAAGGAGTTTGTAATGATGACATGGTCTTTTGTCTGCAACGATTCTACCGTCAGTTGAACCGTCGTGGATGCGTCAAGCAGCAAATAGTCGCCGTGTTTGATCAAACGCGCGGCAGCCTGCGCAATCCGCCGCTTCCCTGTCAAATCGAGCTGCATGCGCTCCTGATGAGAAAAGCTTTTTTTGCTCAAGCTAGGCAAAATCGCTCCACCGCGAGTCCGCAAGATTTCTCCCTGCTCCTCCAGCTTGACGATATCTCGCCGGGCCGTATCACGGGAGACGCCGAATTGCTCCACGACTTCCTGTACACTGATTCGGTGGTGCTGCTGCAAATATTGCAGGATCGCGGTCAATCGCTCTTCCTGGTACATCACGGTTTCACTCCATCCTTGCCTTTCTTCCTCATTGTAAGTCATTTACGCATTTTAAGCAATATCATTTAAGTATTCATAAGCATTAATAAGTAAAATGAAGGCACAAAAAAAGCAAGGTGATTGCTCACCTCACTTTTTACGCAGCAAAGCTTACTTTGCTACTTTCACACCTTTGTAGTGACCGCAGCTTGGGCAAACACGATGCGCAAGCTTGTATTCGCTGCAATTATCGCATTTGATCATGCCTGGAATCTCTAATTTGAAGTGCGTACGACGCATTCTTTTACGGGTTTTGGAAGTTCTCCGTTGAGGTACTGCCATCTTCCTTACACCTCCTTCAACTGACAAATGCTAAGATGCTCTATTGGGTGGACAGTATAGGCCCAAAAGCTTATGCCGTCCTTCAAAAATGAGACGCTGCATCCGAAGATCGGCGCCTCACCTTGAAAACAAGAGAATACTACTTGCTGTCCTTGAAAAAGTCAGCCAACCCGGCCAAGCGCGGGTCAATCCGCTCATTCTTGCAGCTGCATGCCACTTCGTTGCGGTTTACGCCACAACTCGGGCACAATCCTTTGCAATCTTCCTCGCACAGCGGGAAGGTTGGCATCGCGAGCAAAAAGTCCTCTTGCAACAGCGCAGTAAGCTCGATCTCGTCTCCTTCCAGTGGAAGGATGTCGCTGTCTTCGTCCTCGCTTATGATAGGATCATCTGCCAAAGCAAAGGTTTCGGAGAAGTCTATTGCCGCGTGATGGGTAAAAGGATTCAAGCATCGGGCGCAGACGAAATCGACATCGGCCTTCATGCTGCCTTTTACATAGTAGAGGTTACCGAGCTGTACAGCTTCGCCCTCGGCATTCACAGGAGTGATCCCGCGAATCTCGTTATGGCGACCTTTCAGTTCTGCTGCATCGAGCGTCAACTGAAACGGCAGTGCCTCTCCTTTTCGGTGTTCCAACTCTGCTAACTTAATGTTCATAGCACTTCACCTCATGCACAACAAGGATGATTATAGCCCGTGCAAAAAGCTTTGTCAACCATTTTTCCTTGACAGCTTGTTTGCTCAGGAAGATTTCGGTTTTTGTCCATCCAGATACGCAATCGCATCCTTTACTGTCTTGATGGGAACGATCTGCATGGAAGTTCCAATCCGTTTTGCGGTAGCCAGCGCTTCCTGATAATTGGAGGTTGCATCAGGCGTATCCTCGGGTGCAAAGAAAATTTCCGCCCCTGCTTTGTCAGCCGCGATGACCTTGTGGTTGATCCCGCCGATCCGGCCGACTGTCCCATCCAGTGAAATCGTGCCTGTACCGGCGATTTTATAGCCTTTTGTCAAATCTTTCGCCACATCGAGCTGATCCAAAATCTCCAGCGTCATCATCAGCCCGGCAGATGGTCCACCGATCCCTTGCGACGCGATCGTTACTTTTTTCGGAATCACGATCTCTTGCTTGTTGTCCGGACGCACCCCGATGCCGACGGACTTCGACTCTGGCAGTGGTTCCAAGGTTACCATCGTTTTCCCTTCTTGTCCATCTCTTGTATATGTAATCTCGACCTGATCGCCTGCCTTTTTGCTGGCGAGAGCTTGCAGCAAATCTTTGGCTTCGGCGGTGCGCACTCCATCGACGGCAGTGATGACGTCGCCGATTTTCAGCACTTTTTTGGCGGGAAGTCCTTCGATTGTGCCCATGACCCAGACGCCTTCTTTTTCGATCTTGACATCGTAGCCAGCCAGGCGAAAAGCGACCGCTTCGGCAATCTTTTGCGAATTGTCCATCACGGCTTGCTCGCGGCGGACGAAGTCTTCGTTGTCCTCCCCTTTGCTGACCACCAGCTCTTTCGGCATCAGCTCGGCATCAGGCGACATGTTCGCGTAGACGTACCAAGCGAGATTCGCCTCGCCCATGCGCACAGTCGTAAGCATGAACGCGCCTGTTTCGTCCTTTTTGCCGCCTTCTACGTCGATCATCGGGCCTAGCGCGATAGCCGAGCCTGGCCTTGTCACATAGTAATTGGTCGGGATAAAAAAAGACAGTCCAGCCACAAGCACAATCAAGGCCAAAACCCAACTAAAGCCTCTGGCTCCTCGCGATCTGCGCGTTTGTCTATAAAGTTGGTCCTCGTTCATCCGTTTTCCTCCCAGTTCGCAATCAGTTGCTGGATGCGCTCTGCTTGTGCTGCACCCTCGCGTTCCCCGAGTTCGATGATTTCCTCCACGCCAGAGTAGGCAATACTGCTATAATGTCCAACATCCGGGCGGATTACGATATCCGCAGCAATGATCCTGTGGCGGAGAATTTCCCGTTCCATCACATCAATCGTCTGAGCAATGACGTCGAAGATGCTGTTCACCTTCATTGGCGTATCGACCTGGGCCACATCGACTGCAATGACGATATCCGCTCCCATGTCTTTCAGCACCGTCACAGGCACGCGGTCAATGACACCGCCATCGACCAGCAGACGCCCGCCAACCTTTTCCGGGACAAATATGCCTGGAATGGAAATGCTCGCCCTGACTGCCTGATCAATCGGCCCATCGCGGAATACAACCCGTTCGCCGGATTCGATGTCAGTCGCCACAATCGCCAAAGGCTTGCCCAGTTCTTCCATCCGCTTCCCGTGAGTGAGCAGCTTGATCAACTGCTTGATTTTCTCTCCCGCGACAAACCCCATGCTCGGTACGGTCAGATCAAGCCAGTGCTTGCGCTTCAGATTGAGCGCGAGCTTCGCCATCATGTGCGGCTCGATTCCGTTTGCATACACCGCCGCAATCAAACTCCCCATACTGCTGCCCGCAAGCATGTCGATCTCGATTCCTTGCGCCTCGAATGCTTTCAAGACACCAATATGCGCAAAACCGCGGGCCCCGCCTGAGCCTAGCGCTACCCCCACGGTTGGCTTTCGCTTCGCCGTCATGCAAACACCTCCTGTAAACAGCCTATGTGACCATTCCCTGTTCCTTTCACACTTGAAAGATACAAGCCTCACGCATAGATCATCAGCCTGTCACGTAGACATGTACTATGATCTTTTCGTCGACACAGGAGGATTCCATGTCACGCCACTCACCGTTTTTCACCTTGTTGCTTGCCCTCTCGACAGTCGCGCTCGTCTTGACCCTTGTCATTTACTCGCAAATTTCTTTTGAAGCCGCCGTCCGTGGACTCAAAATCTGGTGGGAGGTCGTATTCCCGTCCACGCTCCCGTTTATCGTCCTCTCGGAAATATTGATGGGACTCGGAGTCGTTCACTTTGTTGGCGTGCTGTTGGAACCGTTGATGCGCCCTTTGTTCAATGTTCCGGGAACAGGCGGATTTGTGCTCGCCATGGGCTTTTCATCGGGATATCCGGTGGCAGCCAAGCTGACTACCCGCTTGCGCCAGCAGAGCAATATCTCCAAAGCGGAAGGGGAACGGCTCGTATCTTTTACGACGACGGGAGATCCGCTGTTTGTCATGGGCGCGGTGGCAATCGGCTTTTTCCACAGCGAGCAAATGGGAGTCGTCCTCGCCTTGACCCACTATTTGTCGGCAGTCATCATGGGGCTGATTTACCGTTTCCACGCGCCGTTTGCTGCCATAACCAAGCCTTTGGAAAAAACGAATTTGCCCCTCCCGCTCCGCGCGCTGCAAGCCATGCACCGGGCGCGAATCCGCGACGGTCGGCCGTTTGGCAAACTCATGGGGGATGCCGTGCAGTCAGCGCTCAACACCTTGCTCATGATCGGTGGCTTTATCATCGTGTTCTCTGTGTTGATTCAGTTGTTTCAAGCGATTCACCTGACCCAATTGATCAGTACGTTTCTCGCTATTTTCCTCGGTCCCTTTGGCTTTCCTCCCGCCTTTTCCAAAGCCATCGTCGCCGGGCTGTTTGAAGTCACGTTGGGCGCGCAGGCAGCCAGTGTCGTTCCCGATGCCGTATCCATGGTCTGGAAAGCTGCGATCGCCAGCGCCATACTGTCCTGGGGCGGACTGAGCGTCCATGCGCAAGTCGCCAGCATTCTCAGCGAAACAGACATCCGGGTAGCGCCTTATTTGATTGCGCGTGCTCTCCACGCTTTATTGGCGGCCATTTTGACCTTTGTTTTCTGGCAGCCGCTGGTCAAAGCGAGCAACTGGTTTTTGGAAAAAAGCGTTCCCGTCTTCGTGCCGACCACTTCCGGAATCCCCGTTACAAGCTGGTGGGAGACGATCGCTTTTTCTGGCACGCTCGCGGCAGGGGTGGCTGTTCTGCTTTTCGGCATCAGCTTGCTCACCCGTTACTTTCGCAGCAGCAAGCCGAGGTAAACTCGGTTACTCGCTGGCCAATTTGCGCTTGAGCGCTTCTTCAATCGCTGGCGGCACCAGATCGGCGACACTTGCCTTGTACCTTGCCACTTCTTTTACGATGCTGGAGCTGAGATACGAATACTGATTGTTGGTCATCATGAAAAAGGTCTCGATCTGATCGTCGAGCTTTTTGTTGATGGAAGCAACCTGCATTTCGTACTCGAAGTCGGACACAGCGCGAAGACCGCGAATGATCACTTTGGCTCCGCGCTTGTTCATGTAATCGATCAGCAAGCCGTCAAAAGAGTCGATCTCCACATTGCTCATGTCCGCTGTCGCCTGACGAAGCATCTCGACGCGCTCCTCTACGCTGAACAGGGAATTTTTTTTGGAGTTGATCAGAACTGCCACGATGACTTTGTCAAACACTTTTGCCCCCCGACTGATAATGTCGAGGTGTCCATATGTAACCGGATCAAAGCTTCCCGAGCAAACGGCAATCGCCATGTTGCCTCCCCCTTTTTTCTGTGAAAAACGTCTCGACGTTTTTCATGAAATGGAATGCGACCGCAAAAAGCGAGGCGTTCCTATGCTTCTTGCTGCGGCTCGTAATAGTACAAAGTGACCGCTGTCTCGCCGTACGTAGCCTCGCGATCTTTGACGCAATCGCCGATGGCAGCGGGAAACGAGTCCTTGCTGTCGTGTTCGGCGACGATCCAGGCACCTGCTGCGAGCAGACCAAGCTGTTGTAGCTGAGTGATTTCTTCCACGATGTTTTGCTTCGCATACGGCGGGTCCAAAAAAACGAGATCAAACGGCTGCTCCCGCTTTGCCAATTGCCGGATGGCTCGATCCGCATCCATGCGGTACATTTCTGCGTATGCATCAAGGCGGCAGGCGCTGACATTTTGCTTGACGACAGAAAACGCTTTGGCATCGCGCTCGACGAAGACAGCTTTGTCCGCTCCCCTGCTTAACGCCTCAATGCCCAAGCTGCCTGTGCCGGCATACAAATCCAATGCCCAGCCCCCATCAAAGTACGGGCCGATCATGTTGAAAATCGATTCTTTCACTTTGTCGGTCGTCGGACGCGTTCCGCTTCCAGGGACGGCCGCAAGTTTTCTACCTCTGTGTTCTCCTGCGATGACGCGCATAATTGTTCACCTGTTCAAAGAAGTTTGTAGAAGATAAATGCCGCCTGTACCAAGGCCGTTCTGCCTTCAGGCTGATATCATACTATCACAACTGCCTACCCCCGTAAAATTGGCAACTGGAAAATTTATGCCGGCTTCAGGTATACGAGACGCAAAGTTTGGAAAACATGATGGATAGCGACGCAACGGTGTCGCTGACAACCGCGGAGAAGACTTACGTTTCCCCATAAGCTCTTCCTCCGGTTTCTCCTCTCCCATAATTGAAAGGCAGTTCACTTAGGCGCGCGGCGTGTCTGATAGGAGCATTCCGTGCCATCGCTCCCTTCGCGGGAGGAGTTGAACAGCTGCCCCATCGTCATTTGACGAGGGGGTATTTTTTTGTTCCCGGCATGCGCATACTACTTGCACATGTTCCAAAAGGGGGAATTGACATGGCAGCAAAACAACCGTCCGAGCAAAAGCTGAAAGCAGCCAAAGCCCAGTCCATCGCGGATCGTACAGGCATTGGCAGCGAAGCGGCACGCGAAATGCAATCGCGGGCGGACCAGTCCGACATCGTCAAACACGGGCAGTAAAATCGGGCAAAAAGAACGCAACCAGCCGTCCCATGCGATCGGCTGGTTTTTTCATGGAATGGAAAGCAAGCTCGTCTGTGTCAATGTTTCCCGCCTGCATTTCCCTCGCAGCTTCGTCTGGCTGCCTACAAACAATAAGCAAAACGGCCGCACCCATCTCATCACTTACCTCGTAGCAGCATCCAGCCCCAGCCTTATGCCACTACCGAATCGGGAGGAATCGTATGCACACCGTCTGGAAAGGATCAATCAGCTTCGGCCTGGTCAACATCCCGGTTCGCATGTTTACGGCGACAGAAGAACGGGATATTCGCTTCCGCCAGCTGCACAAGGAATGCAACACCCCCATCAAATACACGAAAATGTGCCCGCATTGTCAGCGGGAAGTGGACGCCAGCGAGATCGTTCGCGGCTACGAGTATGAAAAAGGCCACTTCGTCATGATCAACGACGAGGACCTGGAGGCGATCACCCCCGAAACCCGCCGAGCTATTGAGATTCTCGATTTTGTGGACTTGTCGGAGATCGATCCGGTTTACTTTGACAAAAGCTACTTTCTGTCTCCTCAGGACACAGGAGAAAAAGCGTACGCCCTGCTTCGCGCCGCGATGGGCCAAACCGGAAAAATCGCGATTGCCCAGGTGACGATGCGCAATCGGCAAAGTCTCGCCGTCATTCGGCTGTATGAGCATTGCATGATGCTGGAAACGATTTTTTATCCTGACGAAGTACGGCCAGTCAATCAAGTGCCTGCCTTGCCAGAGGCGACCATCCCCTTGGCGGAAAACGAGCTGAAAATGGCAACCGAGCTGATCGGCAATATGACCGTTCCGTTTGACCCAGCCAAATACACCGATGAATACCGCAGCGAGCTGCAAAAAATGATCGAGAAAAAGCTGGAAGGCCAGGAGATTGCCACGGCACCGACCGTCGCTCGGACGAATGTCATCGACCTGATGCAAGCGTTGAAGGAAAGTCTCGCTTCTACCGCAGGCACTTCGCCTGGTCCGGTAAAAATCGAGCCTGAGCCTACGCCAGCAGCAGCGAAACCGAAGCCAAGCCGCAAGCGCGCAACTCCCGCAGAGCCGACCGCAGCAGCTCCCAAGCAAATGCCAGCGCAAAGCGAGGCGATGACCACAACCAAAAAGCTGCGTCGCAAAAAAGCGACTCCCGTGTAACGCCATGCAAAAAAACCTGCCCGATACGGACAGGTTTTTTGCTTATTTTTCGACCAGTTGCTGCTCTGGCTCGATATGAATATGAACGGTATTGATTTTGTGCACACGTCTCATGCGTTCTTCGATGTGTTCGGTGATGGTGTGGCTTTCTACCACATTAAGGTGCGGCTCCACATGGATCACGACGTCAACCAGCACGCTGCTGCCGTGGTAACGCGCTTTAATATCGCTAATATCTTTTACTCCGGCGATGGACGAGATCGTCTCTTTCAGTTCCCCCAACTCTTCTACGTCAAAGCCGTCGGTCAAGCGATGGGTCGCTTCCCGGAAAATATCCCACGCTGTTTTCAGGATGATGACTCCGACTACCAAAGCAGCCAGCGGGTCAAGCCAGTAAAGCTGGAACTGCGCCCCCGCAACGCCCACAAACGTCCCGATGCTGACGAAGGCGTCCGAGCGATTGTCAGCGGCCGCAGCCAGCAACGCCTGACTGTTTGTTCGCAAAGCGAGCTGACGGTTGTAGCGGTACACGCCCAGCATGATCGCCGCTGTCGCCAATGCCGTCCAGCCTGCGAGCAAATCCGGTGCCGTCGTTTTTTGATCAAACAGCGAAGGAACCGCTTCCGTCACGACTTGCAAGCCGACAAACAGCATGATGAATGACGCGACCAAGGCCGAAATCGTCTCCGCGCGAAAATGGCCGTACGGGTGATCGTGGTCAGGCGGCTTGCGGGCAATGCGCAGGCCGATCAGGACCGCAATCGATGCCACCACGTCTGTCGAGTTGTTCAAGCCATCTGCCATCAACGCTTCCGATCCCGTCAGCACAGCAACTCCTATTTTTAACGCCGAGCAAAAGATATAGGCAATAATACTGACCCACGCGCCCCGTTCCCCTTGCTTCAGATCCGAATATACATCCACACTCCATCACCTCAAAAATCTCAATCACTCCGTTCGCTCAAAAGACAAGAACGAAGCGTCATAAAGCAGTTTCTTTTTGATCGAATTACATCGTAACAGACGCGATTCGTGTGGGTCTACAGAAACAGTTTTAGTCCGATTCATGAGTATAGAGGGGGGGAAAATGTGTTGCCCTGTGGCAATTTTTGTTGGAAACTTTTTCTTGCCAACGATGGGCGTTCTCCGGTATCCTAATCTTGCAATCACAACTACAAACAAGCACGGGAGCTTGGAAATCACCAGGCTGAGAGGATGGTACTGTGCCATCGACCGTTGAACCTGAACTGGGTAATGCCAGCGGAGGAATGTCCATATGACACGACAAGTGACGTGTATCTTTTTGCAAAATACCCGTTGCTTCTCTACTCTCGCGTCTGGCGTCGCATGCTCCCATGCGGCGTTTTTTCGCGACGGGCCTCTTTCGCCTCCCTACAAGGTTCGCGCTTCGTGCAACCACGCCAAGGAGGTTTTTTCATGTCATCCATTTCATCTTTTCCCGGTAGCCGCAAAGTATACGAGGTCGGCAGTCGCCCTGACATCCGCGTGCCGATGCGCGAAATCACCCTTCAAGCAAGCGAAGGGTTGTTCGGCTCTACCCCCAATCCGCCTTTGCGCGTCTACGACACGAGCGGCGAATACACCGCTGACGGATATGTCGCGGACATCGAAAAAGGCTTGCCGCTAGTGCGCAAAGCGTGGATCGAGGAACGCGGCGATACGGAAAGCTATGTCGGCCGGGAGCCACAACTTGTTGACGACGGAATCAGAAGCAGCGAAAAAGCGGTGACGATGCCAGCTTTTCCGCGCGAAGGCTATCGGCCCAAACGCGCTTTGCCAGGAAAAAATGTCACCCAGCTTCACTACGCCCGCCAGCAGATCATTACGCCAGAGATGGAATACATCGCGATTCGCGAAGGAGTGACCCCCGAATTTGTCAGAGCCGAAGTAGCTGCCGGGCGCGCGATTATTCCGGCCAACATCAATCATCCGGAAGCGGAGCCGATGATTATCGGGCGGAATTTTCACGTCAAAGTCAACGCCAATATCGGCACGTCGGCCGTAAGCTCCTCGATGGAAGAGGAAGTGGAGAAAATGATTTGGTCCGTGCGCTGGGGCGCCGATACGATCATGGATTTGTCGACCGGAAAGCACATTCATACGACCCGTGAATGGATCATCCGCAACAGCCCCGTGCCAATCGGTACCGTGCCGATTTACCAGGCGCTGGAAAAGGTTAATGGCAAAGCGGAAGACCTGACCTGGGAAGTGTATCGGGATACATTGATCGAGCAGGCCGAACAAGGAGTCGATTACTTCACCATCCACGCTGGCGTTCTGCTGCGCTACATTCCATTGACGGCAAAACGCGTTACCGGGATCGTCTCGCGTGGCGGCTCCATTTTGGCGGCTTGGTGTCTCGCCCACCATGAAGAAAACTTTTTGTACACCCACTTTGAAGAAATTTGCCACATTCTCAAAGCGTACGACATCAGCATCTCGCTTGGAGACGGTCTGCGCCCCGGCTCGATTGCGGATGCCAATGACGAAGCGCAGTTTGCCGAGCTGGAAACACTCGGGGAGCTGACGAAAATCGCCTGGAAGCACGACGTGCAGGTGATGATTGAAGGGCCTGGTCACGTTCCGATGCACCTGATTCGCGAGAACATGGACAAACAGCTGGAGATGTGCCACGAAGCTCCTTTTTACACGCTCGGACCATTAACCACTGATATCGCTCCCGGTTACGACCACATCACCTCTGCGATTGGCGCAGCGATGATTGGCTGGTTCGGGACAGCGATGCTCTGCTACGTGACGCCCAAAGAGCACCTGGGACTGCCGAACAAGGAAGATGTGCGCAACGGCCTGATCGCCTACAAAATCGCCGCTCATGCAGCCGACCTGGCCAAGGGACATCCGCGAGCCAAACAGCGTGACGACGCGCTGTCCAAAGCCCGCTTTGAATTTCGCTGGAACGATCAATTCAACCTGTCTCTCGATCCTGAGCGCGCCCGCGAATATCACGATGAGACACTGCCTGCGGAAGCAGCCAAGTCCGCGCACTTTTGCTCGATGTGCGGCCCGAAATTTTGCAGCATGAAAATCTCGCACGACATCCGTCAGCAAGCGCAGGAGCAGGAACAAAACGAGCCTGCGGCCATCGCGGCAGGCATGCAGGAAAAAGCCCGCGAGTTCCGCGAGCAAGGAAGCCAGTTGTACCAATAAACGCCTGGAGGTGGCAAGACATTGAATGAAGCCTTGCGTTTGCGCGCTGAAATCGCTCGCCTGGAGGTGGATTTGGAAAGTCTGAAACGCCAGCTGTTCCGTCTGCAAAAAGAATGCGCGCACGAGTTCGTCGAAACATCGCTGGCGCGCACCTGCTCCAAATGCTTGCAAACAGAAAGCCTCTATTATTAGAGCGCGTATGACACAAAAAAAGGTCGGAATCCCTCGTCATGGGATTTCGACCTTTTTTGCCTGCCGGATTCAGCGGGAAGCCTTGACCTGTAGCGGCAACCCTTCCTTATAGTACAGCTCAGGCGACAGCAGGATAAAAAAGAGATGGACGTTCTCGAAGCCTTGCTTCTGCAAGATGCGATTCATCGTGCTGGCAATCTCATCGTGCTTGTTCTGTTCTCGCGGGAACATCATGATTTCCAGAGACAACGGGCTGTTCGTCAACTGCTCGACCAGCAGAAGCTCCAGCTTGACTTTTTCCTCGCTCACTTCAGCGATGCGGGCAAACTCTTCTATAATAAGGGGCGCAACCGATTGCAGCTTTGCTTTTTCAAAACCTTTAAACCGAAGAAATGGCAAGTCAATTCCTTCTTTCCGTAAACATGCGGCTCGCCAGCTTCCAGCAAGCAAGTCCAGGCTGTTCCTCAAAATCATTACCATAGTAATTATAAACTACAGTCTATTTCTAGATCAATGAAAAAAAGGGCTATATCCAAAGAACGACTCTCCCCTTACGCACTGTGGTGGACGTACCACGATTAGGAGGTTTCAAGCCATCCGGCGGATATAGCCCATCCATACTTGTTCATGCTCTCTTCATATGAATGTCGATTCATATGAAATTTTCTCTAGTATACCTTATATTCAATACTTAATCAACTAAGAAGTTTCGTAAAATTCGATCACAACTGCTGTTCAAGACTCTTTGCATAGACCGCAAACAATCGTGGGACTGTACGAATGCGAGCGACCGCTCCAGCGGAACTTCAAGCAAAGCAATTACGGAGGCCCTATGCCACTTGAACCGATCACCCCTTTTGAACCGATCCAAACCGAAACGATACCAGCCGGAAGCAACTGGATTGCCCAGGTGAAGTGGGACGGGGTCAGAATGCTCACCTACCACGACGGCAACAAGACACAGCTCATCAATCGCAAAAAGAATGATCGCACGAGGCAATACCCCGAATTTGCCCGGCTCGAACGCTACTGTTCCGCCTCATCTGTCATTCTCGACGGAGAGATGATCGCTTTTGACAGCCAAAAACCGTCTTTCCACGAAATCATGAAAAGAGACAGCCTGCGCAAGGAACTGAGCATCCAGCTCGCCATCGAGCAAACTCCCGTCACCTACATGGTGTTTGACGTCCTGTATTGGAATGGCAGCTGGGTAACCGACAAACCGCTCGGCGAGAGACAAGAGATTCTAGCGCAGATCATGCTTCCCGAGCCAAATGTGCAGATCGTACAAAATGTCAGTGACCCGCACAGCTTGTACGATGTGATGAAGCAACATCACATGGAAGGAATCGTCTGCAAAGACTTGACGAGCACCTACCTCCCGAGCGGAAAAGATGCGCGTTGGCAAAAACTCAAGATTTTTCACGATCTGTATGCCGCAATCGGCGGTGTCACGCTGCGCGATGGCGTCGTGAATGCCGTCCTGCTTGGCTTGTTTGACGACGCCGGAAGACTTGTGTACATCGGTCATGCAGGCACCGGGAAGCTGACCCAGCGCGATTGGCGCGACCTGACCGAACGGATCAAACCGCTGCTCCTAGACAGCATGCCTTTTGCCAATCAACCGGAACGAAAAAAAGACACTCTCTGGCTAAAACCGGAGCTGATCGCCAAAGTCCAGTTCATGGAATGGACCTCCGGATTGACGATGCGCCAGCCGAGTATTCAAGCGTTTGTCGATGGCAGTTTGGCTGACTGTACGTGGAAGCAAATCAATTGATCGCCGACTCCCCGCCTGCTACTGCCGAAAGTTTCCTTGTTGTTTGGGACGGCCCAGCCTTTGTTTCCCGTGATTAAGGGCCTGCATTTCTCCGTAACTGGCAAGGAGCGCAATGACCATGAAAATAATGTAGGCGATCGCGGTGGCAATTCCGGCTGCGGGAGATTTGTCGCTGAGCATGTCTCCAAGCAAGATCGTCAGAATACAGCCTGCGAAGCTGATCGCTCCTCCCCACACCATCATGCGGTAAAACCGATGCAGCTTCGTTCCTCTGGGGATCAAGGTCTGGCCTTCCTCCCGCTTTTTCCTGCGGGCGACGATAAACAAAAACAGAAGCAGCGGCACCTGAAACAAGATGACGATAAAAGGAAAGCTGTAGCTGATAAACTGGTCGATATCAGCGACCTTCGGAAAAGCAAGCAAGGTTGACACAACCAGAAAACAGCCGCACGGCGCATTGTACGTATTGTAATGCAGCTGTCCGCCAAACGATCCAACCCCTACGAGAAAAGCCAAATACGCGACGATTACTTTAATGCTGAACGCGGGGAACCACAGGCTGAACAAAATCATTTCCACCCGGTCAAGAAAATCGGTCAGATGAATTTGCTGGACGAGAATATAGATCGGAAAATTAAGCCTGCTCGCGATGACGTATCCCATCACTCCAAGCAAAATCAAGATCATGATCGTCGTCGTGAAGCACACAATCATGATCCCGTGCTTCATCGCCGCAAACAGAAGCCTTGGCTCGCTGCTGGCGTGCAAGAACGCCCCGAATAGCAATATATCCCCATAGACGCCGAGCGGGAGCAGATTGCTCACTGCAATCCGTTCGAAAGTCGTACTGAGGATCGGTTCCAGCCGCTCGATGCTGTACTCGTTCATTAAGAGAAAGTACAGCATCAGGCACATGATAAAGTAGGCGGGAAAGTAAATCTCGTTTACCCGCGCTGCCACTTCCAGACTCGTCTTGCCGTAATACATCAACAGCAAAACGAACACGAGCAGAATGATTTCCAAAGGCGTCTGCGGCAGCAGGGAGACGTGCAAAAAGTCCGCGGCGCCTTTTATATCGAGAGCGAGAATGATCCAAATGTAAAAGAGGATCAACAGATTGATGAATCCACCGATCCATTTGCCGCAGATGATGAACACTATCTCAAACAAATTTTTGCCGGGGTAGGCGCGCACCAGCTCCGACAAGACATACGCTACCAACAAAGCGTAGCAGGCTGGGAGAATTTGCGAGAACCATGCATCCATTTTGGCGACCTGCACGACTGTCCGCAAAAAGCTGATCATCATCCCTGTCATCAACAAACTGCCGACCAACCAGGCAATTTGCCGGTGATTGACGACTTGCTTATGTATCATGCTCTCCCTCCTCTACAACATATGTTCGATCCATGTTTTCACCTGAGGCGTGAAGATGTTCAGAAAAAATCCGGTCGAGAGCATTTTGTCGTGCTGATATTGCACAGCGTATATCCCGATGACGGAAAGCGCGTAGAGGGAGTAGATGACGATTTGCTGTTTTCTCTCCATATGCTTGCGCTTCAGTATAAAATCCCAAAAGGAACAAACTAGCATCAGCCCAAACAAAAGCAGGAACAGTCTATTCACGTCCGCCTTCTTCCTTCGTTATGTTTTTGGTCGTTTGCCCAACGTCTTGCACGACGACTTTGCTGTGGATTTGGAACGTTATGTCCGGCAGGTGATCATTCCAGTTTTTTCGATACGTATCCCGCCATTCTTTCGGGAACTGTCTGGCTAAAATGATCCCGAGTCCGATCGTGTCCGTCCGATACTTTTGCATCAAATTCAACGTGTCCTTGACGCTGACCTCGACTTCTTTTTTTAGCTTGTTCTCGATTAAGGCAATATTTTTTTTCTGATCCAGATCAAGACTCGTCATGTTTTCAACCACGACACTCGTCGCAAAAACCGTAATATCGTAATGAATGCGCCCTTTTTTAATGACAGGCTTCAAGTCCGCTTTCCCTTTGGAAAAGTAGACCGTCAGCCGCTCTTTGTCATTCAGGGAAACGACCACCGAAAAAGGGGTGAACGTTCGTTGGAACCAGCGAAGACCTTTGATCGCCTGAGATTTTGCCATATAAACAAGCTTGTCCCCGCGAAACAAGCCAATCCCCATAAACTCCACTTCTTTTGACTTGCCCTTCGGATGAGAATCAACAGCATCAATGATGGGCAGAAAGGCATCGACCCCCGGTGTCGTCAGCATCTGGGCTACATCCTTGAGCGATACGGCAATCGCCTCCATCTTGACCAGTTCACGCATCGCCTCTCCCGAAAAGCGCTCAAACTGCGGCTGGGCGTTCAACAGCTCAATCCCTTTTCCTTTGGTCATGACCAAATAGGCCGTTAAACGATTCTCGGGAAATCGCGCTACGATATCCAATACGTCGCTCATTCCCTCCTTGGCGAGCTGTTCTCCGATGACAATCATGCGATGGTGGGAGTAGTACAGTTGACGCGACATCCGCGACTGAATAATATTGTTCGCTTCCCGGATCGTCTTGCCCACAGCGGAATCAACATAGTAAGACTTGTCACCGCTCGTCCCGCCGCCTCCCCCCGACGTCGAGCCGAGACTGCTGACAAGCGGCACCTGGACGGACAAGCGGTATTGCCCGTTTGGCTCCTTGTCCATAGCCATCGCAATCACGAGTGCCATGTCGTTGACTTCACGCCGATCCCAGCAGCCTGCCACAGGCAAGAGACATAAAAGCAACACGACTATCGGAGTAAGACGTCTCACGCTTTTCCCTCCCCGTCAGATTTCCCGCCGCTCGTAGTCCCTGCCTGCCCTCCTCTTTGCTGGACTTTATTGGCAAAACCCGCGTTCATCTTTCGCGCATTTTGGATTCCTAGAAAGCTGGGGCGTTTTTCCATGAATGACCAGGGCACTCGTACCAGGACGTCTTTCATGTCTCCAATCGACATAGGCGCAAGCGGAGACAAATAAGGCACTCCAAACGAACGCAGGTTGGCCATATGACCCAAAATCAGCAAGACACCCACCAAAATCCCGTAGATGCCGAGAATCGAGGCTGCGATCATCAGCGGAAACCGAAGCATGCGCAGCGAAATCGCTACATTGAAATGCGGAATCGTAAAAGACGCGATCCCCGTAAGCGAAACGACAATCACCATCGGCGCCGAAACAATCCCCGCCTGTACGGCAGCTTGCCCAACTACCAGCGCGCCCAAAATACTCACGGCCTGCCCGACCGTTTTCGGGAGGCGAATCCCCGCTTCGCGCAATGCTTCGAAAGCGATCTCCATGATGAGCGCCTCGACAATCGCCGGAAAAGGAATCGCTTCGCGCGCAGCGGCTACGCTAAGCAAGAGCGTGGTCGGCAGCATTTGCTGGTGGTAGGTCGTAATCGCCACGTACAAGGCAGGAGTCACGAGCGCAATCACCATAAACAAATAGCGCAGCCAGCGAAGCAGCGTCGTCATCTGGAAGCGCTCGAAGTAATCCTCGCTCGCTTGCAGCATCATCCAGAACGTAGCCGGGGCGAGCAAGACCATCGGCGTGCCGTCCACAAAAATCGCGACCCGTCCCTCCAGCAGCGAAGCCGCTACCGTATCCGGCCGCTCCGAGTACATCAGCTGCGGAAAAGGCGAGTACACGTTGTCCTGGATCAGCTCCTCGATATAGCCGCTCTCCAAAACCGCATCTATGTCGATATTGCTGATTCGCCGGGAAACTTCATCCACGACTTGCGGGTCTGCGATTCCTTCCAAAAAAGCCACCACGATGTTCGTGTTTGTCTCGCGGCCCACTACCAACGATTTCATTTTCAATCTGGGCGTGCGCAACTTGCGGCGAAGCATCGACGTATTTGTGCGGATGTTTTCAATAAAGCCCTCGCGAGGTCCACGGACGACCGCTTCCCCCTCCGGCTCGTTGACCGATCGCTTTTCTGCCCCGCGGATGCCGAGCGTGAGCGCTTCCACGTTTCCATCGACCAAAATTCCTGTATCTCCAGACAGTACCGCCTGCAAAAGCTCTTTGTAGTCGCTGACCCTGTCAATTTGTGAAACAGGCAGAAGCCGTTCCTCGATAACGCGAATATCCTCATCCCCGTCTTCGAGCACCATCAGAGATTGCAGCGCCTGGTTCACTTCTTTGGTGTCAATCAGTCCATCAACAAAGATCGCTGCCGCGCGCTCGCTGTTCCTTTGCCGGAACTCCCGTATGACAAAGTCCGAGCAGTCGGAAAAAAGCTTTTCCAGCACTTCGATGTTGTCGTCAAGGCTTGGAAAAAGCGGAATGCCTTCCAGCTCAAGCAAGCTGCAAGTGTCAATCGTCTCCAACAATTCTTTTGTCTTGCTCTTTTTCTTGAACTCCATCTCATCACCAGCCACTGGAAAGCTAACCGTATTATGGGTGATTTGCTGGAAAGATATGCAGTGCGCCTGCTGCTTGCATAGCTGATCGACCATCAGGAGAAAGTAGGAGCACATCTGCCGTCCAAAGGAAGGTGCCGCCGTGGCTTATGCAACCAAAGAATACGAGCTGACCATCGCCGAACGTACAATCAGCATCAGCAACCCTGAAAAACCGCTCTGGCCGGAAGCAAACGTGACCAAGCTCGATTACTTGCGTTACTTGCTGACCGTTGCTCCCTACATGCTCCGCTACGCCCATGATCGACTGCTCACCGTAATCCGCTACCCGCACGGGATTCACGACAAGCATTTTTATCAAAAAAACATCCCGGACTATGCGCCTGACTGGATCAAGACTCATACGTGGGAAAACGTTCGCTATGTGTTGTGCAACGATGAAGCCACGCTGCTCTGGATGGCGAATCAGGCCGCTTTGGAGTGGCATGTTTCCTTTCACCTGGCTGCCGACGAAACACCGACAGAGCTGGTGTTTGATCTCGATCCATCCACAGACGACTTCTCGGTGGTGATTGAGTCAGCTCTTCTATTAAAAGAACTGCTCGATGAGCTGAAGCTGCCCGCTTACGTCAAGACGTCCGGTGCAAGCGGCCTGCAAGTGTACGTTCCGATTGAACGCCGCTATGCGTTTGAACAAACGAGACAGGTCGGGCACTTTATCGCTTCCTATCTCGTCAGCAAGCATCCCGCTTTTTTGACTATCGAGCGCATGGTCAAAAACCGCGGCACCAAGCTGTACATCGACTACCTCCAGCATTGGCGGGGCAAGACACTTCCTGCGCCTTATTCCACACGGGCAAAAAAACTTGCGACCGTCTCTGCTCCGCTGCGCTGGGAAGAGCTGCCGCAGGCTCATCCCTCCGCTTACACCGTGCACACCGTCCCGGAGCGGCTACGCGAGCTGGGAGATCTCTTTTCCGCCGTCTCCCAACCGGACAAGCCAGCATCCCTCGATCCCATCCTTGACTTTTTGCACGCTCGCTAGTCTTCTAGTTGGAATCATGCCGCCCAGATGTGCTATACTGTGCACAGACGTTTTCAGGCAAGGAGGCATTTTCATGATTGATCCGATCGCAATATCGCTCGGACCCCTTAAAATTCACTGGTATGGCATTATTATGGGATTGGCTTTCTTTCTCGGGACATACCTCGCGAGGCACAATTCCAAACGTTCCGGCATCGATCCTGACCACGTCCTGAACATGGTCGTTCTGATCATCCCGGCAGCGATTGTGTGCGCCCGTCTGTATTATGTTGTATTTGAGTGGGCGCAGTACAAAGACAACCTGATGGATATTTTCGCCGTCTGGAAAGGCGGACTCGCCATCCATGGCGGGCTGATCGGGGGAGTTCTGGCGGGGACGTACTACATTCGCAAGCACAATCTGCCCTTCCTTCGCCTGGCTGATATTTTCATGCCCAGTGTCATTCTGGGGCAAGCTATCGGCCGCTGGGGAAATTTCATCAACCAGGAAGCACACGGAGAGACGGTCTCTGCTGAGTTCATGGCGAAATTTCCGGCATTTATCCGCGATCAGATGTTTATCGGCGGACAGTATTATCACCCGACCTTTTTGTATGAATCGCTGTGGAATCTGGTCGTCTTCGGCATTTTGATGCTGTTGCTCTACCGTTTGAAAAAATTCGATGGTCAAGTGCTGTTCAGCTACATGATCCTTTATTCAATCGGACGCTTCTTCATTGAAGGAATGCGCACAGACAGCCTGCTGATTGCCGACACGCTCCGGGTCGCCCAGCTGGTCAGTCTGAGCCTGATCGCTCTCGGCGCCATCCTGATGCTGGTCTTCGCTCGCAAAAGCAAGCAGTCCAGACCTTCTCAAAATTCAATGGAATAGCAATCAAACCAATTGTAAAAACCACTCTCGCCTCGCTGGCAGAGTGGTTTTTTTCGTCTCCCTCGTCTGAATTGTCGCAATGCAGGAAATAACTAAGAGAACAGGAGGGGTTTTCAGATGGATGACAATCTATTGGAAGAGTATTTGGATCGGCCCGTCCGCATCCATTTTTCACCGGACAAGGTTGGACCCGGGCTTGCCTCGTATGTGGACGGAAAGCTGTACGATTACAGCGTGAACGGCATCTTGATCGAGGAAAGGGACGGCTCGCTCGACTACATCCCTTTTTCGGCTGTGCGGCTCGTGCAAATCAAGCCGAAAGCCAGCTTGTGGGAGCGGTTGACCGGGTCTGGATAAGCAAAAAGACACCTCGCTACGAAATGGCATCGTAGGAAAGGTGTCTTTTTTGACATGTATCGTTCCCTTTACAGGAAAACGTCCAAGACAACGTAACAGGCAGCTGCGAGAAGACCCGTCACCGGAAGCGTAATGATCCAGGTAACGATGATTCGGCCAGCCAAGCCCCATTTCACTGCGTTCAGCTTTTGTGACGCCCCTACCCCCAAAATGGAGGAAGTGATTACGTGCGTCGTACTGACAGGCAGTTTCAAAGTAGTAAAGATTGTGATAATCAAGGCAGAAGACAGGTCGGCGGAAAAGCCACTGATTGGCTTGATTTTCATAATCTTACCACCCATCGTCTTGATGATCCGCCAGCCGCCAAAAGATGTTCCCAAAGCCATGGCAAGCGCAGCAGACAGCTTCACCCACAACGGAATGGTAAACTCGCCCGGCTCCTGCACGAGGAAGCCGCCAGAGAGCAATGCCAGTGTAATGACACCCATTGTTTTCTGGGCATCGTTGGCTCCATGGCTGAATGACTGCCAGGAAGCGGACAAGACTTGCAGCATTCGGAAGCTGCGATTTGTTTTATGATAGGCCGTATTTGCCACGAGAGCAGATACGATTTTGATCACAATAAAACCGATAACAAAAGCGACGATTGGCGAAATGATCAACGCTTTGACGATCTCAATGAAGCCTTCCATGTTGATGGAGCCAAAGCCGGATGCGCCAACCGCAGCACCAGCAACGCCACCGATGATGGCATGCGAGGACGAGCTTGGGATACCGAACCACCAGGTGATCAGATTCCACAAGATCGCTGCTGTCAAAGCGGCCAAAACGACAACCAGTCCATTTTCCAGCTTGAACGGGTCCGTAATTTTTCCCCCGATCGTCTTCGCTACACCCGTATACGTCAAGGCGCCGAGCAGGTTGAATAGCGAGGCGATCACAATCGCTGTACGCGGACTCAAAGCTCGGGTCGATACAGAGGTTGCAATAGCGTTGGCCGTGTCGTGAAAACCGTTGATGAAGTCAAAGCTAAGCGCCATGATGACGACAAGAACGAGAATGATCACCTCTGGCGAAAGATCAAGCATTCTTTAACACGATCCCTTCCACCAGGTTCGAAACGTCCTCGGCAAAATCGGCACAGTCTTCCAGCTTGTCGTAAATTTCCTTGAGCTTGATTGCTTCGATCGGATTCGCATCTGGCGAGTTCAGCAGATCGGACACCATTTTGCGGTAATTCGAGTCGGATTCGTGCTCCAGGTCTTTGATTTCTCTAGCAATTTTCGAGACGACTTGATGATCGAGCTTGCGCAAGGTGCGGATGAGTTCGATCAGCTTCGCGGAGCATTTCACCAAGATGTTTGCTTGCGCCAAAACGCGAGGCTCTGGCTGGCGAACCTGATAGAGGTACATGCGATCGGCAACCCCGTCAATGTAATCGATCATCGAGTCCATTGTATGAGCGAGCTGGTGAATGTCTTCCCGCTCAAGTGGAGTGATAAAGGTAGAATTCAACTCGTTCATGATTCGGCGAACGATTTCATCCCCTTCTTTTTCAACAGCTTTGATTGCCTTAACCTTGGCTTCTACATCCTGATAGTTGCCTATCATTTCATAAAAAAGATGAGTCCCTTTGTGCACCGTGGCAATCTGCTGTTCAAACAGATCAAAGAAGATATACTTGTTAGATTTCAACATACGGTCCTTCTTCACTCCTTTGGATAAATCACACCTAAACGATTATATCGAAAGTTATTGTTGACGTAAATTTAAATTCAAGGGCAAGTGTGTAGATTTTTCTTTAAAATAATATTAAGTTTTTGTAAACCTCCTTTACAATTGCTCATAAAAACACCTGTCCCCCCAAAAAGGATACAGGTGTTAGTCTTGCCATCTATTGTTTTTTTATCTTTAATGAGTGGCCACGATCATGCAATCTTTCTGTTTTTTGGCCTCGTACATCAACGTGTCTGCCTTGTGTGTCAACTCCTCAGCTGTTGCAGCATGATGCGGGTAGGAAGCGACGCCGATGCTTGCCGTTACGCCGGACAGCGATTGTCTGACCTGGTTTTGAATCCGCTCGCCGATTGCCAGCGCTTGCTGTGTATCCGCATGCTTCAGCAATACGACAAACTCTTCGCCGCCCCAGCGCCCGACCGTGTCCTGGCTGCGGACACTCGCTTGCAAAATCGCAGCGAACTGGCAGAGCAACCGATCCCCTTCCATATGACCATGGCAATCATTGAATTTTTTAAAGTTATCCAAATCGATGAATAAGAGCGTAACGGGATATTGCTGGATTTTCGCCAGCTTGATCTCGCGGATCAACTTGTCCAAAAACCTGCGATTGACCAACACGCCTGTAAGCGAGTCGTGATAGGCCATTTGGCGCAGACGATTTACGTATGTTCCCAACCTGTACCCAGCTGCGATCTGGATCATAGCGGCCAAGGCGACGAATGACACCGTCGACAGTTCGGTAGGCAACCCACATACAAAGAGCCAAATCATGATAATCAGACAGGACACACCCATGCCAATCCAGCGTGAGTCCAAGGCACACTCCACCTCCGGTCCATCCAATGTAGCAATACGTTACATAAGACCCACCGAAACAATCAGAAATGGGTCCTTTGTCCTTATTGTTAGGAATATTTTACCTATGTTTATGTCACTGTTCAAGAACCAATCTGCTAAATCTCATGTTCATCTATCTGAATTAAGTGAATTATACTTGTTTTGTCGGAATTTTCCTATTTATCTCAACCCTCTTTTTTTTCGCTTAACGGGTACGCTATACTTACAAAATAAACTTGATCGATCAGGGGGAATGAATTGCATGGCCTGGTTTCATCACATTCTTGCCCGCTACGACACCACCATCTGGATTCGTGTCATCGGGACCATTCTTACGACTTTTGCAGGCTTTATGCTTCGCCCATTCCTCGCCTTCTATCTGTATGACAAGATGGACGGGAATCTGCTCGTGGCTGCTATGGTCACCAGTCTGCAGCCGTTGACGAGCATCGTCTCCGGTTATTTCGCCGGGAGTCTCTCCGACCGCTACGGCCGAAAGCCGCTGATGATCGCCGCTTTGCTGATCGAAGCGATCTCGATGGCTGGATACATCTGGGCCGAGTCGATTTTTACGTTTGCCGCCCTGACCGTCCTGAACGGAGTCGGCGCTTCGCTGTTTTGGCCTGCTGCCAGCGCGCAAATTACGGATGTCGTCCCTGAGGAAAAGCGCAGCGAAGTTTTCGCCCTTTTGCACACAGCCCTCAATCTCGGCGCTGCGGCTGGCCCGCTCATCGGCGTCGCCATTTACAAAATCAATCCGGCCATCGCCTTTGGCCTCTGTTCCTGTACGCTGTTCGTCTACAGTCTGCTCATCTTCTTGAAGATTCCTGAGACACTGCCAGATCACATCAGAGCGCAGGCGAAACAGTCCGCCAAAACCGCTCAAGGCCCTCGCCTCAAGCTTTCCGAGCATCCGGCGCTCTTCTGGATGACGCTTGCCGCCATCCCTGTCTCGCTTCTGTACTCTCAGGTAGAAATCATTTTGCCTCAGCATTTGCGGACACAGTACACGGACTTTCTCAATGTCTTTGCCACCCTGATGACGATCAATGGCGTGCTGGTCGTCTGTTGCCAAATCGCGATTGCCAAGTTCGCGGAGCGCTTCCCTGCGCATCGGGTCATTCTCGTGGCTTACCTGTTTTTGGCCTGTGTCGGGTTTGGCTATGGCTGGGCACCTGGCTTCCTCATCCTCGTGCTCGCGGAAATTTTGTTCACCATCGGCGAGATGCTGTACGGGCCGCAAATTCAGAAAGCGATTTCCGTGATGGCCCCCGAGGAGTACCGCGGCCGTTACTTCGCCATCTTCGGGGCAAACTGGGGGATTACCGGAACGATCGGCCCTTCTGTCGGAGCCGTCGCTTTCAGAGGAATCGGCGGTGCGTTCTGGTTCTCGATTCTCGGGCTGCTCCTGTTCATCGGCGGACTTTTTCAATACCGTTTTGTCAAAAAAGCGACGCTTGCCGAGCATGCGGAAAGCGGGCAGTCGCTATCCCAATAACATCGAATCTGATTACGCAAAAAGCCAGATGCGAAAGGCGAGGTGTCACTCGTCAGCATGCTGGCTTTTTCCTTTGCCCAGTTGTGTGTTCAGGTGAATTATGATTGCGAAAACAAACCAGCGTTCCTCGTTTCATTTCTGGCAAATGCTATCGGCTGCATCGTTTCGAAAACGATGAATTGGGATCAATTGGAAGGGGAAGCCTATTTGTATTGCCACAAACTGACAAACGGGAGTGAGAAAAGCGTATGCCCCGTATCGATGCGGTTTCGACAGCCGTTCCCCCTCATGAGATTACCCAGGAAGATTCCATGCAGCTGGCCCGGCATTTTTTCCAGGATGCTTTTCCTGATATCGATCGGCTGCTTCACGTATTTGCCCATAGCAACATCCAGAAACGGCATTTTTGCATGCCAATGGATTGGTTTTCCGACGATCGGCCTTTCGCGGAAAAAAATCAGCTGTACATCCAGCATGCAGAAGCTTTGTCGCTTGAAGCAGCACGAAAATGCTTGCAAAAAGCCGGGCTGGAACCGACCGATATCGATTGCCTCGTATTCGTATCGAGCACAGGGATTTCTACGCCCAGCATCGATTCGCGCTTGGTCAACAGCCTGGGGCTGCGCTCCGACATTACCAGGATTCCCCTGTGGGGATTGGGCTGTGCCGGAGGAGCGATGGGCTTGTCCCGTTCCTGCGAATACACAGGCGCCTATCCTCGGCGCAGAGTGCTGCTCATCAGCGTGGAGCTGTGCGGGCTGACCTTTATCCGGCAAGATTTGTCCAAAAGCAACCTCGTTGCCACTTGCCTGTTCGGTGATGGAGCAGCCGCTGTCGTGGTTAGCGGCGACAGCGTCCCTGTCTCAAAAGGCGCTTCTGCACCGAGCATACAGTTTTGCGACGCTCGCACGACAACGTGGCCGGACACCCTTGACGTCATGGGCTGGGAGCTGACCGAGCCGGGGCTGAAGGTGATCTTTTCCCGCGACATTCCCACGCTGATTCAGACGTACATGCGCGAAAATGTCGACCGTTTCCTGACGCCGCATCAAACGACAGTGGAGCACTTGCGCCATTTTATTTTTCACCCAGGCGGTGCAAAAGTGATCGACGCCTATCAATCCTCCCTTGGCATCGACGCTGCTGCAACCCGCCACTCCGAGGAGGTGCTGAGCCATTTTGGCAACATGTCATCCCCGACTGTGCTGTTTGTTCTGGAAAAAAGCATGGAGCAGCCGTGGAACCGTGGCGATCGCGGCTTGGTAGCTGCGCTTGGGCCTGGGTTCAGCTCCGAACTGCTCCTGTTGGAAGCGAGGTAGATGAGATGCTGTTCTTTTCGTTGGTGATCGCTGCTGTCTGTCTGCAACGCATGGGCGAACTGCTGCTCGCCGCGCGCAACGCCCGCTACGTTCGCTCCATCGGCGGCGTGGAGATCGGAGCCGGACATTACAAGTACATCGTGCTTTTCCATGTGCTGTTTTTCGCAAGTCTCATAGCCGAAGTCGCCTCCACGAATCCTACCGCTGTCCTTCCCGCTTGGTGGGCGTATAGTTTCGGCTTGTTCTTGGCCGCTCAGCTGCTGCGCTACTGGTGCATACGCAGTCTGGGCAAACGCTGGAACACGCGAATCCTCGTCATACCGGGTGAACAGCCGATCCGGCGAGGCCCTTACCGTGTCATGCGCCATACGAACTACCTCGTAGTCGCAGTTGAGCTGATCACCCTGCCGCTGACGTTTTCTGCCGCGACCACAGCCATTGTCTTCACGATATTCAACGCCTGGCTGCTGTTGCGCGTAAGAATACCGCTGGAAGAAAAGGTCGTTTATGAAAGTGAAAAATAACTATGAAAAAAAGTCTATGGCAAAAACCACAGACTTTTTTCCTATTTTCATGTTTACTTATGGGCAAATCGAGGAATAGAAAAGAAAAACGTTACCCATACCCGAGAGGTGGAGCCATCGTGAATCGTACTAATATAGTGGAGCCTCTGGACACAAAACGAATGATTGTTCGCGACTTCTGTACCTTGATTGAGACTTTGCCCAATCAGGATGACGCTGCCAGCATCCAAAAGTTTCTCCGTTACTTGCAGAGCCTGCTCCGAATCAAGCAAGTCATCCCGCCCATGGTGGAGATCATGACGATTATCAAATCGCTAAAGCCTACTCTCTATCATTCGGCCCGGCGCACGATCATGCCTACCAGCAATCTGCACATGCTCTTCCAGCTTGAGATGGACATGCAGTTGGCGCAAGAGAGATTGCGCCAATATGACAAGTAAAAGATAGCGTCCAGGCTTACTTCAAGTTCTCCGGATTGAGGCACTCCAGTTCCGGGATGACGAATCGGCCATCTTTACGGATCAGGACGCCATCAAACCAGATTTCTCCCCCGCCCCATTCCGGGCGTTGGATGGAAACCATGTCCCAGTGTACAGAAGACTTGTTTCCGTTGTACGCCTCGTCGTAACATTGCCCTGGCGTGAAGTGGAAGCTTCCGTCGATTTTTTCGTCAAACAAGATGTCTTTCATCGGATTGCGAATGAAAGGATTGACCCCGATGGCAAACTCGCCGATATAACGAGCGCCTTCGTCTGTATCGAGAATTTCGTTCAGTCTTTGGCTGTCGTTTGCGGTTGCTTCCACGATTTTGCCATCCCGGAAGGTCAGGCGAACATTTTCAAAAGTGAAGCCGTGGTACGGTGTAGGCGCATTGTGGGTAATGGTTCCGTTCACCGAGTTTTTCACCGGAGCCGTATACACTTCGCCGTCAGGAATGTTGCGCAGTCCTGCACATTTGACCGCAGGGATGTCTTTGATGGAGAAAGTCAGGTCTGTTTCCGGTCCTACCAGACGAACTTCATCTGTCCGGTTCATCAAGTCAACGAGGCTGTCCATCGCCTTGTCCATTTTTGCGTAGTCCAGATTGCACACCTGGAAGTAAAAGTCTTCAAATGCAGCCGTAGACATGTTCGCCAATTGGGCCATAGACGGGTTCGGATAGCGAAGCACGACCCATTTTGTCTTTGGTACGCGAACGTTCATCACCGGCAGCTCGTACAGGCGGGAGTACATGCCCAGCTTGTCGCCCGGCACATCTGCCATTTCGTTGATGTTGTCGGCTGCGCGGATGCCGATGTAGCCTTGCATTTTTTCCATCAGAGCTACTTCGTGTGCCGCCATTGCTTTTAATTGCTCTTCGTTGCAATTCATGGCGATCTCACGGCTGACAGCCGGATCGATCAGCTGAACGTGCGGGCTGCCTCCTGCCTTGTAAATCTCACGAACCAGGGCCGCTACCAGTTCAGGCGTTTTTCCTTTGGCATTGATCAGGACATTTTCTCCTGGTTGTACACGAACGGAATAGTTAACCAAGTTGTAGGCCAATTGCTCCAAGCGAGAGTCTCTCATGCGTGACACACCCTTTTTAAATTTTCTGATTCCAATTGTATTTTTGCTGATAAATCTCGACAAGTCAATAAAATTTATTTTATCAAATACACACAACAACAAGCCAGCCTTCGTCTACCGAGCATGCTGGCTTGTTGCTGTCATCACTCTTCCTTATTATTGCGCTGTGCCTCTGTCCTCGATCGTCCCCATTTTGTAAATGTCGCTCAGCAATTCTTGCGTAGTCGCCAATCCCTCTGCGTCCTCTTCGTCCACCTGATACAGCGTTGCGTCCATGTTCCCTGCCTGCGTGATTTGCCCGCTCGGTGCTTGCTTGCGTTCTTCTCTCATCTTTCATCTGCTCCTTCCGCTTTTTTCATCGGTATAGTGTGCGCGAGCCCCGCCTGATTTAGCCATCGCGGGAAAAAGATGAGAAAAGACGCCTTGCCCAAGTAGGCGAAGCGTCTTTTTATCGAGTGATTTACTTGTCGCTGTCAGATGCAGGAACCATTGGGCTCCAGCCAGTTCTGTTTGTGATATCTTGTGTTGCGTTGCGTCCGATTGTAACACTCTCATCTTCTTTTGGAGCAGCAGCCCAGCCAGCTGAAGGAGAGAATACTGGTGTTTTGTCACCGAGAATGACGAATTGATCTTCATTCGGCAGCGCAGCCCAGCCGGAGTTTGGTGCTTGCACGACTTGGAAGCTGTTTTTTGTAACGAACTGGTCTTCTACTGGCATGAAAGCCCAGCCGCTGTTAGGCGATTGCACGATTTGGTAATTGTTTGTCGCAACAAATTGATCTTCGTTCGGCATGAGTACCCAGCCGGATGCGGAGTTTGCCGAAGGAACGAATGTTCCGCTCACAAAAACATACTCGTCTTCACCTGGAAGCTTAACCCATGCGCCTTGAACAGGTGCTCCTGCTTGCGTCTGGTTAACCACTGGTGCTGTCGTAGTTGGTGCCGCTGTTGTTTCAGCTGCTGGTGCCGCAGTCGTAGTAGAAGCTTCTGTTGTATTCACGGAAGCTTCCTCGGCACAAGCTCCTTGTGCAAACAATGCTGCTCCCAAAACCAAAGTACCCATCATCAGTGTGCTGCTTTTTCTCATATGTGTACACTCCATTCTCCTAGTACACACATTGTCTCCCGAAATGCCCCTGACCTGCTACCCGCTTGACAGTGCTACATGCATTGCTTCATTTTGCGCAAGAAGTACGTGAATTGCTCGACTTCTTCATCGCTCAGGTTTTCTAGCAGTTTCGCAACCAGTGCCCTTCTCTGGCACAAAAGTCCTTCCAGCATCGGAATCGCTTTTTGCGACAGCGTCACCCAGACGACTCTTCGATCCAGCTCGTCACGAACCCGATCGATGTAACCGACTTTCACCAGCCGATTGAGAGCAATCGTGGTTGCACTGTTGGACTGCTTGAGTATGGTCGCCAGTTCAGAAACCGTACTTCGCCCTTTTTGATGAAGCACGCGTAGCAAGATAAACTGCTTGGGACTAATCAACCCTTCCTCTTCCAGCCAATGGCTGATAAAGAAGCGGGCCATCTCGACAAATGCTCGATCCAGTTCCTCGATTTTACTGGCGCGGGACATGTCGCTCACAACATCACCTATTTTCAGAAAGTAAATAATATAAGTACTTTTACTATAAAACTATATAGGCAAAGTACATGAAGATCAATAGACCTTCCAAAATTATTTCTTTCCGCGAAAGATATGTATGAGCCGAGACAAAGTGTTTACTATTTAATATTTTTACTGTAAAACTTATCTGCAACATCATCTTACCTCAAACAGGAAAAACTGACAATAGGCGAAGATGGCAAAATCGTGACAGCAACTTTTCTCCTGGCAAGCAGGCATTTATTTCCTTGAATCTTATTTCGTATCCATTCGTATTGCATGTATAATAAAGGAGCAGTCTCGTCTACTGGACGCCCTTTTGTCCACGGCAATCCGTTGCCAAGAAACCATGTACATAGGAGATCAAGTCGATGGAACAAGCCAAAAGCTCAGCGAAATGGAAAACAGAATTGCTCGACTGGTTAAAATCGTTTGCCTTGATTGGTGGTTTGACTGCCTTCATCTACGTGTTTGTCATGGCTCCCTACGTCGTTCAAGGACGCTCGATGGAGAGCACGCTGCACGACCGTGAACGTGTCATCGTCAACAAGGCGATCTATTATCTCAAGGAGCCTAAGCCAGGCGATATCGTCATCATCCATCCGGATGCGAGCGGCGATAACTGGATCAAACGTGTCATTGCCGTAGCCGGAGATACCGTCGAGGCCAAAAACGATCAGGTGTACATCAACGGGCAACCGCTCAGCGAAGAGTATTTGACCAACAACAAGCTGCAAGCATCAGCTGCCGGAGTGGTGTTGACGGAAGACTTCGCTCCGATTACGATCCCGGAAGGCAGTGTGTTCGTGATGGGAGACAATCGCAACAACAGCATGGACAGCCGCGTCATCGGCCCCGTCAAGCTCGACCACGTAGTAGGTCGTGCAGAGGCCGTCTATTGGCCGCTGACGGATATCCGACTGCCGAAATAACGACCTGCTGTCTCACAAGCATATGCAGGAATAGGAAAAGCCGCTCCTTGTAGAGCGGCTTTTTTCTGTGAAAGCGGCGAGACATTTTCGCTGAAAGGGAGGTGGTTACTTTTGAGCCGTTGCCTTTGCAGACAAGTAATCTTCCAGCGTCAGGCCCGCTGCCATGATGTCTTTCGCCATGTCTTTTCCTACATAGCGCAAATGCCATGGCTCATAGGCGTATCCTGTCGTGTCTTCCTTGCCTTTCAAATAGCGGATGACGAAGCCGTACTCACCACAATGCTCGGCCAGCCATTTCCCTTCCGGCATTTCTCCAAACGATTCCTCCAGCCTCGTTTTCACATCGGCGCCAGAGACGTCCATCGCAAGCCCTGTCTGATGCTCGCTTTTTCCTGGCACAGCGCTGTACGCCGCGGCGTGCTCCGCTCCTTGTGTCTGTACATACGTCTCGTACAACGATTTTTGCGTCTTGTACGAACGATAGCCGGAAACCGCGTACAGCTCGATGCCATCCTGCTTGGCAGCTGCAAACAGTTCCTCCAGCGCCTGGGCGGCTTCTTGGCGCATCATGCGTTTTTCCACTTTTTCATCAAAAGGAAACGGGACGTTCGGCTCCACCAGATCAGGTGGAATATAGTCAGCAGGCAAGGCCCGCTTCTTGTTTACGACAACGGCGAGATCAGTCGGGTTCGTAACCGTCGGGACTCCATTGACGTCCTGGATTGTCTCCGCCAGTGATGCCCATTTGCTGCGAGAGGAATCTCCCGCGGTTGGCTCCGCTGTGTTTGTTTGTGTACCATCTGCCGTTGTCGCTGTATTCCCTGCTGGCTGGGACGGATTGTTTGTCGAGAGCAATCCATCCAGCGATGGTGCCTCACATCCACTGAGCAGCGCTACGGATAATGCGGCGACGATGGCAAGACCATTGGTGCGATTCTTGTTCATGACCTGTCCTCCTGGTTCCATACAGACACATATGTTCTGCTTTACCTTACCATGGAGTTAGACGAAAAAAAAGGACGGATTGTCACGCTTTTGCATGCATTGTTTCTTTTGCAATCGTCTGAATAAGCGCTGGCAGCCAAGATTCGAGGGTCAAAAAGGCAAATCCTGCGGCAGCTGCCTTGCTGTTGTCCATGAAAAAGGAATGGGGAAATCCAAAAGGCGACTGGTCGGAAGGAGCGGTTTCTGGCTGAATGCGCGCCGGTTTCCCCACGGCTTGCGCAATGTTGTCGAGCAAAGCTTGCAACGTCACCGTGCCGTGCGAGTTGGCATTGACTGGCCCTGTCACAGAGCCCGTTCCCGCCCATTGCAAAAATCTCGCGGCTTCGCCAGCGTGAATAAAGCACATGGTCGCTTGCGGATTTTCCAGCCCGATCGGCTGTTCCTCGTGGACATGTTCAACGTGAAAATGCAGTCGGCGCGTGTAGTCCTCTTCCGCAAGCACGATCGGAAAACGCACGGCGACAACAGGAAAGGCATCCGTCTGGAAAAATACCGCTTCGGCCTGGCGCTTGCCTTCCTGATAGCTGACGCCCTCGCGAGTTCCCGGGCGCAGCGGATACGTATACGGATCAAACTCCTCCTCTTTCAGCGCCTGCTCCGCATAATCATAGACGGACAAGGTAGAGGTCAACACGTATTTGCCGACCTTGCCGCGAAAAACTTCACATGCGTCCAGCGCATTTTGGTAGGAATAACAAATGTTGTCGTACACGATATCCCACTGCTCTTCCCCCGCGATTGCCAGCGAAGCTTTATCGTCGCGGTCAACTACAAGCCGCTTCACCTGCGGCGGCAAGTCTACCTCGGTCAAGCCTCTCGTCGCCACAGTCACATCTGCTCCCGATTCAATCAGCAGATGCACAAGACGCTTGCCAAAAAAGCGGGTTCCCCCGAGTACCAATACTTTTTTCAATGTCGCTTCCACCTTTCGCTCATGCGAATTTATTTGTTCAAGGCGATCACTCGCGCGCGCTCATCCCAGCTAACGGCATATCCGAGCTTTTCCGCGACTTTTTTGACCGGGAGATACTCCGTGCCGTTTACGGTGAGGGCGTCTGAACGGAAGTCTTCTGAGCCCGCGCCCAAACCGAGCAGCAATTTGTCCGCTTGCACATACGCGATGCCTTTTGCGACCAGCTTTTGCTCGGCCAAAAAAGGGTACGTCTGCCCATTTACCGAGATGGCAAACGGCCCTCCCGCTTCATACGAAACTTCCGGCGGTTCAGCGGCTGTATAGGCGATGGCGTCGACGCCCAGCACAGTCCCTTCTCGCGTATTGTCCGCTCCCCCGTACATTTTGCCTGTCTCAAAATCGTAGACGATCGCCTGCACATTGCCGATATCCGTCGGCTCCTCGGCGAAAACATGACCTTTTGCCATCAACTGCAAAATGACATCCTGGTCAATCCCCGCTTCCCAGGAGACATGCGGATATTCGCTGGAAAAAAGGCGTGGCGCACGGATTGCCTCCTCAATACTCATGCCGTGGTCAATCACATTCAGAATCGTCTGTGACACGGAAGCGATAATCGTCGATCCGCCTGGCGAACCGATAGCGAGGAACGGCTTCCCGTCTTTCAGCACGATCGTCGGTGTCATGCTGGAGCGCGGGCGCTTGCCAGGCTCCACCTGATTGACACCTCCAGGTACCGCGTCAAAGTCGGTCAGCTCATTGTTGAGCATAAAGCCGTAGCCTGGCACCATCACACCGCTGCCAAAGACGTCCTCAATCGTTGTCGTGTACGAGACGAGATTGCCCCATTTGTCCATAACGGAAAAATGAGTCGTCTGCTTGACTGGCGAATTGTCGATCAGCTTGAAGGCAACCTCAGGCTTGCGACCAGGATCGAACCGCCACGGATCGCCAGCCGTTACTTGCGAATTGGCTTTTTCTTCTCCAATCAGCTTGCGCCGTTCTTTTATGTAATCGTCGTGGAGCAGTCCCTGCTTGGGCACGGGATACACATCCTCGTCTGCCATGTACGCCGCCCGGTCAGCGTATGCGAGATGGTTCGCTTCTATCAGATGATGCAAATAGGTCACGGACCCGAAGCCGTCCTGCTGGTTGTTGTACCCTTCCATCAGCTTCAAAATCTGGATCATGGTCAAGCCACCCGAGCTGGGCGGAGCCATGGAGATCACCTCATAGCCGCGAAACATGCCGCGGATCGGCTCCCGTTCCTTGACCTGGTAAGCCTTGAGGTCATCCATCGTCATCGTGCCGCCTGTGCGCTGCACTTCTTGGACAAGCGCTTGCCCAATTTCCCCTGCGTACAGGGCGTCCGGTCCTTTGTCGCGAATCAGTTTCAACGTTTTTGCCAGATCGGGCTGCACGAGAATTTGCCCTTCCGCAAGCGGTTGTCCTTGTGGAAGGAACACCTTCGCCGCAGTCGCATACTTTTCGAGCTTGTCGCGCGACTTGGCGATGTAGTCTGCCGTCACCCAGTTGACGCGCACGCCTTTTTCCGCCAGCTCGATGGCAGGTGCAAGCACTTGCGGCAAATCCCACGTACCGTAATCGTCCAGCGCTTCTGCCACGCCAAGCAAAGTCCCGGGCACACCGACTGCCTTGCCGCTAGTGTGCCGCTGTTCAAACGGGATCGGCTTTCCGTCCGCTTGCAGAAACATGTCAGCGGTCACCTTGGCCGGAGCGACTTCGCGGCTGTCGATGATCGTAATTTTATTCTGATCCTTCAAGTAAATCAGCATAAAACCACCGCCGCCGATTCCTGACATGTACGGCTCTGCCACATTGAGCGCCAGCTGGATTCCGGCAGCGGCATCGATGGCATTTCCGCCCTTGGCCAAAATGTCGCGGCCAACCTGTGCGGCCGCAGGGTGGGAGACCGCTACGATTCCTTTTGTGGCGCCATCTACGCCTTCCGGAACGCCGGGAACTTTGGCAATGGCAAACTGCGCAAGCGAACAAACGACAACGAACGAGAGGGCTAGCACTGTCCTTTTTTTCATACGATCCCCCCTGGTTATTGCTTCCTTTTGCTATTATTATAATTTTCAGCATTTTTTCCGGTCAACCCGTCCGCTCTCTTGCCAAGAAAAAAACACTCTCCCGAACGCGAGTGCTGTGCCTCGTCGGAAGAGTGTGCATCATTCCAATCGTTTTTTGATTTACGGCATGATCACCAGATTGCTGACAACAGGCCGTTCCTTCCCGCCAGAAGGCTTGTTCAACAGTTTGCCGTTGTAATAAAACGCGCTGGAACCGCCGCCATCGAGATTGTATGCATCGACAACGTGAAATTCTTGCAATTTGCGCTGTGCTTCTTCGAGCGTAACCCCATTGCTCCAGCCTTCTCTTCTGCCGTCGATCACGATGACGAGCAAGTCGCCGTTATCGAAGTGACCGATGAGCGTGCGCGGCTGGCGAGCGTTCGCCCAGGCGCGGGGAATCGGCAAGCGTTTTCCGTCCTGGAGCAGCCTTGGCAAGAAGCTCGCCCCTTGCAAAATGCCCTGCTGGGTAATTTGCGCCTGGGTCTTGATGTTCGCTCCCACCAGGTGGCCTTTGTTGTTGAAGCCGACGAAGCTCAGATTCGAATTGTTGGAAAACGTGCGAATCTTGCCGTCAACAACGGTAATGCCGAGCGGCTGGAGATAGCCTTTGCTGTCGCTCATGAAGCCTCCGGCATTGATCGCCAGAACAGCTCCCGTGCGCTTGCCGGCATGGCTTGTCGTCTCGCCTTTGCTTTTGACCGAGTTGTTCGCCAGGACCATCTTCAAGGCGCTCGGGTCCTGGAGGCGAACTTTCGCCATATATCCGCGATAGCCCGCTTCTTGCAGCGAATATACTTTGACGGTCGACTTTTTCCCGAAAGACTGCCCGATTGGATTGCCGAGCATGTTCGACAAAATCGTGTCCAGCACATCCGCCGACTTTTGTGTCTGCGATCTGCTCGTCACAAGCAAGTTGTTGATGTGCTTGTTTTGCTCTTCGTAATCTTTTTGCTCCGCCTTGGCGCGATCGCGAATATCTTCCACGACAATCTCGACGTTGCGCAGCTTTGTCTTCGTGTCATCCAATTGCTGCCCCAAGTCATCCGCCAGCTTTTTCGATTCGTGTGCCGAGAGCGCCAAACCTTCTGCCTGCAACGTTTCCGCAGGCTGGATCGTGGAAAAGGCAACGAGGAAGCCGAGAGCTGGTGCCAGCAGGAACAGGAAAAAGCGGTTGACTTTACCAAGCACGAGCGGCATCCTCCAGTTTTTTCAGCGACGCCTTCAAATCAACCAGTTGCTTGTTCAGCTGGTCAATCCGATCCTGCAAGGCTTCTTTTGTTTTGTTCGTTCCGCCGATTGTTTCACCTGTCAATTGCAGGTCTTCCTCCAGATTGCCAAGACCAGCCTGCACCGCTTTCATCTCGTCCTGCACCGTCACCAGCTGCTCTCCCAAAGCTTGCATCTGCTTCTGGTTCTCTTCTTGTATCTGATTGATCCGCAGGTTCACAAATTGCTGCTGCTTGTCCAGCGTATGGGCAGCAAAGGCGTAACCTGCATAAGCAAGTCCTACCCAAACCAGTACAGCGAGTGCGATTGGCAGCAGTGGTCGCTTGCCTTCTGTTCTGGAGGGAAACAATGCCTGCAGCAGGCTGCCTCGTTTGCGTCTTCCCGCCTGCTTCCCGTTCGCCGGGAGTGGCAACGTAGTTGACGAAGTCGATGAAGTTCCCATGTATTTGTCGTTCATCGGCCCCCTCCTCCTTTCTGTGACATAGAATGAGGTTTTATTATAACATAGATTATTTTTCGACAAACCGTTTGCGAAAAAAGTGGAATTTTTGGTCAAAAAAAGCAGATACCATCGCGATTCGTTGCGACGATATCTGCTCTTTTCGGTTGCAAGTCTCTCCACGTATTCATCAAAGTGCGTGGGCCCGCCTGGTTATCGCTATTTTCCCAGAGTCCACTCTCTTTCCAGCGTACGGTACAGCTGCTGCAAAAACAGGAGCGGCTCCCCGGAAACGGCGTGCTCTTCCTTGTAGTCCAGCTTCTTTTGCAGCATGCTTGCGAGCTGTCTTCCCAGCTCCAGCTTCTTGTCTTCTGACAGCGTCGCTTGTCTCGTCATAAAGGTAGAAAGGAGCACCCAGTCCTCCCGTGTGAACGACTGCTTTTGGCTTTCGGTCAGAAGTAGCGGCTCTTGGAACGACGCCAGGCTCTCCGCTTTTTTGCGCTTGTTTTTTTGGAAAAGGCCAGTGCGTCCGCCACCCTCTACCACGACGATCGTACCTGCGACCAGATCGCCGATGCGCTTGTCTCGCGGATGAAAAAACGAGACCAGTGCCCCGAGAAAATAGCCGGATGGGAGGCCGTCAATGATGCGGAACAGATTGCGAATCGTCGAAGACAAAAACGTCGCTGGCTGGCCGTTGTCGCGGATGACGCGAATCCCCATCCATCTTTTCCCCACGGTTTGTCCCGACCAGAGCGCCTCCAGAAACAAGAAATAGCCGAAGTTGAGGACAAAAATCAGGAAGAGCCCGATCGCGAATGCATAGTTGTCCGCATCCAGGAAAAAATTATCTTTCCTCCCAAAAATGACTATACCGATCACAATAAATACAGTAAGATTAACCAGGAACAAAATGACGGTGTCGATGAGCTGAGCGGCGGCACGACTGCCCAATCCCGCTGTCTGGAATCGCAGCATGACATGCTCAGGTGTGACAACAGACGCTTCTCGGCTCGCCTGGTTCATGGATGGATTTTCATTCATGCCGGTTCGCTTCTCCCTCTCATTTTACTAGATAAGGAGGCCATATCCATGGATATTACCTCGTTTTGGCACAAGCATAAAGCAGCTTGGGCCGAACTGGAACAACTGGTCGAACGATTCACCCGCAAGCAACGGCACATCACAGCCGCAGACATAGATCGTCTGACCCATTTGTACAAAAAAGCTTCCGCTCATCTGGCGCTGGTTCGCTCGTATCATCCAGCAGACGAAATCACGCTTTACCTCAATCAGCTCGTCTCCCGCGCCCACAACTTGACGTACAAGCAGCAGTCCGGGAGCTGGCAGCAGCTCAGACATTTTTTCGGCGTCCATCTGATTGCGCTGATGCACAATCGGATCAGCTTCATCGGGATGGCCGCCCTGCTTTTTGTGATCGGCGGCGTATCGGGATTCGTCGCGGTGCTGGCTGATCCGCTCAACCTGTACTACGTGCTGCCGCAGGGAATGGCCGAGCAGATCGATCCGTCCAGACTCGGCGAGGGGCACGACGCCATCAACAGTCCCGTTATTTCTACGATGATCATGACCAATAACATGAAAGTCGCCATTCTCGCTTTTGTGAGCGGGATTACGTTCGGACTCGTTCCGATCTATTTGCTGCTGTTCAACGGACTGTTGGTCGGAGCATTGGCTGCCGTCTATTTTCAAGCCGACAGCAGCTACGCTTTCTGGGCGTACATCTTGCCGCACGGCGTCATCGAGCTGACTGCGATCTTCATCGCCGGAGGAGCAGGCTTGCACATGGGTTATCGTCTGCTTGTGCCAGGCCGCTACGACCGCAAACATCAGTTTTTGGAGGCAGCCAAGGAATCAGCCCAGCTGTTGCTCGCCACTTTGCCGCTGCTGTTTGTGGCGGGGATCATTGAAGGCTATATCACACCTTCCTCGCTGTCCCTGGAGGTCAAATACCTCGTCGCGGCTGCCACCATGCTGTTGCTCGCCCTCTGGTACTTTTTCGGGCGAAGACGCCAGGCTCACAATGCCTCGCGCGCTTTTATATCCAAATAAGCATTGATCACCGCGAGCGTCAACTGATCGGCCGGAACATCGAGTACCTGGATGCCCGCGCCGGTCATTTTTTGTTGAAAAGCTTTGCGGTCGAGCTGAAAACGCTGTGCGACTGCCTTGACGTACGCCAATCGGCTGTTTTCCACCGGGACGCGACTCCACTCGTGCAGCACCGGATCGGCTTGCGAGAGCAGCAAAAACAAGTGCGATCGGCGCATTTTCCACAAATAGCCGACGAGCAAATCTTCCACCAGGTAATTTTCCATGTCGGAAAAAAGCACCATCAAGCTGCGCCGCTTTTGCTGGCGATGCATAAACTCCAGCGCCTTGGCCGGGTCTGCCTCGACAAAATCGTGGGACAAGTCGTAGCTCGCTTCCAAAATCGTGTGCAAATG
The DNA here is from genome assembly GCF_029892995.1 of Brevibacillus sp. 1238. Taxonomy (NCBI): domain Bacteria; kingdom Bacillati; phylum Bacillota; class Bacilli; order Caryophanales; family Paenibacillaceae; genus Brevibacillus; species Brevibacillus sp. 1238. Next base: position 278,226 of record NZ_JARXWC010000003.1, on the reverse strand, counting down.
CCCCATGCCTCGCCCTGGCGGTATGTACTTCTTGATCTCATGCGAGTAAGCCAGAAACGCTACCTGATCTCCCTGACGCAGTGCGACAGCGGCGAGCGTGATTGCCGCTTCCAGCGACTGGTCAAGCCTGCTCTGGTTGTTCAGCTCCACTCCCATCAGCCTGCCACAGTCGACGAGAATCGTAATGACTTTCCCGTGCTCCGGCCGATACTGGTTCGTCATCAGACGCCTGGAGCGCGCAGACGCCGACCAGTTGATCGTGCGCGGATCATCGTCCGGCACGTATTCGCGGATCGCATGAAATTCAGAGCCCGCCCTCGCCCGCCGCACAATTTTTTTGCCGTCGACAATCAAGCTTTCCTGCAACGAGTTCAAATAGCCGCGAACTTGTGACAAGTCCGGGTAAATTTTGATCGCCTGGGGAGCAGCAAAACGGCTTTGCCGATGCCACAACCCGATCTTTCCGCTCCAGCGCAAGTACAGCCAGCGAAAATCATAACGCCCCCGCTCCGTGCCACGCGTCTGGTAGCTGATACGCGATTCGCCGCTTTTCATGATGCCATGGATCGGCCCTGTTTCCGCAAAAGACAGCGGCAGGTCATCCTGGAGAACAAAAGACACGGACTGACCGCTTTTGTTTGCCAGCTCCACCTCGACCATGAACGACTGTCCCATATCGCTTTGCTCAGGAAGCACGCGGCGAATCTCCAGGTCCTTGCGCTTGGGCAGCGTCAGCCAATCAAACAGGCTCGCCAGCAAGATCAAGGCGTTGTACAGCCAAAATGCCGTAAAGCCCGCCTGAAGCACAAAGCCGACGATAGCAATCGGCGCGCCGAGCAGCAACAGCACGAGCAGCCGCTTCGTCGGCAAAACGAAGCGGTCTGCCAACAAATCAGCGAGGAACCGGGATAGCGGCCAACGTTTCTTCGATGATGTGGTCACTGGTACCCCCCTCCAATTCTACCTGGGGTGACAGGATGAGACGGTGCCTCAAGGCAGGCCGGGCAACCATCTTCACATCATCCGGCGTCACATACTCTCTGCCGTCCAGAAGCGCCCAAGCCTTGCTGGCCATCAAAACGGCAATCCCCGCGCGCGAGCTGGCTCCGAGCAGCAGCCGCTTCGTTTCTCGCGTCTTGCGAATCAAGGTGGTAATGTACTCGAAAATCGAATCGTCGACCACAACGTCTTGCAACTTGCGGCGCTGTGCCAAAATATCGTCCAGACTGTAGACTGGCGCTTGTTTTTCTTCTTGCTTTCGCGTAAACGGCGCGTGTTGAATCAGGATTTGCTTCTCGCTTTCGTGCGACGGATACTGCATCGTCAGCTTGAACAAAAAGCGGTCGAGCTGCGCCTCTGGCAGCACGTAAGTTCCTTCGTACTCCACCGGGTTTTGTGTCGCGACGACGAAAAACGGATCGGGCAAAGGGTACGTGACGCCGTGAATCGTCACTTGTCCTTCTTCCATCGCTTCCAGCAAAGCTGCCTGGGTTTTCGGCGGCGTGCGGTTAATCTCGTCTGCCAGGAGCAAATTGGCAAAGACAGGGCCTTTGATCGTCTCGAAGCGATTGTCCTGCATGTTGAATACGACATGGCCGATGATGTCAGAAGGCATCATGTCCGGCGTAAACTGGATTCGTCTGCTCTCCCCGCCGATCAGTCCCGACAAAGCACGAACCATTTTCGTCTTTCCGATTCCCGGCACTCCTTCCAGCAAAACATGGCCGCCAGCGAGCAAGGCGGTCACGAGCAGCCGGATGTTTTGGCGTTGTCCAACCAATTCTTTTTCCATCTGTTGCAACAATGGCTCCACGATGTATACGTCACTCCTTCATTAATTCCGTAATCATTTCATCCAGCAAAAGACTGTCTGCCAAAAGCTGCTTCGCCGAGTATTTCTCCTGGCTGCGCACTCGTTCCAGACGCTCCAGCACATCAGCGAGCTTCTGGACGCGCGGTTCGCTCCACCGCTGCTTGGCACTGTGCAAAATTTGTGCGCGGTCCGCTTTTTGGTGAATCCCCCAGCGGTCGTGCAGCAACTGGCGCAAGTACGCCTCCCTGTGCGCGAGCGCATCACGCGCAAGGCTTCGCCGCTCATACCAGCTCGCCACGGCGAGAAGCGTTTCGTCCCCGCGTCGCACCGTCCATTCGCGCAAAGTGTAGACAGGGCCAAACCGTTTCCCTTTCCACCAGACGAACAACAGCAACACAAGCGACAGCTGAATGATGGTCGCGACCAGCCAGCCGGGATAAATCGCCAGCAAACCCGGCGTCTCCTGCAACCCGTGGTGATATTCGTCCACCCAGATCACCGACCAGTTTTCTTGCAAATGCGGCCATACCGCCTCAAAATGGGACAATTCGTTTATTTTGCGATTCGTCAACCAATCCGGGACGAGAAAATACGAGACGCTTCCAGCCCCCAGCTCGACTCTGCCTGCAAGAATCCCTTGCTCGTCATAAAACAGCGGCTCCAGCCCATCTGCTTCCTGCCATCTGACAAGCGTCCTGGCTTTTCCGCTCTGTCCTTCTGGCAGTCCCTGGCCTTGAATATTGCGTTCTTTGCTTGCACCTTCGCTGAATTTCGGCTCAAAGGGCAAATCTTCCCAATCGATTGGATGCTCGGAAAACAGAAGCAGGTCGTTTCCGTTCTCGACCCAATCAAGCCAGGACTCCTGTTCCTTGTCCGTCAAGCTTTGCGGCTCCACGACCAGAAGCGCCTGTCCAGACGCTGTCGGCAGCATGTGAGTGGGCTGACGCCATTCCTTGACCCGTCCGCCTTTCTCTTCCAGCAAAAGCAGTACAGCCTTGATTCCGTCCGGCTGAGCGGAAGACGCCAGGTAAGGCGGCAAGTGGGTCGCTGCCGGCTTGACCACAAACCAGCCGACGACGATGAGCAGCACGATCGCCACGATGATGCCGATCCGATACGTTCTCAGGCTATTCATGCTGTCCCTCCTTGCCAAAAATCTGCTCCAGCTCGCGAATCCGCTCTGCATAGCCGGATTGATCTACTTCTACTTGCCCGTACCAAGCCTGCTCGAAGGCGCGCGCAAAACGGCGAAACTGCCCTTCTGCCTGCGGCTGGTTGAGTTCGATTTCCGCTGCGTATTCCCAGTTCGTCTTCCATTGCTCGATCCGAATCCACGACTGCTTTTGCATGTAGACAAGCAGCGCCAAAAACAGCGAGCGCTCCCCTGCACGCCAATCACCGCGGGCAGCGCATTCTTTTGCTTCCCGCAAGTAATCGGCGTGCGTGCGAATTTTTTCACCGTGAACGAACAGGGGCGACTGCCGCTTTTGTTCCCATACCATTCTGCGGAACAGCCAAAAAATGACCGCGATCAGCAAGCATGCTCCGACGATCAGGACAACGGTGGATGCCGTCGTGGCAGCCCCCGCCGGAACTTCTGACCACGAAAAAAGTTTGGAAATCAAGTCGATCAAAAAATCGATCACTCTCTCCCAGAGGCTTGGCCCGTTGTCCTGAAGAGCGTGAAATTCGTCCCTTTGCAAAATTTCCTGCAAATGCTCCTTGTCCGCTGTCCAAGGGTTTGCGTTACTCATGGGTAGCTCCTGAATCTTTTGCCAAAAGGCGGTCGATATCTTGATCCAGTTGTTTGCTCATGAGGGCTTCCAGGTCCGTGCCGTCTTTGCGGACGCGCAAATCGAAGTAGGCGAGCGCATAAACAATCGCCATCCACGGCATCAGCAGGCAACTGAGCACGACCATGATGATTTGGGAGATGACAGACGTTCCCATAATGCCCATGACAGCCACCTGGATGCCGCCGGAAAAGATCGAATACAGAATGCTGAGCACGAGGTAGATCGCAAACAATCGCCAAAAATTTCCTTTTGTCAAATTCCAGCTTTTGTCGATCCCGATGCCGTTTCTTTCAAACAGGACGAGCGGCAGGTAAAAGCTCCATCTGAGCAGGAAATAACCCGGGACGAGAACGATTCCGGCCAAAAACAAGATGTAGCCGAACAAAAAGACAACGATAAAAATAAACGGACTCAACGTGCTGTCGGAATCGAAGAACGTTTCGATCGAATTTCCGGTAGCCAGCACCAGCAAGAAGCCGATGAGCATAAAGACGAGCAGAAAACCGATCGTCAAGGCGACCGCCAGCAAGCCGTAAACAATCGTGCTCCCCACAAGCGGCCAAAATCTGCCCAATGCTTGCTTCAATCCCGCCTTCAAATCAACAGGCTGTTCCTCCAACGCAGACTTCGTCATGAACGTGGCACCCGCGATCAATTGCGGATAGGCAACAACCATCATCAACGGCGCAACGACAAACGCATACAGAAGCATCATGGCTACGTTTTGGGTGAGCAAATCTTCCTGACCACCAAACTTTTCACCCATTGCTTCCCAAAATTCCAGCCCTTCCGTATCCTGCATGAGCAGCGGAATGCTGCTGACATCGATCAGGAGCAACTGTTGCACCAGCAGAAAAGGGCCAAACCAAATAAGAGCCAGGAGAAAGAACGCTCCGAAGTGCTGACGGTAAACGTTAAAGCTTTTGTCCAATAATTTCCCCACTCCCATTGGGGTCATTGGCATTTGATTCATGGTAAATCCTCCATCTCTCTTTTTGAGATTACCTGAATAGTATACACGATTTTCCATTTGATTTTAAAAATTTCCGCTAAATTTACCGATGTTTTCCTGCCTGATTTTCGTTCTCTGCGGGTATTTGTCCATTTCGGTCCGTTTTTGTGCTGAATAGGATAAAGCAAGACAGTAGGAGGTGTATTCTCTTGAAATCAGCCAAAAAGAAGGCCAGAGCGAAGTCAGCCGCGAGCAGCAGGCGCCGTCAGCCCGGTAGCCGGATTGCCAACCGCTTGCTAGACAGGCTACACCGAATCGTCCGCCTCCACGTGCGCGCACCCCAGGTGAAAGTGACGACGCCTGCTCCTCATGTATCCGTCACCAGCGCCACCCCGACCGTTCAAGTAGAAGCGCCAATCGTCCAGTTCGAAGCGCCCAAGCCGTTGGTCATTCCCGCTCCGATTGTCAAAGTGGACGTAGAAGCAGAGGATACTCCCGAGCAGGAAAGCGTGGCTGGACTGCGCAAGGAACTGCAAAAATGCATGCGGCAAAACCGGACCATCGAAGTGATCCTTACTTCCGACTGGGGGCCGGACAGCCGACCTTATCGGGTCGGACAACTAAAGAGAGTAGACGATGGAATCATCGAGCTTGCGCTGGACGCCAACCACGGAACTTGTATTCTCATCCCGCTGAACCGCATTGCCGCGATCATCCCGGATGCTCCACCTCCGGCCGAGGCATTTGCCACGCACGAAGAAGACGAGGCTGAACCCGTCGTATTGAAAGTGATCGAAGGATCGGCAAAAGCTTTGTAAGGTACGCGCCTTCCCCCGTTCTCCCACTCCTTTGCCTCATGCGACGTCCTCTTTATGCAAAAACACCCCAGGAGTGGGAGCTGCTTTTTGCAGCGACAGCTTTTGTTGTTTTGGACAAGCTCTCGAAGGCTTGAATAAGCAACCGTAGGCTTGTCTTTTCTGCGGAAAAAAAACGAGCCATAGCCCACTTCTCCGATCCCGTCTCGTGAAAGTGGGCATTTGTCTCCCGTCAGTTTTCAAACGACAAGCTCCTCCATACATCCAGCACTTCCTCGGCCACCCGATTCCACGTAAAGCGTTGCTCTGCCAGTTTTCTGCCGCTGTTGCCCATTTTGCGCTGCAACTCACGACTGGCGAGCAACTGTTTCAACTGGGTGGCAAACGACTGCGGATTCTCCGGTTCTTCCACCAAAAGCCCGTTTCCTCCGATGATGACTTCTGCGTTTCCACCGCGCTTCGTCGTCACAAACGGCAACCCTGCGGCCATCGCTTCGTAATGGACGCGAGCAAGCGGCTCCTCCCACTGCGAAGGACAGACGAAAATATCTCCCGCCCAAAACCAGTGGTGAATGTTTTCTGCTGCCACATATCCAGTCGTAATGACCGGAATCGGCAAACGGTCGGCGAGCGCGCGTACATACGCTACGTAATCGCTGATCTTGTCGACGCTGTACCACGAACCGCCTACGAGCACCAGCGCCAGATTGTCATGATGGGCACCAAGCTCATTCATCGCCCGCACCAGAATGTCCGCCCCTTTTTTCGGGGTGAGCCTGCCGACGAACAAAATGACTTGCTTGCTTCCCAAATTGTGCGCAGTCCGCAGTTCCTGACGAATTTTTCGCGCGGTCTGCGAGCTTTCCCACGGTACGAACGTCTGCAAATCGACGCCTGAATAGATCGTGCGCAGCTTGCCTTGGGCTTGCGGGTAGAGCGACGCGATGACGCGGCCGACATAATCGCTGATCGTGATGATTTTTGATGTGCTGGCAATGGCTTGCGCCGCGTCCTCCGGAGAGATTTTGGCGGCATCAAACATGTCGTTGTGCATGCTCAACACGATTCGCGCATTCGGGCACACTTCCCGAATCATCGGCACGAGCCGCGGCCGATTGAACACGTGGATGACATCGTACGCATTCGCCCGCAAAAACGCGAGCACTTCCTGCGCGTAGATTTCGAACACGCCGAGTCCGTGCACACGCGCATAACGGACGTTCCGCACCCTTTCGTCCATGGCGAGAGTCGGGTCAGACGTCCCGAGAATGGTCAAATCATGGTGCTGTCCCAGCGTGTCCGCGATTCCCGCTATATACGTCTGGATCGCACCGCCCCGCACCGGAGGAACGGGCAGCTTTTCCGTACAGATCATGACTACCTTCATCCGAATTCTCCTTTCCTATTGCGACTCACAGCATGTTTCTGCCTGTTTTTTGCGCTTTTGCCGAACGCGGCTTTTTTGCTTGGCTGCTGGCTGATTTCCGGCTTGGAGCTGCCGTTTTTTTGTATGGATGCGTGACGGCTGCATGCTGAGTTTTCCGGGGAGAACCGGACTTTGCTACCACTTGGTTCCCTGCTTTTGCTTTTTCGCTCGTTTTGGGAGACTTGTTGAGCGGTTTTTTTGCTTGCAGCTTTGTAATTGCTTTTTTGGCAACCGCTTTTTTGTTCGTTGCGCTTTGTTTGCTTCCCTGACTGGACGCTTTCTTCTTGACTGGCTTATCTCCCGTCCTTGCACGCTTTGCGGGTGCTACTTTTGCTTTCAGGCGCGGGCCTTGTTTCTTGGCAGGCTCCGCTTTTTCAACGGGTGCAACAACCGGGGCCTTGATGAACCAGCTTGCCGGAGGAGTGGTTGTTTGGACAGCAACCGGGGTGCGTTCTTTTTCTTGCTTGACCGGCTCTTTGCGCGTTTCCGGCCGCGCCTTTTCTCGCTCCTTCGGCTCCTGCGGCTTCTTCACTGTAGCGGCGCGGATCGGCTCAGGCTCAGGAATGCGCAGCGCCTTTTTCGCCTTGACTTCGTCTGGCTTGTTCTCGACCTTCGCTTTTGGTCGGCGGGCGTCTGCTGCCAGTACCGCTTTTTCTTCCGCGACAGGCACAAGCACTTGACTTTGCTCTGGAACTTGACTTTGCTCTGGAACGTGACTTTGAGCAGGAAGCTGCATTTGGTCAGCAAGCTGCCAGTTGGCCTGATTCTCTGTACTCGCAAGCGATTGCCGTTCCGGTGAACGCGGTACAACCACTTGCGTGTAATCGCCTGGCTGGTATTGACTGCTGTCTTTGGCCAACTCCGCAAGTGCCTGGTCTTTTGTCTGATCGGTTGCCACAACCCGCTGCAAAATACCCTCTGCCTCGGTGTTCAGGAAGGTGACCGGATCGTAAAACATTTCTTTTAAATGCTTGTAAAATTCGTTTGGCACGGACATATCGAGCAGCAAGATTTCGAAGGACTCACGATCGAGCGGGTTCGCCCGGTGATACGCTTCGATCATCCCTCTCATCCATGTCACGTCCCAGACACCCATGTCGTCCATCGTGCTGGTAATCAGCTTCCGCAGGTCGCGAAACGGCAAGTCGTACGCCACGCCGTCCAGGTCGATAACCCACAGTCCGCCAGGTCCGTTCTGTCCATTGGACCAGCCGTAGTCCTGGTGAACCAATCCCCAGTGCGGCTCGCCCATTTGCACCATTTTCGGATAGGAAGATGCTTTCAGCCGCTCCAGTGCTGCGATTGCTTGCTGTTCGTATTTGTCGACGACCGCCAAGATCGGACCGCTTGCCGCCGTTTCCCGATACGCTTTGGCCATTTCACGCATCCAGCCGATTTTTTTGGCGATCTTTTGATAGTAGTTGGGCCAGCGATACAGACGGGAAGAGTTTTTGGCCCCTGCTGGCGGCACGTACCCTTTGGTGTGCCGATGAAATTCGCCCAAGCCGTAGCACAGCTCCTGCGCCCCTGTCAGGTCGACTTTGGCCGCTGGTTCAAGGGAAATCCAGTCGGTGACAATCCACAGCTTTCCGCCCTTCTCCACAAACAGCTTCCCGTCCCTGGCCGGAATCAGCGCTGGCACCCTTGCTCCCTGCCTGACTACGTATTCCTGCAAACCTACGCTGTAGAGGCTTCTCTCTGGCGTCCGGTGGAGCACTTTCAAACTGCGCGGACCTTTGTTCGTCTCGATTCGCCAGATGGCACCGCCTTTGTCAGGCTTCGAGGTAATCAATGTCCTGTTGTGAACGGTCATATCGTATTCCTTTATGACAAGCTCAGCGACTGCATCTACTTCCGGAGGTACTTGCATATCCCAATCGACAGGAGTGGGCTCGCTTCCATCTCTAGTGTCCCATGGTTTGATCACATACTGTTCCATTCCATTCCCCCCGTGTTCCTAATTCAAGCGCTCACCTTCTTCATAAAATATTCGTGTATACAGGTTGACGAAACGGACAAATATCCTTGGCAGTTTGCCAATTCCTCCAACGAAAAAGCGACCCGTTCTGCGCAACTTGGCAGACTGGCCGCTTTTTGGTCATATCATCAAAATTTCCCGCAGGTCTTCTTCGCTCATCGTCGAAATCGCTGCTTCTCCGGGGGCGATGACTTCCTCGATCAAATGCTTTTTCTTTTGCTGCAACTCGTACATCTTTTCTTCGACCGTCCCTTGAGCCACCAGTCTGATGACCTGGACGACCCTTTTCTGGCCGATCCGGTGCGCCCGGTCTGCTGCCTGCTCCTCAACAGCCGGATTCCACCACAGATCGTACATAATGACCGTGTCCGCTCCCGTCAAATTCAGACCCGTCCCCCCTGCCTTCAACGACATGAGGAACAAGTCGCATTCTCCGTCGTTGAATCGGTTGCACAGTTCAATCCGTTCGGCGGCTGGCGTGTTGCCATCCAGGTAAAAAAACGGAATGCCGTGATCGCCAAGCTCCCGACCAATGATGGCGAGCATCTCCGTGAACTGCGAAAAGAGCAGGACGCGCTTGCCTGCGCCGAGACATTCTTCCAACACCTCAAGCAATTGCTCGAATTTGGCGGAGCTGCCTTCATAGCCTTCAACAAACAGGGCTGGATGACAGCACAGCTGGCGAAGTCTGGTCAAGCCCGCCAAAATCTTGATCCGGTTTTTGTCAAACGTTCGTTCGTTCAAATGCTTCACAGCGTCTTGTTGCAGCTTGGCCAAATAGGCGATGTACAGCTTTTGCTGCTCCGGCAGAAGCGCCGTCGCTTGCAAGGTTTCGATTTTTTCCGGCAGCTCCTGCAAGACCTCTGATTTCAGCCTGCGCAGCAAAAACGGTCTGGCCCGCTTGGCGATGACTTCTCTTGGCAAGTCCTGAAAAGCTTTGCGCTGGGGAAACAGCTCGGGAAACACAACGTCGTAGATCGACCACAGTTCCTCCAGCCTGTTTTCGATCGGCGTTCCGGTCAAGGCAAAGCGCTGCCCGGCCTGAATGCTCTTCACAGCCTGCGCCGTCTGGGTAGTATGGTTTTTAAACGCCTGCGCCTCATCCAAAAACAGCGTGTGAAACGTGCGCTCGGCATATTCGGCGTAATCCCTGCGCAAAAGCGGGTAAGACGTGATCAGCACATCCACCGCTTCCGCTTCCTCGCGCGCCGTATTCCGTTCCTGCCGACTCCCGTCCACGATGCGGACTACAAGCTCCGGAGCGAACTTGTTCAACTCGTTGCGCCAGTTGTACAGAAGCGAGGCAGGCGAAACGATCAGGATCGGTTGTTTGCGGCTGCGAATGTCGGGGAGCTTGGCTACCATGTACGCGATGCTTTGCACCGTTTTGCCAAGCCCCATATCGTCCGCCAAAATGCCGCCAAAACCGTAATGGGCGAGCGTCATGAGCCATTGGAAGCCGAACTTCTGGTAGTCGCGCAGAACTGGTTCCATCCTGTCCGGTACGCGGAAGTCGAGGTTGTCCGGGTTGCGCATATTTTCCAGAAAGCTGCGCAACGTTTTCCCGAACTGCACCGTCTTGTCCTGCGGCGTGTCCAGCAAGCGCAAGCCGTGCAGCATCGGCAGCGCAAAGCCGCTGGCGATCCAGTTGGCGTGGCGCACTCCGATTTCGTCGACAAGCTGGTTGATCCGCTCAAATTCTTTCGTCTCCAAAGGCAAGAGCGCCCCTGTAGGCAGGCGGTAATATTTGCGCTTTTCTTCCAAAGCGAGCAGCAATTGCTTGATTTCAGTAGGCGGGAAGCCTTCCACGTCAAAGCGGACTTCCAGCCAATTCGTCCGCTCATTGATCTCTACCTTGACCTTTGGCGGAACGTGCATGGAAGCCAGCCTCAGCTTGACCGCCGTGGTCGCGTACACTTTGCACCATTTTTCCAGCTCGGGCACGACCGTGTGCAAAAATTCGTATTCGGCTTCCTCGTCATCGAGAAAATAGCCCGCTTCCGTCTGGACGAAGGCACTCTGCTCCATCAGCTCCAAAATCCGCTGCTCCTTCTCTCCGTCGCGCATCAAGATCAGATCGTTGTCTCTGTTCTGTCCATTCGTGTCTGTGACAAGCGGATTGATGACGATATCGCCGTACTGAAATTCCAGTCCGGCCAGCAGCCGATCGCGTATCCGGTCGAGATAGAGCCTCGCCTTCAACTGGGTCTGCACGATCCGGTCGGCAACAGGCTGGGCAATGCGGACGCTGCCAAGCTTCATCAAGCCCGGAACGACCTTGGTCATGAATGGCTCCATTTGCTCCTTGGGGACGACGATGTCCTGTCTTTGATGCGCTTCCAGCATCTGTTTCAACTGCTGCAGGTTGTTGCAGGCATCTGTTGACTGCTTCATCCACACGCCGTCATGCAAAATACATCCGTATTCACGAAGCACGGTCAAACCGGACAAGCCCTCGACTGTCAAACGGTATTCGGCTTCGCTGTCACCCGCATCGAATGCAAACTGCAACGGCACCTTCCCGGTTTGCGCCTGAAACGTTTCATACGTCTGCTCGCCCTGTACGACGCGCACGCCAGGAGCTTTGAGCAGGTGAGCAAACAAGCTGTCCCAGGCAAAAGGCGGGACAATCAGCGTTCGCTCCGAGCCTGCCGCTTTTGCCTCCTGATAGCTGTATCCTGCTGTCTCGCGGTACAGCTTTTCATGATGATAGACGTGAACAAGCTCTTCCATGATCGGTTCATGCGCCTGCAAAAAGCGATGACACTTCGGATCGTAAGTAAAATGGGCGGAAAAGGCGTACGGCTCCCCTTTTTCCATTTTCGCCAGGAAGTCCCGAATGTTTTTGACGACGTACAGCCGTTTTGGCCCCAGCTTCAGCTCGATTCCGATCACCGCTTTGCGATAGCCGTACGGCACGATTTTGCAAATGATTTCCGCTTCCAGTACCGCCCGCTCGTCAAGCAGTACCTTCCTCATGCTTGTCCCCTGCCGTCTTGCTCCGCCAAACAAGTCGAGGATGCCCTGTGTCAATTGATCGTCCCGGTCTGCCGTCGCGCTTTCCCTGGAAGCTGGCGTGTTCACGCGGTTCCCTTTTGGCGAAAACTCATCCTGCGGCAGATCACGCACAGTCAACAGCACAGCCGCAATATGCTGGCAATACTGTTCATAGGAACGCAGCGCAGGACAGCTGCACGTCGCCACGATCCCTGCCTCATCCCCTTCCATATGTACCTGGTAGTCGTGTTTGCCTGCCTGAACGGTTGCCCGAACGATCATCGGCTCAGGCTGAAACGTATCGACGCTCACCTTTTGCGAGCGATAAAAGGCTTTGCCCCGCTCGTAGGAGAGGCGACCGCACCATTCTTTGATTTTTTGATGGCTGATTGAAAAGCTCATGGCCTGTACCTGCTTCCTAAAATATGTTTCATGATAGCAGATTTCGAAAGAAAAAAGATACGCCTTGGCGAGCGTATCTTTTTTCGCTATATCGAATGATTAATCTTCGTCCTCGTCATCTTCGTCGTCGTTGTCTTCCAAGACCGGATCTTGATTCCGCGAGAAGATCCATTTTTTCTTCGTGCCATCTTCGTATTCCACTTTTACTTCGATTTCTTCAATGTCCTCGTCCTCACCAACGGCGTCACGCAAATACCGCAACCAATCCATGACTACACCTCCTGGTACCGGATGATTTCATACAGCCTCGTCAGCGGCTTTCCCGTCGACATTGATACTATATGACGGCTGCCGCTTGCATGTATGGTTGATTGTCCCTTTTGTGCGCGTAGATTTTTACACATCTTGCCACCTCGCTCTGGCTGATCGATGTCGCCATGCGCTTCGCAGCTGTTACATATTTGCAGGTGGACTGGACAAACTTTGGATGGAAACGTCTGCGAGACCGTCATGACGATATGGACAAAGAAGGGAGTATCGCATCATGAAAGCACACTGCACAAGGCTCCTCAGAACGGGTGTCATTCTCATGCTTGCGTTGGCGTTCACCTTGCCGCTTTCCGCGGCGGTCGCCTATCAGGATCACCCGTACCATTTCGGCTTCAAAAAGAGCAAAAATGGACAGCTTCCTTCTATTAACGAGGAAGGCTTTAAAGGAATCGTGGATCGGCACGGCGCGGTTTTTTTGGGCGACACCAGCAAAAAAGAGCTGTACTTGACGTTTGACAACGGATATGAAAACGGCTTTACCCCGGCCATTCTTGACACGCTTCAGGCGAAAAAGGTCCCTGCGATCTTTTTCGTGACCGGACATTACGTGAAGGAGCAGCCTGAGCTGTTGAAACGGATGACAAAGGAAGGGCACCTGATTGGCAATCACTCCTGGAGTCACCCTGACATGACCACCGTACCGAACGAAAAGATCAAGGAAGAGCTGAATCGGGTCAAAGAAGCCGTCAGCCAAGTGACCGGACAGGCGACCATGCGCTATCTCCGCCCCCCGCGGGGAATTTTTAGCGACCGGACTCTCGCGGTCAGCAAAGAACTCGGCTACACCAACGTCTTTTGGTCAGTTGCCTACAAGGACTGGGATACAAAAGTACAGCGCGGTTCCCGCTTCGCCTTCGACAGCGTAATGGGACAGCTGCATCCGGGAGCGGTGATTCTTTTGCACTCCGTCTCCAAGGACAATGCCGACGCGCTCGGCTCGATCATTGATGAAGCTCGCAAGCGCGGCTACGAGTTCAAAAGTCTCGACCAACTGCCGCAACATCAGCAAAGCTCCCCATAAAAAGCTTTGGACGAGATCAACAGGCTGCACCGCTCGCATGCGCGATAGCCTGTTGCTTCTGTCGGCAACAAAAAACTCCCGCTGCCTCGTTTTGCACAAGGGCGGGAGTTTTCTTGCGTTTGCTGCTTCTACTGGCGATCCAACAGGGAAGCGCCGGCGATGCCCGGGTGGGTCATCTCGAACGGGTCCAAAATGAGATCGAGTTCTTCTTCTGTCAGGACGTTGTACTGCAAGCACAGCTCGCGCACCGATTTTCCGGTGAGGATCGCCTCGCGCGCGATGCGGGCAGCCGTTTCATAGCCCAAATGCGGGTTGACCGCCGTGATGACGCCTACGCTTTTTTCCACGTATTCTTTCATGCGCTCGCGGTTTGCTTCGATGCCTTCCAGGCAGTAGCGGGTGAACGCGCGGAACGCGTTGTCCATGATGCTGATCGATTGCAGCAGGTTGAAGACAAGCACTGGCTCCATCACGTTCAGTTCCAGTTGGCCCGCTTCGGAAGCCAAGCAGATGGTGTGGTCGTTTCCGATTACTTGGAAGGCTACTTGATTGAGCACCTCGGCCATAACCGGATTGACTTTGCCTGGCATGATAGAAGATCCTGGCTGACGTGCTGGCAGCGAGATTTCGCCCAGTCCGGCACGCGGTCCGGATGCCATCAGACGCAAGTCGTTGGCGATTTTTGACATGTTCATCATGCAAACTTTCAATGCAGCAGACACTTCTGTGTACGCGTCTGTGTTTTGCGTCGCATCTACCAGGTGCTCCGCCCCTACGAGCGGGAAGCCGCTGATGGTTGCCAAATGCTCGACAACGGTTGTAATGTAGCGCGGATCGGCATTCAAGCCTGTCCCTACAGCGGTCGCGCCCATGTTCACTTCGTACAAATGCTGGCGAGATTGCTTGATCCGCTTGATGTCGCGTTCCAGCACGCGGCGATACGCTTCAAATTCCTGGCCGAGACGGATCGGAACCGCGTCTTGCAAGTGCGTGCGCCCCATTTTGATGACGTCGTCAAACTCTTTTGCTTTCTGGCCAAATGCATCGTGCATGGACTCCATCGTTACGAGCAGTTTTTCCAGCAAGTCGAGCGTCGCGATATGAATCGCAGTCGGGAATGCGTCGTTGGTCGACTGCGACATGTTGACATGTGTATTTGGACTGAGATGGAAGTAATCTCCTTTTTTCTCTCCGATAAGCTCAAGACCGCGGTTGGCGATCACTTCATTGGCGTTCATGTTAATAGATGTTCCCGCACCACCCTGGATCGGGTCCACGATAAATTGATCGTGCCATTTCCCTTCAATGATCTCCTGCGCGGCAGTCACAATCGCATTGCCCAGTCGCGGATTCAGACGGGAAACCTCCATATTCGCAAGGGCTGCTGCTTTTTTTACCATAGCCATTGCGATGATCAGGGAAGAATGAAGACGGTATCCGGTAATCGGGAAGTTCTCTGTTGCCCGCATGGTTTGGACACCATAATAGGCATCTACAGGAATTTCTTTTTCACCAAGAAAGTCTTTTTCCGTGCGAAATGTTTGTTGTACCATTCTTATCAGACCAGCTTTCTAGGAATAGTGGTTAATGCTACCTCCCCATTCTAGCACAGAATCGGAGTGGTATGACCAGTAGTTTGAAACACAATTTGGCTTTTTTACGTCATACTAAGAGCAAGACTCGCCATATCTCTACAGAATCGAGGGGTACGTTTATGAAAAAACTTCTTTTTGTCTTGTTGACCGTCGGCCTGTTGCAAGGCTGCACCAGCTCTCCCCCTGCCCCGGAAGCTCCGCCTGCAACCACGCAGCCCGAGACTCCGGCACAGCCTGAGACGCCTGCTCCCTCTAACCCGCAAACTCCGGCTGAAAAACCGCCTGCCGAGCAGCCTGAAACAAAAGAAACGGTATATGCCAATGATATTTTTCGCAATGTCACCGTGAAAAAAACGGGGGAAGACACGTTTGAAGTCAAAGGGCAGGCGCAAGTGTTTGAAGCAGTCGTCAATTACGTCGTGGAGGATGGGCACAATGAGTTGACCCAAGGCTTTTTCCAAACCTCCTCCGGCGCTCCCGAATGGGGCGACTTCACCCAGACGGTCAAGGTGAAAAAAGCCGAGCCGAACAGCACGCTCATGCTCATCCTGTTCGAAGCGAGCGCCAAGGACGGCAGCCGCCGGAGTGAACTGATCATTCCTCTGCCGGAAAAGTAGTTCGCTCGGCGTGATTTCGTTCTCCCCTTGTCCTGCCATCTGGATTATAATGGGAGAGATTCATGATATGTGGGGAGGATGACTGTCGGATGAAAAAGACTGCCTTGCTCGTTGTCGATGTGCAAAACCTGCTCGTGGAATACTGTCACCAAGGCGAGGAAATCGTTGAACGGATCAAACATTGATCGCCGAGGCGCGAACTCGCGAGCTTCCTGTTCTCTACGTGCAACATAATACCGGAGAAACGGATGAACTGGCTCTCGGATCGCCAGGGTGGGAAATTCCCACTTCCATCAAGCCGGAAGAAACCGATCCGGTGTTTCATAAAATGGCGCCCGACTCGTTTTATGAAACAGGCTTGCATGAAAAGTTGCAGTCACTCGCCATTGAAAAGTTGATCATTGCCGGGTTCCAGACGAACTATTGTATCGATACAACGAGCAGAAGTGCCATCTCTCACGACTATGACGTGATTCTCGTCGGAGATTGCCACTCTACCACTGACACTTCCGTCCTCAAGGCATCAGACATCGTCGCCCACCACAACAATACATTGAGTGGCTTTGGCAGCCCTAAACATGCCATCACAGTCAAACAATCAGCCTCGCTTTGGGAAGCCTAGTTTGCTTGCACGCCCACGCCAAAAACCATTGGACGCCATGCGCCAATGGTTTTTTCCATATTTTCCAATTCGCTCGAATGTGTGGTATCCTTTTTTATGAAGTTTCCCCCGAAATTCAAAAACCCCCCCGCTTGGAGAGGGCCTTGACTGTCAGACATCTATTTATTCGTGTGGCAACATGCTGACTTGCGTCGTGCTGCTACTTTTGCTCGCTTTGTTCTTCTTTGTAGCACTCCATGCAGAGGGCACCATTGTTCTCGATTTCGTACTCTGTCAAGCGAGCCTGGCAGGATTTGCATTGTTTTTCTGTGAGCACCAAGTTCAAGACTATATCTCCTCTCAATGATGTACGTTAGTCTATTTAGATTATAACCGAAGATTGATATGGAATAAGCAGCTTTGTGTTAAAATTTCGTGAATTCTTTCAATTACAAAGGGAAAAGCTTGCACTCGCCTTGCAACTGGCTTGCCCAGCTTTTCCTTTTACATAAACAGATAAACAGACACCGCCTGGGAGGCTTTCATGAACTCGCCTTACTTTTCGCTCTTCATCTCCGGTGCGCCTTTTCAACTCTTTTCGCTGTCGCACCTCATCGCCTTGCTTGCCACTTTTGGCACAGCGCTCCTGCTTTACTTTCTTCGTCACCGCCTGCAAGCACCTGCTGCCAAGCGGACGATCCGCTTTTCGCTGGCTGGGCTGCTGCTGCTGACGGAAGTGGGCTTTCAGCTCTGGCATGTCTATACGGGAAGCTGGTCGGCTGCCTACACTTTACCGTTGCAATTGTGCAGCGTCACTTTGTTGCTTGCGATCGTCATGCTGCTTTCGAGAAGCTACAGCTTGTTTGAAGTCACATTTTTTGCGGGCATTGGCGGTGCAGCGCAGGCATTGATTACGCCAGAACTGTTTTACCCGTTCCCGCACTTCCGCTTTTGGCATTTTTTTCTCGCTCACGCAGGGATCGTTCTCGCCTGCCTGTACATGACGTGGGTCGAAGGCTATCGCCCGACTTACCGCTCCGTCTGGAAGACGATGGGCTTGCTGAACGGGCTGTTGGTCGCGGCACTCGCCGTGAACAGCTGGACAGGGGGCAATTACTTGTTTGTCTCGCACAAACCTGAAAATCCCAGCCTGATCGACTTCCTTGGCCCGTATCCGTGGTACATTCTCTCGCTTGAAGGAGTTGCCTTCGCGATTTTTTCGCTCATGTACTTGCCGTTTCTGCGAAAAAAACAAGCGGCGGTGCCCGCCACGCGCGATTTGCCGTCGTAATGCCAACTTATCCTTGTTCGCGCACCCACTCGGTTACGACCTGCAAAAAGCGCTTCGCTGCGGGCGACTGCTTCTCAAACGATGTCGCTGCCACGCCGAGAGAACGATAATGCTCCCCTTCCAGCGGAATCATGCGGATGTTGGGCGGGAGGCGAAACAGGATCATCTCCGGGAGAATGCTGATTCCCAGGCCGTTTTGCACCATGGCGATAATGGCGTGGTCGTCGCCCACTTCGTACTTCACGCGCGGCTGTAGCTTATACATGGCGAGCAGCCTCTGAATATCGTTGTCGCAGCCTGCTTTTGGCATGATAAACGTTTCTTCCGCCAGACGGCTGACGTGCACCCGCTCTTCCTCGTAGAGCGGGTGCTCCTTCGTTACGAGCAAGTACAGCTGGTCCTTTTTCAACGGGATGGATTCCAATTCCTCAGTCGTCGGCAACGAGACGAAGCCCATGTCGACCTCCCCCGCCTGAATCCAGCTTTCGATCCCGTCGTAATAGCCTTCCAGCAGCTTGACTTCGATGGCGGGATACTGGTCCTGAAACCGTTTCAAAATGCCCGGCAGCCATTGGGTGGACACGCTAGTGAACGTCCCGATTCTGACTGTCCCCACTTCCATGCCGTTGATCGCATGAACTTCTTGCTTCATCCGCTCTTGGGCGCGCAGCATCTCGCGCATATAAGGGAGCAGCCGCTCGCCGTTGCTCGTCAGACTGATGCCGGAACGACCTCGCGTCAAAATGGAAAACCCAAATTCCCGCTCCAGACTTGCCAGGGCGTGACTGATCGCGGATTGCGTCAAGCCGAGAATTTCGCCCGCCCTGGTCAAACTCCCCGATTCGATCACGGTGACAAACACTTCGTACTTGCTCAGGCTCATCTTGCTCTCCCACCTTTTGCATTAAAACTTTTCATGAAAAGCATGATAAACATTCATTTTTCTTATTCAAACATTACTCGTATACTGAGTATTGCGCAATACGAATACTTCATGGTCGCGCCTGGTCAACCGGGCAAGGAGGCACAAATGAAACCGCAAGTAAAAGCCGATCTGGCAATGCTGCTGGTTACCCTGTTTTGGGGATCGTCTTATTTGTTTATGCAAATGGGCTTGCAAGATTTGGAGACGTTTAACCTGATCGCCATCCGCTTTGGCATTGCTTTTGTTTTGGCGGCAGCGATTTTTCACAAGCGGTTGCGCAGCACCAGCCGTAAAACATTGCTGCACGCCTCGATTCTCGGCACGCTCCTGTTTGGCGTGTTTGCCACGATTACAAACGGGGTCAAATCGACGACGGCTTCCCAAGCCGGGTTTTTGGTCAGCCTGACGGTCATTTTCGTCCCGCTGCTGTCGATTTTGTTTCGCCACCGCCCGGAAAAGCGCGTGTTTGTCGGGGCGGGACTCGCCATGGTCGGCATCGGTCTAATGACGCTCAACACCGAACTGCGGATCAGCCAAGGCGATCTGCTGTGTATCGCCGGAGCGCTCTGTTACGCCATGCACATTACCGTGACAGGCAGATTTGCCTCCTTTTCGGACACGATTCAACTCGGCATTTATCAGCTTGGCTTCACCGCCTTGCTCGGTTTCGTTTTTTCCTGTTTGTTCGAATCGCCTGTGTTGCCGCATTCGACAGAAGGCTGGGTCGCTGTGCTCGCTCTCAGTATTTTGTGCAGTGCCATCGGCTTTGTCGTCCAGACGGTGGCTCAAAAATATACGACTGCGACTCATACCGGACTGATTTTTTCGCTGGAGCCTGTATTCGCTGCCCTGTTTGCCTTTTTGTTCGCTGGCGAGATTTTGACCACGCGCGGGTATATTGGCGCAGCACTTGTACTTGCCAGCGTGCTGATTGCGGAAATCGATCTGGGCAAATGGCTGCGCAGCAAGCGGCAAACCCGTTTGTCAGCCTGACGAGGTTGTTCGTTGTTCGCGAATTTGCCCATACAAAAACCGGCTCCTTGTGTGCCCTGCCCCCAAGTGTTGTTACGTACAACCGGGAGGTGCAGCGCATTTTCGAAGAGCCGGTTTTTCGTTGATGCTTCCTGAGCATCTGAGCTTTTCGTTAGCTGCTATAGCAAACTTTTCCGCCAATGACCGTCATGACGGCTTTCGTCGTGAGCAATTCATCCGGATCGATCGTGAACAAGTCCTTGGAATAAACCGTCATATCCGCATATTTTCCGCGAGACAGCGTTCCTTTTACTTGCTCCTCGTTTGTCACCTGCGCGCCTCCCAGTGTAAACAAATGGAGCGCTTCTTCCATCGTCAATTTTTCCTCCGGGAGGTAGCCGCCGTGTGTTTCGCCCGGAGCCTTGCGCGTCACGGCCGCGTGAATGCCCAGCAACGGATCGATCGGTTCCACTGGCGTATCTGATCCTGCCGCGCAAATAATTCCCTTGTTCATCATCGTCTTCCAAATGTACGAGTCCTGGATGCGCTCTTCTCCCACACGGTCGATCACCCACGGGAAGTCGCCTGCGAGGAAGCGCGGCTGAATGTCGGCAATCCGGCTTGGCTGATTCAGTCTCTCCAGCAAATCCGGGCGCAAAATTTGCGTATGGATCAATCTGTCCCGATACGCGACGGTCGGAAACTGATCCAGACTGTCGAGCACCATTTCCAGGGCCTTGTCGCCAATCGTATGCACCGCAATCGGCATGCCGAGCTGACGCGCCTGCCGGACAAGCTCGGTCAGCTCTTCCTGTTCGTGTACCGGGTACCCGCTCGTCGACGGATCGTCTGCGTACGGTGCGGACAAGTAAGCGGTTCTGCGCCCCAAAGCCCCGTCTGCGAAAATTTTCACCGCGCCAATCTGTACGTGGCTGTTTCCATAGCCGGCGGTCATGTTCAGGTCGCGCAGTTCATGCATGTGCGGGTAGTAAACGAGCAGATGGGAGCGCAGCGCAAGCTCTTCCCCGTTGATCAGCTCATCGTAGAGACGATACGTCTGCGCCAGTCCGTTCAGTTCGCGCAAGTCTTCTGTATGCGCTCCGGTCAAGCCGTGCTGCATCGCGTAGCGGATGGAGCTGCGCAAGCTTTTTTTCAATGTATCGTAATCAGGGCGCGGAATATGTTTGGTGATCAGATTGGAAGCCGTTTCGAGGAGCATCCCTGTCGGCTTTCCGGTGAGCGAATCGCGCACGATCACTCCGCCAGCGGGCACCTCGATGTCAGGATGATATCCGGCAAGCTCCAGCGCTTTTGTATTGACCAGATTCGCATGTCCGCAAATGCGCGGCAAAAAGATCGGGCAATGCGGCGCAGCGGCATCAAGCTCCTCGATGCTCGGGATTCCTCCGCCGTCGACAAACAGATTCTCGTCCCAGCCAAAGCCTTGTATCCATTCATTCGCTTTTGTCTCATTCGCCTTTTGCCGGATGAGGTACAGCATTTCATCCTTCGATTTCGCCTCGCGCAAGTCGAGCTGCAAAAAGGTCAGCCCCAGCCAGCCCAAGTGCAGATGACTGTCGATCAGCCCCGGTGTTGCCGTGCAGCCTTGCAAATCGATCACTTGCGCATCGCTGCGTCCGTATTGCAGCAGCATATCCGCATCGCTGCCCAAATCGTGGACGATCCCGTCACGAACAACGAGAGCCTCCACAAACAAATGCCGCGAATCCCCTGTATAGATGCGTCCGTTTTTGAAAATGGTCGTCGCCATGTATGCTCCTCCTCGTGGATGTACGATCCGTATTCTTGCTCGCCTTCCCCTCTCCTTATTTGTTTGCCGCTCACCTTTTTCCTTCCTATTCTGAAAAAAACTTCGCCGATGACGGAAACGCAAGGAAAAAAACGGTACTTTCGCCGATTCCTGTTGAAAGCCCGCCAGGAAGGGTACGTTATGTTCAACTCTTATTTTTGAAGCGGGGTGATCGTATGCAGCAAAAAACGAAGAACCGCCTTCCTGCCTTTTTTCCGGCGATGAACAGCACCTCTTCAAAAGCGCCTGGCTCCGCTGCTCCTAAATCTCCCAAGCCCGGCGAACTGGACAACCAGGCTCGGCTTTTGCTGTTGGTGAATGGATTGTTCATCGCTGCCGGCGCTCTCTCCGGTACGTTCGTGAACGTTTATTTGTGGAAGGTGAAAAGTCAGTTTGCGCCCATCGCCTGGTTTACATTTGCTACCCATTTGGCTGGCGCCCTGACCTTTTGGCTCGCTGGCGCGTACGTCAAGCAGTTCAACAAAATGAACATCCTGCGCGCGGGGATGGCCGGGTCGGCGCTTTTTTACTTGCTTGTGCTCCTCGCTGGCCCGCAGGCTGTGTCGTACGCCGTCTGGCTCGGGCTGGTTCAGGGGATGGCGGTCGGCTTTTTTTGGCTTGCGTTCAACGTCGTTTACTTTGAAATTACCGGGCCAGACAACCGCGACCGCTTCAATGGCTGGGCAGGACTGTTGGCTTCCGTAGGCGGCATGCTCGCTCCCTGGCTGTCAGGCTGGCTGATCTCCCGTCTCCCCGGAAACAATGGCTACAGACTGATCTTCGCCCTCTCGCTCGCTCTGTTCGTCGTCGGCGGCATCATCAGCTTTTTTCTGAAAAAGCGCCAGTCGGAAGGAACGTACTCCTGGGGCTTTTCCTTCCGCTGTCTGCGCGAGGAACCTAAGTGGCGTCTCGCTGCCGCCGCTCTCGCCGCACAAGGCATGCGCGAAGGCGTGTTCGGCTTCATCATCGGGCTGTTTGTCTACATCGCCACGAAAAGCGAAATGACGCTGGGGAATTTCTGGCTGATTACCTCGGCCGTCGGGCTGCTCAGCTACTATGTGGCGGCCAAATGGTACGCCCCGCGCTACCGCAAATGGGGCATGCTCACTGGCGCGGTCATGATGTCCGGCATCTTGCTCCTGTTTTTCTGGCAGGTCAGCTATACGACACTGCTCGCTTTCGGGATCGTCGTCTCGCTCGCCTATCCGCTTTTTTCGATGCCGATGATCTCGACTGTTTTTGATTTGATCGGCACGAATGAACAGAGCGCGAAAAACCGGGTGGAGTACGTCGTCCTGCGCGAATTTGCCCTGGATGTCGGTCGGCTGGTCGGCATTTCGCTGTTCCTGCTCGTCACCGCGATCAGCGTCTCGGCCTCGACGTTAAACTGGCTGGTGTTCGCGATTGGAACCGGGCCTGTGCTCGCCTGGCTGTGCATGAAAAGCCTGTTTCCCGGGCCGGGCACAGACGATGCCAAACAAAGCCGAACTTAGCAGGCCAGGTCGGGGGCAGCCGGACAGCAGAGACGCATGCGGCGGGATTGTTTCGCAAAAGTTTTTTCTTAGCACGCTTGTCCTAGATTGGTATAATGAACCAAAGGGCAGTTGATCTCCGCGGTTATCGCCCGTGGATGAACTGCCCTTTTCCCATGCGGCGAACCAGCGATTGTCGCAAAAACGGACCAAGGAGAGCAACGTGCGAATCAAACGAATTTTATTCACCCTCGCTTTTTTGATCGGGATCGGATTGTTCAGTCTGTTAACCGAGCAACAGAACAGCCAGACCACAAACACGTCTGTGCAAGCCGATGTCGTTCTGACCTTTCCCCGCGAGCGCTATCCCGAGACGGCAGAGCACATTCGCTCCGCCATCGAAAAAGGCCAGTCTGCTGTCTGCACCATCGACCGCAAATCGGCGGACAAGCACCGCGAAGATTCCTTGCGCGGCATCCCGACCAAACGCGGCTACGATCGCGACGAATGGCCGATGGCAATGTGCAAGGAAGGCGGCAAAGGAGCAGATATCGCTTATATTTCCCCTTCCGACAACCGCGGGGCAGGTTCGTGGATCGCCAACCAGCTCGAAAAGTACCCGGATGGCACGCGCGTGCAAATCGTCATCGGCGATCAGCCTGCCCGCTAGAAAAAACCCCGCTTGGCGCATCGGCCAGACGGGGTTTTTCGTCACAACGCGTTACGAGGAAATGTGCCAGCCGCTTGTTTGCTGCTGCAATCCCCACAGCTTCGCATACAGTCCGTGGCGGGCAATCAGCTCGTCGTGCTTGCCTGCTTCCACGACACGGCCTTGATCCAGCACATAAATCTGGTCAGCGTGGCGGATCGTTTTCAAGCGATGGGCAATTGCGATGACCGTCCGGCCTTGAATCAGCCTGTCGATCGCTTGCTGAATGTGCGCTTCGTTTTCCGGATCGAGGGAAGCGGTCGCCTCATCCAAAAGGACGATCGGCGCATTTTTCAGCATGGCCCGGGCGATGGATATGCGCTGCTTCTCCCCGCCGGACAACGTGCTTCCTCCCTCTCCCACCATCGTCTCGTAGCCGTTTGGCAGCTGCATGATAAACTCGTGGCAGCACGCCTGTCTGGCTGCCGTTTCGATTTCTTTTTGTGTCGCGTCTCTTTTGCCGAAGCGAATGTTGTTGGCGATCGTGTCCTGAAACAGATACACATCTTGAAAGACCATCGAGATGCGGGACAACAACGCTTCCGGGTCCATTTTTGCAAGCGGCTGTTGTCCGAGCAGCACTTGCCCGCTGGTCGGGTCGTAAAATCTGGCAATCAGGCGGAGCACGGTGCTTTTTCCGCTGCCGGACGGCCCGACCAAAGCGGTGAACGATCCTGTCGGCATGTGCATGCTGACGTTGTCGAGCGCCAGCTTTTCGTTGTATCCGAATGATACGTGATCGAGCGTCACATCGTTTTCGTCCGGCGGATGCAGCTCGCCCGGCATCGTCGGTTCAGCCAGCAAATCGACGATCCGCTCGCCGGCCTGCTCGTGATAACGAAATTCTGCGTAATTGACGAGCGCCGTGGTCAGCGGATCGAAAATTCTTGTTCCTACCAAAAGAAACATGACAAACGTGATCAGATCGAGGTTGCCCCCAGCCAGCAAATACGTGCCAGCGATTACCATGAGCGTCAGACCCGCCCGAATGCAGGCGATGGCCGCCAGCACGATCGGCCCGAGCAAGCCTTCGATGCGGATGCTCTGCCTCATGAACTCGCGAAAAGACTTCTCCAGCCGCACGAAACGCTCGCCTGTCAAATTGTACGCTTTGATGACGCGAATGCCGTTCAAATATTCCTGCAAGCGGTTCGCGGCATCAATTTTGGCCCGCATATGCTGGGCGCCGAGCTTGCGCTGAATGCCAGACGTGAGCAAAACGAGCATGATCGCGACAGGAAATGCGGCAAACAAGGCGAGCGCCATCCGCCAATCGATGAAAGACAGCCCGACGATGGCAATGACCGGCATGATCAGCGCCCCGATCATTTGCGGGACGAGGTGGGATATCCCGTGCTCGACCATCGCAAAATCGCCCATCATCATATTCGCCAAGTCGCCGGGGTCCCGCTTGTTCAAATAACCGAGCGACAGCTTGCGCAAATGCTCCGCAAGTCTGGCCCGCCCTTCTGCTGCCACGCTGTATGCGCCGCCGAACTGCGCCCGGTAGGCGGGCATTTCCGTCAGAAACAGCAGCACCAGAGACGCGATCAGCCATGCGCATATCCACCATAAACGCCCTGTGTTCAGCGGTGCGTCCGGGTGCACAAACGGTTCAAAAATCAAGCGCGCCGCCTCTACCAGCAAGACAAACGGCACAATGCTGGCAAGGTTCGCAATCGTCGTGTAAAAGACAGGCTTTAGCAATGCGCGGGGTTTACCGGCTGTTATATTGCTTAACGTGCTCATCGGCAGCCAACCTCCCTCTCTCTTTTCCGATCTGCCAGTTTTGCGCATCGGTGTACGCCGACCACATCCGGGCGTACAAGCCGTTTTGCTGTAGCAGCGCCTCGTGTTTTCCCTGCTCGACCAATTTGCCGCCTTGCATGACGAGAATCTGGTCGGCTTCCCGGATCGTGGACAGGCGATGGGCAATGACGATCACGGTCTTGCCTTTCACCAGTTCGGCCAAGGCCAGCTGCATTTCGTATTCATTCTCGGGATCGGCAAAAGCTGTCGCTTCATCGAGGACGAGAATCGGAGCATTTTTCAAAATCGCCCGCGCCACGGCCACGCGCTGCTCCTCTCCCCCTGACAAATAGACCCCGCCTTCGCCGATCAGCGTATCGTAGCCTTGCGGAAGGTTTAGAATAAACTGGTGGCACTGCGCGGCCTTCGCTGCCGCATAGACCGCTTCGGGCGCAGCATCGGGCAATCCTACCGCGATGTTGTTGTACACCGTGTCATAGAACAAAAACGTCTCCTGGAACACAAAGGCCACTGTGTTCATCAAATCGGTGCTGGACAGATCGCGAATGTCCACGTCGCCAATGCGAATGGCGCCTTCCTGCACATCCCAGAAGCGGGGAATGAGATTGGCTACCGTCGACTTGCCTGCTCCCGACGGGCCGACGAGTGCGGTCACCTGCCCGTGCCGCGCCAGGAAAGACACATGCGAAAGGGCTTCTTTTCCTTGCTGTGCCTGTGCGCCCTCTGTGCCTTCTGTTGCGGTTGCGCTCGCATAGGCGAACGAAACGTCGTCAAACGCGACGTCAAAATGCTGCGGCTGTTTGGAAGCGAGCGGCTCGGCAACAGGCTGTTCGGCAAAAATCCGATCCATCCGCTCTACCCCTTCTCCAATGTCGCGCAGCGTCGAAGTCAAAAACATAATTTTGAACATCGGGGCGGACACCCCCGGCGCCATCACGAGGAAAAACAGCAGGACAGACGCGAACGCCACACTGTGCGGATCGCTGCTCAACAGAAAAACCCCCACAGGGAGGATGAAAGCGACGAACGAGCCTAAAATGACCTTGAACGTCAAATATCCGTTTTGAAAATCACGCGTATGCTTGACACAATAATCGCGGTACGAAATCATGTCCGCGTAAAACTGGCGAAAAGAGTGGACGGTTTGCCCAAATACTTTGATCGCGGGCATGCCGCGTACGTACTGCACGGCGGAACCGTTCATCCGCTCCAGCGAGTCGTAATATTTTTTGATGTTCTCTTTTGTCCGCGTCCCTTGAAACGACAGCACCTGCACCAAAAGAGCCAGCACGATCGGCACTACGCAGGCGAGCGCCAGCCACACGTTCAAGTAAAACATGACGCCGACCATGACGACAATCGTCACGACCACCTGAACCAGATCGGGCAATTGGTGGGCGATGAACGTCTCGACTTTTTCCACGTTTTGCTCCAGCGTTTTCTTGACTGCCCCCGTCGACGTGCCACTCAGCCAGCCAAGCGGCAAACGGCCGATATGGGAAGCCAGCTTCACACGCAAGCCGTACAAAATCCGAAAAGCGGCAATGTGCGATACCATCCCTCCCGCGTACATCAGAATGAGGCTTCCCACCAGTCCGAACAGGGCAATCACGCCCCAGCGAATCATGTACGCCCCGTCTGCATCGGCCACAGACGAGGCATGCAGCAGCAGCTCCTGCAAAATAAAATAGACAGATGCGTAAGGCACAAGCATGCAGATGGCGCTCAACGACGACAAAATGGCCGAAACGATCAGCAAGCTCCGCTTCTCATCCGCAATCTCCAGCAGTCGAAGCACGCCTTTTTTCTCGCTCATTCCTCTTCCCTCCCTTTCCATGCTTTCTAGACCACCAAGCGTTAGGCAAACATTTTGAGAAACGAGATTTCCCCAAGCAGACCAGCAAAAGCCAAGCCTGCAACCAACAGCCCCGACAAAAGCCAGAACAGCAGGACAAACTGCCAGTCTTCCCGCTGGAACACGCTTGCCCGATAGTAAGTGCGCCGCGGATGGACTGCAAACCCGCGCGCATCCATGGACAAAGCCATTCGCTCTGCCTGCCGGATCGCCGTGACCAACAGCGGAAGCGTCGTCCCTCTCACTCTCTCCCCGTAAGACAACCGACTTTTTCTCGCTTTTTCATTCAAACCTCTCACTTGACGCGCCCAGCGAATCGTCCGATGCTGCCGCTGCATATCCGGCACAAACCGCAAAATCGCCAGCACGGCGTATCCGATCCGGTCATTCACTCGCCAATTTTGCACCAGCGCCCGCACGAAATCAGGCGTCTCGGTCGTCAGTGCAAACAACAGCATGACTGCATACAGCGAAAGCAGCCGAAGTCCCGTAGTCAATCCGAGCAACACGCCTGCCTGCGAGCCTGGCTGGTTGCCCCCGGCTGCGCTGTCGATCATGAATGGATACGTGAGGAGAAAACCGATCAGAAACGGGAGCAGCACGACGATTTTTTTCATGTAGGAAAACAGCTGGACGCGCCCGAGCCAAACCGTCAGCAAGGCGCTTGCCACGATAAAGGCGACGGGCGTCCACACATTTGTCACCAGCGTTAAAAAAACAGTCACAGGCAGCGTCGCTACCAGCTTGGACAGTGGATTGAGACGATGCAAATACGAAGCGGAAGCTCCCGGGACACACTGATTCTCGCTCATCTTTTACGCCTCCACCCCCGTCCGCTCGCCCAGCAATCGCAGGCAGCCTGCTCGCACATTTTCGTAAGTCGCAATCCCGGCCAAGCTCGGATCGTACACGGACAGCTTTTGCGCCATTTCTGCTGCTGGTGGCAGACGCAAGCTCGCCTGTTTCAAAAGCTCCGGCTGCGAAAACAAACGGTCTGCCGTGCCGTGGAAGACGAGCTTCCCTTTTGCCAGCACAGCTACCCGATCGGCATACTCCGCAAGCAGCCAGAGCGCGTGCGTGATCAAGACAATCGCCACTCCTTCGCGTTGCAGGCTTTGCAGCATCTGCATGATCTCTCTGGCATTTTTTTGATCCTGGCCAAAAGTCGGCTCATCGAGGATCAACACTTTGCGCTCCTCTGTCAGCATCGTCGCAACACTGAGCCGCCGCTTCTCTCCCTGGCTCAACTGGTACGGACTGCGCCCGGCAGCAGAGGCAAGACCAAACCGCTGCAACAGAGACTGGGCCTGCACACGGGCTTGCTCTTCATCCCGTTCCGGCATGCCGACGACAAGCTCCCTTTCTGCTGTCTCCGCCACAAACTGATGCTCGGGGTTTTGAAAAACAAACCCGATGTTTCGCACCAGTTCGGCCATCGATAGCCCTGTCATGTCTTTGCCGGACAAAAAGAGCGCTCCTTTGTGGGCGGGCAACAGCCCCATCAAGTGCAAAGCCAACGTCGTCTTCCCGGCGCCGTTTGCTCCCGCGATGGCCAACAGCTCGCCACTGGAGATGGTCAGCGCTCCCACTGATTTTTGCAGCACGCCCGAAGCGGCGCGGGACAGCATTCCTTCCCTGATCGCAAGCAGCGGGACGCCTGCTTCGTCTTCGGACGATGCGGAGCGTCCAGCGTCTGCCCTTTGCTCAGCGCACGCAGCGGGACGAGCGCCCTCCGACCAGCTTTTCTCTTGGATCAGGCTGCCAAAAGCAAAGCCGTTGCCCAGCCTTTTTCCGATCTGTTCCGCCACTTCATCCGCACAGAGCGCGACGGGCGACAGCCCCAACTCTTTGCTGAGCCGCACCGTCTCCGGCAAAAAGACGCCCTCTTCGCAGAGCCGCTCATAGCTTTCGGAAAAGACGCGTCGCGGTTCCCCTTCGGCGATTACCTCTCCTGTCTTGCCGAGCACAAGCACACGATCGGCCAATCCGATGCATTCGTCCAGATGGTGCTCCACGAGAACGAGCGCCTGCCGCCCGCCTTGCTTCAATCGCTCAATGACGGCGAACACTTCTGCGCGGCCTGCCGGATCGAGCAGCGCTGTCGGTTCATCCAGCACGATCACTTGCGGCTGCATCGCCAGCACAGAGGCAATCGCGAGCCGCTGCTTTTGACCGCCGGACAGGTGCTCCACTGCCTTTTTGCGCTGATCAGAAAGTCCTACTTCTGCCAGCGATTGCGTGATGCGCCGCTCCATCTCTTCGCGGTCCAGACAAAGATTTTCCAGACCGAAAGCGACCTCATCCTCCACCGTAAAAGCAACCAGTTGCGCTTCCGGGTCTTGAAACACCATCCCGACATGCATCGCCAGTTCCCCTACGGTTGCCTCGCTCGTGCTTCGCCCTGCTATCCGCACATCGCCCTCATAGCTCCCCTGGACGGCGTGCGGGATTAATCCGTTCAAGGTGAGGGCGAGCGTGCTTTTGCCCGCCCCGGATGCCCCCATGATGAGCAGCAGCTCGCCTGTTTGTACACGGAATGTCACGTTAGTCAGGACAGGCTGTTCGGCGGCATCGTAGCCGAAACAGACATTCCGCACATCCAAAACACCGTTATCCATCAGCTATCGCCCTGCTTTGTTCGCGAGGCTCACACGATAGTCCGTCAGCAAGCCTGCCTGCATCAGCGAATGGCACAAAGCGCGGGAGAGCCATGCAACCAAGGCGCAACTGACAGCCGTCACCGCGAACAAGCCGACCTGTGATCCAAATGACAGGTTCGCATAGCCTGTCAGCGGGTACTCGCTCAGGACTGCCAGCGCGCCTGTTACGGCGGCGGCTGTCAACATAAACCGTCCGCTGTACGTCCGATAGCGTGCAACGGCATAAGGCAGCTCGCAATACAATCCGTTGATCGCTTGCCCGATCAGCATCATCCAGCCGTAGGAGGTGAACGGAATCATTACCAGACCCGTTACCAGTTCAGCCAGCACGCCTGCTCCCGGTTTGCGGATAAGATAGAGCGCCATAAAGCCCGGCATCATGTAAAAACCGATAAGGACACGGGAATAAATCGGACCCGTAAGCGAAGTGGCCAGCATATACACGTAATTGACCCCGATAATGACGATGGCAAAAACCACTCCCAAAAGCCCGGCCATCAGCAAGTCTTTCGTTCTCCAAGCCCGTTGTACTCGGCCAGCGTTCTCCAAGCCTGCTTTCATTTTTTCACCTCTCCTGTGTTTGCTTCTCTCTTTTGCTGTTCCTTCTTTATCATAGAGTGAGGGGCAGCCTCTTTACCGCCATTTCGCGGAGAGAGACTGCCCCTAGAGGGAGAAAATGCCCGCAACAAAAAAAGACGCTCGCGATTGAACGTCTTTTTTGCGATGAAAAATGTCTCGCCGTTTTTCATGAAATGGGATGTGGCCGCTTGCGGTCAACAAAACGGTTGTGACTGTTTTGTTGCTTTTACGGTTTTTCCAGCCGCTTGCCGTACAAGCTAGGATTCACCCCGTACGTTTTGCGGAACAGCGAAGCAAAGTGGCTGAAGTTGCTGTAGCCTACGAGCAATGCCGCCTCGCTGACGCTGACCCGCTCTCTCTCCAGCAAAAGCTTGGCTTTTTCCAGCCGCTGCTGCCGCACGAAGCCGAACACTGTCGTTCCGAACACTTCCTTGAACCCGATTTTCAGCTTGTAGTCGTTGATCCCGACTTTTCTCGCCAGATGTATCAGGCTTGGCGGATGATCCAGCGTCTTTAGCAGGATGTTTTTCGCTTCATGGATGCTTTTGACGTCATCTGCCTTCAGCGAAATCCGCTGTTCCTTTTCCAGCTCCGCCTCCTGCAGAAACAGCGCCAACAGCTCCATGGCCTTGCCTTCTATAAACAGCTTCTTGATCGTTCCCCGATACGGATTGCTGATCACCTGCTCGATAATGTGCGTCATCCCAGGGGTGATCGTCGTTTCCAGCCTCGCAAACGACTGCTCGGGGCACGCGTTCATCGCTTCCAGCAGCTGGCTCCACAGCTTGTAGTCAAAGCTCAGCTCCAGATGGGAAATTCGCTCATGTTTCGGCATCTGGGCATGGCACGTCAGATCGTTCATGTAAATCAGCTGAGCGCTTCCTGTCTGTGAGCAAAACTCCTGCTGCCCGCCATTCACGGTCCAGTTCGCTCCGCTCTCGATATTGAAAGCCAGCTCCAGATGAGGGTACTTCATTTTCGTCTCCATCGAAAAAGTTTGGTGCAAATACATGTTGCTGTAATCGAGCCTCAGTCCCTCGCGCACCGCCACATGCCGATGGTACCCTTCCCCATAGTGCGGCGGCAGATCGTGCAACCGCTCCATCCCGTCGATTTCCTCTGAGCGGGCCCATTCCAGCTGGTCCGTGATCACTTGATTGTACTCGGTAAACTCGGAAAACTCCGCTTGAATATGCATGTTCCTCATCCTTTTTGCCCCTCTTCTATGTCAAACGATTGGTACGCATTGCCTGCCACATTTTTCTTCATTATATTGATTTTGATTTTCATTATCAATTGATAATCACACAAAAAAACCTTTTCTGCCTCTTGTTTCCAAGGCTGAAAAGGTTTTGTCCGTTCGATTGCGCTTAGGCAGTGGTTGCTTTTTCTTTTGGTTTCGTCACGATGTGGTGACCGAGCGGCAGACCGCGTTGCTCCAGCTCTTCTGCTGTCACAATGTGGAGCGTCTCGCTCTTGCAGGGCATGGGCATCAATCCGCCCAAAGGGCTCATTACTCGTCCGATCGTGTCCGTCTCGATGAGCACGTACAAGCCTTTTTCCTCCAATTGCTGAATAAATTCCCCCCAACGCTTGGAAGTAATTTGATCGGCGTGCTTGGTGAACATGACACCCATTTCTTGTGCTAGCATGTAAAATCTCCTTTGTTCTATCCAGCAGTTATCTGCTTCAAATGATATCCTAACAATACAGGGAAACATCCTGTTCTGGCAAAAAGCGTTTAAGCCAAAAAAAGACGAAAAACGGTTGTTTTTGACCGCTTTTCGTTTCAGGAATCTCACTGCTTCTTTACACACATCGTTTCAGCGCGGCACGCTGTTTTTTGCCACTTGCTTTGCAAAAAGGGGCCTATTTTTGTCCATTTTCTGAATCCTCGTGCCCCTGTTCTTCCTGCATTTCCCGCTCAAAAACCCGAAGCCAGCTCTACTTGCAGCAAACACGCAAAAGAAAGCCAGTGAAACCCGTCGCCTGTCTTGAGCTTCAATCGCCGGGCCGCCTGATCGATATGTATGACGTGGGCAGACAAGTGCCGCGGCTCGCGTCCGTCAAAGTATGTCAGCTTCAAGAGGTTGTTCGCCTGAAATCCTTGCCAGATCAGCTCGCTCATCGCTCCCAACTGCTCCTGGTCAAGCTCGGGCGGCACGTACTTCTGCTCCTCTTCCTTGGCGCGCAAATACATTTCCCGATGTTCCGGGAGGACAAATCGGCTGGCTACAAACACATTCTCTTTTTTGGATACGCGCTTTTCTCTCATGCTCTCTTCTCTCCTCGCTGCTGATTTCGCATCCACCAATCGATCAGCTCCTGACACTCTGCCTGCAACATTTCAATGGTGTACCGGGCTTCCCGTACATATCCGCGCTGCTGGTAATGCACCATGTACACGTGCCCCTCGCGCCTGGCGCGGACTACTGTGCAGTCGCGCTGCTGCAAAAGGCGGCGCATTTGCTGCTGCTGCCGCTCAGCCCAGCGCGACAGCTCCTGAAAAGCCCCATCGATCATGGCCTGGTAAGAGAGCTTTAACGGCACAAGCTGAAGTCGGCTCCAATCGACCATGACAGCCTGAAACAAAATGCCGAACAAAATGTACTGCCGGACAAGCTCGTACTCTTCTTCTGTTGCCAGCGGAGTCGTCACTTGTAGTGCCCCCCGATCTTGCGCGCGCGTTCTTTCGCCTGACCAGCCTCCGTGACAGAGGCTGCCCGCAAAATCGCATCCGGGCCAAACCGCGTCCGAATCTCGTCGATCGTCCGGGCGAGCGAACGGCGTTTGTGGTTGTCTGTGAACAAATTCAGCTGCACGGCATGATCGGAAATCAGCTGCTCCAGGTTGACCCCGATACTGCGCACAGGCGTCTGCTGCCAGTGGCGATCAAACAACCGGCAGGCTGCCTCGTACAGCTCCATGGCATCATTCGTCGCTTCTGCCAGCTTCATCTGTCGGCCAAAGCCTTCTCCTGCCGACAAGTTCGCCCCGCGGCAGCCAACCGACACGACGGAACCCATCAGCTCCTTTTTGCGGGCTCGCCTGCATACTTCTTCGCACAACTCCAGCAGCACGACCTTGATGTCTTTGGCCGTATGATAATCGCGCGGCAGCGTCATATGATGGCCGATCCCTTTTTGCGTGCCGTACACATCGAGGGAGACAGGCGAATCGTCGAGGCCATGCGCCGTACGCCACAGCACTTCGCCGTTCACTCCCCAGTGGCGGGTAAGCACATCTGGCGAGAGCTTCGCGAGCTGACCGATCTGGTAAATGCCCATCCGGTGAAAATGCCGCTTCATCCGCGAGCCTACGCCGAACATTTTCTCTACCGGAAGCTTCCAGAGCGTTTCTTCCAGCTCCTCGCGTTTCAGCCAAAAAATGCCGTCCTTCCGCTTTTTGGCGAAGTTGTCACAGGCCATTTTCGCGAGTACCTTGTTCTCCCCGATTCCTACCCGGCAGCGGATGCCCGTATCCGCCCAGACCCGTTTTTGAATCTGCGCTGCCAGCTGCAACGGGTCGCCGAACAAGTGAAGGCTCCCGGTCACATCGAGAAACTGCTCATCAACCGAATACGGCTCCACCTTGTCGGTAAACGATTCGAATATCGCGGTAATGTGCATGGAAATCTGGAGGTACATCTCCATGCGCGGACGCACGACTACGAGCTTGCGGCATTTTTGCTGCGCCTGCCACAGTGCTTCTGCCGTAATCACGCCGTACGACTTCGCAATCGGACAGGCTGCCAGCACTACTCCGCTTCGCCGCTGCGGATCTCCTGCGACCACAATCGGCTGATTGCGCAAGGCCGGATTGGCCCCTTTTTCAATACTGGCGTAAAAGCTCTCCATGTCGATCAAGAAGACGCACCGTTTGTTCGCATTGGGCATCACCATCATCCCCTAAACAAGAACTTATGTTCTTATTATAGCAAACGTATGTTCGTTTTTATACCTGACCCGCCGAAAAAAACATTGGTAATTATTTCTGCAAAAGAAACGCACACGCCAGCAGGTGTTTCGGCAAGCGTGTGCGAATCTGATACGAGGATGTTATTTTTTGACAACAGGAATCCAAATCTCGCTGCGAAATGTCGGCGAAGTCGTATCCTTGTCGGCATTCCACAGCAGTTCGGGACCTTCCGCCAGCTCGTAGCCGGAAGAGAGAAACCACTCGGCATAAATGCGGCCCCAGACGTCTTGCAGCGTATCGGGAAAAGGTCCTACGGCTTCAAATACCGCCCAGGTAGAGGCCGCCACTTCGAGCTTCGCGAAGTGCTCTGGACATTCCTTTGTCGTGGCCACGCCGATGTAATGATCCAGCTCTCCGTGCTCGCCCTGATTCAACCGCTTTTCGGAAAAATTCGTGGATGCGCTCAACAATCCTACAGGCTCGGCATTGGACAAAGATTTGAGCTGCTCGATTTTTTCAGCATCCAGCGAGGCCCACATCGCAGCAATCTCGGGATTCACCCCGTTGTACATCAACGGAACCCGTTTCTGCAAGCCGACGATGCGAAATCCCGCTTTCTCTTCTATACGATAGTTCATGACACTGCCTCCTTTGATAGACAGATGGAAGGTCATGCGCGGATAAGCTTTCAGCGACTGGCCGCTGGCTCTCGCTTCGGTGGGCGTTACCCCGTGCATGTGCACGAAGGCCCGGGCAAACGAATCCGGCGAGCTGTACCCGTACTTGATGGCGACATCAATGACTCTCACCCGCTCGTCTTTCAGCTCGAAAGCAGCCAGTGTGATGCGCCTGCGCCGGATG
Source organism: Brevibacillus sp. 1238 (assembly GCF_029892995.1). Classification (NCBI taxonomy): domain Bacteria; kingdom Bacillati; phylum Bacillota; class Bacilli; order Caryophanales; family Paenibacillaceae; genus Brevibacillus; species Brevibacillus sp. 1238. Next base: position 243,061 of record NZ_JARXWC010000003.1, on the reverse strand, counting down.
TACTCGGAAAGCGGAATGCCAGCCAGAGAGGAGAACATCCTTTTGAAGTGGTATTCCGAGCAGCAAGCCACGCGTGCGGCCTGCTTGACATCAATCTCGCCAGCCAGATTTTCCTCGATGTAGTCCAGAGCTTCGTTCCATTTTTGCAGCATATCCATCAACATGACCTCCCTCTCCACCAAAGAGTAACAGACATACCGCGAAGCGATCCGACATTTCGTGCCCGATGATGCAGGGTGGCTTCGCTACATGTAGCATCCCGATTCCCATACCGTACCGAAAGGAAGCGAATCATGCCCATGACCACTTCTCCTTCTCCGTTGCACTCCGAGATCGGAGCCATTTTCATCGCCGTCAGCGATATTGAGCGTGCGCGCGACTGGTACTGCCAGCTGTTGGGACTGCCGAAAGACGGCGAGATTTCGTTTGGACACCTCTATTGCATCCCGATGAACAACGGCTCCAACCTGGTGCTGGACAGCAAAATTTTTCCCAAACGCACCCCTGATGATGCTCCGCTCTTTCACTTCAACACGACGGACATCGAAGCCTCCTATCGTTACCTGGAAGAGTTGGGGGTGGAGCTGGTCGGCCCGATCCAGCACGGACACTGGTTCACGTTCAAAGACCCGGATGGCAATCTGCTGATGGCAGCCAAATGCTGACAAAGAAAGGGGAAACCGACTGTGACGATCCGCCTGCGCCTTACCGTGCCAACAGACCTCCCGTTCGTTTGCGATGTGGAGCAAGCACCCGAAAACGCCCCTTTTCTCGTCGTCTGGAGCGAAGAACGGCATCGGGAAGCTCTTGACGATCCCGATGTTTTGCACATGATCGCTGAAAAAGCAGAAACAGGCCACCCCGTAGGCTACGTCATCATCGCCGGGCTGGCCAATCCGCATGATTCAATTGAGCTGAAACGCATTACGATCGCAGTCAAAGGTCAAGGCTACGGCCGCAGCATCTTGCGCCAAATCAAGCAATGGGCTTTTCAGGAACGAAAAGCCCACCGCCTTTGGCTGGACGTCAAGGAAACAAACGACGTCGCCCGCACGCTCTACCTTTCCGAAGGCTTTCGCGTGGAAGGAACGTTGCGCGACTGCCTGAAGACCGGAGATACGTACGAATCTTTGCTTGTCCTGTCCATGCTTGCCGACGAATACGAATCGTGATGATCGCGATTTAAGGAGCAAGCGTTCGGTCCGTCATCACGTACAACCATTTGCCATCCGCGCTTGCTCCCAGGATGGAAAGACCCGCAGGAAGGCCCGACACGAGCACGGACTGTGCTTTTGTATCGGCGTCAAACAAGTACAGCGATTGCTTCAAGTCGGTTTCCTGCGCGGCTTTTTCCCATTCCGTAAACAAAAAACGGTGCGTGCCCGGCAGCCAGAGACCATCGCCGCGCATGTCCATCAGCGGCACGTTGCCTTTGAACAGACCTGCGTTCCAGTACATTTGATACGCGCCATCCGTCGACTGCACATACCCGGACCAGGAATCGGCCGGAACAGGCGGTGTCCATGCGATGACCTTGCCGCTCTTCCACTCATAGCGCAGACGTATTTCCTCAAAGCCTGATTCTTCGCTTCTCATCGCGAACGTGGCGTAGCGGCCATCGTCCTGGAAGGCGACAGGCAAAATCTCCCCGTTGGACTCGCTCGTAGGCACCCATCCCTTGATCGCTCCAGGAATGCGCTTTTCCGTTCCCTTTTCCAGATCAAACACAACGAGATCGAGGTCTTTTTTCTGCTCGGCTTTCCCCACTGCCATCAGCAATTGTTTCTGATCGTAGCTGAAGCTCGCACCATGCACGTACCCTTGTACCTGAACGCGAACGGCGCTGTCGCTTGGCGGAACAGTGATTCCTTTATCCGGCTGTGCATAGAAGAAGCCCCGGCGATCGGCGATGAAATCGCCCGCTCCACGATAGTTGTCCGCAAGCTCCACTGGGTAAAGGGTCCGTTCCTTTGTTTTTGTATCGTAAATCGAATAGAGCATCGGATACCGGGCGTCGCACTCGCAATATTTCGTGAAACGGCTCTGCAGCACGTACCGTTGCTCGCGGTCCAAAAACTTCATATTGGTCATGACGGAAAAGTCAGTCAGCTTCTCGCGCACTTTGCCATCGACAGAGATTCGCCAAATTTGCGAAGGCGCAAGCACAACAGCGTGAAAGGCATTCGCTGCACCAATCACCGTGCCTTTTGTCGATTTGGCTCCCCCGGCACTCAGAACGTATTCCGTCCAATCCCGCTCTTTTCCGGCGGTAGCAGGAAGAGTTACCAGCACTTGCAACTGACGGTTGTTCAACCATTGAAAAGCAAACGTCGGTTCAATGAACCCCAAACCTTCTCTCGCCGCCTCTTCTTTCGCGTGCTTGCGAATCGTCGTCTCCACGCTTCCCCGGTCCATCTCCTCCCGGAAAAAGAGCGTGTACGACTGCGGAGTCGGTCCGACTACCGTGCGCAGCGGCGACTGCAACCGCGTGTCCTCATCTAATTGAATAACCACATCTGCTTTCATGCTTGCATAATCGTAAGGGCGCTCCTTTTGCTTCCAGTCATCCGCTGCCTTCGGTGTCGTGCCCGATGGTGCGGCTTTGCCGGACGAAGCGCCTGTTGCTGGATTTGTGCCCGTTTGTTTTTGTGCCGAAGAGGCTGCGGCCATGCTGCAACCCGTCATGATGATCAAAGAGAAGCCCAACGCGATGCTCATTCCCCGAAGATTTCGCAAAAACACAAAATTCGCCTCTCTCCCCAGTAAATTTTTATCCGTGAAGATAAGACGTTTATCCTTGCCATTTCGTCACATTTTTTTCCTGAAAAAAATCGTTTTATCACCAAAAAAAGAGCCTCCCCCGCACACAAACGTGCAAAAGAAGACTCTTGCTTTCCATTTTTAATCAAAGACGATGCCATCCAGCACGCCTTCACGCTGCAAGTAATCGCGCAGCCACTGATGAGCTGGCTCCCGCCAAAAAGCGTCCTCGGCCACGAGTCTCGCGGTTTCCTGTCTGGCGACTTCCAACGCTTTGTAGTCGGCAAGCAAATCCGCGACTTTAAATTCCGGCAATCCGCTCTGCTTCGTGCCGAAAAAGTCACCCGGTCCGCGCAATTCCAAATCGCGCTGCGACAGCTCAAAGCCGTCCGTCGTCTCGCACATGACGCGCATCCGCTCTTTGCCGATCTCGGATTTCGGATCGGCGATCAAGACGCAGTACGATTGCTCCGAACCGCGACCGACCCGACCGCGCAGCTGGTGCAGCTGGGCAAGCCCGAAGCGCTCGGCATCGTAAATGACCATGTACGTCGCATTCGGCACGTTGACTCCGACCTCGACGACCGTAGTCGAAACGAGAACGGCGTGCTCCGCTGCGAGAAAAGCTTGCATCACCGCGTCCTTTTCCTTGGCAGGCAAGCGACCGTGCATCAGCCCGACGCCAAATTCTGGGAAAACATGGGTGAGCTGGGCGTGGACGTCGATTGCATTTTGCACATCGAGCTTTTCCGACTCTTCAATGAGCGGACAAATGACGTACGCCTGGCGTCCTTTTCGCAACTCATCGCGCATCTGCTCCAGGACGGCCGGAAACTGGTCGTGCTTTTTCCACGTTGTCTCAATCGGCTTGCGGCCTGCCGGCATCTGGTCGATCGTCGAAACGTCCATATCGCCAAACGCCGTAATCGCCAACGTCCGGGGAATCGGCGTAGCCGTCATGAACAAGACGTCGGGAGTCAGTCCTTTGTTGCGCAAAATGCGCCGCTGCTCTACGCCGAAGCGGTGCTGCTCGTCCGTAATGACCAGGCCGAGGCGCGAGAAGAACACGTCCTCCTGGATGAGCGCATGCGTCCCGACGACGACATCGATCAGCCCCATTTGCAGCGAGCCGATGACTTCGCGTCTGCGCTTGGCTGTCAACGATCCCGACAGCAGTGCCACCTCGATGCCGAAGTCTGACAACAGCTTCGTCAGCGACTGCACATGCTGCTCGGCAAGAATCTCGGTCGGCACCATCAAGGCGCCCTGATAGCCAGCTTTCACGGCAGCGAACAGCGCGATGGCCGCCACTACCGTTTTCCCCGAGCCTACGTCACCTTGCAACAGTCGGTTCATCGCGTGAGGCGCGAGCATGTCGTCCAATATTTCTTTGACAACCCGCTTTTGCGCGTCTGTCAGCGGAAAAGGCAGCCCTTTGACAAACTGCCGCACTTCGTCCATCGGAATGGAAAGAGCCACACCTTCCGACTGCTGCCGATTGATGCGGCGAAGCGTCTGTATTTTCAACTGGAACAAAAACAGCTCTTCAAACATGATCCGGCGGCGCGCCTGACGTCCTACTTCCGCATTTTCCGGAAAGTGGATCGAGTGAAACGCTTCGACGCGCGGCATCAGCCGATAGCGCTCCACGATGTCTGGCGGCAAAAATTCCGGGATTTCCTTGCCGTATTGCCGCAGCGCCTGCTGAATCGATTTACGCAGCAGCGTCGTAGTCATATCTCCGCCGAGCGGATAGACCGGAGACAGCTCGCCTCGTTTCGCCGCTCGCTCCGAGTCTACCTCTGTCATCTCGCTGACCGTAATCTGGAGCTTGTGCTTGTCCCATTTGCCCGTCACGAGAATTTCCTTCCCGGGCGACAGTCTCGTTTTGACAAACGTCTGGTTGAACCAGACAGCCGTCACGACCACCCGATCCATCACCAGCTTGACAGAGAGGCGCGATTTTCTTTTTCCATAAAAACGAACAGAGGGTTCGCCGTACACCGTACCTGCCAGCGTGACCCTCTCTCCATCTTTTACTTCTGTCAAATCGCGCACGCGGTAATCTTCGTAGCGGGAAGGGAAATACTCCAGCAAATCGCCGATGCTGTGAATCCCGAGTCCCGCAAATGCCTTCGCCCGTTCCTCCCCTACCCCGTGCAAAAGGGAGACGGGTGACTGATAAGCCCCAGCCATTTTACTTCTCCATCCGTACGCCGAACACTTTCGCTTCGATCATACGGCCTGTCTGGGTTGCTGCCAATCCGCCCTGCGCGGTTTCCTTCAAGGCAGTCGGCATGGAGCAGCCGATCCGGTACATCGCATCAATGACTTCATCTGTCGGAATCACGCTCTTGATTCCCGCCATCGCCATGTCCGCTGCGACTGTCGCAATCGCCGCTCCCATCGCATTTCGTTTGACACACGGCACTTCTACCAGTCCGGCTACGGGGTCACAAACCAGACCGAGCATATTTTTCAAGGCAATCGCCACTGCCTGCGCCGATTCTTCCGGGGTGCCGCCTGCCATCTCCACAATCGCAGCCGCTGCCATCGCGGTCGCCGAGCCTACTTCTGCCTGACAGCCGCCAGCCGCACCGGAAATAAACGCATTGTTGGCGATGCAATAGCCGATCGCTCCAGCCGTGAACAAGTAGTTGACCATCTGCTCGCGGGTTGGTTGCAGCTTGTCTGAGACGGCAAACAGTGTTCCCGGCACAATCCCACAGGCACCCGCTGTCGGTGTCGCTACGATCGTTCCCATCGCTGCGTTCACCTCGTTGACCGCTACCGACATCGACACGGCGTTGAGCAGAGTCGGGCCGGACAAGAAAGGCTTGTTCTTCATATATTCTTGCAGTTTTTTCGCATCGCCGCCCGTGAGTCCGCTATGGGAGCGGATATCTTCCGTAAGGCCGCGGCGCACTGCTTTTTCCATCACATCGAGATTGGCGTACATGTCTTGCATGATCGCCTCTTTTGTACGCTGGGAAACTTCCATTTCCGCTTCGATCATCACCTGGGAGATCGGTTTCCCTTGCGATTCGGCCAATTCTACCAGTTCAGCTACATTACGAAACATCTGGTTGATTTCACTCCTCTGATCCTGCTATTCGTGCTTTGGCTCGGATGTTGGCTAGAGCGAGAGCAGGGAAACATCAAAAATATGGGGAATCTGACGAATTTCCTCCAGCACTTCTGCGGAAACCGTCGAGTCTGTCTCAATCGCCATCAAGGCGCGGGAGCCGCGTTCGTGTCGGGACACTTCCATGAATCCGACATTGATCCGGTGCTGCGTGAGCACTTTCGCTACAGCGGCAATCATGCCGAAGCGGTCTTCGTGCAAAACGAGCAACGTCGGCGTGTCGAAACCGAGCTGAAACGAAAAGCCGTTCAGTTCCAGCACCTCGATTTTTCCGCCGCCAATCGATACGCCTACCAGTTCAACCTGGTGCTGATCGTCAGACAGCTTGATCCGCGCCGTGTTCGGGTGCTCCGTCAAAACGTCGGAGGTAGTCAGCGCGACTTCCATCCCGGCTTTTTCTGCAAGCAGGAGCGAATTTTTCAAGCGCAGATCGGATGTATCGAAGTCGAGAATCCCTGCAACGGTCGCCACATCGGAGCCGTGTCCCTGATAGGTTTTCGCGAATGAGCCGTAAAAAGTAATGTCTGCCCGCTGTGGCTGACGTCCGAACAGCTTGCGTGCCACCCGGCCAATCCGGGCTGCGCCAGCTGTATGGGAACTCGATGGTCCAACCATGATGGGGCCGATGATATCAAATACGCTTTTATACTTCAACCGGTTCTCCTCCTGAATGACAAGGGGTTCAACAAGATTCACTCTCATTGTATCCTACAGGCTGTCAAAGCGCCACATGGGAAAGTGTAGCGTGTGCTGTCATCGCCCTCGCCGCTTCACTCGCGTAAAAAGCCTCCCATCCACCGGGAGGCTTTCTCTCATCTGATTCACTTTGACTTTTTATTGCTTGACCATCACGACGCCCAGAAGCCCTGGGCCTGTATGTGTGCCGATTACCGGGCCGATTTGCTCCAGGTGTGACTCGCTTACCTGGAACTCGTTTTTCACCCGCTCCAACAGCTCGCTTGCTTGCTCGTGGGCACTGCTGTGGAGAATCGCGACTCTTACAGGCTGGCCCTGCGCATACTCTTGCAAGGCTTCCAGCACGCGGTTGAGCGCTTTTTTCGTGCCGCGCACTTTGTCAAAAGCAGCCACGTAGCCTGCCGGGTCGAGCGTCAAAATCGGTTTGATATTGAGCAAAGAGCCGATGACAGCCGAAGCTCGGCCAATCCGGCCGCCTTTTTGCAAAAACTCCAGCGTATCTACGATAAAGTACACTTGCACGGAATCGAGATAGCGGTCGATCGCATCGAGGATTTGTTCCTTGCCTTTTCCCGCTTTCGCATCCTTGGCCGCTTCCACGCAAATCATTCCGTGCACGAACGACGCTTTGCGCGAATCGATTACGGTAATATCGATGTTTTCGTCGAGCATGGACTTCGCGATCATCGCGGACTGATACGTGCCGGACAAGGAACCGGACAGAAGAATGGCAATGATTTGTACATCGCTTCCGTACTCTTCCCGGATGGCTTTGTACGCCTCGGCAAACTCAAGCGGCGATGGCTGCGAAGTAGTCGGCAAAGCATGAGACTGCTTCAGCTTTTCAAAAAACTCGGATGAAGAGATCGTCACTCCGTCCAAATACGTCTCCGAGCCAAACATGACCTTCAACGGAACGGTCACGATACCGAGCGACTGCCTTACAGACGCGTCGATGTCGGACGCGCTGTCAGTAAGAATCACAACTGGCATTCTGGCGTGCTCCTCTCCTCGTTACTCCACGGAAAAAATGAAGGGATACAGCGGCTGTCCGCCAGGCTGAATCTCCACTTCCGCATCCGGGTATGCGTCTGCCACAGCTTCCTGCAACGCTTCGGCATGCTCTTCTGTCGCTCCTTCTCCCAGGAACACGGTGACGATTTCCGTCTCTTCGTCCACCATCCCCAGAAGCAGCGTCTTGGCGCACTCCAAAAGCTCTGGCCCAGCCGTGACGATTTCTTTTTCTTCCAAGCCGATGAAGTCGCCTTCCTTGATCGTGACTTCACCCATTTGCGTATCGCGAACCGCATGTGTCACCATTCCCGTCTTTACCTGGGAGATGGCTTTTTCCATCGCGGATGCGTTCACAGACGGCTCGGCGTCTGCGTGGAAAGCGAGCGCCGCCGCCAAACCTTGCGGAACGCTCTTCGTCGGCACGACAGTAACCGGAACCTCTGCGAGTGCAGCAGCCTGTTGTGCCGCCATAATAATGTTGCTGTTGTTTGGCAATATGATGATGTGCTGGGCAGACAGTCCTGCGACAGCTTTCATGAAATCTTCTGTGCTCGGGTTCATCGTCTGGCCGCCCTCGACCACGACATGCACACCCATGCTGCGCAAAATTTTGGCGATGCCTTCGCCCGCAGCGACTGCAATCAATCCGTAAGGGAGCTGTTCACTCGCAGGCTGGACAGTTGGCTCTGCCGCCTTCGCCTCGCTTTTGCCCTCTTCCGCTTTGAGTATGTTCGCATGCTGCTCGCGCATGTTTTCGATTTTGATCCGGTGCAGGCTTCCGAACTGTTGCGCGTATTGCAACACTTGGCCCGGATGCTCTGCATGAATATGTACTTTGACGATTTCGTCGTCGGAAACTACCAGGAGCGAGTCGCCCATCGTATCCAGATGACCGCGGAACAACAGCTCGGAAAACGGCTTTTTGTTCGGCTCTGTGCTATGTGTGACATGAACCATAAATTCCGTGCAGTAACCGTGCTTGATGTCCTCCGTTTTCAGATGGACTTGTGCATTGTGCTGTTCGGAAATCAGCTTGTCCAGCTCTTCCGGGCGCACGGACGGCTTGGCTTGTTCTCCGCGCTCGGCAAATTCCTCGCCGCGCAAGGCGCGCAAGAACCCTTCATAAATAAACAGAAGGCCCTGTCCGCCTGAATCGACGACGCCCACTTCTTTGAGTACAGGCAGCATTTCTGGCGTGCGCAAGAGCGTAGCTTGCGCCTGCTCGTACGTTTTTTCCATTACAGAGACAATATCATCTGACGTGCGCGCTGCACGCACAGCCATCTCCGCCGCTTCGCGGGCAACAGTCAAAATCGTGCCTTCCACAGGCTTCATCACTGCTTGGTACGCAGCGTCCACACCTGCTTTCAAGGCATCGGCAAATTGACGGGCGTTCACCTCGTCTTTTCCATTGACTGATTTGCTCAGGCCACGGAAAAGCTGCGATAAAATGACACCGGAGTTCCCCCGCGCTCCCATCAAAAGACCTTTTGCCAGAGCAGCAGCACTGTCCGAGATGCGGGGAGATTCCTTGCGTCTCAGCTCATCCACACCGGATGTGAAAGTCAAATTCATGTTTGTCCCCGTATCGCCATCCGGCACCGGAAAAACGTTCAAGCCATCTACTACTCTGACGTTGTCGGATAATAGGTTCGCCCCCAGGTAAACCATCCGGCTAAACAGCACGCCATCTAGATGCGTATGTACCAACTGATGTTCCTCCTTACGAATCTCTGTCTGTACGAACTCCCTGCACAAAGATGTTTACGGCAGTGACGTCGATGCCTACCGTTTGCTCCAAGGTATATCTCACTCGGCGTTGCACGTTGCCTGCCACCTCGGAAATTTTCACGCCATAGCTGACGATAATATGCATGTCCAAAACCACTTCGCCGTTCGTATTGTGCACGACGACACCTTTGCTCAAGTTGTCGCGGCCAAGAAGCTCGGCAATTCCATCTTTCAACGCCTTGCGGGAAGCCATGCCCACCAGCCCGAAAACTTCCATGGCTGCGCCTCCGGCAATTCGTGCAATTACGTCCTCTGTAACATCAATTTTTCCTAATGATGTGCTCATTTCCACTGTCATTGAAGGACTCCTCCTCTGTTAAACAGCTTGCCTCATAGGTAAGCGTACCCATGCTTCCCTCAATTCTACACTAACGGATGTGAGAAATGAAGCGTTTTGTCGATCCTACCAACCCTATGAGAAAGAGCTGGCAAATCATCTTGTCAAGTATTGCAATTGACAGCAATCATGTGCTAATATAATCGAGTATTTGTATTTCCCATCAAGGAAATCCCGTTTAGATGCAACAAGGGAGGTGGATTGTAATGGCACGTCGTTGTTTTGTAACAGGTAAATCTGCAAAAGCTGGAAACGCTCGCTCCCACTCCATGCGCGCAACTCGCCGCACTTGGGGTGTCAACGTACAAAAAGTGCGCATTCTCGTTAACGGTAAACCGAAGCGCGTTTATGTAAGCACTCGAGCACTGAAATCCGGTCTCGTAACTCGCGTATAGTTTTTCTAAACAACGCGAAAAAAAGCACCCTCGAGGTGCTTTTTTGCATTTCTCCGACGTTCCTTTTCCATCTTTTCATGAAGGAGGCCGCGTCTTCATTTTTTCTTGTTGAATGCCTCGATGATGCCGCGAATCATGCCACCCAGGAACTTCGGCAACTTGATGGTGTAAAACCGCATGCTACCCCTCCTCACCGAAATTACTTCCCACGATACAAAAACCAGCCTGCCCCCATGAGTGCCGCCGCCAACAGGCTATACCAAACCCACGGAGGTGCCATGTACAGGAAAATGGTGATTCCCCCGACAGCCAACGCAACCCCGAGAACACGTCGCAAGGCGCCCCCCTGTCGCAGGCGATAGGAGCGCAATCCCATTTCATTGTGCACCTCCTTTAGGTGTTCTCCCAAACGTGCATATTACATCATATTCTGCTGTCGGATAAACATGTATCCTGCCACGCGAAAATGTCGATGTCCACCAAAAACTCCCGTGGAATCGCGCCACGACAAAATGAAAAATCAGGCAACATGATTGCTGCCTGATTACATTATGAATCCGCTGTGCCATTTATGCAGGTCCAACTAAGCTACTCTGTCTCGCGCAGGGAACAACAGTTGGGAAGCGCTGCCCAGCACGACTGACAAGACCACTCCCGCGATGATCATTTCGGGAATGAGGTAAGTGATGTTGTAAACAAACGAGTACAGCGCCACATTCATGCCTTCAGGCGCGTACTGCCCAAACCAGATGACGCCGGAAGTAAAATGGCAAGCCAGGCGGCCGAGCACGCCGATGAGCAAGCCGCCCCAGAGCACGGCAACCCGTTGCTGTTTCTTTTCATAGCGGGACAAGCGAACCAGTCCCGTCAACCCCAGGAAGGCGAATGCCAGCGGATAATCCAGCAGCACCTGCACAGGGTTCACCAGCGTGCTTCCCAGCATGAGCTGCAGCAATCCGACGAGCGTGCCCGTCACGACGCCTGCGGTCAAACCGCGGCGGACAGCGATCAGCGCAATCGGCACCATGACCAGCGAGACAGAACCGCCCTGCGGCATTTCAAAAACTTTAATCTGGCTAAACACGAAAGCGAGCGCAGCCATCATCGCCATTTCCAGCAAGATGATCAAGCGTTGTCGATCCAACTATCTTCACTCCTTATAACCTAATGAACATTCCAAATCAACCTGATTCTAGCCCAAGTGCATGCCTCTGTCAAAGAGAAAAGCCGCGGCCCCAAAGCGGCACCGCGACTTTTTTTCCACTAGCGAACTTTCTCCAGAAACTGCTTGGCCCGTTCGCTTTTCGGATTTTGAAAAAACTCTTTCGGAGGCGTCTCTTCCAAGAGTCGACCATCATCGATGAACAGAATGCGATCAGAAACTTCTTCGGCAAAACGCATCTCGTGCGTCACAATCGCCATCGTCATCCCGGTATGAGCCAGCCCTTTCATAACTTCCAGCACCTCTTTGACCATTTCCGGGTCGAGCGCGGAAGTCGGCTCGTCAAACAGCATGATTTGCGGCTCCATGACGAGCGAGCGGGCAATCGCCACCCGCTGCTTTTGTCCACCGGACAAGCGGGACGGGAACACGTCGGCTTTGTCAGCCAGACCGACACGCGCCAAAAGCTCTCTTGCCTTCTTCTCTGCTTCGCTTTTTGCCATGCCTTTCACCTTCATCGGCGCATACGTCAGGTTGCTGAGCACCGTCATGTGCGGGAACAGGTGAAAATGCTGGAACACCATCCCGATCTGCTGGCGAATCGCCATCACATTCGCTTTTGGATCGGTAATGTCTTGACCGTTGATCGCGATTTTGCCGCTGGTTGGCACCTCCAGCAAATTCATGCAGCGCAAAAGCGTGGATTTTCCCGAGCCGGACGGCCCGATGATCGCCACGACTTCCCCTTTGCCGATCTCGGTGGAGATGCCCTTGAGTACGTTTAGTTGCCCGAAAGACTTGGTAATGTTCTCGATCTTAATCACTGCGTCTCATCCTCCGTTCCACAACGCGCGCCACCCATGTCAACATCATGACCATGACATAGTACAAGGTGCCGGCGATAATGTATGGCTCAAAGTAGCGGAAGATGGCCCCTTTTACCACGTTTGCATTTTGCATGATGTCGGACAAGCCAATCGTGGAGACCAGCGCCGATTCCTTCAGCAGCGCAATCGTCTCATTCACCAGCGCAGGCAGGATGTTCTTGATGCCCTGTGGCAAAATGATGTCGAGCATCATGCGGCGGTACGGAATGCCGAGCGCTTTGGCCGCTTCCCACTGGCCTTTGTCGACCGCCATGATTCCGCCGCGAATCGTCTCTGATATGTACGCGCCCGAGTTCAGCGTAAACGTCAGGACAGCCGCTTCCAGCTGCGAAATATTGTAGCCGGTAAGCTGCGGGGTCGCAAAGTAAACAAAGGTCAGCTGCAAAATCAGCGGCGTGCCGCGAAAAACGGACGTATACGCGATAGCGAGCCAGTTCAGCGGTCCGAATTTAGAAATTTTGATGAGTGCGAGGATCGAACCCCAGACGAAACCCAGTACGACGGAAATCAATGTAACAAGCAGCGTGCCCTTTATCCCCTGCAAAATGAAAGGGATATAGGGCACGATTTGCGCAAAATCCAAATTCATGCCCGTTCTCACCTCTTGCTACGTTGCGTAGTAGTTACTTCGTTATGACCAGAGATTATTGAGCGAACCATTTTTGGATCAGCTTGTCCATTTCTCCGTTTTCCTTCATTTTCTTGATGACTTCGTTAAACTTCGCTACGTGCGGAGAGCCTTTTGGAAAAGCGATGGCGGAGCCGTTTGTTTCGTCTGTTTCGAGCGTCGTGAATTGCAGGCCAGGATTGCTCTCGACGAAGCTTTTTGCCACATGGTCCTCGATGATTGCCGCATCGACACGACCTGTTTTCACTTCTTCCACGATCTCACCCAGCTTGTTGAGGGAAGTGACTTGCAAGCCTTGTACCGTTTTGCTCATCTCTTTGGCTGCTTCTTCCTGGATGGAACCGAGCTGAACCGCGATTTTTTTGCCAGCCAATTGCTCCGGCTTTGTAATGTTGCTTTCTTTTTTGGAGACAAGCGTGTTTTTCGCATCGTAGTAAATATCGGAGAACTCCGCGTTTTTCTGGCGCTCCGGTGTCGGCGTCATGCCTGCCATAACGAAGTCTGCGCGATTGGTTTGCAGCGCCGGAACCAGTCCGTCGAAGTTCATGTCTGTCACTTGCACTTCGTAGCCAAGCTCATTTGCGATGTATTTGGCAATGTCAATGTCGAAGCCGACAATTTCGTCTTTTCCGCTTGTCAGGTCGTGGTATTCATACGGTTTGTAGTCAGCAGACGTCGCCATGATCAGCGTCTTTTTCTCTCCTGCTTGTCCTTGGCCAGCCGGTTGCCCCTGTCCTGCGCCCGTCTGAGGCTGATTTCCCGTACCGCATCCTGCGATCATAGCCGCTGCCAAAAGAGAAGTTACTGCAAGAGAAAGAATTGAAGTCCGTTTTTTCATTGTGTACCCCCGGTAAAATGATTTACTGCAAAAGCAGCCATGCTTGACTTGAATATTTTGCACAACAACTTATATTTATGCAGGATAATGACTATTTTAATCATTTACTAAACAATTTCAATCATTTTTTCACCATCTGCTAATTATGCAAAATACAGAATTTTACACACAAATCACTCTCCCCCTTTTTCTCACGGTGCTTGCTGCTTCGCCTAGTATGCCCAACCTCGGCAAATATCGTGACGGCTTCGCGGATTTTTCTCTGGCGAAAACAGGAGAGAAGATTTATAGTGCAGTATGAAAAGCTCGTACATAAAGGAGGAAATAAGATGAGTACGAATTGGACGTCCTACTTTCGCGAGCAGCTCCCGGACATGGTCGACGAGCTGCGCACCTACGTGGAAATGGAGACACCGACTCACAACAAGGAAGCTGTTGATCGACTGGGCCTGTATATCGCAGAGCGTTTCCGCGAGCTTGGCTGCCGCGTCGAGCGCCTGCCGCAACAAACGTACGGCGATCAGCTCCGCATCGAATACGGCGAAGGCGAGGAGCAAGTGCTCATACTCGGTCATTTCGATACTGTGAAAGAGATCGGCACGTTGCAAAAAGAGCCTTTGCGCGAGGAAAACGGGCGTCTGTACGGGCCTGGCACGTACGATATGAAGTCGGGGATCGTCTTCGCCTACTTCGCTCTGCGCGCGATTATCTCGCATGGGCTGCCGCTGTCCAAAAAGCTCGTCTTTTTCTGGAACACGGACGAAGAGATCGGCAGCGTCTCCTCCGAACAGTTGATCAGAGCGGAAGCCAAGCGAAGCAAATACACGCTGGTTCTGGAGCCAGCGGCAGGAGACGGTTCCTTGAAGACAAGCCGCAAAGGCGGCGGGGAATTTTTCCTGACGGCAACAGGACGAGCCGCTCATTCGGGCAACGACCACGCTATCGGGGTAAATGCTATCGAAGAACTGGCGCATCACGTCCTGGCGATTCAGTCGTTTACCGATTATGCGGCTGGCACTACGTTGTCTGTCGGCACGATCAAAGGAGGCAGCGTCTCCAACGTCGTACCTGACTGGGCGATGGCAGAAATCGATGTTCGCATCGAGAGCCGTGCGGAAGCAGAGCGAATTACCCGATTGATGAATCAGCTTGCACCTGTTCTGCCCGGCGCGGGGCTGAAACTCGAAGGCGGGATTGCCAAGCCTCCGATGGAGCGAAACGCTGGCACCGAGAAACTGTTTTTACTGGCTCAGGAGCAAGCGCGTCTGGAAGGCTTCGAGCTGACAGAACAGGGCGTAGGCGGAACCAGCGACGGCAATTTTGCCGCAGACGCCGGATGCCCGACACTCGATGGGCTTGGTCCTGTCGGGGATGGCGCACACGCTTCGCACGAGCACATCGTCCTCGATGCGATTCCGGGACGGGTTGCGGTCTTGCTTCGCCTGCTTACGGCCCTGTAAAGCCGCTCCCCTGCCTGCTCAGGCACCGGAGAATCGGCAGGCTTGTTTCGTGAAATACTTTCAAGAGATCAGACATATATATTCCCTAGCCTACAATGAAAGGAAGGGTACATATGGAAAACGTTGCACCAGTGCCAAGCAATCCCGTCGGTTTTTGGCGGCGTCTCGGAGCATCCTTGCTGGACGGCCTGATTATTGGCGTGCCTCTTGCTCTCATCAGCTACCTCATTACTGGGGATACAGAAGGCAACATCGTGACCAATCTGATCTCGACTTTATACAGCCTGCTCGTTCCGGTGTTCTGGTACGGCTACACGGTCGGCAAAAGAATTGTCGGCGTGCGCATCGCCCGCGTAGACGGGGAACGCGTCGGAATCGGCACGATGCTTTTGCGCGTGCTGGTCGGCATGATGCTCATTTACGGCATCACATTTGGCATCGCTGCGCTTGTCAGTCTGGTCATGGTCTGTGTGCGAAAAGACAAGCGAGCCATTCACGACTTGGTTGCTGGCACGTACGTAACCTCTGATCAGCCCTGACGCTCGCTTCCCACGAAAAAAGCCGACTGCTCGAAAAATGGCAGTCGGCTTTTTGCTATGCTTTTTATCCGCGGATGGCAGAGATCGCTTTCGCCCGGTCTTGCTGGTTGAATACGGCACTTCCGGCGACGAGCACAGTTGCCCCCGCTTCTTCGCACAGGCGAGCCGTTTCCACGTTGACCCCGCCGTCGATTTCGATCTCGACATGGCCCAGTCCGCGTTCATTCAGCAACTGGCGCAGCTCCTTGATTTTCGGAACGACGCTGTGAATGAATTTCTGGCCGCCAAAACCCGGATTGACTGTCATCAGCAAGACCATGTCCAAGTCAGCAAGCACAGGCTCGATCGTCGAAACCGGAGTGGCCGGATTCAGGACTACACCCGCTTTTACGCCCTGCTCTTTGATCAGGTAGAGCGATCTGTGCAGGTGGCGGCACGCTTCCTGATGAACCGTGATCCAGTCTGCACCGCTTTTGGCAAACTGCGGGATGTAGCGGTCCGGTTCTTCAATCATCAAATGAACATCCAGCGGCAGCTTGGTCACAGGGCGAATCGCCTCGACGATCAATGGCCCGATCGTAATGTTTGGCACAAAATGTCCGTCCATGACATCGACGTGAATCCAGTCTGCTCCCCCGCGCTCGACATCGAGAATCTCCTCGCCCAGACGGGCAAAATCCGCTGACAGGATAGAAGGTGCGATTTTTACCATGGTTTGTTCCTCCGTTGATATTCTTTCAGCTCTTCACGGAACTGTTTGTAGTGGGCATAGCGCTCTTCGCACAGCTCGCCCGCAGCCAGCGCCTCCTGTACGGCGCAAGACGGCTCGCTCACGTGGAGACAGCCGCGGAACTTGCAATCCGCACTAAGCTCGGCGAAATCGCGGAACGACTCTGCCAGATCCAGCTCGGTAAAATCGATGAACTCGAGCGAGCTGAAGCCTGGCGTATCGGCTACATATCCGCCCCCGTCCAGCGGAATCAGCTCTACGTGGCGGGTCGTATGCTTTCCTCGGCCCAGCTTTTCGCTGACGTCTCCAGTCTGGAGACTGACACCGGGAAACAGCGTATTGATCAGCGATGATTTGCCTACCCCTGACTGCCCGGCGAAAACGGTAATCCGGTCGTGCAAAATCTCGCGAACCTCGTGCAGCCCGCGTTCGTCCACGGTCGAGGTCGGGATCACGCGATAGCCGATCTTCTCGTATTTTTGCACAATCGCGTCCACTTCTTCCTGCGGCACCTGATCAGCCTTGGACAGCACGATGACGGACTCAATCCCGACATGCTCCGTATGAGCCAAAAACTTGTCCAAAAGAAGCGGACTGAACATCGGCTTGTACATGGAAAAGACGAGGACGGCCTGATCTACATTGGAAATGGGCGGGCGGACCAGTTCATTGGTCCTTTCGCCCACCTCCATCACATAGCCTTCTTCTTCGTTGATCGCATCGTAGACGACCCAGTCGCCTACAAGCGGGTTGACCTTGGCATCTTTTTTCTTGAACAGCCCTCTTGCACGGCAACTGTAGATGCGCCCTTCATCGGCTACATAGTAAAAGCCGCTCAGCGCTTTCACAATCCGTCCCTCTGGCATTCATGTCCCTCCACTTGTTTTACGGCAGGCTGTTGTACGAGATCGGAATCGTTTGGTATTCCTTAAATTCGGTTTCGTTCTGCCTTTTGACCGTTGCTTTGACCAGCGCGTCTTTTTGTGGCGATACGACTACCGGAACGTCGTATTCCTTGTTCTCGGCAATCGCCTCCTGGTAGAGCACTTTTGCATCGCCGCGCGCGTCTGTCACTTCAATCTTCACTTCCAGCGTCTCGCCAGGCACGACTTCGACGTACACAGGCGCGACGGCGGACTTGGCGTCCTGCGGATACTGTCCGTTGCTGACGGTCAGCGGGACAGCCACCCCTTTTTGCACTTGCATGCCCGGGTCATAAGGATGGGTGCTCAGCACTTCCCCCTCTTTGTCGGTCGAGTACGTAGGCACTTTCTTGATTTCCCCGACGTTGAGCTCTTTTTTGAACAGCTCCACTTGCGCCGCTTCGACCGATTTGCCGCGTACATCCGGCATGGTCACGAACGCTTTTCCTTTGCTGATCGTCACCGTCACGCTTGTTTTTCCTGCATACACCTTCTCATTTGCTTCCGGCGACTGCTTGATGACGGTTCCCACCTCGGCCTTGTCGTCCTCTTCTTCGACGAACTTGACCGATTCCAGCTTGAAGCCATTCTTTTTCAACGTCTCTTCCGCCGTTGCCCGCGGCAAGGTGATCAGGTTCGGCATGTCGATCAGCTCTTGGCCTTTGCTGACGTACAAGGTGACGACGGCCTTTTCCTTCAACCTCATCGGCGGAGCCGGGTCTTGCCTGATGACCATTCCTTTTTCCATCGTATCGTTCGCTTCCTCGACGATTTGCGGAACGAGATTCGCTTCCTGAATCTTTTTCTCAGCCAAGGACACTTCGGTTCCTTCCACATAAGGGACGGGCACCTCCGGGACAGATGGCACGACGTTCAACAGGAAGTTGAATCCGAAGAACGCCAGCACGAAAAACAGTCCGATTCCGCCGACCCAGAGCAGCGCCTTCACCCACCATTTTTTCTGGGGTCTTTGCTCCTCGTCGTCTCCGTTCGGCTCCTGGCGGCTGCGCTGTCCGCCTCCGGTCCGTCCGTGCGTGTGCCCTTCCATCATTTCCGGCGTAATAATCGGGACGACACGCGTCATCTCTTCATCAATCGGAAACGTCAGCTTTTCTTCGTTCAACCGTTCCGGAAACAGGCACGTCTCCAAATCTTCAAGCATTTCGCGGGCCGAGGCGTACCGCAAAAACGGGTCCTTGACCAATGCTTTCAAAATCACGTTTTCCACGCTCTGCGGGATGTTCGGATTCACCTGGCGCGGTTCAGGCAGCGGTTCCTGCAAATGCTTGAGCGCCACGGAAATCGGGGAATCCCCGGAAAACGGCAGCTCTCCCGTCACCATTTCGTACAAGACAATCCCCAACGAGTAAATATCCGACTTTTCCCCTGTAATCCCGCCACGCGCCTGCTCTGGCGAAAAATAATGGACAGAGCCAAGCATGGCGTTGGTGTGGGTTATGGTAGCAGAAGTAACTGCTCGCGCAATTCCGAAGTCCGTTACCTTCACCCGACCGTTTTTGCCGATCATGATATTGTGCGGCTTGATGTCTCTATGAATAATCTGGTTCTGGTGCGCATGATCGAGTGCATCGCAAATTTGTTCGGCGATGCGCACAGCCTCTTCCACCGGCAATGCCCCACGCTGGATAATCACTTCTTTCAGCGTGTAGCCTTCTATGTACTCCATCACCATGTAATGCGTGTCGCCTTCCTGGCCTACGTCGTAAACCCCGACCACATTGGGGTGAGACAAGCTTGCTACTGCCTGAGCTTCACGCCGGAACCGGTTCACAAAGTCTTCATCTGTACCAAACTGCGAACGCAGCACCTTGACGGCCACTGGACGATTCAGTATCAGATCTCTCGCTTTGTATACGATCGCCATACCGCCTCCGCCGACGCGGGATTCCAATTGGTACCGTCCTCCCAGTCGTTGACCTTCCATCTCTCTCACCCCTCTTTCTGACCGACGTCAAGCTTTTTTTGGACAGCGACCAGCGTAATGTTGTCTTCCCCACCGGCTTCCAGCGCTTCTTGCACCAGACCGTCCACTTTCGCTTGCAACGATATCTGTTTCTGCAACCAATTTTCCAAAGAGGCATGGGCTACCTTGTTGCTGAGGCCGTCTGAGCAAATGAGGACGATATCGCCCTTCGCCCATTCAAAGTGCCCCAGATCAATCAACACATCCGGCTCGGTGCCGAGCGAACGCATAATGACGTTTCGGTGTGGATGGACAGAAGCTTCCTCTTCCGTGATTTGTCCGCTTTTCAAAAGCTCGTTCACAAGAGAGTGGTCCTCTGTTTTCATGACCAGTCCGTCTGCGTTGTAAACATACAGGCGACTGTCGCCAATATGGGCCGTAATGACAGATGTTTCGCCAAGCAGCGCGGCCACTACTGTCGTTCCCATCCCGCTGCACTCCGGATGATTCAAAGCGTAATCGTACACTTCTTTATTCGCGGCCAGGACAGCATTCATCAACTGCTCGCGCGCATCTTCTGCGTCAAGCTGTCCATCCAGGTGCCGCAGTTCTTTTACTATTCGCTCAACGGCAAGGCGGCTGGCAATGTCTCCAGCCTGATGCCCGCCCATACCGTCTGCAACAATGGCCAGCACGCGTCCGTTCAGATCGGCAACACAGGCATAGTAGTCCTCATTTACCTGGCGGACGCGGCCGACATGGGATTTCATCGCGATTTCCATGGCTTCACCCCACGGTTTCTTTAGCGTGTTGTGCCCTCAGCTGACCGCAGGCAGCGGCGATATCGCTGCCTTGCTCGCGTCTGATGGTCACATTGATTCCCTTTTCATCCAAGATGCGTTTGAACTGAAAAATTTCGTTGCGCGGCGTGCGCACGTAGTCGCGCTCCGGCACGTAGTTGACCGGAATCAGGTTGACGTGGCACAGCATGTCTCCAATCAGCTCCGCCAGCTCTTCGGCGTGTTCAGGCTGATCGTTTTTGCCTCCGAACAGACCGTACTCGAAGCTGATCCGGCGACCCGTTTTGTTGATGTAATGACGGCACGCCTCCATCAGCTTGTCAAGCGGGAAGCCGCGGTTGATCGGCATCAGCTTGCTTCTCAGCTCTGTATTCGGGGCATGCAGGGAAATAGCGAGATTGACTTGTCCGCCGCGTTCGGCAAACTCGTAAATCTTCGGCACGATCCCACTGGTAGAAACGGTAATGTGACGAGCGCCGATGTTCAGCCCGCGGTTGTCGTTGATGATGGACAGAAAAGCCATCAAGCTCTCGAAGTTCTCGAACGGTTCGCCAATCCCCATCACTACGACGTGGCTGACGCGTTCCCCATCGGCATCCAGTCTGCGCTGGGCCATCAGCACCTGGGAGACGATCTCGCCTGCATCCAGGTTGCGCTTCAATCCACCGAGCGTGGAGGCGCAGAACGTGCAACCGATCCGGCATCCGACCTGCGTCGTCACACAGATGCTGTTTCCGTAGCTGTGGCGCATGATGACCGTTTCGATCGCATGCCCGTCAACGAGCTGGAACAAAAACTTGATTGTGCCATCCGTTGATTGCTGGTGCGTAATTTCTGTCAAAGAGTCCAGACGGAATGTCTCAGCAAGCTTCTGCCGCAGGTCTTTGGACAGGTTGCTCATCTCATCAAAGGAAGTCACACGCTTTACGTACAGCCAGTCAAAAATTTGCTGGGCGCGAAAAGCCTTGTCACCTACGCTGATGAGCCACTCTTTCATTTCGTCTTGGGTCAAGCTGTAAATAAGCGGCTTAGCGCTTGTAAATGTCGTGAATGGCATTTCTTTTCCACATCCTCAAAATCATTGCTTGCACAAATTATCATTCTATCATTGTACCTCGCCACGCGTCCCGCTTCAAACGGTTTTGGCATCCATTTCAGAAATGCGTCCCTTTTCCTAGTGTAAACCAATCCGCACATGCGCAAACAAAGGCAAAGGAGTGGCATTTTCCGCAATTGGCACGCCACCCCTCCCTTGCTATCCTTTTCGTTTCAATCGCGCGATAAAGAAGCCGTCACTGTCAAAATGCTGAGGCAAAATCTGCACGCAGGCACCAGACTCGTCCACTTGATTGCGAACGGCGTCAGGCAAGTCTTGCCCAAGCGTATCGTCCAAAACAAACTCCGGGTGCTCTTTGACGAAGCGCTGGACAATTTCCTGGTTTTCCTTTGGCTCAATCGTGCACGTACTGTAGACGAACACACCTTCTGGCGCAAGCATCGGAGCCAATGCCTTGAGCAGCTCGTACTGGAGCTGGGCAATCGCCCGCACGTCCTCGGGTGTTTTGTTCCACTTCAAGTCGGGCTTGCGCCGGATGACGCCAAAACCGGAGCACGGTGCATCCAGCAAAATCCGGTCAAATGTCCCGAGTCCTCTGTCTGGCAAATCGAGCGCGTCGCTTGTAATCGGCTCGATAATCGTGATTCCCAGCCGCTTGGCGGTTTGGGCAATCAGCTCGCGCTTGTGCGGATGCAAATCGCTGGCGATAATTTGTCCGTGATTTTCCATCATCTCCGCTATATGCGTCGTCTTGCCGCCCGGAGCCGCACATGCATCGAGCACGCGCATGCCTGGCTTGGCAGCGAGTGCAGGGGCGACCAGCATCGAGCTTTCATCTTGGATCGTAAAAAACCCTTCCCGGAACAAACGCGATCCGGCCACGTGTCCGCCAGCCACCACGATCGCTTGCGGGCTCAGGGCAGATGGCTGCGCTACCGCTTCCTCTTGCGCAAGCTTGTCCAGCAGTTCACTGACCGTTGTTTTCAGCGAGTTGCTGCGGATCGAGCTGTGCGGCGTGCGGTTGTTGGCTTCGCAAATCGCGATCGTCGCTTCTTCGCCGTACACTTTCAGCCACTCGCGGACGAGCCATTCCGGATGGGAATGCGCAACGGAAATTTGTGCGGCGCGGTCACCTTTTGGCAAACGCTCCCACACATCCGGCTGGCGCAGTACATTGCGCAAAACCCCGTTCACCATCGAGGCAATCCCTTGATGTCCGCGACGCTTGGCCATTTCTACGGCCTCGTGAACAGCGGCGCGCTCTGGAATGCGGTCGAGGAAACGAATTTGGTACAAACTCAGACGAAGCAAGTTGCGCACCCACATCTGCAGCTTTTTGTTCCCGACAAAATGGGACAAAACATGATCGAGTGTCAGCTTGCGCTGGATCGTCCCGTATACCAGCTCGGTCACCAATCCCGTATCCGCCGCACTGAGCTGCGCGCGATCCAGAACGCCTCTCAGCTCCAGATTGCTGTACGACTTATGCTCCTCTACCCGATTCAAAACGTCTAGCGCAATATCTCTTGCTCCCTTTTTTGCCACGGACTATTCTCCTACCTTTGTGCCGATTTCAATGCTGCTGCCCGCTCCGCGCAAAAAGTCGAGAGCACTCATCCGTTTTTTGCCTTCTGGCTGCAACTCGGTTACTTTTACCGCACCGCTTCCGCAGGCGATGACCAATCCGTCCTCTTCGCGGGCGATAATCGTGCCCGGCTCGTATCCGCCGCCAGCCTCCAGCCTTTTTTCCACCCACCACAGCTTCCACACTTTGCCTTCGCAAGTCGTGAAGGCGACAGGCCACGGGTTCAAGCCGCGCACCTGGTTGTAGATTTGCGTAGCGGTTTTCGTCCAGTCGATTTTTTCATCCGTCCGCTTGATGTTCGGGGCAAATGTCGCTGCCGAATGGTCTTGCGCTTCCGGCTGAATCTCTCCGGCCAGCAAACGAGGCACCGTCTCCAGCAAAAGCCGGGCACCCGCTACCGCCAGCTTGTCATGCAACAGCCCGACCGTATCCCGCTCCTCGATCGGCACTACGACCTTGGACAGCATATCTCCCGCATCGAGCGCTTCTACCATGTACATGATCGTCACGCCGGACTCGGCTTCGCCGTCGACGATTGATTTGTGAATCGGCGCGCCACCGCGATATTTCGGCAAAAGCGAAGCGTGCACGTTGATGCAGCCAAAGCGCGGAGCATCCAGCAAGCGCTTCGGCAAAATTTGCCCGTATGCCGCCGTGACAATCAGATCAAAAGACAGCGCGAGCACTTCTTCCAAAGCTTCTTCCGCCTTGATTTTTTCCGGCTGCAACACAGCAAGTCCATGACGCAAAGCCGCCTCCTTGACGGGGGGCGGCGTCAGCACTTGCTTGCGTCCTACGGGACGATCCGGTTGCGTAACAACTCCAATCACGTTATAGCCTGCTTCGATGAGCGCATTCAGGCTCGACACCGCGAAGTCAGGCGTACCCATAAACAGGATGCGAGCATCTTTCAAATCGGTTATTCCCCTTCCTCTTCCGGGTTCACCTGATACACCTTGTCGGCTACATCGATGAACAGGACGCCGTTCAAGTGGTCGATCTCATGCTGGGCGCAACGGGACAAAAGATCGTCTGCCTCCAGCTCGATCTCGTTTCCGAAGCGGTCTTGCCCGTGCAGCTTGATCCATTTGTGGCGGCGAACGTCTCCGCGCAGTCCCGGGATGCTCAGGCAGCCTTCCGGATAGTCAAACTGCTCGCCTTTGTGCTCGACGATTTCCGGGTTGACGATTTCGATCAGTCCGTCTCCGCAGTCCATCACAATCACGCGCTTGGAAATCCCTACTTGCGGTGCAGCCAGACCTACGCCGTCTGCATCGTACATCGTGTCAGCCATATCGTCCAAAAGCTTGTGCAGGTTCGAATTGAACTTGGTCACTTTGATCGCTTTTTCACGCAAAATCGGATCTGGATGTTTTACAATTGTGCGAATCGCCATGTGAATCATATCCTCCCTAAAGCAATACGTATGGATCGACGTCAATCGTCATCAATACTTTCTGCTGTTTGTTCCATTCTTCAAATGCCGCTGTCGCCTGAGCAAGCAAGTCAGACAGTTGCGGTTCATCCCGATATTTTAGCATGATCTGAAAGCGAAATCTATCCTTCACGCGCGCGATGGGCGAAGCAACAGGCCCAAGCAAGATCGTCGTCTGGGCAAGCCGCGGGCGCAAAAAGTCTGCCAAGGTGTGGGCGCCGCGTATTACGACAGGCACTTCCTCATGGCTGAACGTGATCAGCACCAGCCGGAAATACGGAGGGTATCCCGTGCGTCTGCGCTGCAACATTTCATCGTGATAAAAAGCCGGATAGTCGTGCCGGGTGGCGTGGACGATGCTGTAATGCTCCGGCGTGTACGTCTGGATGACGACATCGCCTTCCAGTTCGTGCCGACCGGCGCGTCCGCCTACCTGGGTCAGCAGTTGGAACGTCTTTTCCGCCGCGCGAAAATCAGGCAAATGCAGCGAGCTGTCCGCCGCGATAATGCCTGCCAGCGTCACCCGCGGAAAATCGAGTCCCTTGGCGATCATTTGCGTTCCCAGCAGCACATCGCCCTGTCCGTTGCGAAATTTGTTCAACAGCTCCTCATGTGCGCCTTTTCGCGAGGTCGTGTCCACATCCATGCGAATGACGCGAATGCCTGGAAACAGCTTGGCAAGCTCTGCTTCGACTTTTTGCGTTCCCGTCCCGAAAAAGCGGATATGCTCGCTCTGGCATTCCGGGCAATGGGTGGGCTGGGCGATCGTGTAGCCGCAGTAGTGGCACCGCGCCGTATGGTTCGTTTTATGGTAGGTAAGCGAGATGTCGCAATGAATGCAGCGCATCGTATAGCCGCACGAACGGCACATGACGAACGTGGAAAAGCCGCGGCGATTGAGGAAAATGACCATCTGCTCCTCTTTTTGCAGACGATCCGCAATCATCGCATGCAGCTTCCGGCTGAACATCGAGCGATTCTCGGCTTGCAGCTCTTCGCGCATATCGACGACGTGCACCTGCGGCATCGGGCGATTTCCGACGCGGTCTGGCATTTGCAACAGGCCGTAGCGGCCACGCGTAGCCAGCGCATACGTCTCCAAAGCCGGAGTCGCGCTTCCCATAATCAGGACAGCATCGTTTCTTTTCGCCCGCCAGAGCGCAACCTCCCGCGCGTGGTAACGAGGTGTCTCCTCTTGCTTGTAGGAGCTTTCATGTTCTTCGTCGATCACGATCAGGCCGACATTGCGAAAAGGAGCAAAAATGGCCGAGCGTGCGCCCACCACGACTTTTACTTGATTGCGAATGATTTTGCGCCACTCGTCGTACCGCTCCCCTTGGGACAAGGCACTGTGCAGAACGGCAACATCGGCCCCGAAGCGCGCTTTGAACCGCTCCACCATCTGCGGCGTCAAAGAGATTTCCGGAACGAGAAAAATCGCCTCGCGCCCTTTTGCCAGCGTCTGTTCGATCGCCTCCAGGTACACTTCTGTCTTGCCGCTGCCCGTAACCCCGTGCAGCAAGTACGAGGAGTAAATCCCCATTTTTATAGATTGCAAAATCGGTGCCAAAACCTGCTGCTGGAGCGGGGTAAATTCCGGCTTCGGCTTCTCGGAAAAGCGCCGATTGGCGTATGGATCGCGGTACACTTCCACCTGCTCAATGACGAGAATGCCTTTTGCCTCCAAACTCTTCAAGGACGCGCGGCTAATGCCGTACTCCGCTTGCAGCATCTGGGTCGAAAACGCTTGCCCCTCATGCATGCGAAACAGTTCGAGCGCTCGGCGCATCTGCTCGGCACGCGCTGGCAAGGAGCGGATCGCTTCTTCCAGGCCGGATGCATCCAGCAAACTGCGCACAAAAGATTGCTGCTTGCGGGTAATCCGATCCGTCACCTGGTATTCCGTCGCCAAAAGTCCGCTGGAAATCCAGCCCGGAACGAGCAAATACTCCTCCGGAAACTGTTTTTCCACCTCGGCAAGCGGAAGTTGCCGTTTTCGCGACAGTTCCCATAAAAGCCCCGACTGTCCGCATGCGTCAGCGTCCAACGCCTCTGTCGCGACCAGCCATTTCTCCGACTTTCCTTTCAGGACAGCCGGAATCATCGCCTGAACAGCAGTCACCCACGGGCACAAATACTGTTTGGACATCCATTCGCCCAGCTCCAGCAGTTCCGGGCTAAGCGGAGGCGTATCGTCGAGCACTTGCTCCACATCTTTCAAACGGGACGACGCGATTTCTCCGTCCGCTAGTTCCACAATTCCGGTCACATACCCTTGCAGCTTGCGCGGGCCAAACGGGACGATTACCCTGCTGCCCACACGGATGAGCGGACTAAGCCAAGACGGTACCTTGTAGTCAAAAGGCCGATTCGTTCGATTGACAGGCACGTCTACAATCACTTGAGCGATCATGACAGCTCCGACAGCGGCTTATGCTGCAGCTTCAACAGCACGGCATCAAACAGTTTGTCAGCTACCGCCCGCTTGCTCAGTTTATCCAGCGCCACTTGCTCGCCTTCCCGCGTCAAAAGGGTGACGATATTCGTGTCGCTTCCCATTCCTGCCCCTTCCAGCAGGACATTGTTGGCCACGATCATGTCGAGATTTTTGCGTTCGAGTTTGGACTGCGCATGCAGCAGAACATCTTGCGTCTCGGCAGCAAACCCGACCACGAACTGCTTCGTTTTGCGCTCACCGATCGTCTTCAAAATATCCGGCGCTTTGTCCAGCTCCAAGACAAACGGGCCGTCGCCCTTTTTCATTTTATGCTCCTGCACCGTTTTCGGACGGTAATCGGATACAGCCGCCGACTTCACGACGATATCGCTTTGCGGCAGATGCTCCATGACCGCGTCGAACATCTCCTGTACCGATTCTACCGCTACGAACTCGACACCAGCGGGACGGGCAAGCGAAGTCGGCCCGCTGATCAGCGTCACTTTCGCTCCCCGGTCGCGCGCAGCTTCGGCAATGGCATAGCCCATTTTCCCGGAGGCGTGGTTGGTAATGTAGCGAACCGGATCGATTTTTTCCCGGGTTGGCCCTGCTGTCACCAGTACGTGCTTGTCCAGCAAGTCCTGCTTGATCGCCGCTCCTGCTTGTTCGTCCGGTTGGGCAAAAAAGCGTTGAACCGCTTCGACGATTTCCTCCGGTTCAGCGAGACGCCCTTTGCCGATCCAGCCGCACGCCAGCAAGCCTACCCCCGGCTCCACGAACCGATAGCCGAAAGACGCGAGCTTTTCCATATTCGCCGCGACCGCCGGATGGTGGTACATATTGACATTCATCGCGGGTGCGACCATCACCGGGGCCTTGGTTGCAAGCAAGGTCGTCGTCAGCATGTCATCTGCGATTCCGTTCGCGATTTTGCCGATCACATTGGCCGTGGCAGGAGCGATCAGCACGAGGTCAGCCTTGTCCGCCAGCTCAATGTGGCTGATGACGTGCGGGTCTGGCTCCGTAAACGTATCGGTGTAGACCGGCAGATGCGACAAAGCTTGAAATGTCAGCGGCTGAACGAATTTCAAGGCGTTTTCCGTCAAAATGACATGCACTTGTGCCCCTGCCTGTGTCAGCTTGCTTGTCAGCGCCGCCGCCTTGTAAGCCGCAATGCCGCCACAGACTCCGAGCACGATTCGTTTTCCCGAGAGCGTATTCATCATCTGCAACTCCCCCTTTTCTTCCCTATCCGAAAAAAACAACCTGCTTGGAGGTTGTTTTTAAAGGTAAGCTCTTATTTACGTCCGTCCAAAAACTCGTGCACCAGTTCGTCGGAGATAAACTCTTCGAGAGCCACGCCTACAAACTTTTTGGATTTTGGTCTGACTACCTGCATTTCGCTGTTTTCGCGCAATTGGCGCGCGCGTTTGGAAGCGACAGTCACCAAAATGTACTTGCTTTCTGCTTTCGCAGTCAATTCGTCAATAGATGGATACAACATGATCTATTCAACCTCCTTTAACCATTTGCGATATTTGTGAACCTGGCGATCTTTTTTCAGATGCTCGGCTGTAATAATAGCCTGAATGCGATCGCAGGCAGACTCGATAACATCATTGACCACGACGTAATCGTAATGATCCATCAGCTCGATTTCCGCGCGGGCTACTTCCATCCGCTTGCGGATAACATCCTCTGTCTCCGTGCCCCGTCCTACGATCCGGTTTTCCAGCTCGTGCAAATCAGGCGGAGCGAGGAACAGGAACGTCCCTTGCGGAAAGCTTTGCTTCACTTGCAGCGCGCCCTGGACTTCGATCTCCAAAATGACATCTCGTCCTTCGTCCAGCATCTCATCCACGAATTGGCGGGGCGTGCCGTAGAAGTTCCCTACGTATTCTGCCCACTCCAGAAGAGCGTCTTGCTCAATCATTTGCTTGAACTCTTCCTGTGTCTTGAAAAAGTAATTGACTCCTTCCACCTCGCCCGGGCGCGGAGAACGTGTGGTAGCCGATACGGAATACACCAGCTCGGGCATTCTTTCCCGAAGCGCCTTGCATACCGTGCCTTTGCCCACTCCCGCAGGTCCGGAGAGAATCAAAAGGAGACCGCGATCAACCATGCTCATTGTGTACACTCCTACTTTATTCGTCCGATTCGTCATCCTTCGTCGTCAGTCGCTGCGCCACTGTTTCCGGCTGCACCGCCGACAAAATGACGTGATCGCTATCCGTAATAATCACAGCGCGCGTCCGGCGCCCATACGTTGCATCCACCAGCATATTGCGATCACGCGCTTCCTGGATGATCCGTTTGATTGGGGCAGATTCCGGACTTACAATGGAAATGATACGGTTGGCATTCACAATATTGCCAAACCCGATATTGATTAGCTTGATTGCCATAACGGCCCAGCCCATCCTTTCATGCTACTCGACATTCTGTACTTGCTCTCTCATTTTCTCCAGCTCGGTCTTGATCTCGACAGCGAGGTGCGCGATTGGCAAGTAATTCGCCTTGGAAGCAATCGTATTCGCTTCCCGGTTCATTTCCTGGAGCAAAAAATCCAGCTTTCGCCCGATCGCTTCGCTTGCCGTCAATTGCTTTGCAAACTGGAGACAATGACTTTCCAGGCGGGTAATCTCCTCGCTGATATCACTCTTGTCAGCGAAAAAGGCAACCTCTTGAGCCACACGCGCAAGGTCCAGTTCAAACGGAACCTGGCTGGCCCACTCCCCCAGACGCTGCTGCAGGCGGGTTCGATGTTCCTCGATCCCCATAGGAGCCAACTGTTGAAGCTCCGCCACCCACGCTTGAATCTGTGCGAGCCGACTGGATAAATCAGCGTACAGTTGCTTGCCTTCCGCCTCTTTCATGGAAAGCAAGTCGATCGCCGCAGTTCGTACCTGATCCAGCAGCCATTCGGCTACTTCGTCATGGTCGTCTGCCGTTTCTTTTGTATGTATCACGCCAGGGAAGAGCAAAAGCTCCTTGACGCCAAGCGGACTTTCCAGTGAAAAGCGCTCAGCCATCGTGCGCGACAACGAAACAAGCTGTTCGGCCATCTGCCAGTCAATATCGATAGCAGAAGCCGCCTGGCTTTTTCCGTCGATCGCGATGGTCACATCGACACGGCCTCTTCGGACGTACTGGCTCACCAGCTTGCGCACCTGATCCTCCAGCATGCTCCAAGCTTTTGGCAGTCGTACCTGTATCTCGGAATACCGATGATTGACGGCGCGAATCTCCACAGTCAAACGCACAGTTCCCCTGCTATCCTCTTGCCGTCCATAACCTGTCATGCTTCTAACCATCATTTTCACTTCCACAGACGCAAAATCGTTAATTTATTATAGGAGACAACTCTTGGCAGTGTCAACCGAAGGCGCAAGGCGACAACAAGATTCCTCCCTCTCCCGCTTTATGCTACACTGTGACTGGCAAACATTTTCTCCATTCGTTTTTCCTTCTCGGCATTTTTTAGGATAGAGGTGAGCTATAGTGGCATTTGACGGCGTAGTGACCCGTGCCTTGACACGGGAATTACATAAATGTATCGGCGGACGCATTTCCAAAATTCATCAACCGCATCATAGCGATATTGTCATGCAGGTGCGGACACCTGGGGAAACGGTCAAGCTCCTGCTCTCGGCAAACCCGACGTACCCGCGGATTCACATTACGACAGAAGAATTTACAAATCCGCTGGAAGCCCCGATGTTTTGCATGCTGCTGCGGAAGCATTGCGAAGGCGGCGTAATCGAGTCCATCGAGCAGATCGGCATGGAACGGATCATCCACATCGACGTCCGCACCCGCGACGAGCTGGGAGATACGGCGACCCGCCGCATTATCATGGAAATCATGGGCAAGCACAGCAACATCATTCTCATCGATCCGGCTACCGGGACGATTCTGGACAGCGCGATGCACGTCACCTTGGCGATCAGCCAGTACAGACAGGTCACACCCGGCAGGACGTACGTCTCCCCGCCGAGCCAAGACAAGCGCGACCCGTTGGCTGCGACCGAGCAAGAGTTCATTTCCTCCATCGATTGGAACAGCGGACGCCTGGACAAGCAGATCGTCGACGGCTATACGGGAATCAGCCCGCTTTTGGCAAAAGAGATCGTGCACAGAGCGAAGCTGGCAAATCGGGAAACGCTGTGGGAAGCTTTTTCTGCGGTCATGGAAGCAGTCAAGGCGCACGCATACGCTCCTTCCATCGTGGAACACGCTGGCAAAGCCTACTTCCACGTAATCGAGCTGACGCACCTCGCCTCGGGCACGACAACGCCGTACCCATCCGTGCAGACATGCTTGCAGGCGTACTACGAAGGCAAAGCTCTGCGCGATACGGTCAAGCAGCGCGCCCACGACTTGATTCGCTTCGTGACTGGTGAACGCAACAAAAATGAAAAGAAAATCGAAAAGCTGGAGCAAACGTTGCAGGAGGCGCACGACGCCGACCAATTCCGCCTGTTCGGCGAGCTGATTACCGCCAACATGCATCAAATGAAGCGCGGCGACACCGAGCTGGTCACGGTCAACTGGTACGACGAAGCGGGCGGAACCATCACGATTCCGCTCGATCCGCTGAAGACGCCGTCCGAAAATCTGCAAGCGTACTACAAGCGCTACAACAAGGCAAAAAACAGCCTGCAAATCGTCAGTGAACAAATCGAGCAGGCCAAAGCGGAAATTCTTTACCTGGACGGCCTTTTGGTTCAGCTTGGGCACGCCAGCCTAAAGGAAGCCGAAGAAATTCGCGACGAGCTTGTCGAGCAAGGCTACATGCGCGATCGGAAAAAGCGCGGGCCGCGCAAGAAAAAAGATACGCGCCCTGAGCTGGAAACGTACGTGTCCACAGACGGAACGGAAATTTTGGTCGGAAAAAACAACAAGCAAAACGAATTTTTGACGAACAAGCTGGCCGCTTCGCATGAGACATGGCTGCATACGAAGGACATTCCCGGCTCTCACGTCGTCATCCGCTCCCGGGAATACTCCGAGCAAACGTTGCTGGAAGCGGCAAATCTGGCCGCCTATTTCAGTCGCGCCAAAGAAGGCAGCCAAATTCCTGTCGACTACACCTTGATCAAGCACGTCAAAAAACCGAGCGGCGCCAAGCCGGGCTTTGTCATTTACGAGCAACAGCGCACCTTGTACGTCACACCGGACGAAGCCCTCGTCCGCCAGTTGAAAGCGAACGCTTCCTCCACGCATAGCGAAACCCGCTAAGCTCATACTAAGAGCAAAGAAGCATATCTTCGTGGTTTCAACTTTGGAAGGAGGATCAGGATGAACGTCATTGGCATCATCCAGACTGATCTAAACGAATTCAGCGTATTGTTTGAGCAGCAAAACGGTGGACAAGGCGGCAGCGGCGGTGGTGGCGGACAAAACGGTGGCGGCGACCAGCATTCGCAAAGCGGCGGTGGACAGGATTTTCAAGATAGCGACTCCATGTTCCTCAGCTTTCTGGACGAACAGCCCAGCTCCGGGGAAGGAAGCTCCACTAGCGGCCAGGGCGGGCAAAGCCAGGGGCAGGGGCAAGGTCAAGGGCAGCAAGGCGGGCCACAGGAACTGACCGTGCGCATTAAAGGCATACCCGAAGGCCAGAAAGCAAACTTCCTGCAAATGTACCAAATCCTTCAGGACGCTCAAGATTCTCAATCCCTGGAGCAAAGCTTGACGATTGTCAACAACAACGATCAGCAAGACGGACAAGATTCGTCGAGCCGCAGACAAAACCAAGGCCAGGGACACGGTTCCGGCAAACAAAACAGAACGACTCATTGATCGCCATGCTGCGAAAATCGTTTCGTCGACAACAGAAGACATAGAAAAACCACCTGGAAATCTCCAAGTGGTTTTTTCATGCTATCGGCAAATCTTTGCTTTTACATGCTTTCAAGTCCCCGCTTTGCCGTTGACCTCATGTTTCTATAACCTGCGCTCACACAGGTGGGTGACTGGTCTGCCCTTCAGCCTTCCCATGCATCCCCAAAAGGGAGGTGGGCCTGACATCCATCACAAATTTTCGTCTCCCGAAAAACACGTATAAGGTTAGAAACATTTACGGCCTTACGTACATCGCAGGATCTTGATACAACTACTTTACCACAGAATCATTCCACGCTCAACGGATTTTCTTTCCTTTCGTTTCCCATTCTTTTCCCACACCTTTTTGTAAGCTTGGACCCATCAGGCGAAAAGGAGTGAGGATTGTGTATGGATGAGAATGTGAAGCGGCTGTACGACAAAGCCGGATTTGGCAGCTACACGGGCGGAGCCGGCCTGCAAGCGGAGATCAAACAGCTCGTGACTGCTGATCCGGCTCCCCGCAGCTTCGAATCGCTCGCCTCCCTTGTCGAGTTGCTGCTTGCTCATCCCCGTACGGCCGTTTTTGTGACGGAAAAAGTATTGCGCGCCTTTTACAAGCCTGCGCCAAGTGCCGACGAAATCGAATACTTCGCC
Organism: Brevibacillus sp. 1238; assembly: GCF_029892995.1. Classification (NCBI taxonomy): domain Bacteria; kingdom Bacillati; phylum Bacillota; class Bacilli; order Caryophanales; family Paenibacillaceae; genus Brevibacillus; species Brevibacillus sp. 1238. The sequence goes on along the minus strand of NZ_JARXWC010000003.1, from coordinate 210,038 downwards.
CGGATTTATCGCCATTTTCGCAGCATTTATGCAAGCGTGATCGACGGCTATCTGGGCGGCGCTCATAAAAACGTCCTGGGACAAACATACGAAACTTTGCCGATTTTTCGGACAGGCTCCTAGCAAGCGAAAAAAGCTTTGGCCTTTGACAGCCAAAGCTGTTTCCTTTGGGACCGTTGCTTTTCCAGAATAAAACACCTGGCAGGTCGCCATCTTAAAAACGACACATACTTCTGGAAAAGGAAGGGATATCATGCGTTTTCCCCAAAAGCTTCTCGTCTTGTCCTTGCTGGCTGCCGCGTCCGTCGGTATGACCGCCTCCCCGCTGTTTGCGTCTGCGACTGCCCTGGAGCAACCTGCTGGCGAATCAGGCGGCAAATACGAGAACGAGTCCTTTCGCAACATATCGGTGACGAAAACGGGAGCGGGCCAATACACAGTAAAAGGCGAAGCACGCGTATTCGAGGCGACCGTCCGCTTTGTCGTGACAGATGGAGACGCCACATTGGCCGACAGTTTTGTTACCGCCAGTCAGGGTGGGCCAGCATGGGGTACGTTCAGCATCAACCTGAACCTCGACGCCTCCAAGCTGAAGGAGCCTGTCCTCGTCCTGTTTGAAGAAAGCGCCGAATCAGAGCAGCGCATTCACGAATTGAAAATCCCGTTGCCAAAATAAAGCTTACGTCCGCTTCCTTTTGGCACGAACGAGCGACTGAAACTCGGGATGGGCAATCAAGGACGGCTGCTGCTGTTTTTCCCAGGCAAGCGCGTACTCCAGGCCGTTAAACTGGCACCGTCCCAGCCCTTCCTTCGTAACTGCGTAAGCCTGGCTTGGCAAGCGGCGCACCATGGACACCAGTGCTTCCACTTCCTGCTCGATCCGCGCAGGCTCCACAGCTCGATAAATCAGACCGATCTGTTCGGCTGTTTGCCCGGAAATTTTTTCGCCAAGCAACGCAAGACGTTTCGCCCAAGCTGTTCCGACGAGCCGTGGCAACAAATAGGTGCCGCCGAAGTCCGTCGTCAGTCCGATCTGTACAAACGGTTCTTGCAAGACCGCATCTGTCGCCGCGATGACAAAATCCGCGTGCAGCGCCAAGTTCAGCCCCGCTCCGACTGCTACCCCTTCCACGACCGCAATGACTGGCTTGGGCATCTGATTCAACCGGGTGATGAAATCGTTGATCACCGAAAGCGCGTCATCTGCCTCGCTTTTCTCGCTCAGCGATGTCAATACGGTCAAATCGGCTCCCGAGCAAAAATGACCGCCCGCTCCCCGCAGAATGAGCACTTCCACCTCCGAATCATCCGCCGCCTCCGCAATCGCCTGTTGCAGCAAGGAAAACATCTCCACTGTCAGCGCATTCAGCACATGCGGGCGATTGAGCGTAATCGTGCAGACTCCCGCTTCTTTTTTCACCAAAAGGCTTTCTGCCTGTCCTGTGTGTTCCATTCTTCTCACTTCTCCTTTCTATTGGGACGCTTCCGGAATAACGCCTTGACGCTGTAGCTTGCGCAATCCTTCCTCTGTCCGCAAATTGAGCGAAATGCTCTTGTGGTTGTGGTGCGAACGCAAGGAAAACGCTCCGCTTGCTTTCTCCCCTATTTTCGCGATGAATGGTCATTCACCCTGCCTTTTTTGCGAGAAAATTACGAAAAAACCGCCCCTCAACGGAACGGTTCCCTCGTTTTGCTCTTCATTTCACAAAGCGCAGCGTCAGCGGATAGCGGTACGATTTGCCCTCGTTTGCCCGGACGGCGGCGATGACAACGAAGACGATCCAGAAAATGAACAAGGCGGTCAATAAGATCGCGCCGATAAAGACAATCAGCAACAAGCCGGAAATCGCGGCATAAATCGTAATCGAGATGCCAAAATTGAGCGCTTCCTTCCCATGCTCTTGAAAAAACTCGCCCTCTTCCCGCTTGACCAGCCAAATAACCAGCGGCCCCAGCACATTGCCAAAAGGGATCAAAAAGCCTGCCAGAGCAGACAGATGCACAATCATGGCCCACATTCGCTCGTCTTTTCCGCTCAAATGATTCATCGTTTTCTCCCCCATTCCATTCCCGTTACTGTAAGTGTACGATATCTTCGCTTGAAACTTGCGAAAAAACGAAAAAAGCGCCCAAAAGGCGCTTCCCTCGCTATTAATATTTGCCACCGTGACTGTGTCCACCCCAAGAGGACCCAAAATCGCCGCCATGTCCACAGCTTTCACCGTGGTGGTGATGGTGACCGCAGCCACCGCGACCTGTTTTACATTCCATTTTGTAGTAAGGCTTGTAGTAGCAATGTTTTTTGTAGTATTTCTTCTTGCAGCACTTCTTGTAGTAGCACTTGCAATGAGACTTTCTGCATCCGCAACCCATGAACCTCACCCCCTCCTGATCGTTACATCTACAAGGTATGTAGGTGAAGGTGCATTGGCATGGTACACTTGTCTATTGTTGAGCCAAAATCAGCGGGTGTCCTGCCTGGCACAACAAAGCCGACAGAGCATCTGCCGGCGGGGTTTTGTCTATGTGTATGAAGAAAAAAGCTCTGGCAGGCGGCCAGTGAATAAGTGCGGGGATGAATCGATCATTGCGTGACAATTTTTCGCAGCTCGTTGATTCCGTGATGATCGGGAATTTCCTGGTATTCCTTCACTTTTGGCAAAGTCAGCAAATGCGGCCTGACCATATAGCCAGGCTTCGAAATATACACGACATCGCAGTTTGTAATCAGCTCGAACACATCGGGATGATTCGCTTCGATCGTGCGAATGTCCAGATGGGTAATGCCCGCATTGTACAAATCATTGATCATTCCTGCCGCCCCGCGAATGGTAGCACAGACCAGCCCCACTTTTGTATGCCGGGGGTACGCTTCCATGGCGGGAATTACCGTTGTCGGGTCGGGTATAAAGTCGAGACTGACGACTGGCGGGGCTTCGCGCGGCAGCCGATGCTTCGCGCGCAAATTCACGGAAGGATGCGTCACAATCGCTTTGTATTGTTGCAAAAAGCTCGGGTCCTGCTCGACTCGCTGGGAAAAATCCTCGAAGGTTCGCCCTTCCAGCATGACACTCGGAAGATGGTATTGCACCAGACGCAAATATTCGGCAAGCTCCAGCTCGGTGAAGCGCAGAAACAAAACGGGAAACTGGTTGATTTCCTGCATCACACAAGAGAGGACGCGGGTAAACTCATCCATCGAGTACCCCATCGCCTTTACTTTGTGCAATGTCTCTTTGGCCAGCAAGGCGAGATGCGCCGGATTGCGGGTCAATAGTGGATCGTTGACGATGTTGCTGACGATGGTCCCTCGCCCCTGTCGCGAGTCCACCATACCTTCCTGCTGCAAGCGGAGATAAACGCTGCGGACCGTGTTGTAATTGACCTTCAGCTGCGCAGCAAGCTCCCTTACTGTCGGCAACTGTTCATTCGGCGGAAGTTCTCCGCTGCGAATCGAGGAGGCAATTTGTTGGTAGATCTGTTCGTGGTACGAAACATTCGAATCCTTTTGCAGGGTCAGGCGTAGCATGAATTCACCTCTTCATCCATCATTGAAAACATCGTATATGAATTGCGAATCGAACGTCAATAGAAGCCGTCGGCATGATCCGTTCCTTCGCGGCAATACTAAGGCTGATCACACATCACGAGAAAGAAGGTGCCCTGATGGGAGAACAAAGCCGTTTTCGTGAAGGCGACAAATCGCCGAAAAATGGCGTGTACATGGAAATCGGGGAGACTGGCGCCAGCGTGCAAGACCCGATGATCATCGAGCTGGACAGAGGGCAAAAGTTTCCCGCTACACGCAACAAAAACCGGGTATGGACCCAAAAGTAGGCGCTAGTCCCACGCTCACGATCAAAAAACCAACCTTGCTGAAACAGCCAGGTTGGTTCCTTTTTAGTTCTCGTCGTCTTCGTCCGCTTCGTCCTCATCTTCTTCATCGCCACTCAAATAGATGATGGTGACCCCGAGGCTTTCCAGAAGACTGATCACTTCTTTGTTCAGCTCCTGATCCATCAACAGTCCCAGGCTTTCCACCAATTCCAGCTCTTCCAGATCGCCTTGCTCGGCATCCTCAATCAATTCGATAATTTCCGTCATCCGCTTTTTTTCCAGGACGGCCATGAGTTCATCTCTTGTCATAAAATGTTTCACACCTCGATTTCTCTTCTCTATGCATTATAATAGTACATAACGAAACGGTTGAAAACAAAACGCTCTTGATCGTTTGACTGACCGCAAGCGGCGCACCCGCTTTCGCGAAAAAACATCGAGACGTTTTTCCCAAAAAAGAGCGAGGTGAAGTCCACCATGTATCCTGAGCCGTATCTGGACTACCTGGTTCAGTTTCATGTCGAACGCGACTACTTCGAGTGTCACGAGATTCTCGAAGAATATTGGAAGAGTGCTCCAGCAGAAAAGCGCCAGCCTGTGTGGGTCGGCCTGATCCAAATTGCCGTGGGCCTGTATCATCACAGACGCGGCAACCTGAATGGCGCTGGCAAGATGCTCACAAGCGCCCACGCGTTGGTCAAAGAACACCATGAAGAGATCGAGCGCCTTGGCTTGGACAGCATGGCCCTGCAGCGATTGCTGGCAGAGCGCCTGGATGAGATTCAAAAAGGCATGCCATACCGCAGCCTTACCTTGCCGATGCAGGCCGCAGAACTGATTTCCGCGTACAAAGCGGCCTGTGCCCGGCAAAATCAGCCTGAGCACCGCGACAGCGACATGAGCGATCCGTTTTTGCTGAACAAGCATACGTTGCGCGACCGCAGCGACGTGCTTGCAGAACGAGAGCGGCAACTGCAACTGCGCCAAGGAAAGCAGATCAATCCGGCGGACTAATACGCTTCTTCTGTTACAAAAGCGGCTGGAATCGCATCGCTGTACAAAAATGCTCCGCTCCCTTTGAAAAATCGGATGCCGGTTGCCCTCGCCTCTGCCGCCTGCACGGTCAGCACAGAGAGCGTGTCTTCCGGCATCCCGATCTCTTCGATCGCGAGCGCAAGCTGCACAAAGTCACTAGCGATGGGCAAAAGTCCGCCCGTGAGCACTTGCCGAACAAGCTTTTCGTGCGTGCCGTAGTACAGACGCGCTGGTGGCTCCACCTCTGTGAGTCGGCCTGCTGCCTGGACTGGGCTTGAAGCAAAGCCGTAGGTGGCGCGAATCAAAACGCCGCCATCCCAGTCAATTTGCCGCTGCGGGTCATTGTCCACGACTTGCCACAGATCGGAGCGGCGAATATTTTCCCACCCTTTGATCGAGCGCAAATAAGCGAGCAATGGTCCTGTTGGCGTGAATCCATATGTATCGAAGTAAAGCTGGACGTGCTCATTCTTTTGCCGCAGGATGCCCAGCAGATGCTTGCGCAGCTGGACTTCTTCGTGTGGCGCCAGCATGGCTTTCTCTCCTTTCCCTTATCTTCCCGCTAGTAAATCCACAAAACAACCGCCAAAGCCAGCCCCAAATCTGCGAGCAAATGACTGAACCAGGTAGGATATATCGATGGGAACAGCCCTTTCAGCCAGCCCCAAATAACCCCGGCCACGTATACTGCGCTGGTCAGCAGCAAGCCCCGCCACAAGCCAAACAAGGCTGTCGTGACAATCAGATGATAGAGCGTATAAAAAAAGCTGGTCAAAAGCACGGAGACGGCACGGGAAAGCGAACGAAGCATCCGTTGCAGGACAAAGCCTCGCCAAAACAATTCTTCCAGCAACGAGTTCACGAACACGAGGTATAGGGCAAACCAGCCGATCCATTTGCGGCTCAACCCCCACGATTCCAAACCCGCCCGCACAGCAGCAGGCAAGCCCTCCGCTTGCAAAAGCAACCACAATCCAGCCTGAATCCCCGTAAAAAACAGCACGCCCAGCGCGATTCCAAACAGCGCTCCCCGCTTTTCGAACCGGCCCCACGCCAACTGCCAATTTTCCTGCAAACTTTTCTCCCACCAGCCGTGCAGCAGCGGGATTCCCACGCATACGACCAGATGGAAGGCAACAAACGTAACAAACAAGCTGTGCCGCTCTACCAGTCCGTAAAAGATGGCAAGCGTGGCAGCAAATCCATACCCGATCAACAGAAGCAGCGTACGTTTTCGCGCCATGCCGATTAGCTCCTTTTTTGCGTAATCGCCGCTCATTGTTCCAGTAATTTGCCCGTTATTGCTAGGAAGCATACATACAGCGTCAATAAATATACAAATATTTGGGCAGATGCTATACTGGGTTTTACCGTTTTGAAAAACTCGATCGGTTCATTTTTTTGTCAAAAACCAAAAAGATATGGAGTGGCTCTCATGTTGTGGCGCAACCGAACCTTTCTTTTGCTGATGACAGGGGAGATTGTCGCAGGTGCAGGCATGTGGATTTCCATCATTGCCAATCTGGCGTTCATGCAGAGCCTGATCCCTTCCGAAACCGTGAAGGGTCTGATTTTGATGAGCGGTCTGATCGCAAGCATCCTGTTGGCTCCGAAAGCGGGCGTCGTCATCGATATGTACGACAAGGGAAAAGTGATGCTCTTTGCCAGCATGGCCCGGACTTTAAGCCCTGTGTTCATGTTTCCCGCTCTCGCGTACGATTCCATTCTCTGGATGATCGTCTCCCTGATCGTCATGCAAGTGTCTGCGGCGTTTTACTTCCCGACCGTGCAAGCCTCCTTGCCTGCCATCTTGAGCAAAGATGAGCTTTTGAAAGCGAACAGTGCGTACTTGAATATTTCCACCTTGTCACGCATTGGCGGAACGGCTCTCGGGGGTGTGCTCGTCGTCTCCATGGAATTGCCCATGCTGTACATTTGCTCGATCATTGCCTACGCGATTTTGGCGGTCGTCACCTTGTTTTTGCGGATTCCGCCCGTTACCTCGCGGAATATGAAGGAAAAAGTGGAGTTCCGCGAAGTGCTGATGATTGCCCGCAAAGACCCTGCCTTGTTTGTCGGATTGATCAACAACGGTTTGATTACGTTGTTTTTGGGCGGACTCAATCTGATGATCCTCAACCTAAGCGAGATGCAAAACGAGCCGCAGCTCATGGGCTGGATTTACGCGGTCGAGGGCACGAGCATTTTGATCGGCGGACTGCTCGCCAAACGGTGGATCGGCGGCAAAAATCTGGTCGCTGCCTCTACGCTCATGCTGTTTTTCTTCGCGCTTTCCCAATTCGGAATGTCCATGGCAGACAACAAAGCGATGGTGCTGTCTTCCTTTTCCGTGTTTGGCTTGGTCGTCGCCTTCTTTTTTCCTGTCATTGCGACGATCTTTCAGAAGCGCTTGCCAGCCCACCAGCAAGGACGGTTTTTTTCCTTCAAAAGCATGCTCGACCGCGGCTGTTTTCTGCTCGCGCTGGGGATTACCGGGGTCGGTCTCGACCTGCTCGGCATCACCGGCTACCTGCTGTTTATCGGCTCGCTGACGCTCTTGTCCGGCCTCTTGACGCTCCTCTACAGCAAAAAACACAAGCTCGATGTCCGGGCCAGCGACGAAGCGGCGGCTTAGCAAAAATGCCGCTTCGCTGTCTGCGGCTTCCCCATACGTCTCAATTTGGTGTAAACTAGACAAGACAACATTGAAAAATTGTTGAAAGTCTATGGAGGCGTTTTTTCCATGCAGATACTCACTTCTTCATCCTTTGGCATTTTGGTGCCGCTGGTGATGGCAACCGCGGTCATCTTTTTGCGCATGCGCCGGCAAAAAAAGCCTGTGTCTGCAAAAAGCATTATCCTGCCGCCGTTCTTCATGGCTACTGGCTTTGCCATGTTTTTCTTTCCGGAAGCGGCGCTGCCACCGATGTACGATCTGGCGGCGTTTGTAACCGGATTGATTTTCTCCATTCCCTTGATTATGACTTCGCGCTTTGAGATCATCGGTCAAGACGTTTACCTCAAACGTTCCCGTGCGTTCTTCTTTATTTTGGCAGGACTCCTGATCATCCGGCTGATTATCAAGCTGGTGATCAACGACAGCTTCACCCCGATCCAGACAGGCGGCTTGTTCTTCCTGCTGGCGTTCGGCATGCTGGTTCCGTGGCGCATTGCCATGCTGTACATGTACCGCCAATTGACGAAAAAGACGTTCGGAACGCATTGATCGCCGGCGATGTTGATGTCGCAGAAAAGAAAGAGCAACCTGATTCCTTTTTTCGCAAAGGGAACGGGTTGCTCTTTTTTCTATGATTCAGTTATTCAGTCAAGTGCGTTTGGAAAAACTCAACGATGTGGCTAATCAGTTGCAAAAAGCTCTAAGGCCCGCCGTGAATGAGCAAACACACTCACTTTTTTCTCAAAACAAAAAAGCCGTCCCTGTTCGGACAGCTTTTTGCCTGCTGATTGATTTCGCCCGCTCTTTTCACTACGACCTACACTTGCCCGTTTGCCCTAAAACTCCACGTAAAACGGATGCTTTTCCTCCTGCAAACATAAAGAGATGCGCTGTCTGAAATTGCTCCAGGTCACCTTTTGCAAAGCTTCCTCGATCGGAAAGAAGCCCGACTCCAGACACTCAGGCGTTGTGATTAGTTTTCCGCCGATCGGTCTGGCGAGAAACAGGGCGTTGCAGATCGACTTGCTGACATTTTGAAACACGCCGCAAAATTTCGTCACTTCAATGTCCAAGCCGCATTCTTCCTTCGTTTCCCTGATCGCTGCTTCGCGGATGGACTCCCCTTGCTCCACCTTTCCGCCGGGCATTTCCCAGCCCCGTCTCGGTCCTTTGATCAGCAGCACTTCGTTGCGATCATTGACGATAATCGCCGCAGCGGACAAAGAATGCTTGGGTGATGTCACAAGCTCGCCTCCTTTGCGCCATTTTCTTGCTTTGCCCCTCGTTACTTTCTAGCAAATTCAAATCAGGTACGTCCCGCCACAAATGGAGTGCGATTCGTGAAGCGCTTTTGCCGCGCCTACTCTTGCAAAAAAAGGACGCTCTCCGCGCGATTGCAGCATCCGCTTGGCCGATCCATCCTGCTGCGGTTCACACAGCACGATATTTCCGCCAGGTAAAGCAAGCGTCAGGCAACGAGCGCCCATTTGCTCATCGTCGAACACTGCTTGGCTCGGCAAGCCGAACCACCGCGTCCAATCCGCTGCTGCCGCTTCCAGATCGGAAACAGCATAACCAACCGCTTGCAGCTCCGTCGCGCCATTTGGATGCGGAGCGATGATGCCGCGCTGTGTCAAATCGGCTTTGCGCTCCTCGTCTGTCTCGCTCCATTCAATCAGAAACGGCATTTGTCTCGCACTGTGCGGGTCTTCGGCAAACAGCATGCGCCACTGCAAAATCTTCCCGTCGTCTCGCGTGCGGCTGCCCGCTACCGGCCCTGTCACTTTGAGACCAAGTGACTGAAATCGCTCTACCCACGCGTCCATTTGCCGAGTGCGCAGGGCAATTTGCCCAAGTCCCTCACCGCGATTCGCCTCCCAGACCAGTTGCCGGATGAGCGGATTGTCGGATTGCTTGGCGACAGCTGCCTCCTCCACCGCCAAAAACTCCACATAAGATAGTCCCAAGTAGCTGAGACTGTTCCATGTTCCCCAATGGGTATGACGTCCGCCCGCGACAGCGTGAAAGCCTGCTTCCTGAAAAAGCCGGGCAGCCTCTCCAGGGGGACGGTGCACGAAATGAACCAGATGATCGAAGGAAAGCTGCATCTTTTTTCGCCCCTTTTCGTATTAGCTCTATAATAACAAATTCACCCATTTTTCGTTACCGTTGAAAGGAGCATAATGAATCAGACGCAGCAAAGCCTAAAGCACATCCGGCGAAAACAACGACAAAAGAAGTGGCAAAGGATGGCGAAGCAAACGCTCTTGTTCAGTCTGCTCGTCATCCTTTGCTCAGGGATTTACTTCGCTTTCGACAAGCTGGGAAGCCATTCCGCCTCCCCTGAACACGATTCCGCACCACCTCCGGCTGTTGCCCACGAGCCGACTGTCCGGCTGACCTTCGTCGGAGATGTGATGATGTCCGGAAATGTGGAAAAAACGTTGCTCGAAAAAGGCTACGACTACCCGTTCACGCACGTCCGTTCCCTGTTTTTGCAGGATGACTTTACCATAGCCAATCTGGAGACGCCACTTACCACAAAAGGCACGCCTGCCGACAACAAACAATACGTTTACAAGTCCTCTCCTTTGGCTGCGCCTGCGATGAAAGCAGCAGGGATCGATGCGGTCAACCTGGCAAACAACCATTCGATGGATCAGGGCGTGGCCGGATTGCTCGACACGTTTGACGCGCTTGCCAAAAACGGGATCGCTTACCTCGGCGGCGGCAAAGACTCTGTGGAAGCCTTCACTCCCGTCGTGGTGGAGCGAAACGGCATCAAGCTCGCCTTGCTCGGATTCAGCCGGGTCATTCCCGAAGTCAGCTGGTTCGCCACGGAGAAACAGCCTGGACTGGCTGGCTCCTATGATTCCGCCAAAGCCGTCCAAGCGATTCAACAAGCAAAGGCACACGCTGATCTCGTCGTCGTGATCGCCCATTGGGGCAAGGAACGGGAAGACTTTCCCGTCGATCACCAAAAAGAATTGGCCAAAGCTTACATTGACGCAGGAGCAGACTTGATCGTCGGTGGTCATCCTCACGTCCTGCAAGGCTTTGAACGCTACAACGGCAAGTGGATTGCCTACAGTTTGGGCAATTTCATTTTCACCCGCTCGACGGAGCCAAAAACGTGGCAGACGATGGTACTGCAAGCAAGCTGCACAAAAGACGCTTCCTGTGAACTGACGATGCTCCCGTTCCATGCCGAGCTGGGACGAGCGGTACCGATGAATGACACGGATGGGGCAGCGCTTCTGCAACGAATCGAATCACTGTCGGAAAACGTTCAGATTGAAGCCGATGGTCACGTACAGGCACGCTCATGATAAATGAGGCGTGCCCGTTGCCTTTTTTGGCGAAACTTTTCCATATTGCTTTCGTAGACCATAGTAGAACCACTTTTTCCAGCGAAAAGGAGGCGGCACATATGACCGGATTGATTATCACCGTATCGGCGATCGGCCTTATTATACTCTGCAGTTATTTCATGACCAAATGGGAAAAAGTCGTCTTCCCCGGCAATCAGAAAAACGGGCCTTCAGATACCGATCAACAGCTCTCGGATAAAAAAAGCAAGTAGAAAGGATCAGCGCTGATCTAGACAGACTGCGAGCTATGCCGATTCGATCAGCGGGAAGCAGCGCACGGAAAGTCCGAAGTCACTTTTCAGCACTTGCTCATGCTCTGCGCGAATACCTGTAACGATCAAGCCCGCGCGCAGCACACCGCCCAAGTCGAATTGCACCTTCAATTTCGTCACGTTCACGCCAGCCTCCCGCAAGAAATGCAGCACGCGATCAGGTGTGGCGGCGATACACGAGCCTTCCAAATAACACAGCACCCGTTCGTCTTGCCCTTGCTCCAACTGAGCCGCGGCATTTTTTTCTGTCCAAACAGGATGCGGCGTAAATGGCTGGGTCAACAAGTAAGCCAAATCTTCAACGACAGCGCTTGCGGTCGGCAGTTCGCCTGCACCCCGGCCCGTAAACAACAGGTCGCCCACGATGTTCCCGGAGAGCTGCACCGCATTGAACGCATCCTGGATTTGCGCCAACGGATGGGCAATGGGCAGCACAGTCGGCTGAACCGATAGGCGGATGCCTTGCTCGGCTTTTTGTGCCTGGGCAATCAGCTTGATCCGGTAACCCAGCTCGCTTGCGATCCGGATGTGTCCGGCAGACAAATCGGCGATTCCTTTACGCACGACATCCGCAAGCGGCAACGACTCCCCGTACACAAGCTGCGCGAGAATGTACAATTTGTACATGGCATCGAAACCTTCCACATCCGAACGCGGATCAGCTTCCGCATAGCCCAGCTCCTGCGCCTGCTTCAGCACTTCCTGATAAGAGAGCTGTTCCGCCTCCATTTTCGTCAAGATGAAGTTCGTCGTCCCGTTGAGAATACCGCGAACTCCTTGGATGTCATTTGTGCGCAAAAACTGCCGCAGCACACTCAAAATCGGAATCCCGCCAGCTACGCTCGCTTCATAAGCCAGATGCACCTGATGCTGGTTAGCCAGATCGACAAGCTCAGGGCCGCGTTTGGCGAGCAGCTCTTTGTTCGCCGTTACCACATGGCAGCCTTTTTCAATCAGGGCACGCACGTAATCATACGTAGGCTCGACACCGCCCATTACCTCCACGACAATGTCCACATCGCTTTTTAGCACATCCTCAAAATCGGTAGTCAAAAGCGCAGGATCAACCTGAACCGCCCGTTCTTTTTCCGAATCGCGAACCAATGCTTTGACAATCTCGATCCGTTTGCCCAACCGCTGCGCCAGCTTCTCCTGTTGCGAGCGAATCGTTTTGATGACGCCGCCCCCTACTGTTCCCAATCCCAGCAATCCTACTTTGATTACACCTGCGCTCATTATTACCACCTCATGTCATGTTTTGGAAAAATAAGAAAAACCTTCTTGCTAAGAAGAAGGTTTGGCATCAAGGTCCTTCTCCTTATCTCCCAGAACGATTTTCGTCCTGCAGGAATTGGCACCTTGTCACAAACTGCGTAACGGTTGCCGGGCTTCATCGGGCCAGTCCCTCCACCTCTCTAGATAAAGAAAACTATGAATTTTTGTTCTTTGCTAGATGTCAGTTCTCTCTTGTCTTTGAAATTGGGCAAATGTTTGCCTCGTTCCCACTTTTTCATACATCAAAAAACCTTCTCCGCTAAGAAGAAGGTTCGTCTTGACTGCTACGAGGCACCCGCTTCTTATCTATCGAGACGAAACGTCCCGCAGGAATTGGCACCTTGTCGCAAAAGCAACGGTTGCCGGGCTTCATCGGGCCAGACCCTCCACCTCTCTGGATAAGAACTATGATTTGCTATTGAGCCTATTCTAAGAAATTCCAATGCATTCGTCAACACAATTCTTTTTGTTTGCTGACAAGACTCGCAAGCAGGAAGACAGAACGGCAACCCCCTCAGCAAAGCAGCCGTTTCCACGCGCAAACACACTTTCCACTTCTGCCATGTTGCAGCAAGCGCACGTAACGATTCCTGCTTCGCTTTCCTCTGGCACCTCTTTTTCTTCAACATAGCCGCACCATGGACATATGAAAAGCTGAACCACGCCACTCCCTCCTTTTTCACGGCGACAATCTGGCAACGATATCCTTAAAAAGGCTCCGGTTCGCAAGCTTGCGATCCCTCACATTCGTACAAGATCTAGTCAAGTTGAATTTAATCGCGAGTCATCGTAGCCTCTTTGACAGGTAGATCAACCGCGAGACGCCCTGGTCCATTCGACGAACCGCTGCAAGCGAGAGGCAGCTTCAGCTCAGCTCTTTCGATTTTAGCCGCTTCTATCGCGAAGCTACTCCAGCGCCTCGATTAATCGCATCAATTTCGAGACAAGTTGCCCCCTTCGACAGACCACACCAATCCCCCAAACAAAAAAAGCATTTTCCGACGACCGATACGATCGTTAGAAAATGCGCAAGCAAAGAGAAACGTATTCGTCCCCCTGCTGTCATGGCGAGTCCTCTAACACCTCCCTATCTCCCGTAGGTCCATCAGTGTCGTCGAAACAGGCAGGTCTCCTGACTTTGGGATCATCGTCTGGCGCTGCCTTCCCCATCCAAGTCTGGACAAGTGGCCTGTATGCGCAAAACTCCCCTCTTACAGTGGCGGGACCGTGTCGGATTTGCACCGAGCTTCCCTATTATCCTTGCGGCGATATACCTCAAGGAACCTGTTCCCACATATGAAATTGGAAAAATCACTACTGTTATTGTACCCTACCATTGCCGAGATAGGGAGGGCGAGTTGCGAGCGGCAGCGAAAAGATAGCGAGGAACACGCAGCGACAGCTGGAAAGCGAAAAACGAGTAACGAAAAGCGACACACAGAAAGCGAAACAGCGGGCTTCTCCCGGCTTACAGCGAATACCGTTCCCGCAAAATTCTACAGTGGTGCGCCTCGTGTCCGGCGATAATATAGGCCAATGTGCGTGCCGACAGCTTATTGCCATTTGCTGTGCCCGTTCTCGTCCACGCCTCGGCAGCAATCCCCCGCAGTTGGGCCAGCGTCGACTGTCGCACAGCGTTGTATTCTGCGAGCAAATCCGTCAGACTGCGCTCCTGATAGAAGCCTTCTGCTACATACGTATTTTCATCGAACCCCGCCAGCTCAGTCTGATCCCCTCTGGCGATTCTCAGCAAGCGATAGCTCATGATTCGCTCGGTATCGATGATATGGCCCAGCACTTCTTTTACCGTCCATTTGCCCGGAGCGTAGCGATAATCGATTTGTTCCCCTGTCAATCCGGCGAACATCTCCCCTGTCTGTGCTGCCTGTTGTTCGAGAATCGTCAGCAGATCACCTTCTGGCACTTGACTGACGTAGGTAGCAAAATAATCTTGGTACTCCTCCCGGTTTGGGCGGATCAGCATGCTCATGTCCTCCTCGGCTTCTCTCTATTTATCCTTCTTGCCAGCCTTCAAACAGCAGCACCCGCGCAGGAGCCGCATCTGTTCCTACAAGCTTCAGCGGAGCAGCCACCATAAAGTAGAGGCCCGGTGGCACATCGCGCAGACGCAGCCCTTCGATCACGACGATACCTGCGGCAAACAGCGTTTTATGCGTCGGATGCCCCTCTTGGCTCCGTTCAATCCCCAAAGCATCCGTGCCAATTCCCCGTACGCCTTTTTCAGCCAAATAAGCAGCGCCATCGTGCGCCAAATAAACAAATTCAAACGAAAAGGCGTCGTCTTGCGAATTTTTCGTTTGAAACAGGAGAAACTCTCCCGGGGCGATATCAAACTTTTCCAGCTCAGCCCGGCCAATCTGGTCCTCAACGTGCGTCAAGTCAAGCACACGGCAGTTCCCGACCAGTTTTTCCAGCGAGATGCTCTCAAATGTCTCTCCATCGTTCACCATGTGCAGCGGCGCATCTACGTGGGTGCCAGAGTGCACATCCATATCGATTCTGGACTCGGTTACGTACCCATTCGTAACCGTCTGTATTTTCGGTTGCTTTTCCGGCTTGTTCTTGTACACCGTCATGCCTTCAAAGATTGGTGCCGTCACATCGAACATTCTCATCGCGTTTTCGCCCCCCCTTGTCTTCCTGCTTTTTTATGATTTAGCTGTTCCCTTCCTTCAACGCGGCAAATCAGCAGGGTACACAACACCGATTTGTCTTCGCGCTTCGTCCATGACCTCCATGGTCCAGCGGGAAGCTGTATGTGAATTTGTCTCTGACTCTCTCAAGCCTGCCTCAGCCAAGCGAATGAACTCTCTGATCTCATAATGCATCGTTTTGGGCGTCTGGGGCCTGGTCACATCCTCGACCCTCCCGTCGCGGTAGCGAATCTCGATACGCGTGAGATGGTTGATTTTATCGATCACCATCGTCGCGTCCTCCCCCTGAATCTCCGCAGGCTGGTACGAAGTCGTGATCTTGGAAAAGCTGATGACGGCATCCATATTTTCGTACTTCAACAGCATGCTGCCCTCGCCATCTACCCCTGATTGCAGTAGAACGCCTTCCGCCTTGACCTGTTCTGGCTTGCCAAACAGCACAATCGCAGGATAGAGACAGTAAATCCCGATGTCCAGCAACGCTCCGTTGGAATAGGCGGGATCAAAAGCTCGCATAACCTGGCCCTGTCGGTAGGCATCGTAGCGGGAGGAATACTGGCAGTTGCTTGCGATATATCGGCGAATGGTGCCGAGCTTGGGCAAATGATCCCGGACTGTAGAAAAATTGGGCACGAGGGTCGATTTGACGGCTTCCATGAGCAGCACATCATTTCTTTTCGCTGCCGCAAGCATGGCTTCGACTTCTGCCGCGTTAGAAGCAAACGGCTTTTCGCACAACACATGCAGCCCCATGTCCATGCACAGGATCGCCTGTTCCGCATGAAAGCAATTGGGGCTTGCGATGTAGATAGCATCGATGGTTCCGCTCGATGCCATCTCTTTTATATCCGTGTATACAAAAGGGGCTTGGTATTTTTCAGCAAATTCCTGGGCGCGTTCGCTCGTCCGCGAATAGACCGCCTGAAGAGAAAAGCCTTCGACGGTCAAACCTGCCTGGATGAACTCATCTGTAATCCAGTTGGTGCCGATTACGCCAAAACGCATGAATCGCTTCCCCCTTCTTTTTCACTTGACTCACCCCTGGCTTGAGCCAGTCTCAACCCGAAATGAGCAAGACACTCGCATAAGCCGAGGTGTACAGTCAGCCATTACCGATGCATCGGCTCCGGCTCCCTCTCTTCTACTTCATCCAACCACCAGGAAAATCCTTCCGCTTGCAGCAATTGTTTCGCTGCATCCGGCCCGTATGTTCCCGCTTCATACGAGACAAGCGGTACGAGATTGCGCTCAAAAGCCGTCAAGATTGGCTCTACCCATTTCCACGACAGGCGCACTTCATTCCAATGGGCAAAATAGGTCGAGTCTCCACGCAGCGCATCGAACAAGAGGCGTTCATAAGCCTCTGGGACGTCCTTCTGCCCGGAACTGAAATCAACGGTCACAGGCTCAATCTTTCCGCTATTGGCCGGATTCTTACTATTCAGCTGCAAAGCGATTCCTTCCTGTGGATTCACATGAATGATCAACAAATTCGGCGCTGTCTTTTCCTGTTGCTCCCGATACAGCTGCTCCAGCGGGTTTTTGAACTCAATGACGATTCGCGTCGACTTTTCCTTCATCCGTTTCCCTGTGCGAATGTAAAAGGGCACTCCGCTC
The DNA here is from genome assembly GCF_029892995.1 of Brevibacillus sp. 1238. Taxonomy (NCBI): domain Bacteria; kingdom Bacillati; phylum Bacillota; class Bacilli; order Caryophanales; family Paenibacillaceae; genus Brevibacillus; species Brevibacillus sp. 1238. Next base: position 193,279 of record NZ_JARXWC010000003.1, on the reverse strand, counting down.
CAAAACGGGTCGTCAATCCAGACTCTGGCTGCGATATACGTCTCCGTCATCGAGGTCGGCGATACTCCCGGCTCTTCCCGGTAGCCTGCCACCGGAACTTCCCCCATGCTTCCTGCGCGATACTGCCCCCGCACGATGTTTTTCGCCACTTCTTCAAGCGCCAGCGGCCGCACTGCTTCCATTACTTTACGTTTCTGCGCGCGAATGTCTTGCGCCGTAATCCGCTTGGGGATGTGCATGGCAACCATCATCAGCATTTGCAGCATATGATTTTGCAACATGTCACGCAGCGCCCCAGCCTGTTCGTAAAAACCAGCCCGCTCTTCTACCCCGACCGTTTCGCTCGCTGTGATCTGTACGTTTGCAATGTGACGATTGTTCCAGAGAGCGGCGAAAACGGGATTGGCAAACTCCAACGCCTCCAAATTTTGCACCATCGCTTTGCCCAAATAATGGTCGATCCGGTAAATTTCTTCTTCGGAAAACGCTTTGGCCAGCTTCTCATTCAAGTCTTCCGCCGATTGCAGATCGCGTCCGAACGGCTTTTCGATGATCAGGCGCTTCCAGCCGGCAACAGAGCCGAGTCCGCTCGTCTGGATATTGGCAGCAATCACCTCGAAATACTCAGGGGCAACCGACAAATAAAACATCCGATTTTGCGGAAGCTTGCATTCGTCCTCGCGCTGCTTGACCCGTTCCAGCAGTGGCGTGTAAGCTTCTGCTTTCGTCACATCGACAGCCGCATAAGAAAAGGCTGCCAAAAATCGTTCAAGCTGTGCCTGATCAATCGCATCTCGCCGGGAAAACTCCCGGATCGACTGCTCCACGCTGCGAACAAACTCCTGACCAGACCAAGCTCGCCTGCCCACACCGACAATAGAAAAGCTGCCGGGAAGTTTGTCATCTACGTATAAATTAAACAAGGCCGGATAAATTTTGCGTTTTGCCAAGTCTCCTGTCGCGCCAAAAAGAACAAAGCTCATCGGTTCCATGTGTGTTTCCATCCTTCCGTACACTCACGATGCGGAATGCTTCGTTGGTTTACACCGTTATTATTAGAGAAATTCGCTTTATTATCAAGACAACTCTGCTTGACGAGTGCACCTCGACTTTTTCATGAAAGTGGATACAACCGCTTGCGGTCAACACTTTTCGCAACCCGCAGAGAGGAAAAACCGAGGCGTAGCTGTTTGCTGGAAAGACAAGTCCCATCCCCGAAAAAGAATTGCGCTTCGATATTCACTGTCGCGCATGGGACGTGAGGAATGCTTCATATACATGTACTATTCACCTTGCTTTTTCAATCGTTTGGTGAACAATCAAAACGAAAAAGGAGGTTTCTCATGGTGCTTTCCTTGCGTCCCCGCGAGCCGATCGATGATGCCCTGGCGGGAGTCCGCCGTTCATCGTCCATTTCGTTATTTTTGCAAAAATGGCTGTTTCGAATGCGAAGATAGCAGATTTGTCACCAGGGAGGAGGACTCTATGCGAGTCGCAATCTTAGGAGTAGGTGGAGTCGGACAAGTAAGCGCGTGCGAGTTGATCAAATCCCGTTTTGTCACCAAGCTTGTCCTGGCCGATATAGCCATCGGCCCGGCAGAAGAACTGGCCCAGGAGCTGCGCCGGGAGACGAATGTGGAAATCCAGGTAAAATGTGTGGATGCCCGCGACGTGTCCAGCGTCCAATCCATTTTGGGCGACATCGACCTTTTGCTGCACATCGGCTTGCCAGAAAACAACCTGGCGGTGATGCAGGCTTGCCTTCACACACGAACTCATTATATTGATACGGCTTCTTGCGGCCCGCAATGGCTGCAGCAGCAACTGTCCTGGAACGACCGTTTTCGGAAAGCAGGTATTTTGGGAATCATGGGGCTCGGGTGCGACCCCGGTTTTTCGAACATCGCCGCACGATACGCTGTAGATTCGCTCGATGAAGTAGACGCCATTCTCATCCGGGATGGAGATAATTCGGTAGTGGATTACGACGGCTTCTGCTCCTATTTCAGCCCGCAGACAGCCATACAGGAATGTCTGGCAAAGCCCAACTTCTGGACTGCGGCAAAAGGCGAACAGTATTTCCCGACACCTTTTGCCAACAAAGAAGAATTTGAATTTCCGGAGCCGATCGGCTGGCTGGACTGCTACAACGTGGAGCATGAAGAAGCCACTACGCTCGGCGAGACGATTGGACGGGCAAAAGGCTGCAAATACGTCGACTTCAAATACGCCCTGCACCCCGATTTCGTCAACACCTTGAAAGTGTTGCGCTATCTTGGGCTGGACAGCGATGAAGAGATTGAAGTAAAAGGAGTGCGCGTTGCCCCGCGCGACGTGGTCGTAACGACGATGCCCAAACCAGTAGACCTGGCAGGCAAAATCCACGGCTACTCCAGCGTCGGCGCGCTCGTCAAGGGCAGAAAAGATAACAAGCGAAAAGAAGTTTACGTCTACACGATCGCCAATCATGACGAGGTTTTCCAAAAAACCGAATTTCAGGCAACGATTTGGCAAACCGGCATCCCGCCTGTCGTTGCCGTTGACATGATGGCAGAGGGACTGCTTTCGATGACAGGCTGCATACCTCCAGAGCTGATCGATCCGATCCCGTTTCTCGCCAGACTGAAAGCGCGCGGCATGAATTGGGACGTCATTGAGAAAACTTCCCCCCTCTTGCAAATCACGTAGAGCGTAAGTTGAAATAAAGTTAGGAAAAAAACCGTTCATGCCGCTTTAAGGTATGAGCGGTTTTTCATCGCTACAGCCTATCGGCGCAGAACAGCCCGCACAGGACTTCCATCAGCACCAGCCAAGGCGAGCGGCAGTGCGATCAATTCATAGTCGCCAGGCTCGATGGCATCTAGCCATAACCCTTCCAAAATATAAATGCCATGCTGGTGCAGCCCGTGGTGGGCAGGCAGCTCCTTGCTCTCTAGCGGATCGACGGAAGGCACGTCCAGGCCAAGCAGCCTGATTCCTTTTTCTGCCAGAAACGGCGGCAAATCAGGACGAAGGTAGCAAATCTCAGCAGGAAACGTCTCGGGTTCGGACCACGACATGGTTTTGAGCAACAATCGGGTTACCCCTGACAAGTCGATTCCCGCCAGATCATCCGCTCCGATGCTTGCACGCCCCGACACATCGACTACTCTGGCTGCGCCTACGTACAGATCAAGCGGCAATTCCAGCGTCGTTTTCCCGTGATCATCAAAATGAAACGGCGCGTCCACATGCGTTCCCGTGTGAATGCTCATCACGAGCTTCCCGACATTGACGGAGCCGCTTTCTGATTTGGGCCAGTTCACGGTGTACTGAAAAGCTGTGTCCCCCGGCCACGTCGGCGTAGCTTTTGTGAGTGGTCGAGATATATCATACAGCTTCATGTCGATTCCTCCCATTCCTTGCTGAATCAGCTCGATTACCCTCAGATTATAGAAAGACAGTCGTTGCGTCAATATTCTTTCTATTTCAAGAAAAACGGCAGGACCCCCTCACGTTTTTCAAGTGAGTCCGGTCCTGCCAGTCAAATGCGCCGATGCATGTCCAAATATTGTGCGACAGCCGCATAATGTCCGTCTCGGTTGATTTCTTGCAAATGTTCTTTGACCGTCCGCAGCCACTCGATCGTCGTCGGCCGAGTGGCTGCGATCGATTCGCGCAAATCGCTCATCTGAATGGGCCTTTCCACCCCTTTGGTCAAAAAATCGTGCAAGACTTGCTCGGTAGCAAGCTCAACTACGTACTCAATATCCGCTCCTGAATAAAATTCCGTCCAGCCTGCCAGTTGCGCGTAATCAATCGGCTCGGCGGGCCTGCCTCTCAGCTTCAACCGGAAAATTTCTGCCCGCGCTGCCCGATCCGGCGGACTGACAAACAGCATTTGCGCAAAGCCGATTTCCCGCAACCATGCGATGTCCAGCTCCCAGGGAACGGTAGTCGCTCCCATAAGGAACAGCCCTCGCTCAGCCTGCTGCCACTCGCCCAGTTTCGCAAGCCATGCAAATTCCGTATCCACCTGCTTCTGATAGGCGAACTGTGGCCCTTGTCGCCCGTCCAGCTCGTCCCAAAAGACAAGCAGCGGCTTATTTTGATAGCTGTCTGCCTCCGCAACAGCAGAAAAGGAAGACTCAGCGAGATAGGACATAACGTCGCTTCCTGCCGATTGCGCTATCGGAAAAAACGGAACGCGGCACTCCTCTGCCGTCGCTTTAGCGAGCAATGATTTGCCACAACCGGATGGGCCGTAAAGCAAAATCCCTCCTCGCTCTCCCCTTTCATGTACCACGCCTTGCTGTGTCAGGGCAGCGAATGTGTTTACGATCACTTCTTTTTCAGCTTGCAACCCGCCAACCGAATGATAGCCAGTCGTAAAGTCGGGCAACGCGCAACCATGCTCAACTGCTTTTCCTTTGCCCCCCTCTATCACCTGGATTCGTCGCGAGGGCCTCCAGCCAAAAAGAGAAGCCTCCCAAGAAGCGCTTCCTTTTTTGCTTTTGGAAAACGGCATTTCCCTTTGCAGCTTGTTCAATTCCACTGCAACTTTATCTTTTATTTCCCCATCTCCGAGTGAGAGAGCTTGCGTAAAAGCTTGCAATGCTTCCGTGCGATCCCCCAGTTCCGCATGCTCCATTCCCAAAAGAAACCATGCATGGGCATTTCCCCGATCATTGCTCAGCATGCTTTTTATGATCTCTATTTTCGCCATGTGATTCATCCTCTGCCATCAATATCCTGTGTCGTTATGTATGTCAGCTTTTGTTTTGCATGACTTCCATGCTAGGGAAAAAGTCTTCCACCCCATCCGAAAAAGGAGCGCGGACGTCTTTATTATAATGCAAACGTCCTGCAAGCAGAATATGGAAAGTCGGGATTGCGAACATTGGCGGACGAAGGACAAAATGACGTTGCAAACCGTTGCTTCGCCTGTCTAAACGAAAACGCTTCGTCTCTTTGGGAGAAACGAAGCGTTTTTGCCAGGTAACGGTTTTTTAGTCTTTGCCGTTTCCTTCGTTGTCCTCGGCATTTTGACCATTGTCTTTGCCAGATCCATTGCCATTGCCGGAACCGTTGCCTGTACCGCCGCCGTTGCCAGTTCCACCGCCGTTGCCGTTTCCTTTGCCGCCGCCTTCTCCAGTTCCGCCGCCGTTGCCGTTTCCTTTGCCGCCGCCTTCTCCGGTTCCGCCGCCGTTGCCGTTTCCTTTGCCGCCTTCTCCGGTTCCGCCGCCGTTGCCAGTTCCTTTGCCGCCGCCTTCTCCGGTTCCGCCGCCGTTGCCAGTTCCTTTGCCGCCTTCTTCACCAGCTCCGCCGCCTTGGCCTGTTCCACCACCGATGCCTTTGCCGCCACCTTGGCCTGTTCCGCCGCCTTGGCCTGCTCCACCGCCTTGGCCTGCTCCACCGCCTTGGCCTGCTCCGCCACCTTGGCCTGCTCCACCGCCTTGGCCTGCTCCGCCACCGATGCCTTCACCGCCACCTTGGCCTGCTCCACCACCGATGCCTTTGCCGCCACCTTGGCCTGCTCCACCACCGATGCCTTTACCGCCGCCTTGACCTGCTCCGCCGCCAAAGCCTTTGCCGCCACCTTGACCTGCTCCGCCGCCAAAGCCTTTACCGCCACCTTGACCTGCTCCGCCACCGATGCCTTTGCCGCCGCCTTGACCTGCTCCGCCGCCAAAGCCTTTGCCGCCACCTTGGCCTGCTCCGCCTCCGATGCCTTTGCCGCTACCTTGACCTGCTCCGCCGCGGTGTGGATTGGAAACGACTCGATCATAAGAGTAAACCATGCGATTAAGCGTGCGCTTGTCCACAGAGCCTGTCGCAGGCAAGCCGTGTTTTTTCTGGAAATGCTTGACGCCGCGCACCGTGACATCGTCGTAGTATCCGTTGATTTGTCCAGAATAGCTACCTAATGATTTCAACATCCCTTGAATCACGTATACGTCTGGTCCCTGCGCGCCTTTGCCTACCGCGAGACCTGTGCCCGGGATGAAAAAGAGCAACGCCAGCGCCAGAAAGCAAGAGCCGAATACCTTTCTGATTTTCCCTACTGCTTCGCGGGAGACTGCGCTCCCCGTCCATTCCTTCATGACATAAGCACCTTCCTTCAACTTATTTGTAACCCCTCTTACTATTCCCTGATTTGCTTTTCCATTACATGAATCACAGCGAGAGCCGTTGCGGAAAAACCTTTGCAAATCAGCCGTTTTGAAGGTTGCAAAAAAAAGGAAGGAGGATTATAATACGTTCAAATGATTAAGTTTATTAACGGAGTGTAGCTATGAATCATCCAACCTGTAACGAAAAAGCGATCCACCTTTTTATGCAGCTGAGTCCTTATTTCCAAGGGCTAGGTGATCCCGTGCGCCAGCAAATCGTCGCCCTGTTGATTGACAAAGAAAGCTTGAACGTCACGCAAATTGCCGAGCATATCCCGATGTCCAGGCCGACCGTTTCCCATCATTTGAAAATATTGCGGCAAGCCGGATTGCTCCACTCCGAGAAAAAAGGAACAGAAATTTACTACCGCTTGGAAATTACAGAGGCGATGCTTCTGTTTAAACAACTCGTCACATTTGTCGAAGAAGAATGTTCATAACGAGCAACTGGCAAGGGACAGCGCGTCCCTTTTCTTCTCCACTTTATGTTGATAAACTTAAACAAATAAACATACAAACGGAGGAGTTTTCTTTGGCTGAGAAAAAAGGATTAATCGTCGGCGGGTATGGGACTGTCGGCAGCCAAATTGCCCGCATTTTACACGAGCAAAATCACGACTTGCAATTGCTGCTCGGGGGCAGAAATCCGGGGAAGCCGCTTCCTTTCGCCTCTCCCCGAGTTCATTCGCTTTTCGTGGACAATACGGCAGCAGACCCGCTTATTAATGCGCCAAAAGACCTGTCCCTCATTATTAATGCCGTCAACGATCCTGATGACAGGCTGCTGCTCGCAAGCGCTCGGCGGCAAATTCCGCTCGTGGACGTCACCCGCTGGACAGAGCGATTCTCGGGAGCCATCGACCGACTGCGAAGCGTTGATCTTCGTGCGCCAATCGTCCTCGCCTCTGGGTGGATGGGAGGAACTCCCGCCCTTTTCGGCAAAATGTACGCAGACGGCTTGCAGGAAGCGTCTGTCGATATATACGCCCTTTACTCTTTGCATGATAAAGCAGGGCCGGATTCTACCGCTTACATGAACAGGATGACGATTCCTTTTCACGTTTTCGAAGGAAGCCAAACGCGAACCGTTCTGCCTATGACAGAGCCGCGTCCGGTTACTTTTCCGAACGGCTTTCGGGCCAAATGCTATCGGCTGGATACGCCCGATCATGTGACATTGGTACAAGATTCGTCCGTCCGTTCAGCAAACTTCCGCATCGCTTTCGATCAAACATGGTCCACGTCCGCACTCGTTTTCCTCGTGCGGAGCGGAGTGTGGAAGCTGCTCGGGCAAAAAGCGCGGCAAAGCATTTTGTACAACCCGGGCACAGGCGCTGCGCACCATGTCACCGTCCAGATTGAAGGACGCGACCAGCACGGTGTGCTCACGCGCAGACAGGTGGAGATCACAGACCCGCAGGGACAAACTCACCTGACCGCTACAGGAGCTGCCATCCAGGCGCAAAGAATCTTGATGGAAGGCAACAATCTGGCTACTGCTGGCGGCATCTTTTTCCCTGAACAACTGGCTGATCTGCGAGAAGATCAGACGTGGATCACCCGCTTTTTCGAAGCAGAAGGTGTTCAAATTCGCGTCCGAAATCAAGTCTGACGGGCGTTTCCACTGCTACGCAGAACAGGCAGGCAAAAAGGATGGCCCCTGGATCGGGCACTCTTCTGCGCTCTCCAGTTGCGTTTAGAACGAACCATTCGGATGTCTTGCTTTTCCATCTGGCGACTTTTTTCCCCGAAGCGTAAACTCTCGCCCAGTCCGCCACTTTGTGCGTGCCGAGACAATCCTTGTTGGTCGTTTCCAAAAAACAAAAAGAGTGGAGCCGTTACTTCAACGGTGTCCACTCTTTTCCGAAGCCAAATCAGTTTTTATGCAAAAAACGTCCGTGGAGATTTGCGCCATTCGCCCAGCACGCTCTCCTGTTCCGCTGTGATTACGCCTTGTTCTTTTGCCGCCTCAAGCAGTGCCGTGTAGTGGGAAATCGTCGTGCAAGGAACGCCTGCTTCGGCAAACAAGCTTTCCGCATCCGGGAACTGGTAGCTGAAGATCGCTACGACGCCCAGCACCTCGCCGCCCTCTGCCTGAACGGCTTGCGCTGCTTTCAGGGAGCTGCCGCCTGTAGAAATCAGGTCTTCGATGACCACTACTTTTTGTCCGGCGGAAAGTGCGCCTTCGATCTGGTTTTGGCGGCCGTGTCCTTTTGCCTTGTCGCGCACGTAAATCATTGGCAAATCAAGAACTTCTGCCACCCATGCCGCGTGCGGAATGCCAGCCGTAGCCGTTCCCGCCACAACTTCGGCGTCTGGATACTTTTCTTTGATCAGCTCGGCAAATGCCTGGGCAATCGCCCGGCGTACGTGCGGGTAAGACATGGTGATGCGGTTGTCGCAATAAATCGGCGACTTGATTCCCGATGTCCAGGTAAAAGGCTGTTCCGGGCGCAGGTGAACCGCTCCGATCTCCAGGAGGTTCGCTGCAATTTGTTTGGCTGTTGTGTTTGTCGTCATTTCTCTTCATCCCTTCCGGCGTGAATGCTTACGCGCGATCTGCTTCTACCGCTGCCACGATACTTTGCCAGACGCCTGCGGGATCTTTTGCCCCTGTGATGGCACGTCCGATCACGAGATAGTCGCTGCCCAGGCGGAAAGCCTGTTCCGGTGTCGTAATCCGCGTCTGATCTCCTTGATCTGTTCCCAAAGGACGGATGCCTGGCGTCACGGTTACGAAAGACTCGCCCGCTGCCTGTTTGATCATCGGCACTTCCAGTGGAGAAGCGACAACCCCGTCCAATCCGGCTTGCTTCGTCATCATGGCGTAATGCACGACGACATCTTCGACGGAGCCTGGGATCGCAAGCTCCTGGTTCATCGTCTGCATTCCTGTCGAAGTAAGCATCGTTACGCCGATCAGGAGAGGACGAGCAGCACCTGCCGCTGTCCCCAGCTCCAATCCTTCCCTCGCCGCTGCCATCATTGCCACGCCCCCGGCAGCATGCACGTTCACCATGTCAGCGCCAAGACGCGCGAGGCTTTTCATCGCCCCTTTGGCTGTATTCGGGATGTCGTGAACTTTCAAGTCCACAAACACTTTGAGCCCCTGCTCTTTCAAATAGGACACGATGGCTGGCCCTTCGGCGTACGCCAGCTCCATCCCCACTTTTACGTAGCGGATGTGCCCGGAGAGCGGCTCCAGGCACTTCTTCACTTCATCCATGGTGGAAAAGTCGAGCGCAACAATCATGCGCTCCCGAACATCTGTCAATTGCTGTTGCACACTGCTCTCCCCTTTTCTCGTCCAGTCTGGTCTGCTACCCTTGACCCTCGTCTAGGATACGGTTGCTGCCACTTTCGCACCTGCGCGTTGGGCAGGCATTGCTTCTGTCGAGAACGTGATCGTTTCCAGCACATGCAGAAGGGCAGAAGCTGTGTCCAGCGAAGTCAAGCATACCGCGCCGTTCTCTACTGCTTCGCGGCGGATGCGGAAGCCGTCGCGCTGTGGCGTTTTGCCTTTTGTCAGCGTGTTGAGCACGATGTTCGCTTCGCCTGTATGGATCACGTCGAGCAGATTTGGCGTGCCTTCGGACAGTTTGTTCACGCGTGTAACGGACAAGCCTGCTTGCTCCAGATAATCAGCCGTTCCTGCCGTCGCCATCAGCTTGAAGCCGAGGTGGCGGAAACGTTTTACGATGTCGAGCGCTTCTTCCTTGTCTTTGTCTGCTACTGTTACGAGCAAGGTTCCTTGTGTCGGGATGTTCATGCCAGCAGCGACCAAGCCTTTGTACAGCGCTTTTGCCAGCGTGCTCTCCCGGCCCATGACTTCCCCGGTCGACTTCATTTCCGGGCCGAGCGTAATGTCTACGCGACGCAGCTTGGCGAAGGAGAAGACCGGAACTTTGACCGATACAACCGATTCTTCCGGATGGTAGCCCGGTGTGAAGCCTTGCTCGACGATCGAGTGGCCGAGAATCGCTTTCGTTGCGATGTTCGCCATCGGAATGCCTGTCACTTTGGAAAGGAATGGCACCGTACGGGAAGAGCGCGGATTCACCTCGATGACGTATGGGCGATCTTTGTAGATGACGAACTGGATGTTGAGCAAGCCTTTGACTTGCAGCGCACGCGCCAGCTTCGTCGTCATGTCGATCAGTTCATCCTTGATCGCCTGGGAGAGCGATTGCGGCGGGTAAACCGCGATAGAGTCGCCGGAGTGAACCCCTGCGCGCTCGATGTGCTCCATGATGCCTGGGATCAGCACGTTTTCGCCATCGCAGATCGCATCGACTTCTGCCTCTACCCCGACCATGTAACGGTCGACCAATACCGGGTGATCCGGGTTGACCTTCACTGCTTTTTCCATATACTCACGAAGCTCGGCTTCGTTGTAGACGATCTCCATTGCCCGTCCGCCCAGGACGTAGGATGGACGAACCAGTACCGGGAAGCCGAGCGATTCCGCTGCGACTACCGCTTGCTCGACAGATGTTACCGTCTTGCCAGGCGGCTGCGCGATATCCAGGCTGCGCAGGAGCGCTTCGAACTTCTCGCGGTTTTCTGCTGCATCGATGTTTTCCAGGCTCGTGCCCAAAATTTTGATGCCGCGCTCGGCCAGCTTGTCAGCCAGGTTGATCGCTGTTTGTCCGCCGAACTGCACGATCACGCCTTCCGGTTTCTCAACATCGAGAATGTTCATGACGTCTTCGATGTACAGCGGCTCGAAGTACAGGCGGTCGGATGTATTGAAGTCTGTCGAAACCGTCTCCGGGTTGTTGTTGATGATGACCGCTTCATAGCCCGCTTCGCGCAAAGCCCAGACAGCATGCACGGTTGCGTAGTCAAACTCGATCCCTTGACCGATCCGGATCGGGCCGGAGCCAAGTACGACCACGCGCTTTTTGCCTGTTTCGATGCGCTCATCTTCTACCTCGTAGCTGGAGTAGTAGTAAGGCGTTTGCGCTTCAAATTCGGCTGCGCACGTATCTACCATTTTGTATACCGGAACGAAGCCTTTTTCCATGCGGAGCGCACGTACTGCTTCTTCGGTTTCGCCGCACAGCTCGGCGATTTTCCGGTCGGTGAAGCCCATCCGTTTTGCTTCGAACAGTTTGTCAGCTGTCAGTCCGTTTGCCAGCTCTTGTTCAAAAGCGATCATTTTGTGGAACTTGTGCAGGAAGAACAGGTCGATCTTCGTCAAGCTGTGCAGTTGGTCGATGGTCCAGCCGCGGCGCAGTGCTTCCGCCAGCAGGAACAGGCGCTCATCGTCGGCCTGAATCAGACGGGCTGTCAGTTCCTCTTCGGAAATCTCTCCCGCCCCTTTGATCTCGATGTGGTAGGAACCGATTTCCAGGGAGCGGATCGCCTTCATGATCGATTCTTCAAAAGTGCGTCCGATCGCCATGACTTCGCCTGTCGCTTTCATTTGCGTGCCGAGCTTGCGGTTGGCAGACTGGAACTTGTCAAACGGCCAGCGCGGGATTTTGCTCACGATGTAGTCCAGTGTCGGCTCAAAGCAAGCGTACGTCTGTCCTGTCACCGGGTTTTTCAGTTCATCCAGCGTATAGCCGATGGCGATTTTCGCTGCCATTTTCGCAATCGGGTAGCCAGTAGCTTTGGAAGCCAGCGCAGAGGAACGGCTTACGCGCGGGTTTACCTCGATGACGTAATATTGGAAGCTGTGCGGATCAAGCGCGTACTGCACGTTGCAGCCGCCTTCGATGCCGAGTGCGCGAATGATGTTCAGCGCGGAAGAGCGCAGCATTTGGTACTCGCGGTCAGCGAGCGTCTGGCTTGGCGCTACGACGATCGAGTCACCTGTGTGAACCCCTACCGGGTCGATGTTTTCCATGTTGCAGACCACGATGCAGTTGTCGTTGGCATCGCGCATGACTTCGTACTCGATTTCCTTCATTCCGGCAATGCTTTTCTCGATCAGGCACTGGGTAATCGGCGAGTATTTCAGACCGCTTGCGACGATCTCGCGGAGGCTTTCTTCGTCGTCGCAAATTCCGCCGCCTGTTCCACCCAGGGTGTAGGCTGGGCGCACGATGATCGGATAACCGATTTCGTTGGCGAAATTGACCGCTTCTTCGACTGTGCTGACGATCACCGATTCAGGAACCGGCTCGCCCAGCTCGTTCATGAGGGCGCGGAACAGCTCGCGGTCTTCCGCCTGCTTGATCGATTCCAGCTTGGTGCCGAGCAGCTTCACGTTTTCTTGCTCCAAAATGCCTGCTTCTGCAAGGGCAACCGCCATGTTCAGGCCTGTTTGACCGCCAAGGGTAGGCAAAAGTCCGTCCGGCTTCTCCTGACGGATCACGCGCGCTACAAATTCAGGCGTGATTGGCTCGATGTACACTTTGTCAGCCATATTGGTATCAGTCATGATAGTCGCCGGGTTGGAGTTGATCAGGACAACTTCCATGCCCTCTTCTTTCAATGCTTCGCAAGCTTGCGTACCAGCGTAGTCAAATTCCGCAGCTTGCCCAATGACGATGGGACCCGATCCGATCACGAGGATTTTTTTCAAATTAGCGTGTTTTGGCATGAGTTTTTTCCTCCTTAGCGGTTTCCATCATCGCAAGAAACTGGTCGAACAAGTAGCCGGAGTCGTACGGCCCTGGAGCCGCTTCCGGGTGATACTGAACGGAGAAGGCGTTCTTCGCTTGGTTGCGCAGTCCTTCAATCGTCCCGTCATTCAGAGCGATATGGGTAACTTCCAGCTCGGTTCCCGCGAGCGAATCTTCTTTTACAGCGTAGCTGTGGTTTTGGGAAGTGATGTATGTGCGTCCCGTCGGCAGCTCTTTCACCGGATGGTTGCCGCCGCGGTGGCCGAATTTCATTTTCATCGTGTCTGCGCCAGAAGCGAGGGCGAACAGCTGGTGTCCGAGACAGATGCCGAACAGCGGGTATTCTCCCAAAATGCTGCGGATCATCTCGCTTGCTTGCGGTACATCTTTCGGGTCGCCAGGGCCATTGGACAAAAGGATGCCGTCTGGCTGGATGCGGCGAATTTCTTCTGCCGTCACGTCATACGGCACGACGACCACATCGCAGTTGCGCTTGGTCAGTTCGCGCAAGATGCCGTGCTTGGAGCCAAAGTCAACGAGTGCGACGCGATGTCCCGTCCCTGGGCAGCTGAACACGCTTTTTGTAGAGACGCGGGAAACTTGATCCGTCATCAAGGTCGTGTTGTTGAGCGCTGCCACCAGCTCGTCAAGCGGGGCTTCACTGGTCGTAATCATGCCTTTCATCGTGCCGTGGTAGCGGATTTTTCTCGTCAGCATCCGCGTGTCTACTCCGGCAATCCCCGGGATGTCGTATGTTTTCAGCAGCTCATCCAGCGTGTTGGTGTTGCGCCAGTTGCTCGGCATATCGCAATGCTCGCGGACGACGAAGCCGTGAATGTACGGACGAACAGCTTCAAAGTCGTCGCGGTTGATCCCGTAGTTCCCGATCAGCGGGTATGTCATGGTTACGATCTGCCCGCAGTAGGACGGGTCAGACAGAACTTCCTGGTATCCTGTCAGTCCTGTATTGAAAACCACTTCCCCGTAGGATTCCTTCGTCGCTCCGAACGCTGTTCCGATAAATTCTGTTCCGTCTTCCAAAATCAATCTTGCACGCATCTATGCTCCTCCTTCATTTTCGTGTAAAAGCTGCCGTCTCTCCCGTAGGTGCCCGCTCGCTTGCTAGTTGACAGGCTGAGTCGTTTTACACGCCTTGATGTACGATCTTGCCGTCTACCAGTGTTAGGATCGGCCAGCCTTTGCACGCCCATCCCGTAAACGGTGTATTGATTCCTTTGCTGGCAAAGGTTGTCGGATCAATTTTCTTTTCTGTCTCCAGGTCGATGACAGTCAAGTCTGCCACCGCGCCTACTTCCAAACGTCCGGCCGACAGTCCGAAAGCTTTCGCTGGCTGTACAGTCAACAGCTCAACCAGTCTTTGCAGAGTCAGCTCGCCTGTTTGCACCAGGTTGGTATAAAGCAGCGGGAAAGCTGTTTCCAGACCGACGATGCCGAATGGCGCGCGAGCCATGCCGTTTGCTTTTTCTTCCTGCGTATGTGGAGCGTGGTCTGTCGCGATCATGTCGATCGTGCCGTCTTTTAGCCCGGCGATCAGCGCTGCGCGATCCTCGCGGGAACGCAGCGGCGGATTCATTTTCCAGTTCGTATCCAGATTGTCCGGGATGTCCTCGTCACACAGCAGCAAGTGGTGTGGCGTTACTTCGCAAGTGACGTTCACACCTGCACGCTTGCCGTCGCGCACGAGTCTTACAGATTCTTTTGCGCTGATGTGGCATACGTGGTAGTGCACACCTGTCTGTTCCGCAAGCAAAATGTCGCGTCCGACGTGGATGGACTCGGATTCGGACGGAATGCCAGGCAGTCCGTGGCGCGCTGCGACCACGCCGTCGTGCAAGGCCGCTCCCGGAATCAGCAGGTCTTCGTCCTCGCAGTGGGCGACAATCGAAATTCCCAGCTCGGCTGCTGCTGTCATCGCTTTTTTCATCATCGCCGTGGACTGCACGCCGACACCGTCATCTGTCAGGGCAAAAATTCCCGCTTCCTTCAAGCCTGCGAAGTCTGTCAGTTCTTTTCCCAGCTGGCGTACGGTGATCGCGCCGTAAGGAATCACGCGGGCCTTTCCGGCTGCACGCGCTTTGTCCAGGATCGAGGTCACTGTTTCCACACTGTCAATGGAAGGACGGGTATTCGGCATGCAGCAGATCGTCGTGAAGCCGCCACGCACGGCTGCTGTCGCTCCTGTCTCGATTGTTTCTTTATGTTCAAAACCCGGCTCGCGCAGGTGGACGTGGACATCAATCAATCCCGCACTGATCATTCCGCCTTTGCAATCTACCCAGTCATGGCCTTCGCGCGGCAGGCTTTCTCCCATCGCGGCGATTCGTCCCTCTTCCACCAATATTTCTACCGGGATCAGTTCTCCCGCCTGATTTAGTACGTTGCCGTTGCCAAGGATGGTTCCCATTTTGCATCGCTCCCTTTCAGCAGAGTTTCCAGTACAGCCATTCTCGCTGCGACTCCATTGGTTACTTGTTTTTGGATTAAAGATGTTTCGCATTCTACCAGGTCGGTGTGAATCTCGACTCCGCGATTGACAGGGGCCGGATGCATGATGACCGCGCCTTGCTTCATCATGGTCGCCCGCTCCAGCGTCAGCCCGAATGCTTTGTGGTACTCTTCCTTGGAAGTGTAGAGCGATTCGGTGTGGCGCTCCAGCTGGACGCGGAGCATCATGACTACATCTGAAGTTTGGATCGCTTCTTCCATGCTCACTACTTTGACGCCTTGCGGGATGTCCGCTGGCATCATCGCAGGCGGACCAGCCAGCAGCAGATTGATTCCCAGCTTAGGCATGGCGTGCAGGTGCGAACCGAGCACGCGGCTATGGCGCAAGTCGCCGATGATCGCCACCGTCAAGCCCTCCAGCATGCCGAACTGCTGTTTCATCGTCAGCAGGTCGAGCAGGCATTGAGTCGGATGCTCGTTTGTCCCGTCTCCGGCGTTGACCAGCTTCATGTCTACCGTCTGCGCCAGCTCCTGCAACAGCCCTTCCTTTTTCGTGCGGATCACCGCAGCCTCCACGCCCATCGCTTCCAGCGTGCGGATCGTGTCATACACCGTCTCGCCTTTTACTGTAGAGGAGGTTTCCGGGATGAAGTTCAACACATGTGCGCCGAGTCTCTTTTGAGCTACTTCGAAAGAGAAGCGGGTTCTGGTGCTGGCTTCAAAGAACAGATTCGCCACGAAGCGGCCGCGCAAGATGTCTGCTTGCTCACTGGGTCTAGCCGCCCAGTATTGCGCGCGGTCCAAAAGCTGGACCAACTGTTGTTTGGACAAGTCTTTCAAGCCAATCAGGTGCGCTAGGTTGTTCATCGAAAATCCCTCCGGTTAATCTGATTTATCGAAAGAAAAAGCTTCTTGACTCACGTTACCTATAGAGAGGTAGCAGAGACAAGAAGCCGGACGGATGCCGATTTTGGGCAGCCAAAACAGCGTTCTATGCCTTGCCAGCCTCTCGGGACTGGATTTAAAGGAATGGGGAACGTTTACGCGATTTGTTTTTCGTCTTCGCGGGATGCTTCCCCCATCGCCGACTCTTTGCCAGGCAGGATGAGGTGCAGGAAGATTCCCAGGAAGGTAGAGAATGCGATATTGTCAATGGTCAGGTCGCTGAAAAGACCTCCACCTGCAAAGCTGATCTTGTATCCGCCGATCCCGGTGACGAGAATCGCAGCGGCGACAATCATGTTGCGTTTATTGGCAAAGTCTACTTTGTGTTCGACGTACATCCGCAAGCCTTGTGCCGCGATAATCCCGAACAGGATAATCGACACACCGCCAAGCACCGGAGTCGGAATCGTCATCAACAGCGCGCTGATTTTGCCGATGAAGGCGAACAGGATGGCGAAGACGGCTGCCAGACCGATGACTACTTTGCTGTACACACGAGTGATGGCCAATACCCCGATGTTTTCGCCGTACGTTGTCGCTGGCGGCCCACCGATGAACGCGGCCAGCGAAGTGGCAATCCCGTCACCGAGCAAGCTGCGGTGCAGACCTGGATTTTTCATCAGGTCACGATCCATGACTTTGCTTGTTACCAACAAGTGGCCCAGATGCTCTGCCAGTGTGACGAATGCGACTGGCGCGATAACCAGTGCGGCGATCCAGGCAGATCCGTTGCCGATCACACCCATCACTTCACCGAACTTGAACGGTGGCGCAACGAACCAGTCGGCTGTAACAACCTTTTGAAAGTCGATCAGTTCCGGGTGACGAATCAGCGTGTATACATACCCTGTGATAATTCCGATCAGGATCGGGATGAGTCCGAGGAAGCCGCGCAGCATAACCGCTGCCAAAATGGTGATCAGCATCGTCACCAGAGAAATTTCGATGGAGGTCAGAGACATTTGCGACTGTCCATCTACCGTTACTTTCGTTGCCATGTCTACCGCTACACCAGCCAGGCTCAGTCCGATGACGACGATGACCGAGGCGATCACAACCGGAGGCAGCACTTTGTCAAGCCACTTGACGCCTGCCTTTTTCACAATGCCCGCGACGATGATGTACACGATCCCGGACAAGAAGCAGCCGAGCAGTGCAGTGCCTACTCCGTGCGAGGCCGTTACGGCGATGATCGGGCCGATGAAGGCGAATGATGATCCGAGATAGTTCGGAATTTTTCCTTTTGTAATCCAGAGGAACAAAAGCGTGCCGATTCCGCTGGTGAACAGCGCCGTCGCTACATCGAGCCCGGTCAGGATCGGCACCAGTACCGTAGAGCCGAACATCGCGAACAAGTGTTGAATGGATAGCGGCAGCAGCTTGGAAATCTGTGGTGTTTCGTCTACATCAACATAGTGTTTTTGGCTCATGGCCTTATTTTCCCCCTGTGTTTCATTTTCTTCCCTCGTTCATACAAAAAGCCTCTTTGTGCGGACACAAAGAGGCTAACTTCACCATACACATGGGAAGTTTCTTGCCTCTTGTCGACCTCACGGGATCGCTGTTAAAGAGGATTCATTCAGTTAGATCAGCTGTCGGATGGACACGATGTCCATCACGTCTACTTCAGCCAGTTGCACGTCGACGATTTCCGTCCGCGCAGTCGGCAAGTTTTTCCCGACAAAGTCAGGGCGAATCGGCAGTTCGCGATGACCGCGGTCAACGAGCACAGCCAGTTGGATCATCCGCGGGCGGCCGCTGTCAATCAGAGCATCCAGCGCGGCGCGTACCGTTCTTCCGGTATAAAGCACGTCATCCACCAGAATGACTGTTTTTCCTGTAATTTGATCGGGGAGCTGCGAGCCTTGCAAAACCGCATCCTCCGATTTGTGTTGCAGATCGTCGCGATAAAAGGTAATGTCCAGCTCGCCGACTGGCACTTTTACGTTCTCGATCATCTCGATTCTTTCGACCAGACGCTTTGCGAGGTAAATTCCTCTGGTCTTGATGCCTACGATGATGCAGTCCTCGACACCCTTGTTTCGCTCGATAATTTCGTGGGCAATGCGAGTAAGCGCGCGGCGGATTGCCGCTTCATCCATGATGACACTTTTGTTGATCATCTCGATATCCCCTCCTCGACGGGAACAGTGGCTTTACGAAAAAAGGCTCCTTGTCAGGAGACAAGAAACCCTCGGACAAGGAAGCCAGCTTGCGCTAGACCTCGCTTGTCATTCCGTGCCCTTGCCAGCCTCACGGGACTGGATTTAAAGGTTCCATTCGTCAAATAGGATTATGTCACGAAACAAGCCGGGTGTCAATGGAATGGCAAGAAATCTAACTATTCCAATAGACGGCGATCCACTCCGGCAAGTAATTGGCGTAATAGCCGATGTCGCCCGTGATCCCTCTGACTAGCTCGGTTTCTTTTCCGTCTGCTTGCAGGAACAAGGAGCCGTCCTCGGCGGAAGCGAGGCGCAAGAACAGGAGCTGCTTGCCGTCAGGAGATGGGGATGGATAGTAATCAGCCGTCTGCAGCGAGCCTTTCGTCAACGGCTGCTCTGCCCCGTTTGCTTCTCGCGTCCAGATACGCTGGCCGGGCACCATCACCTTTTTCGGGTCAAAAGCGTACGGCGTCGCTTTTCCTCTGGAGAAAAACAACGTGTACGGCGGCTTTTGCATCCAGACGGGATACGTGTCGACACTGTCTGCCGGGCTCGCCGAAACGACTTTTCCATCGCGGCTGGACAGCTTCAAGTGTTTGTTTTCCGTCGCCATCCGGTCGTTTCCGTCAATAAAAGCGAGTTGCTGGCTGTTCGCCGTCCACTCGAGCCACTGGGAGTAGGCCAAGCCTGAGCCTAGTTCGAGCGGCTTTTTCGCAGGCTGCTTCAGATTGAACAATTGGATCGGCACGCCATCCGCAGACAAGGAAGCGGCGTTGTAGCGCACGTAATAGGCGACGAGCTGACCGTCAGGCGATACTTTCATGTTCGTCGCCGCCAGGGCGTAAATCCCATCTTCGACATTCGGCGCCTCTGCGATCGGATACGCAGCGACAGGTTTGCCCGCCAGATTTTGCAGCACCAGCTTCATCGGGCGATCTTTTCCTGCTTCCCACGAGGTCAGGATCGTTTCGCCGTCCGGCATCCAGGTGAAGTCGAAAAACGCAGCAGATGTCTCGCTCGTTGCGAGCACCTCTCCGGTTTCCCGCACTTCCTTGATGCTGAACAAAGTGCGCGGCTGTTCGGCTGTACCGACATTGACTGTGTAGGCCACCTGATTTTTCTGCGGCGACCATTTCGGCTTTCCGGTAATCGCTCTGTCATCGATTTGCACCACTTTGCTGCCATCCGCGCGAACCGCCCACAAATAGCCCGGTTCCGTATAGTTGTCGTTTCCTTTGTATTTCACAAACAACAGCCATTTGCCGTCAGCGGACCAGCCTGCGATTTCGGCAAGTCCGTCTTTGGTGATTTGCTTCGGCGCTTTGCTTTTATCCTGCCCGTCCAGCAAAAACAGATGCTGATTGCTCGTAAAAGCTACGTGCGCCGGGACGCTCACTTCCTTGTTCACTCGTTCCGGAAGCTTCACCTGTTCTTGCGCCATCGCCTGCCCGCCTGCTGCCGACAGCATGCCAAGCATCGTCAAAACAGCAGCCGCCTTACGCCACTTCCCTCTCATCTTATCCCCTCCTCGACATCGTTTGCGTCAAAAAAAACGCCAGAAGAAAGCCGTTGCGTTGCTCTCTACTAGCGTTTTCGAATCATACAGCGTTTATGTACAATCACAAGCTGACGGGTGAAAGCAGCAAGAAGCGATTGCCGTACAAATCCTCGAAAATCGCCTCCATGCCATAAATCACTTCGACAGGCTCGCTGACGAACTTCACGCCGCGCCCGCGCAATGTTTCGTAGGTAGTGGAAAAATCGTCTGTCTCCCAGACCCACATCGGATTTTTGCCGACCGCAGCGAGCATCTCGCGGGCAATTTCCTCGCGGTGCCAGTGCGTCGGATCATGCAGGACGATTTCCACTTCCTGGCCCGGCAATCCGACCGTAAGCCAGCGCGAGCCATCGTCCATGCGCGAATCCATCCTTTTTTCAAAACCGAGCTTTTCCGTATAAAAGACGAGAGCTTCCTCGCAATCGCGAACGTACAGTGTCACATGCGCCAATCTTTTCAGCACTTGCCTTCCCCTGCCTTTTACGCTTGTCTGAGAAAATTCACGATATCGGTCAAGTCCGCAGGCATGTCCGCCTCAAACTCCAGCCGTTCCTGCGTACGCGGGTGTGTGAAGCCGAGCGTCTTGGCATGCAGTGCCTGTCCGTCGATCTCCAGCGTGTTTTTCGGACCGTATTTCGGATCGCCCGCCAGCGGGTATCCGATGTATTTCATATGAACGCGAATTTGATGCGTTCGGCCTGTTTCCAGCTTCAACTCCACCAATGTGTACTCCTTGAAGCGCTCCAGCACGATAAAATGCGTAATGGCCGGCTTGCTGTTCTCGAAGACGACCGCCATCTGTTGGCGGTTTTTCGGATCGCGTCCGATCGGTGCGTCAATCGTGCCCATCTCGTGCGGAATGACACCGTGGACAATCGCGACGTACGTGCGATTCACCGTGTGCTCCTTCAATTGCTCCGCCAATCCCATATGCGCCTTGTCGTTTTTGGCGACCATCAACAGTCCTGACGTGTCCTTGTCGATCCGGTGCACAATACCGGGGCGAAGCACGCCGTTAATGCCTGACAAGTCCTTGCAGTGGGCCAAAAGTCCATTCACGAGCGTCCCGCTGTAATGGCCGGGAGCAGGGTGAACCACCAGTCCGCGCGGCTTGTTGACTACCACGACATCGCTGTCTTCATACACGATTTCCAGCGGCATCGGCTCCGGCTGGATCGCCATTTCTTTTGGCGGCGGCACGCGCAGTGTGACCTCGTCCTCCGCCTGAAGCTTGTAGTTGCTCTTGATCGGCTCGCCGTTCACGGTGACGCGGCCTTCCTTGATCCATGCCTGCACCTGCGAGCGGGACCAATCTTCATTTTGCAGCGTGATGTATTTATCAATCCGCTCGGTCGCATCCTCGGGTTCAACGTTCCAATCATACCGTTCAAACAATTGCGTGTCGTTCATGTTTGTCTCCTCACAAAGTTACTTCGATCCAGGTGGTTACCGTCCGCTTTTTCTGCCTTCGAGAAAGACATCCAGCAGCAAAATACCGACACCGATCGTAATCGCCATATCAGCGACATTGAAAATCGGGAAGTTGATCAGGGTGAAATCGAGAAAATCGACGACTTGTCCGGTTGTGGCCCGATCGATGAAATTCCCGATCGCTCCGCCCAATACCATCGACAGCGCCAAAGAAGCTCGCGGCTGTTTTTTCCCGAGGCGAATCAGGGAATACACAATGCCAACTACTACAGCAATCGTAATGACAATAAAGAGCCAGCGCTGATTTTGCAGGATGCCAAAAGCCGCCCCCATGTTGCGATGCGAGGTGAGATGAAACACATCCGCGATCAACGGGATGGAATCTCCCCTCTCCATATTATTTACTACAAGGTGCTTGGTCCATTGATCAAGCGCAATAATACCTGCTGCAATCAGAAAATACAACAATGGAATGTCCTCCTTCACCTGCTTCAAGCAGCCATGCAAACACAATGTCAAATGATCATTTTACCAGAGTGCGCTCACCTGAACAAGCGCCTTGCCTTTTTGTACAGCCGATACCCTTTGCGGATTCCGTTCAGCACCCACAGGGGGACTTTCCAGCCGCGGTCTTTCATAAAAGGAAGGTAAATCTTGTAGTACGCCTTGCGCAAGTCCCGCCACTTGCTGTCCGGAACGTTCTTGTAGTAGTCCGAGACGTCAATGAGGTACCCCCGCCCTTGATCCATCAGCACATTTTTGCCGTGGACATCGTGTGGGAACAGCCCTTTTTCGCGCGCTTCGTCCAGCGCATCCTCCACATCCTCGATCACCTGTGGCAGAATGGGAATCCCAAAACGGACGCAGTCGAACAAGGAAATGCCGTTGATTCGTTTGATCACCAGATAGCCTTTGCCATAATCGTACAAGACCGGGAACGAACGAGTCTCGCCCAGCTTCTTGTACACTGCGATTTCATTCTCCCAGCCTGGCCTGCCAGGGGCATACAGCTTGATCACCACACGCGGGTAATCGGGATGGGCAAAAACCGCGGCATAATTTCCTGTCCCAACCAGCTCCCACGGATAGGGCGTGTGGACAACGACGACAGGATCATCCGGCGACTGGCTTTCTACTTTTACTTCATGCAAAAAAGCTTCCAACACTTCTTGGTCAATGCGCATAGGTCCCCATCTTTCATCTAGTACCGACTTCTATAAGATGATTCTAGCAAAATGAATTTTTTTAAAAAACCCCGTACGAAAAAAAACTCGAAACAGAGTGAAAATACAAAAGAAAGAACGGCGCTGTTGGGCGTCCGTTCTTCCGCTCTTTTCTTGTTCTTTTTTATACATTAATTTCCGAAAACCAGTCGCGGATCGCTTCCTGAAGCTTGGCAAGCGCTGTCGCATTCGTCGCCTCGCAGTATATCCGCACCAGCGGCTCCGTGCCCGAAGGACGAATCAGTACCCAGTGCCCTTCCTCAAGCAGCAGCTTGATCCCGTCCATCCGGTTGATGCCTTGCACCGCGTATGGCCCGATCCGCTGCGGCGGCGTAGTGACCATCTGCTGAATCCACTTTTCTTTTTCCGCCAGGCGCATGTCGAGGCGCGTATGGAACAGCTCGCCGAACTCATCGTACACATCGCGCAAAATCTGGTCGATTTCCTTGTTTTCAAAAGCGACCATCTCGGTGAGCAACAGATTGATCAGGACGCCATCTTTTTCCGGGATATGGCCGAGGACGCTGGCTCCCCCGCTTTCTTCTCCCCCGATCAGGACGTCGCCTTGGCGCATTTGCTCTCCGATGTATTTAAAGCCGACAGGAGTCTCTACCAGCTCCAGCCCGTAGTGCTCGGCCATGTGATCCAACAGGTGCGTGGTCGCAACTGTTCGCACGATCCGCCCGGTCAGCTTCCTGTTTTTCACCAGATGATGGGTCAAAAGAACAAGCACATCGTTAGGCGGTATGTAGGTGCCAAAACGGTCGACGACTCCGAAGCGGTCAGCGTCACCGTCATTCGCCAGCCCGAGTGACGCTTTGCGCTCCAGCACTTCTTTTTTCAACAGGCCAAGGTGCTTGTCGTTTGGCTCCGGCAAATCTCCGCCAAAAGCGGCGTCCGGCGTTTCCCGGATTCCCACCGTTTTGACTCCGGCTTCCGCAAGCAGCGAGCTGACGTAGCCCATTCCTGCGCCGTGCATCGCGTCCACGACGACATGCAGGGCGGAGTTGCGCAACACATCCATGTTGACCATGCGCCGCAGATGGGCCTCGTAGTGAGGACGCAGCACAATTACTTGCAGCAGCCTGTCGCGCGCGGCATCTGACAAAGCGACTGTCTGCACTGGTTGACCGGAAGACGCGATCTCGCTGATCCACGCTTCCAGCCTCGCCGTGATCTCCGGTGTGGCTGGACCGGCGTATTCGGGAATGTATTTGATCCCGTTGTACTCAGGCGGGTTGTGGCTGGCGGTGACCATGATCGCCCCGCTGGCCGCAAAATGCTTGACTCCGAAGGCGACCGCTGGCGTAGGAGCCGCCTCGTTCACCAAATAAGAACGAATCCGGTTCGCTGCGAGCACACTGGCGATCTCCTCCGCAAACCGTCTCCCGAGAAAGCGCGTGTCATATCCGATCAAAATCGGCTGCTCCTGCTGGCCGACTTCTTTTGTGTAGCTGGCGATTGCTTGTGCGACGATGCGGACATTGGCCATCGTAAAGCCGTCCGCCACGATGTCGCGCCAGCCGTCTGTACCGAAACGGATTGCCGTCATCTCCATCTCTCCCCTCGTTAGCGCAACTCATTCACTTTTTCCAAATAGCGCAGAACAGTAGCTACGAACGTAGCGTGCGACCAGGTCAAAGGCGCAACCGATACGGGGGCACCCGAATACGGGTCAAGCTGCTCGGACAGCACGCCGCTTTGCAGCGCGTGACGCACGACCCAGGCGAGCCTGTTTTTCGGTTCCTGCAATTCGTCGAGCGATTTTGCCTTGGCGATCTCCCAGTCAGCTACCCATAGCGTGCAGATGATCCACGGATTGCCCGGCACTTTGGCAACATCGTGCGACTTTTTGAAATAGTAGTCTCCCTGATAGCGGGCGAAGCCGCCTACCTCTGTATCGACGCGCAGACTCTTTTTCACAGCCTCCATCGTGCGCTGCACGCGCGGATCGTCTACAGGGAATACATCGAGGGCAAACAGGGCGTGCAAGCTGCTCTCCACAGTGAAATCTTTTTCCACGCCACCGTCGGGCCGCACGTAAATTCCCCGCAAAAACCGTCCGATTCCCGGATCGTACAAATGCTTTTCCATCGCAGCGCGGATGCTTTTCGCCCCGTCCTCGTAACGCTTGTGTCGGCGGTCATCTCCGAACAGTTGGGCAAACCGCGCCGCCGCCATCAGCCCGGCGTACACCGTGGCACTGGTGAACGTGAAGATGCCGCGGCGCTCCTCCCACAAATCATAGCTTGGCTTGGGCAACTGCAACGCAGGATGGACGTACTCCAGCAAAAAGCGGGCAGCGGGACGAACCAGCGTCGGATACAGCGCCTGGCAGTCTTCAATCTGCTTGCCGCTCTTGTACTGCTCCCAGAGCGCGTACAGAACGAGGGCTGTTTCATCCTCCTGAATCGGCAACTGGATTTCCCCGTCGACCACGTATGGATGCCAACTGGAGCCGACAGAGCCATCCGGGTTGTACTTGTGCTGCAAGTACCCTTCCTCATTGAGTGCCTCGGCGCAAAAGCGGAAAAACGGAGCGACTGCTCCCGTATACCCCGCTTTCGCCATCGCGCTGGCAATCAGGGCACCGTCTCGCGGCCACATGTAGCTGTAGTGGTCGCGATTGAACTGGAGGATGTCGGAATCATTTGCCGCCAAAATCGCTCCGTTCTGGTCGATCTGCGTCCGCACCAGAAGCAAGCTGGTCTTGTACAGATGGACGATCTCCTGGGGCAGGTCGGCGAAGTCGCGCTCCTCCTTGTTGACCCAACGTCTCCAGTAGACGGCGACGCGACCAAGCAGCCGGTCCGGGTCATTGTCCAGCACGTACTGATTCAGCGTCCGCACCGCGTCGTACGATTCGCCGACGCACAGCCAGTAGTACATCGTTTTTTCCTCGTGCGGCTGCAACACCATCCGAAACGAGATCGTGCTGTCCACAGAGCCTTGCGCAATCGGATTTCCCGCGAGCAGGCCGTCTTCTGCGTCTCGCCATGTTCCTTCTGCGTAGTTGAACCGCTTGATCCCGACGCTGTACTGGTTGATTCCGCCTTCCGGGGTGACTCCGTTTGCCATCATGTACACATTGCGTTTGTAGTGATACACAGTGCCGAGGCGGGGATCATACACCGCGGTGTCCCCTACCTCCGTCTCGTTCAGGCTGAAATCGTGATTGAAAAACAGCCGGAACTCGCGCACTTCATTGGCATGATTGCGAACGCACACTTTTTTCAAATAAATCGGATCGCGCTGGTGCACCCCGTCTGCGATCTGCAAGGAAACCGCCAGATGCTCATGATGAGCGTGAACATCTGTGACGAGCGATTCCCGGTCGTAGCCCAGCTTTCGTGTCCAGCCGTCTTCATCGAGCCAGGAAAAGCGCCCCTGCACCCATATTCCCAGCTTGCTGAAGTGTCCGCCGACGTGATTTAATTGGCCCACATACGGATAGTACAGATCGCGCATGTGCAGCTTGTCGTCAAAATTGATCAAAAGTCTTCCGTTCCCGACGACGAGCGGTCTCGGCATGCCTTCACATCCTTCCCGTACTCAGGCTGTCGATTCCCTTTATCCTCACTGATACTCCGCAATTCGTCTCGCATAGGACGAGGCGAGTGTTGCCGCTGTCTCTGCTGTCGCTCCCTGCGAAATGACTTTGACATGCGAATCCTCGGAGTCGGGCAAAATCAGTACCCAGCCATTCGTGTCATACACTTTGATTCCGTCCACAAGCTCCAGCAGCTTGCCTTTGTTCTCTTCCAGCACTTTTCGCATCACTTTGCCTTTCGCACCCCACGGGCAAAACACCGTTTTCCGCTCCATGTGGCACGCAGGCAACAGCTCAAGCAGCAGGCTAAGCGGCTTTTCCTCCTGGGCGAGATAGGACAGGATGCTCATGAGACTGTACACGGCATCGAACAAAGGATGGAAGTGATCCTCCGCCGCCACTTCCATCATGGAGCGCGGCGTCACCTTCGTTCGGATGACCTCGATCTGCAAAAGCTGCGCCAGATGTTCCAGCTCCATCGGGGCACTGACAGGAAGACCGATGCGTTGATGTCGGCCGCTGCATGCCAAAAGCTGCAACGCCAGAAGCTGTTCAGCGGAGAGCTTCGCGCCTTCCTCTGTAAACAGGGCCAGCGCTTCGCCGTTCTTATCCAGCCGAATCCCCAGATCGGCTTTCTTTTTGCTGATGCCATCCTGAATCGCGCCATACGTCACCGTCACTCCCAGCTCGTGGAACAGCGGGGCGAGGAACGTGGGGAAAAAGCGGGTTTCGCTGTCGATCAGCAAGTGAAAACGCTGGCGCTGGATCGCCGTCATATCCAGCTGCTGGGCCATAGTCAGCAAGTACGCCTCCTGGACTTGATGCTCGACATGCAGCTCGCCCAAATGATGCAAGTTGCGCACGTACGTCTCCTGCCAGTAGGCATTTTCAATTTTCCGCTCCATATCACGCGTGATGGGCAGTCCTGTCTGATCGATGAACTGGATGACGATCTCTTTTTCGTCTAAGGCTTCGTTCATGAACACGTGGATGCCGCCGACGCAACCGAGGGAGCGCACACCATAGCGGATGAGCGGGGAGTTGCCGACGCCAAAATCCACCGTATCAATGCCGGAGGAGCACAAGCTCGTCATGATGCTGTGCTTGAGCAGCTGCGCAAAAGGATGCGAGCACGCGGAAAGGGCAATTTTGCTGCCGGACTTTTGCAAATAGGCGTACGCCGCAGCCAGCCGGGTGACAAACTCCGGCGTGATGTCCACGTTGGCGAGCCCTTTGATCCCGTTGTTTCCGAACAAGTTTTTCGTCTGTTTCATGCCGTAAATGAGCGAGGTCGTGACCGTTGCGCTTTCCCCCACCTCTCTGTCCGGCCAAATTTTGACGCCTGCCTTCACGACTGATTTCGCTCCGATCTGGCAATTGTCTCCGATGACGGCTCCCTCGCCTGCTTGCACGCAATCGGCGAGTCGGACATTTTTGCAAAGGGTCGTTCCGGTAATTTCCGTCTTTTTCCCGATCACGCTATTTTCCCAGAAGATCGCGCGGGAAAGCTTGCTACCGGAAGAAACGACCGTGTTGCTGCCCAGGACCGTATAAGGCCCCACAGCTACTCCCGCTTGCAAGTGTACATTTTCACTTATATAAACCGGCCCTTCCAGACGTACCGAAGAGTCGACGCGAACGTGATTTTCCAGGTAGATGCGCGGGGCGATTTCCTGGGCTTTGATTTCCAGATTCACACGGCCATCCAGCAGATCAAACTGTGCCTGGCGGTATACTTCAAGCGAGCCAATATCCGACCAGTAGCCGCTCGCCTCATAGCCGTACAGCTGTTTTTGTTCCTGGAGGAAAAAGGGGAAAATTTCTTTGCTGAAGTCGACTTCTTTGTCTTCTTCTATATAAGAAAGCACTTCCGGTTCGCAGACGTACATCCCTGTGTTGACGGTATCGCTGAACACTTCTGCCCAGCTTGGTTTTTCCAGAAAACGATTGATCCGGCCCTGTTCATCCGTCATGACCACGCCAAATTCTAGCGGCGTCTCCACCCGGGTCAAGATGAGCGTAGCCAACGCTTCTTTTTGCTCATGAAAACGGATCGCTGCTGACAGATCCATATCGGTCAACGTATCCCCGCTGATGACGATGAACCGTTCGTCGAGAAAATCGGCGCAGTTTTTCACACTGCCCGCTGTTCCGAGCGGCGTCGTTTCTTCAAAGTACACGAGAGAAACACCGTAGCGCGAACCATCACCAAACGTATCGCGGATGACATCAGGCAAGTATTGGAGCGTGACGGCAATCTCTGTAATTCCGTGCTTCTTCAACAGATCGATCGTGTACTCCATGCAAGGCCGGTTCAAGAGTGGCACCATTGGTTTTGGAGTTTGGGACGTTAACGGACGTAGACGCGTACCTTTACCACCAGCCATAATTACTGCCTTCATCTTTTTTCCTTCCTCCTTCATCATCGTTGCGATCATGCGCTGTCAGTGTCTATTTCTCCGATAAGGCCAGGCAAGCAACGCCGAGCAATCGGTATTCCTCCATCGTCTGGATCGCCAAAGACGTCCAGTTGTAATGTTGCAAAACGTCATGTTGCGCCGTCTGCGCCATCTGCCGCCGCTTTTTCGGATCTTGCAGCAGCCAGCGCAGCTGATCGGTGAGCGATTCCGGATTTCCGGCGTACATCGTCGCTCCGTTCTCCCCATGTCTGACGATTTCACGCAGTCCGCCCGTGTCCGCTGCCAAAATCGGCACGCCCAAAGCCATCGCTTCCAGGGCCACAATGCCAAATGGCTCATACAAACTGGGAAAGACCGCGATATCAGCAAGTAAAAACAACTGATCTCGACGTGCGTCATCGACAAAGCCCAGGAACTTCACGCGCTCGGCAATCCCCATCTCTTCCGCCCGCTGTTGCCACTGCCCCTGCATCGGTCCTTTGCCCGCGATGAGCAGCGTCACATGACCAAAGTCGTAGCGCAACCTGGCCATCGCTTCCAGCAAAAGGTGAACCCCTTTTTCCTGGACCAGACGCCCGACAAAAAACAGGATCGGCCCGTCGCCAATCGACAGCTCTTCGCGCAATCGATTTTGATCGAATGCTGGCGGCTGCGCCAAATCGACGCCGTTGTGAATCACCCGCAGTTTGGCTCGCGGAATGTCGAACAAACGCTGCACTTCATTCGCCATGTAGTGGCTGCAAACAATGACTCGATCCGAAGCGTGCGCAAGAGTGCGCTCGCTATTGTGAATCCGCTCTTGCAAAGGCGTATGAATCCCTTGATGCCGCCCGTGCTCCAAAGCATGGATCGTACTGACCAGCGGCAGCGAATAGCGTTCCTTGATTTCCATGGCGGCCCAGCCGACCAGCCAGTCATGAGCGTGAATCACGTCCGGTCTGACGCCGTTTTTCCACAGCTGTTCCGTCGCGTCTGACATCGCCAGATTGAGTTGGAACACCCATGACAGGAAATCTTCCTGCTCTGCCGGAATGTACGTAGGCAAACGGTGTACATGGACACCATCCATGACTTCCTCCGCCACGCTCCAGTCCGATGCCCGGGTCAGGACGTGCACGGCAACACCTTGGCGAACCAGATGACGGGCGAGATCGTAGACGGCACGACCCAGTCCGCCTACCACGTTCGGCGGAAATTCCCAGGCGAGCATCAGGACAACTCCCGCAGGTTCCGCGCCTTTGCTGGCCGCTACCAGCTGATGCGATACGTTCACTCTATGCGCCTCTTTTGGCAAATAGTACGTCTCATCTATGTGGGGAAAGATCGGGAAGGCAGTCTCCAGCTGTGTCAATCTCTCTGTATCCATTCGGTCTTCGCGCACCATCGCAAGCAGCTCCCGCATATTGGCGAGGTGATCATGGGTGCGACGCACAGCGTATTCGACAACGGTTTGACCATCCATGATAAACGCCCAGTCGCTGCTTTGCGCAAGCATCAGCTCTCGGCCCGCCTGTTTCAAGGCGCGGCTCGCAAGCTGGTCACGCTCTTGCTCCTGGCCCTTATGCTCGTAAAAAGCCGTCACGACCTCGATCAAATCGCGCTCCGCCTGATGCAGATGCCGATACAGCCAGCCGTTTTTTTCATTCAGCCAGACTTCTCCGTAGCCGTTGCGTCCCCAAGTCGACATCGGCAAATGCCCCAGGTCTTGTTCCTGATATTCGTCCAAGTATTCGGACGGGGTGATCAGCTTCACAATCTGGGAATCGCATGCCGTCTTGCGCAGCAAGTAGTCGAGAAATTGCGGACCCTCGTACCACCAGTGTCCAAACAGTTCAGCATCATACGTCGCGACAACGAGCGGCTTGCGGTCCATCCAGGCAACTGCCTCTTCGATTTGCCGTTCGCGGTGATAGAGGAAATGCCCCGCGTGAGAGGCTGCCTTTTCCCGTGCCCAGTCAGGTTCGTACAGCTGCTTTTCCACGTCTCGTCCGGTAATCCGGTGGTATTTCAACCCGGTATGTATACGGATTCCGGCGGGATGAATGTACGGCTCGATATAGTCCATGTCCCGGTCAAACCCGATATCCCGATAATATTCCCGGTAATCATAATCGCCCGGATAGCCGTCAAAAGTGCTCCACACCTGCTGGGATGCGACATCGTCTCTGGCGAAAGCCACCACCCCGTGCATCGTGCCGAGCGGAGCAAGCAAGCCTCTGCGCGGCTGTGGTGTCGCGTGTTCGATCGTATGGGAATCGACAAAAAAGTATTGCAGCCCCACCTCTCGGAGCAACCGATCTACCCCTGGCGTATAGCCGCATTCCGGCAGCCAAATTCCTCGCGGTCGCCTGCCCAAAATGCGTTCGTGCGTGTCCATGCCCGTACGCAGCTGTGCCAAAATCGCTTCCTCTGTCTCCACATATGGCAGAAAAGCGTGTGTCGCCGCGCATGTGATCAGCTCCAGGCAGCCGCTGTCTGCCAGACGTTTAAAGCCTTCTATCAGCCGATAATCGAGCTTGCTGCAAAATAAAGCGATAGTACGAAACTTTTCCAGGTACATCTTGGCGATACGCTGTTCAGCCGGGTTGTTTGCCGTATGTTTTACTTCTTTGCCTGCAAGCTCTACTGTTTTGGCGAGATAGGCGCGAAACCGTGTCGCGATCAGCTCGTCATCCAGCATGGACAGCAAAGTCGGGGACAGCACCATTGTCATGCGAAAGTCGATTTTGTCCGAGAGGAGCTTGTCGAAGACCATGAGCAACGGGATGTAGCATTCCAGCATCGCTTCGTACATCCAGCGCTCTTCCAGGCGATCGTCCCGGTCCCCGTGTCGTACATAAGGCATATGAGCGTGCAACACAAGGGAGAGATAACCGTTGTGCACAGTTGACACCTCACTTATTTGGATGTTTTGGAGTAGAGTGAATACGAGGAAAAGTTTTCGAACCACGCAGGCGCAGAGCGATCAGACGCTGGCTCCACCAATGGTTCGCCCCAGGCAGCTTTTGTATTTCGAGGAGTCACGACCAAATCCGAGCGCAGTATCGGACAAAAGCGGCCATGCTCAAATAGACCGAAGTCGATTAAGTACGTGCGCCCTGGCAGCACATCGTTCACATACCAGGAATGCGCGTCCTCGCAGACGTAAATATCCCGGACAGAATGGGCGTTTTGACCATCAAACAGCCGCTCTGTCACGTCGTACAAGCGCAGCCCTTTTTGAATCTGCCGGAAGTCTGCCTGTAGATACGATGCCACCATCCTCATCCTCGGCCATGTAATTTCCCAGTACACAAACAGCACGGTCGGACTTTGCGCCATCACCTTGACGATATCGCGTCCGTAAAAAGCTGGCAGTTGCCAATTTTCTTCTCGTCGGGATGCCAGCGATGACATCTGTCGATTCTCTGCCGATACACTCTCCACCTTCGCTCTGTCTTTTTGCAAACGATATTTCACCTGGCCTATGGTTAAGCCGCATTCTTGGGCAATTTGTGCGATGGATTTGGATTGTGCACGCAATTCAAGAATTTTTTCCAGCATCGTGATGCGCTCCTTTCCGCCAAGTTTCCCTTCCGCTATCCACTTGTCTGTCGTCTTTGTATATGTACAATGTCATCATAGCGAATGCCGCTAACAAAGACTGTCGAATGATGCATGCACATCCCTTCTTCTTTTGTCGATAAACAATCATATTTTCGTCATTGCCAAACAAAAGTCGAGAAAGCCGCTTTGGTAATCGCTTTCATCAGTCGAATGTTGCTCCGCTTTTCTCCCGCTGTTTTTCGCGTACTTTACATCTTACAAATGACAAAGGGCTTCCATACTTTGCTTTATGAAAAATTCATTACAAAACGGAACCGGGCGTGACCGTTTTGTCGATCGCAAACGGCGCATCTCCCGCAAACTTCGCTGTCCGCTGAGCCAAACATAAAAAAACCCGCCATGTCAGCGGGTTTTGGGTGACGATTATCTGCGTTTGGTAATGCGCCCCGAGCTTCCTGCTTTTGTTCGCGGCGGTGATTTGCTTTTCGGCTTGGAAAAAATCGAGGAGCTCTTCGAGGAAACAGACGAGCCGTCGGAGGAGCGGGTAATTTTGCCTTTGCTTCCGCTAGAGGATGAGTCCTGCTTTTTAAACAGGTTGCCATCCTGACCGACTGAACTGTCACTTTTCTTTTTGCTGTCGCTGCGCTTGAAGATGCTGCCCGTTCCTTCTTTGGTAATCGGCGGGGCAACCTTCTTCTCCGCCTCGCTCGGGACGTGATAGCTGCCGGAGGGCTTGTAAATCTCTTTGCTTGAGTAGCCCCGGTAGCTGCCTTTGTAGCTTTTCTTGTGTCCATCGAACAAATCGTCGAGAACACTCGCCAAAATGTATCCTTGCAAAAAGGATGAATCGTAGTTTTCCCGAACGTACTCCTTCGTGTCGACCTCAATCAGCGTATCGGACGGCTTCGCCTGATCTTGCTGCACATGATACAGCTCATCCGGATAGACGAGAAACATGTGTTGGTCGTCTTCTTTGGAAATCTCGTCCGGCTGCTTTTGGTCAGCAAGCTCCTGCGCTACTTCGGGCACCGTCTTGTTTTCGGCGCGATAAATGCGCGATGTCTGCCCTTTGTCCTTCGTGGAGACGGATTCAAGCGGGTAGCTCTCGCCAATTCCGGGGCTTCCGCAGCCAGCCAGCAAAAGCAGGAGCACCGCCGGAATCAGCAGGAGCTTGATCGATTTCATCCAACGGTTCGGCATGCTCACTCCTCCTTACGTTCCGCGAAGTACCTGGACATCCGCAGGTAAAACCGACTCTCCCTCGTACAGCATGAATCTGCCGTCCTGCCATTCGATCCGCAAAAGCTCGCGGCCGTCCGATTGGAACTGCCAGATGTACTGATCACCGGAAGTATGGAACGGAGCTTTTCCGACGACGAGCACTCTGCCGTTGTACTGTTCTTCCAGATGATAGGTCACATCGTCCATTTCGATTGTCGTAGGCACCTCATCTACGGAGTCCAGTCTGCCGTCGATGACCGTGTACAGCTGGTAAACCGTTTTTTCGCGTTCTTCGATGTATAAATAGCGGATGGTCGTTCCATCCTGCAAAGTCAGCATCGTCGCATTGCGGCTCGCATTGGTCGACTTTCCCGTTACCTGGTAGGTGACGAGCGAGACTTCCACCACGTCGCCAGGCCCTACCGTCAAAATGCTCTTTTCCGGGGCAGGCGGTTCATGCTTGGCAAATATATTTTGAATGCGCTTGAACAAACTCATCTGGTCCTACTCCTTCCTTGCCCGGTTTAGACCAGTGCGCCCAGAATCAAGGCGCCGACCAGGTGGAATGATCCCGCCACCATGGCGTGTGCGACTTTTCCTTGCTGGGTTCCACGCTCCAGATCAAGTCCGGCAAAGCTTTTCAACAAAATTTCCGCGATTTTTTGCAACAAGAGCAAAATAATAAATGAGACCACAGATGCCAACAGGGCGTTCCACAATTCATTCGAGTTCATGATCGATTGCGATAAAATATAACCTTGCGCAAACAGCTTCATGACAAACCGGGTCGTCACGGCCACGTTCCCGTTTTTGATTTCAGCCATATCCTTGTACTTCGTAAAAAGCGTGTCAATCCACATCAATACAAACAGCAAAATACCGCCTGCTCCGGTCCACACGAGCATTCCGAGCAATTGTGTCCACGACACGTCTATCCCCCCGCAGCAACTAAGATAGTAGAAAGTGCGGCTTCGCCAGCTTTTTTCGTGGCGAAGCCTGTGCTTTCTCATTCAACCTTTCAAGGAAAAAGGGGCTCCGCCGAAGCGGTTTACCCCTCGTATTTTTTCATGAGCGCTGCCAGTTCGTCTTCCACCTGCTGGTCTTTGGAGAGTTTCGCGATTTCGTCGTCGAGCGAGCTTTGTTTTTTGTACAGCTCGCCGCTTGCTTCCGCTTCCGCCTCCATCTGCAACGCTTTTTCTTCCATCCGTTTCAGCCCTGCCATCGCAGAGTTGCTGTCGAATCCAGCCATCGTCTGGTTGATCGTTTTTTGCGCTTTGGCAGCATTGACGCGAGCCACGAGTGTTTCGCGCTTGTTTTTCAGATCGGTAATCTGTTTCTTCATTTCAGCCAGCTTGTCGCGCAGCCCGTCCGCAGCCAGCTTGTTTTTCTCGTAAGCCTCTTTGTACTCAGCCATTTTTTGCTCGGCGGCTTTCTTTTCTTCGAGAGCGCGGCGGGCCAGATCGATGTTTTTCGCCTGAGCGGCCACGTGCGCTTGCTCTTCGCGCTTTTTCACCAGCGCTTCCTGCTCTTCGTACAGCACCTTGAACTTTTTCTCCAGAGCGATTTGGGCAGCAACCGCTTTTTCCGCTTCACTCAAATCCTCTTGCATATCGCGCAAATATTGATCGGTCATTTTAATTGGATCTTCCGCTTTTTCAATCAAGGCATAAAGATTGGACATAGTCAGATCGCGAAGTCTTTTAAAAATGGACATGTGATTTCCTCCCTCAATACGTGCTGGGTAATTCGGCCCACATTTGCCGAACCCTCTATACATGTATCTACGTTACTTACGCAAGCAAGTTTCAAAATGATGTCTTTTTCTTCTATGCATTTTTTTCCGCCAAGGCTGGCATGCTGACTTTCGCCTTTTTGTCCGCTTCATCCCACTGCAAGTATGCGTCGAAGCGCTCTTTCCCTTTGACAAAGCCTTTGATCAGATTGGTCTTGCCTGTTTCCATCAGCTTTTTGGCCGCAGCCGGAGTAATTTTTTTCCCCATGATCGTCTTGGAAATGGTGACGGTACACTGGGACTTTTTATAGTTGGCGCACCCGTAAAACTCTCCCTTGTCTACGAGATCGCCGCCACACGCCCGGCAAGCAGCCACTTTCGAGCCGATGGAAAACTTGGACGCCTGCTTGGATGTGGGCAATGCTTCGACGTCGTACGCTTCCAGCTTCCATTCGCGGGACTGCTCGACGGCATCCTCGACGATCTTGTGCGAGAGCTTGCGCACCTGTTCCATGAAAACTTGCGCGGAAGCATCGCCTTGCCCGATTTCCTGAAGGCGCTGCTCCCATCTGGCTGTCATTTCCGGGGAAGCGAGAATTTTGTCGCCGATGACGTCGATGAGCAGCGTCCCTTTTTGCGTTGCAAACACCTGGTTTTTGCGGACTTCAATATACTTGCGTTCCTTGAGCATGTTGATGATCCCAGCTCTGGTCGCCTCTGTCCCCAAGCCTTCTGTCTTCATCAGCACCTTTTCCAGCTCCTGATTGTCGAGGTGCTTTCCGGCTGTCTTCATCAGCGTGATCAGTTGGCCTTCCGTGTAGCGTTTGGGCGGCTGGGTCTTGCTTTCTTTGGCTTCTACTTTGTGCACTTTTCCTGTCTCGCCTTTGGCAAGCGGAGGCAGCACAGCTTCCTTGTCATCCTTTTCCTCATCAAACAACACTTCGCGCCAGCCAGCCCTGATTTGCACCTTGCCTTTGCTGATGAAAACGGCGCGGCCGTCGACCAGCGTGTTCACCGTCGTATAGTCAAACAAGGCGCTTTCCTGATGCGCGGCAATGAGGCGTCTTGCCACCAGGTCGTAAATTTTTCGCTCCTCGTCGCTCAGTTTGGAAACGGTCGGCACTTGCTCGGTTGGAATGATCGCATAGTGATCGGTCACCTTTTTTTGGTTGACGTACCGTTTGTCCGAGGCGATGGATGCTTTCGCCAAAGGAAAGTGTGGCTGGTACTCCGGCTGCTTCGACAGTTTGTTCAAAATGTCGGGAAACGTCTTCGCCTCCTCCTGGGTGACAAAAGACGAGTCGGAGCGCGGATAGGATAAAAGCCCCTTCACGTACAGCTTTTGCGCAATCTCCAACGTTTTTTGCGGCGAATACTTGAACATTTTATTCGCCGTCGCCTGTAACGAGGACAGATTGAACAAATAAGGCGGCAAAAATTCTTTGCGCTCGGTTTCCACCTCGCTAACCTCGCTTGGCTTGTCCCGGCAAAAAGCGGCAATCCGCTCTGCCAACTGCGGATCGAGGATGCGCGACTCCCCGTCTTCTTTGTGCCAGACGCCTTCGTAGCGCTTCTTGCCGATGGCAAACGTCGCCTTGACTTCCCAGAAAGGCTCCGGCTTGAACGCCGCGATTTCTTTTTCCCGCTTGACCACCAGTGCGAGCGTTGGCGTCTGAACCCGTCCCGCCGAAAAGACGTCCTTGATTCCTCTTTGCTGCAACAACAACGTATAGACGCGCGATGCATTCATGCCTACCAGCCAATCCGCACAAGAGCGGCTGTACGCCTCATGGTACAGATTGCGCGTCTCTGTCTCCTCAAGCAAGGCCGCGAAGCCAGCGGTTACGGCTTTCTCCGTCAGGGAGGAAATCCACAGCCGCTTCATCGGTTTGCGCACTTTGCACATCTCGACAATCGTGCGGACAATCAGCTCCCCTTCGCGCCCGGCGTCGCCCGCATGGATGATTTCGGTCACGTCTGAACGCTTCAACAACTGTTTGATGATGCCAAACTGCTTCGCTTTTGACTTCATCACCTGGTGCTGAAACGATTGCGGTACTAAAGGCAGTGTGGCAAGCGACCACTTTTTCCACGCCGGGTTGTAGGCTTCCGGCGGCACCAGTTCACAAATATGCCCGACCGCCCAAGTAAAAAAGGCTCCTTTCGGAAACATCCGATTCGGGTGCACTTCAACGAAGCCTTGTTGTTTTCTATGGGCAAAAGGACTGGCAAGCTTCATGGCCTGGTCCGGTTTTTCTGCTATGACGACTTTCATGCATGCTCTTCTCCCTGTGTTCAATCTGTCTCTATTCTACTACATCGAGCCAAAGATTTTCCCTTTTGCCAGCACAGCCAGCTCGATTTTTTCAATCGCCTGGCAATAGACGCCTTCTGCATCGGCCAAAACAGGCGGTGTATCCTCTGCGGCGAATGCCAGTTGCCGCATGACGCCTTTGCTGCCTTCGTACCAGTCTATGTCCTTTGGCGCTTCGTGCTGTACCCGTTGCCATGCTTGGCGCAGCACAGGAGAGTAGAGTCGCTTGGCGCCAGGCAAAAGCGCGCACCCGCGCACCGTTTTTTGATACGGCTTCCCTGGCATTGTCTCGCGCAAATCGTGGAACAGGTGCGGCCAAAAATCTTTGCTGGAGCCGGTATGTGGCTTCTGCTCTGCCCACTTCTCTACTCCCTCCCTGGTTTTCGTGTCGCGATACAAAAGGCTGTACAGTCGTTTGCCCAGCTCGATCCGTTCAACCAGCGAAGCAAACTGAAGCACTTGATCGCCGAGCAGCCGCAACGGAGCGTTTGACCGTCCCTCCGCTTCGTACGGAAACAAGATCAGGTTGAGCCGAAGCACTTCCTGCAAGGCAAAAGGCCACGTTTTGACCACGCTATGGCGGTACGTCGCATCTCCCATCATCTGCGTCTCCAAATAGTTTTGCTCGTTCACAATCAGCCCAATGGTGAGCAGCTTGCTGTCGCCTTTCTCCCAAAAGTGGTTCCAGAGCGCTTGCATGAAGCGGGAGACGCCGAATTGGGGCAGGAGATGAAAAAGATTGGTCTGGCGCTTGACGCTCTCCTCATACAGTAATAATTGAGGGTAGGCATCTTGAAAAATAAGCCAGTTGCCCCGCTCCAAAAAAGAAAAATAGTCGTGCTGTTCTTTTGTGGAAAGCAGCCTGGGCAGCAGTTCGCCGCGCAAATCTGTCATGCTCCATCCGGCATTGCGCGAAACGAGATGCGCCAAAAGTGCCCAATGAACTTCGGGATGCCGGCGAAAAAAAGCCAAATAGGCGCTCGTCCTGTCCAGATTGTCGCCGTTGCTTTCCTTTGTTTTGTTGCGAATGTCCGTGACCGTGTCCTGGTCCTTTTTTATGAGGGGATCGGCAGCCTGACTCGCTCGCTTTCCTTTTCCAAGCTCGCGTGCAAGCGGCCACAGAGTCGCGTACGTTTGCCATGTCCGACCCATCATTCGTCCCTCCCCTCTGGCAAAAGCATGTGTGATGGAGGTGTTTGTCATTGCTGCAAGTACGGCAAGAAATCAACCGCATTCAGTCTCTGCTCCTCAGCCAGCAAAAACAGGATGGCTCCTGGCGCTTTTGTCTGGAAAGCTCCCCGACGACTGACGCTCACATGATCATCCTATTACGCACGCTCGGAATTGATGATGAGCGATTGATCGATGGACTTGCGACCCGCATTGCCGCTCTCCAGCAGGAAAATGGCGCCTGGAAGCTGTATCCGGACGAAGCGGAAGGGAATTTGTCGACGACGCTGGACTGTTACTACGCCCTGCTGTTCTCGCGCCGCTACCAAAAAAATGATCCTCGCTTGGTTCCCGCTCGCGAGTTCATTCGCGCCAAAGGCGGACTGACCGAAGCCAATTTGCTGACCAAATTTGCCGCTGCCCTGACCGGACAGTACAAGTGGCCCGCTCATTTTCTCGTGCCTGTAGAAATTGCCTTGCTGCCCCCTTCCTCGCCTGTCAGCTTTTACGATTTTGTCGGATATGCCCGCGTGCATCTCGCCCCGATGATGATTGCCGCCGACCGCAAGTTTGCCAAAGGAACGGCGGACACGCCCGATTTGTCTGATTTGTACGTGACGTCTCCGATCTCTCCCGGCCTTTATCCGCACCGCTTGCTGGATCGTTTTGCCCGTGGCGGCCAGCCTTTCCTTGCTTCGATCCACGAGCATGTCATGCGCCTGCCTTTGCTGCCCGGCTTGCTGCACGAGCTATCGCTGCGCAGACTGGAGCAGTTTATGTTGGCTCGCGTGGAAGCCGACGGAACGCTGTACAACTACTCCACCTCCACCTTTTTCATGGTCTTTGCCCTGCTTGCCCGCGGCTATTCTCCCCGCGATCCGCACATCGCGAAAGCGGTCGTCGGACTGCGCGACAGCGTATGCGAAACGCCGGAAGGCTCTCACCTGCAACTGGCGACTTCCGCCGTCTGGGATACTTCCCTCCTGGCACACGCTCTCCAGCAAAGCGGCCTGTCCGCCAATCACCCTGCTATCGCGTCAGCCAACCGCTACTTGCTTGCGAAACAGCAGCATACGTACGGCGACTGGAAAATTCGCAATCCGGCAGGACACCCGGGAGGCTGGGGTTTTTCCGACTTCAACACGCTGAACCCCGACATCGACGATACGACAGCCGCTTTGCGGGCATTACGCGCCCATTCGCGGCTGGACAAAACGACAGCCGCCGCCTGGAAGCGCGGACTCGACTGGATTTTGTCCATGCAAAACGACGATGGCGGCTGGCCTGCCTTTGAGAAAAATACAGACTCCGCCCTAATCCGCAACTTGCCGATTGAGGGTTCAGATACGGTCAGCACCGATCCTTCCTCTGCTGATTTGACCGGAAGAACATTGGAGTTTCTCGGTCGATACGCCGGGTACAAGGAAAGCGACGCCCCTGTGCAAAAAGCCGTTCGCTGGCTGCTCACCCACCAGGAAGCGGACGGGTCGTGGTACGGTCGCTGGGGGATTGCCTATGTGTACGGAACATGGGCGGCGATTACCGGACTTGCCGCAGTCGGTGTAACCTCCACTCACCCTGCGGTCCAAAAGGCTGTCGCCTGGCTGCTCGGCACGCAAAACGCCGACGGGGGCTGGGGCGAATCATGCCACAGCGACGAGAAAAAAACATACGTCGCTCTCGGCGCAAGCACGCCTTCCCAAACAGCCTGGGCGCTCGATGCTCTCATCGCCGTCTCCCCTGAGCCTACGCCCCCGATTTTGCGAGGGATCGACTTTTTATCCCGGCAAAGTCAGGCGACGGGCTGGTCTGTCACGTATCCGACAGGAGGCGGACGGCCTGGCGGCACGTATTTTGCCTATCACAGCTATCGCTTCATCTGGCCGTTGCTCGCTCTTGGCCACTTCGAGCACAAATATGGTTCATCCCGTTAGGCGAGGCTGTCATCGGCCTCGTCTTGTTGGTGCTGGTGGTGTCGTCGGTCGAATCGGTACCTCTTTGCTGTAGATGAGCGAGTCTTTTGGCGTGTCAAAAACCGATGTGCAACTGATCACGTCCGCATCTCCGATCAAAACAAGCGATGACTGCTGCACGCCCCCTACTTTGATGTCTCCAAGCGCAATCTTTTTATTGTGGACTTTCATGTTCATTCTGCTCGTTCTCCTTTTTCCTTCATCGCACTTTTGCTCTATGCGGGATTTTGTATTGTATGCCTGCACTGCCCAGCGCGGACCGCGAACCCAAAAACAGGTATGAACACCCAGTGCCCTCCCACATACAATACAGAAAGGCTCTTTCGTAAAAAGGATGTGTCGAAGATGCCAGCCATTGTTGGGGTCATCAATGTAAACAGCATAAGCGGCGTCTTCAATGTCGGAGACGTCCGGAGAATTTCCCCTGTCAGCTACTCCAAAACCTTTGCAGGAGGAGGCTCGTTCAACTCTGGCACCAATCTTTCGTTCAAGATTCCGCGCAGCGTAGTCTACGTGAACGAAACGACCAGCAACGAACTTCCCATCTTCGTGGAGGATACGAGCGATTCTGCGGCAGAGGGACGGGATTTTCCATGAATTTTTTTATTCATCAAAACATCGTCATCCACAATTTGAAGATTGATGGCATAACCAACTCATCGGTTTGTCAAATCGGAAGTGCCGGCATCATCAAGCCGCTATCCCAGCTTTACAACACAGGCGGATTCACGGAGCCGGCCCCCGCAGCCGGACCGTTGCCCGAGACTTCTTCGGCAGAATTTATTCCGCTTGTCCCATTGGTTGAGCCTTCACGCTGACCAGCTTTATGTTTGATGAAGAAGGATGATCGTCATGTACATCGGTTCCGAAGTGATGCAGTATTTGCAACAGTTACATGACTATATACAAACACAGAACAAAAAAATCGAGAAAATGAAGCAAATGATAGAAGAATTGCAGCAAGATATCAAAGACTTGAAAGAGAAACAGGTTCCTTCTGTAATCAAAAACGAGTACAAGTTTGATCTGTTGAAGGTGGAACGGCTAGAAGGAACGCTCAATATCGGTCTCAACCCGAAAGGCAACGATTCGGGAATCGGCGAGCTTTCCATCAATCAGACGATGAATGTGCCGT
Source organism: Brevibacillus sp. 1238 (assembly GCF_029892995.1). Lineage (NCBI taxonomy): Bacteria > Bacillati > Bacillota > Bacilli > Caryophanales > Paenibacillaceae > Brevibacillus > Brevibacillus sp. 1238. The sequence continues at coordinate 151,703 of NZ_JARXWC010000003.1, read as the reverse complement.
CTGGCGAGCAAAAAAACTCGCCGCTGTTTGACCGCGTGCAAAAAGAAATATACCGCTACCTGGAGTCGGACGCCTATCACGTGCTGGAACGAATCGAAGAAGAGTGCGGATACCCGCTCAATGACGACTACCGGGCTTTTATATTGGACGATATCAAAAAGCAAATTGATCAGCGCATCCGCTATTACGTCAATCAGCTTCCCGCCGATGACCTGGAGCCGGAACAAATCGACGCCTTGGTGCCAAAAATAGTCCAGAAGGTCAAGCGGGATATCGAAAAAACGTGTGAGAGCTTCGTCAAAAATCTGCCTCGCGAGGTGAACGAACCCTGATATGATCTACCAGGTGATAAATGGTGCCGTCTGCGTCGGCAAGCTTTCGATTGATGCCTTGTCATCCTCTGCATCCTTGTTCATTGGAGATACAACAACGGTCAAACTGCTGTCCATTTATGAAACTCCGCCAGAATCGATGATCATTGGAGCGGTTCCGGTTGATACCGCGCTCACTCCGCCATAAGGAGGCGACAGCTGTTGTACCGAAGAACAAGCCACGTCAAAAAGTTGAGCAGCATCTCCATCGATTCTTCCTCTGTTTTGCAACTTGGCGATTCCAGGCAAGTGCATACTCAAGCCAATATTTTGGCGATTCAACGGGAAAAAGCGATTTTTTTCAAAAATGAACTGCCTTTTGCCGATTACGATGTGTTCAGCGTTCCGTTAGCAGCTCCTTGCCCCGAGGAGCCGATATGCATCGATACGTTTCACGACTGCACACATCTGCGCGTGCGAAAAGTCGACGTGCCGTTCGCTGCGGCATCTTCCGTGATCCATATCGGTTCCACCGAATGCCTGACCCTGGAAACACGCGTGAAAAATATCCGGCATTTGCTTCGCGACGAACCAAAGCCGAAGAGAGGGGATTAACCAGTGCCTTCCGTGGTGGGAGCTGTCAATATCAACAGCAACTCGGGAACTGTCAACTTCGGGGATACCTTGAACATCTCCCCGAAAAGCGCGACGAAAACTTTTTCCGGCTCTGGGGGCGGCAATACGGGCAATGTCGTCAATACGATCAACGGCGCCAATGCAACCAATACGCTTGATCCGAGCATTGTCGATCAGCCGCTGGTAGGGAATATATGAACGAACAGTGTTAATGGCTTTCATTAGCACTGTTTTTGCCCGCAGGCGGACATGCCTCCTTTTCGCCTCGGGAAACCGCAAAAAAGAGGAGGTACGTGAAGTCCTCCCCTACAGCTTCGCCTTGAATGTCGTTTTTCGCTCCCGATAGTCCGCATCACGGTGCAAAATGATTTCCAGCAAGCCATCCTGGTACTGTGCTTTCATTCCTTTTGCGACCACCGGAGCTGGCAGCTCGATATTCCGTTGAAAAGAGCCGTAGCTCCTCTCTGTTTTCACGCACGCGCCGTTGTAATTCGGCTCTTTGACTTCCCCTTTGATTTCGAGCAGCTTTTGCTCGACCAGTGCCAACTCCAGGCTGTCGCGCGCAAAGCCCGGCAATTCGCAGCAGACGATTACCGCTTGCTCCGACAAGAACACATCCGTGACAGGATAATCAGCCGTTTCTTCCTCCTGCACGACCCGCACTGGCTTGCCTTTGGGCTGTTTCGCGCTCTTTTGGCTGGTCTGCACGACCTTCGTCGTCTTCGTGGTAGAGGTCGTTGTCTGATTCGGCGTTTGTTTGCTGAGTGCCGCTACATTTTCCCAAAAACTCGCGTCCATGATTTGATTCATCTGGCGCAAAGCACCCCACGGATGCTCTTTGTCCAGATTTAATTTTCCCAGGCTTTGCGAAGCCTTTTGCAACTGCTTCAACGTCTCTTGCCAATTTTTCAAGGACGTGGCCTCCTTCCCGCAAGCTGACATACGCCCGTTTTTGGCAGTATATGTGGCTCGCTTTGGGAAGGGTGCACAAAAATCATTATGTCTGCCCATTGTCACTGACATCTGGCGCGGGTGCTGGCGGCGCGATAATGTCAGGAGGCGGCATGTCGCTCGGGTACGTCTCGCCGGACTGCCCGTTTCCTCCATCCGGTACGGGAGTTGGCTCTGGCGTCGTTTCCGGTTTTGCTGCCGGAGTTGTCGGTTTCTCCGATTTTGGCTTCGCTTCTTTGGTTGGGGATGAAGTGGACGGCTTTGGCGTCGTCGGCCTTGTCTCTGTTTTCATCTCGATCTTGGCAACTTCCGCAACCGACGCGTTGCTCAGTTGGTTCGTTGATTCGGCTACACCCAGTTCCTTTTGCAGCGTACTGCGGACCGCCTGCATGTTCTCCCGCGGCCACAAGGAATACGGCGAGCTCCAGATCGCCCCGTTTTCCAGCGAGACGATATTATCCGAAGAAATCGTGCCGAAATCCATGGCCATGCCTTTGATTTGATCCTTCGACAAATCTGTTTTAATATGCTGTCCAACCGTTTCCATCACCGATGTCAGACGGGTAACTCCGTCCATCGAGATCATTTTGTCCGCTACTGCGCGAATCACTTGCTGTTGACGGCGGTTGCGGTCAAAGTCGCTCGAATTGTAAGCACTGCCGCGCCTGTCGATCCGGTGTCTGACAAAGCCCAAAGCCTGTTCGCCATTCAGCACCTGGGTTCCCTTTTTCAAATTTCGGTAGACGCCTTGCTTGGGAAGCTCATAGACGAGATCGCGATCCACATCTACCTTGACGCCGCCAAGCTTGTCAACCGCTGCCGTAAAGCCCTCGAAGTCGAGCTGGACGTAATGGCCGACAGAGATTCCAAACATATGCTCCAGCGTTTTCTTGAGCATCGTCATACCGTTTTCCGTCACAGGTTTGCCTTTGCTTTCTGCCAGCTTTTTCTGACCTTCGCCAAGTGCAAAAACTTCATTGATCTTGTGATAACCTGGGTATCCGGGAATCTCGACCCGCGTGTCGCGCGGCAAGGATACCATCGTCACTTTTTTCGTCACAGGATTCGCGACCGCGACAACCAGTACGTCTGTGTTCAGCATCCCGATGTTTTTCCGCGTGTCCACCCCGACAATGACGAACGCAATCGATTTCTTATCCTCATACGGCTGCTCGACGACGGGCTGATCGGGAAGCTTGTACGGATCTTCCGTCACGACTTCCAGTGTCTGGTCGACCTTGTTGAGCGCGTATCCCGCCCCGACCGCCAGCAAGCAGAGAAACAGGCACGCAGCCAAGAGCAGATACATCCGCTTGCTTCGCTGTCCGCGTTTTTTGCGTGTACGCGGCTGTTTCACAGGGGCCCTTTGTTTTTCGTTCTTGGCCTGCACGCAGGTTCACTCCTTTTCACATGCATGGTGTCACAATTCTATTCATTTTTTTATTATTCTGGAAAAGCATGTCCTATTTTACCACATTCTGCTGTCAGATTGTAGCTGATGCCCGAGGGATCGCACCTGTTTTGTCGTTTTAGCGGCGAGTCCTTGCACTCCTTAAACGAAACAGGTAGTCTAAAACTATTGGGAAAACCGGAAAAAGAAAAGATCGGGGGACTGGAGAGTGGAACACGTACAGGTGCTGATCGCAGGCGGCGGCATCGCGGGGTTGTCTGCCGCTATTTGGTGCCAACGATTGGGGTTGTCTTGTTTGCTGGTAGAAAAAACAGATCGGCTCGGCGGCCAGTTGCATCAAATCCACAATGAAATTTGGGATTTTCCTCCGCGTGTGTATGCGCAAGGGGCTTCTTTGCTGGAAGATTTGTCCCGGCATCCTTCCGTGCAAAAACTGGCTGTCCGCTTTGAAGAAGAACTGGTAGCCATCGATCGGGTCGCCAAAACCGTGACGACTTCCAAAGCGCTCTATCGCGTAGACTATTTGCTCGTTGCCACTGGTGTTGCCCCTAACCAAATTCCGGCTCTGGACGGCTGCCCCCGCGTCTTGCCACCCTCCTTCTCCACGACGGCGGAGGCTACGTCGGTAGCTGGACTGGACTTGGCTGTGATTGGCGGCGGAGATCGCGCTGTCGAGAGTGCCGTGAACCTCACCAAGCATGCTCGCCACGTCACCTTGCTGATCCGCAGCAACCATCTGCGTGCCCGACCCGATTGGCTGCGCAAAATGGCCGCACTCCCCAATTTGACCGTTCTGTGGGAGACGGAAGTGAGCGGCTTTTTGCACCGCGAAGACCGGCTATGGTTGACATTGGCTTCGCGGCGGCCGGAAAATCCGCAACAATTGCTGGTCGACTTGATTTTGCCGCGCATTGGAGTCCATGGCAATTGCGCCGGGTTGGATGGATTGACCATGTTTGGAGACGGCTATTTGAAGACAGACGATTTTCAACGATCCGACGATGCGTGGATATACGGCTTGGGTGACGTCACCAACGGCGCTGCCTATGCCAGCCTGTCACTGGCTGTCGGGCAGGCTATGAAAGCCGTCAAGCATATTTCCATGCACGGCCGCTCGTCTACTCCGTTTTGAGCTTAGAAAGGAGCGCTGTTCTTGTACGTTTTTTCAGATGATTTCGGTTTGCCTGTGCAGCTTACCTTCGATCCGGACGAGTATCGCTCTCACCCGGCTGGACACGTGCTCATCGTTCCCTTTTATCAAGGCAAGCTGCTGTTTACCCGCCATCGCAGCCGCGGTGTGGAGCTGCCCGGCGGAAAAGTCGAGCCTGGCGAAAGCAGTCTGGCGGCCGCCGTACGGGAAGTGTATGAAGAGACAGGTGCTGTCCTCGAAGGCATTGAGCGTATCGGGCAGTACACGCTGAGCGGCGGGCAACGAAAAGATATTTACATCGCAAAAGTGCTTACATACGAAAAGAACCCTCCCGGTGCTGACGTCCAGGAGACGGTCATGTTCGCGGATATTCCCCGGGACATCAAGAACGACGAGCAGTTTAGCCGGATTTTGCGCGACGACGTGTATCCGTTGACATTGGAGCGCGCCCTGCGGCATCCGTTTGCGGCCCACTCCGGCCAGTGAGCAAGCTTTTCCTTCAAGCGTCAGGCGAGCAAAAAACAGGCGTTCCTTACCGCAAGCCCTCCCTTTCTGGTGAGAGACTGCGGCAGGACTGCCTGTTTTTAATTTTTTTCTTTTTCCTTTTTCCCGGACAACAGGCGTGAAAACAGATCGTTCACATCAAGGCCGTACTTTTTGAGCGCATTCGCACGCCGCTTTTCCTGCTCGGTCTCCGGTTCGATTCCGAGCACCTCGGAGATTTGCCGCCATGCTTTCGTCTCTTGCTCTTTGGCAGCATCCTGCTCCGTGCTCTGCCCGGTCTGCTCAGCTTGCTTGGGCTTCAACAGGAAAATCGCCACTACCCCGAACACGAGCGACAGACCGGCGATGGAAAAGAACATGACGTTTCGCGAAATCCCGAGCAGCCACGTAAACACGGGCGGCCCGACCGCTACCCCCATAAACCGCACGCCGCTGTACAGAGATGTAATCATCCCCCGCTCGGCTTTCTGCACCGCTCCGACAATCATCGAATTGAGGCACGGCAAGATCATTCCCGTCCCGATGCTCCCAATGATGAGAATCCCGATCAGCACATAGGCGCCTTTGACGAAGCTGGCCAGTATATACGATGCCGACAGCAAAAACATCCCGATGATCACAAACAGGCGCATGAGGCCGAGCTTTTTGCGAATAATGACTCCCGTCAAATAGGCAGCAATACTCATGACCAAAAGCGGGATCGCCAAAAATCCGCCTTTGATGACACCGTCGATCTTGTACTTTTCTTCCAGCAGATCGGACAGGTAGAACAACACGCCGAACAGCGTGAACAAACAAATGCTGCCGATAAAAAACGCGGGGATCAGCCATTTTCCGTGCTGCTTGAACACTTCTCCGATCCTGTGCAAATACTGCTTGATGACAAGCGGCTTGCGTTCTTGCTTCTTTTCTTTTGTCAAAAACAGAAACAGTACAAGAACCGCCCCGCAAATAATCGGAAACGCGAGGAAGACCATGTACCAGGAAATCAAGGCGAGCAAGGAGCCAAAAATCGGACTCAACACTTTGCCCAATCCGTTCGAAGTCTCCATCAAGCCGAGCGCTTTGCTCTCCGAAGCTCCCTCAAACAGATCGCCCACCAGTGCCATGGCAATCGGCGCCGTCCCTGCTGCCCCAATCCCCTGCAAAACCCGTCCTCCCATGATCAGCATGTACGGCTGATCCAGCCACATCGCCCCAAGTCCTGCCAAAAGCCCCCCTACCCCGTACAGAGCCAGCGAAAACAAGATGACGATCTTCCGGCCAAAACGGTCAGACAAGTATCCTGCCAGCGGAATCACAATCCCCGCGGCAATCGAAAAGGCTGTAATGAGCAGACTGGTTTGCAGGGAGGTTAGGTGCATTTTGTTTTTCATCGTGGGCAAGACGGGAATGAGCATCGAGTTGCCCAACACCATCACCAGCGGGATTCCCGTCAGCCCTATCAGGTTTTTCGCATTTTGTGCCATACGAAACTCCTCATCTCACGCATAGACGCTGCCATCCCAGCGCATCGCGTTGATAATTTCCCAGTTCGGTGCAAGTCCGATTCCCGGTCCATCAGGGACGTTCACTTCGCCGTTGACTGGATAAAGGGGAAAGAGAGCTGTGAACGGATTTTCCATCACATCCCACTCGATCGGCTCAATCGGCTCGCTGTCCATTTTGCTCCAGGCCGGCAGACAAGCTTGCGCAAACAGCGTATACAATCGCGCCAAGCCGCCGTCAAAAGTATGGGGCGATACCCGGTAGCCAAACTGCCGCGCTGCTTGCAGCATGATCCGGTAGCTCTCGATTCCTTCCGTATGCAATACGTCCGGCTGCGCGATGTCAATCGCTCCTTGCCTGAACAAAGCCAAATAGTGCGTGCAGCGAATCAAATTTTCGCCCCCCGCAAGCGGAATCGGCAGAGCGGCCCGCAGCTTGGCGTATTCGTCGACATGCTCCATCGGCATCGGCTCTTCCAGCCACATCCAGTTGGCATAGCGATCCAAAAGCCGCGTCCACTGTCTCGTCGTTGCCAGGTCGTAGCTTTGATTGGCGTCAAGCGCTACCTGAACCTCCTCTGGCAGCATATCCATCATCCGGGCAATGTGTCGCTGATCTTCCTGAACCGAGCGACCGCCGATTTTTACTTTGACTTTGGAAAAGCCCGCTTCTGTCGCCGCTGCCACTTGGCTGAGCGAATGCTCGATCCAGTCTTCACGCTCGGAGTAAGACTGAAAAGAGGCGTAAACAGGGATGGTGCGATGAATCGCCCCGCCCCATAGCTGACAGACAGACATGTTCGCCGCTTTGGCGACAATCTCGCTCAAAGCCATGCTGACGCCTGAAGCCGATCGCTGATGCCATTTGCTGATCACATCCGCGATCATCAGTCGGCCAGAAGCGTCCTTGCCTAGCAAAAACGGGATGATCCGTTCCCGAAACCCTCTGTCCAATGTCGGCAACCAGTCGACGATTTCCCCCCACCCATCGATGCCAGCTCGTGTGATGATGCGGACGAGAAACGTGCTGCGATAGCGCTTGTACCCATTGGCGTCACCGTATGCTTGCGGCAAGCGATACAGGAGTGGATAAGTTTCGACGCGCTCGATCAGGAAACGCCGATCAAACGAGGTCATCGCGTCCCTCGCGCTGCTCGATTTGCTCTTCGTACTCGCCGTAGGAAAGGAAATTCCCTTTTCCTTCGCCTTTTCGCATGTAATCCTCGTATGTTTCGCTGCGCATGAAGTGAACACTGTCCGGCCCGTGGTAGCCGTCCATGTCGGTGTAGCCGATTTCTTCTACCGCTTCGACATACCCGTCCGGCTCGTCGCTTTCGATGTACATCTCGCCATAATCGGCTTTGTCGCCTTCCTGGAAGGAGAACGGGGTGCTGGACGTGCCCCACGACTCGACGATTTGCCAGGCGTCTTCTCCATCAAAGCCGTTCTGCCCCTCTTTTTCATCGAGCGATGTGCGACCAAAAGGCGGCTGCAAAAACTCTTCCTCGATCGGTCGGGACTCGTTCACATGCGGGGCAGGAGCGTGTTCCTTGCACGTTTGCGCCTGGGGCAATGCTTCCAGCCTCTCGTGCGGAATGGGCTCGCCACAGACCGTGCAGAGGCCGTATGTCCCTTCTTCCATCCGGGTCAGCGCCTGATCGATTTCTTTCAGCGTCTCCCGGTCAAGGCTGTCGAGAGCCAAATCTTTTTCGCGTTCAAACATTTCACTGCCTATATCTGCCGGATGGTTATCGTACATGGAAAATTCCTGCAAGGAGGTAGTCATCGGTTCTCGCATGCCGTAGTGATCTTGCACGCGATCTTCGAGTTCTTTTTTCTGCTCCAGCAGTTTTTCCCTGAAGCTGGCCAGCATTCTGTGATCCAAATCGGGCACCACCTTTGTTTGGTTTCCTCAACAGGTAGTATGGCTCAGCAGTGGGGAAATAACCATCGCATGCAAGCACAAAAAACCTGCCACCCCGATTGGAATGGCAGGTTTGAAATCATTACGATTCGCTTACATGTGCGTAGTGTTGTTCCACGATGTCTGCGCAGCGCACGCAGAGCGATGGATGCGCTTCGCGTGTACCCACGTCTTGCTTCACGACGCGGCAACGCTCGCATTTTTCACCGTCAGCCGCCGAGACGACAACTGCGATGCCTTCGAGTTGTGCTGCCTCTGCCGGAGCTGCTTCTCCCTGGGCGTGCAGATCGACGTGAGCGACGATGAACAGGTCAGCCAGATCGTCCATGGCAGCCAATGCTTTCGCTGCTTCTTCCGTTTGCGGATACAGCGCCAGCTTGGCATCCACGGAATTTCCGAATACTTTGTTGCGGCGCGCTTCTTCCATGGCTTTGAGCACTTCATCGCGTACAGCGAGGAAAGCGTCCCACTTGCTTTCTGCCTCTGCGGAGAAGCTCAGGTGCTGCTCGTCGCCTTCTGGCATGTCTGTCAGCTGCACGCTTTGTTCGGACACTCCCGGAATGAACGCCCACACTTCGTCAGCGGTATGCGGCAAGAGCGGCGCTACCAGCTTCACCAGGCTGAGCAGGCAATCGTACATGACGGTTTGTGCTGCGCGGCGTTTTACACTGTCAGGTGCTTCTACATACAGACGGTCTTTGCAGATGTCCAGGTAGAAAGCAGACAAGTCGATGACGCAGAAGTTGTGCACCGCATGGAAAACGGTGTGGAACTGGTATTCGTCGTATGCCTTGCGGGAACGCTTCACGACTTTCGCCGCTTTTGCCAGCACATAACGGTCCAGCTCGCCTAGCTGCTCATAAGCTACGCGGTCTTTTGCCGGGTCGAATCCGTCCAGGTTGCCGAGCAGGAAGCGGAACGTGTTGCGGATTTTGCGGTACACTTCGGCAATCTGATTCAGGATCGCGTCAGAAATGCGCACGTCTGCCTGATAATCAACAGAGGCTACCCACAGGCGCAAAATATCGGCGCCCAGCTTGTCGATTACTTGTTGCGGCACTACTGTGTTGCCAAGCGACTTGGACATTTTGCGGCCTTCCCCGTCGAGAGCAAAACCGTGGCTCAGGACAGCCTTGTACGGAGCCGTGCCATAAACCGCAACTCCCGTAGACAGAGAGGAGTTGAACCAGCCGCGGTACTGGTCGGAACCTTCCAGGTACATGTCAGCCGGCCAAGCGATGCCGCGCTCGCGCAGAACAGCCTGGTGGGAAGAGCCGGAGTCGAACCATACGTCCATGATGTCTGTCTCTTTGCGGAAATCTTTGCAGTCGCATTTGCTGCAAGCAAGACCTTCCGGAACCAGCTCGTTTGCTTCGCGGGCAAACCAGGCAGAAGAACCTTCTTTGCGGAACAACTCGGCGATATGGTTGATCGTCGCGTCGTTGATGATTGGCTCATTGCAAGATTTGCAGTAGAAAATCGGGATCGGAACACCCCATACGCGTTGACGGGAAATGCACCAGTCGCCACGATCTGCAATCATGTTCGCCAGGCGGGTTTCTCCCCAATGCGGAATCCACTTCACGTTTTTGATCGCTTCCAGCATTTGTGCGCGGAAGCCGTCGATGGAAGCAAACCATTGTTCTGTCGCACGGTAGATAACCGGCTTTTTCGTGCGCCAGTCATGCGGGTAGGAGTGCGTGAAGAAGCTCAGCTTTAAGAGCGCTCCATTTTCTTTCAGCTTTTCGGTGATGACCTTGTTCGCATCCTCGTAGAAAAGACCTTCGAAACCCGGTGCTTCACTGGTCATTTTTCCTTCGTGGTCGACCGGGCAGAGTACACCCAGATTGTATTTTTGTCCGACGGCAAAGTCGTCTTCCCCGTGTCCAGGAGCGGTATGCACGCAACCCGTACCTGCATCGAGCGTCACGTGTTCTCCGAGGATCAATGGGGATGTGCGGTCGTAGATCGGGTGCTTGGTCAATACGCCTTCCAGCTCTTGACCTTTGAAGCTGGCGACAATTTCCACGCCTTCCCAGCCGATTTCCTTGCTTGCCGCCTCGATCAGTCCGTTGGCAACGAGGAATTTGCGGCCGTCTGCTTTTACGACGTTGTACTCCAGCTCAGGATGGAGCGAGATCGCCAAGTTGGCCGGGATCGTCCAAGGTGTCGTCGTCCAGATGACAACGCCTGTCTCTGTGTCCAGCTTGCCTTTGCCATCTGCTACCTGGAAGCTGACGTAAATGGACGGAGAACGCTTGTCCTTGTACTCGATTTCAGCATCAGCCAGTGCGGTCTCAGAAGACGGGGACCAGTATACACAACGCAGCCCTTTGTAGATGTAGCCTTTTTTCGCCATCTCGCCAAAAACGCGAATTTGGTTGGCTTCATACTCAGGGAGAAGCGTCACATACGGATTTTCCCAATCGCCGCGAACACCCAGACGCTTGAACTGGTCGCGCTGCTTGTCAATGTAAGACCAGGCATACTCTTCGCAACGCTTGCGGAAGTCGTTTACCTCGATGCTGCGGCGATCCAGACCTTGTGCGTTGACAATCGCCTGTTCGATCGGCAATCCATGCGTATCCCAGCCCGGAATATACGGCGCGTAGAAGCCGGCCATGGACTTGTAGCGAACGATGAAGTCTTTGAGAATTTTGTTCAGTGCGTGCCCGATATGAATATCTCCGTTGGCGTACGGAGGTCCGTCATGCAGAACGAACGAAGGACGGCCTTCGGTACGCGCAAGCACTTGTTGGTAAATGTTTTGCTCTTCCCATTTCTCCTGCATTTGCGGCTCGCGGCTTGGCAAGTTTCCGCGCATCGGGAAATCGGTTTTTGGTAGCGATAAGGTTTTGCTGTAGTCCATAGCCTGATTCACTCCTAGAAAATAAATAAAAGCCTTCTCCCATCCCCAAAAAGGGACGAGAGAAAGCTCCCGTGTTACCACCCTGATTGAACCAAACCGCTGCTCATACAAAGCAGGCGTGATTGATTCCACTCGTTCATTCGTAACGGGAATGACTCGCTCACTTACTCGCCGATGCCGTCGCAAACTCGCGGCATAAGCTTTCGGATATTGAACTCCCGGGTGATTTTCGGCGGGGCAACTGGTCGGGTTTTCACCTGGTCCCGACTCTCTTTGGCAGTGCTGTTCCGCGTACTCTTCCCGTTCATCGTCTCATGTTTATATGGGCTGATTTTTTCGACAAAGTTGTTTTACATTATAGTACCAATATCGGCACATCGTCAATGTTTTATTCAACAGCGACCGCAGAATCAGCCTGCTCGATATCATCCCAGGCGCCCTGCTCCAGCATTTCCAGCTGTGCTTCCAAAAGAGTGCGGAAGCGCATGCGGTACACGGACGCGCGTTTTTTCAATTCTTCGATTTCGATGGCAATCTTCCGGGATTTGGCCAACGCTTCGTTGACAATCCGATCCGCGTTTTTCTCTGCTTCCTTCAAAATCAGCTGTGCTTCCTTGCGGGCATTGGACTTGACGTCCTCCGCTGTCTCCTGGGCGACCAGAATCGATTTGCTCAAGTTTTCTTCCAAGCTCTTATAATGGTCCACACGCTCATTGAGAATAGCGATTCGTTCTTCCAGTTCCTTTTTCTCTTTAATGAGAAGTTCGAAGTCCTTGATCACCTGATCGAGAAATTCGTTTACTTCGTCGACGTTGTACCCGCGAAAGCCTGTGCTAAATTCTTTATTGTGTATATCCAATGGCGTTAATGGCACATGAACCCCCCACTTTTCCCGATAATTCGTACTTATGGTTTCGACAGAATCGGCTTTGTTTCCTGCCTTATTTTACATTTTTTTGCGGCCTGCTTCATTTTATGTAACCAGTCCGACAATCATGCGAAGTCTTCCACTGCGGGTTGTTCCCGTTACCTCGATGATTTTGAACCGTCCGAAGCCGGCAAGTGACACCATGTCGCCTTCTGCAAGCTGAGTCGACGGATCTTCGGTCACTTTCCAGTTGACCTTGACTTTGCCTGCGCGAATCGGGACCAGTGCTTTTGCCCGGGACATGTTGTGCACTTCTCCGATCACCGCATCCATTCGTGGCGAAGGAACGGTAATTGTCTTTTCGACCAGGCGGGCAGCAGGCGGCGTGAACGACTCCCACGCCACGCGTTCAACCTGCACGGAAGTACGGTGAATCTGCGTGACTTGCAGGCAAACGAAGTCAACCACTTCCTCCGCCGCAATGACATAGCAAGTCCCGGCGTCCGTCAGCATGTCGCCGAATTTTTCCCGCTTCATCCCGGCACTCAGGACAGCTCCCATCACATCGCGATGCTCCAGCGTGTGAAAGCGTTGATCTGCCTGAATCGCCAAAAGGGCGAGGCGGTAGTCGTCCTGCTCGATCTCCATGTACTCCGGGTGGATGATCACACGCACGCGTTCCGCGCCTTCATAGCCTCCGCTGGCGGATATTTTCACATCGCGAACTTGCGAGCACAAGCTTTTTAAAATCAGCAATTGTCTGGGGTCCACAAAATCAGTAAGGCGCATGGCCTGCTTCCGCTCTACCAGCGTCAGCATTTCCAGCGCCCGTTCCGCAAAGGGACGTTCTTCTTTTGCAAAATGATCAAACACTCTCATCCGTTATCCACACACCTTACGCCAGCTTTGCCAAGATGCTAACCAGCCCGAAATAGGCAAAACGCAAAGCGATCAAAGCGACGATCGGAGAAATATCGATAAAACCGAGTGTCGGGATAAAACGGCGAAACGGAGCAAGATAAGGCTCTACCAGCCTCTCCAGTAATTGCCCGATGCCTGTCGCTCTCATCTGCGGCACCCATGACATCAAGATGTAGGCGATAATCATGTATTGGTACACAACGAAAGCATAATCTAGAATGGTCAACAAGTAATTCATTCGCTCACCCTTTTTAATCGTGGTAGGTCCGTTACTCTTCCAGTACGCTGGAGATCGTTCCTTGAATGTCTACATGGTCAGGCGTGCATACAAAAATCGTATCGCCAACCTTTTGAATGTCGCCATTCAGCGCGTAGACGGTTCCGCTCAAAAAGTCGATAATTCGCTTCGCCTGATCTTTTTCCACACGATGCAGATTGACTACAACGGGTCTGCGATGACGGAGATTATCGGCAATGTCTTGCGCATCGCTATAATGACGGGGTTCGCAGAGAATCAAACGGATTCCCTCCTTTTCCCGCGCCTGGAACGGCACCACGTTATTCGCCCTGCTGACAGGCTGATGCTTTTTATTGCTGGAATCGTATTCATCCCGTTCCTCTTCGACTGTGGTTTCTTCGATGTATTCCTCGTTTTCCAAACCTAGAAACCCCATCAGCTTGTTCATTACACCCATATACTGCCTCCTCTCCTGCTCGTTGTCGTGTCTGACGGTTCTTTTCCCTATTCCGGCTTGACCAAAACAGAGCCCAGACGAATATATGTAGCTCCCTCTTCAATCGCCACTTCAAAATCACTGGACATGCCCATCGACAATTCTTCGATATGAGCATGGGGGAATGCGCACTCATTAATTCGTGCCTTCCACTCGTAGAGGCCGCGAAATACTTGTCTCGCTTCCTCCTGGTCATCGACAACAGGCGCCATCGTCATCAATCCGACGATCTTTATATGTTTCATATTACTGGTTTCACGCAAAAAAGCCAATACATCGTTGGGACTAAGCCCAAATTTTGTCTCTTCACCGGATATATTGACTTGCAAAAAGCAATTTACGACCTGATCAATCGCCTCGGCGCGTCGATTCAGCTCTTGCGCGAGCGAAAGGCGATCCAGCGAATGGATGTACGGGAAACGCCCGACGACCTCTTTGGCCTTATTGGTTTGCAAATGTCCGATAAAATGCCACGTGCCGCGCTCCTTGTGCAACTCGTATTTGGGCAGGGCGTCCTGCACGCGATTTTCCCCGATATGCTCGATTCCGACATCCAGCAAATCACCGATTGCCTGCTCATCGACGTATTTCGTTACGGCAATGATTTTGACGTCCTCGCGCTTGCGGTTTGCTCTGTCGCACGCCGCCTGAATCCGCGCTTCGATCGCTTCCATTCTTGCTTTCAACAATTCCTGTTCCTTGATTCCCACGACTTTTTATCTCCCTTCTGTCTCTTTCCATCCGATGTAAGAAGCCATTCGCCCTGTCGTCCCGGCCGTTCCGGCTTCTTTTCGATGCGAGAAGAACAAGTCTGTACGGCAGCTTGTACACCAGTCTGTTACGAGCAAATGCTGCTTGGCAATCCCCGCTTCCAGCAAAATCTCCGTGTTCAGCTGGCGAAGATCCAGCATGTACTTCTCTGCTGCGGCAGAAGCCGTTACCGCGGTCTCCCAGTTTTGCGCGCTCGTCCGCACTTGCGTCATGATCCGTTCATCCACTTCGTAGCAGCAGCCCCCGATGGACGGCCCGATGGCTACGCGAATGTCCGCTGGCTGCGCCCCGCAATGCGTTTGCAGCGACTTGACCATTTCCTCGGCAATACGTCCCACTGTGCCCTTCCAGCCTGCGTGAGCCAGACCAATCGCCCCTGTTGCCGGGTCCAGAAAAAAGAGCGGTACGCAATCAGCGTAAAACGAGGTGAGCAAAACGCCCTTTTCCCGGGTAAACAAGCCGTCTGTGGCGGCAATGACATCGTCCAGACTCTCCTTGCCCGCTCCGCCAGCACTCACCTGGCAAACGCGGTTGCCGTGAACCTGATCCGCGCACGTCCATGCTTCAAAAGGCATCCCGACCTGCTCGGCCAGCTTTTTCCGATTTGCGACAACGCGGCTTGCCTCGTCTCCCACATGCAAGCCCATATTAAACGAGCCGTACGGTTGTTCACTTTCCCCGCCAAGGCGAACGGTAAACCCCGCCACCAGGCCCGGAAAATGCTTTTCCCAATCCGTCAGCGTCAACACAGATTTATCCTCTTCCAAGCCAAACGGTTCTCTCATCCTGTCACCTTCCTCATATGGCTTATCATACCATAGCCGAAAAGAAAAGAAAGGCTAACTGACGCCTTTCCCCCTCTACTCCCTGTATTCATCTGCGCCAGAAGTTCTGGCTTCTACCTTCAGTGCTTCCTCCATCCGGACCAGCACCACATCTTTTCCGATCTTCACAATATTGCGCCACGGGATAACATAATCATTCCCGGAGGAAAAAAATCCGAGGAATTTGCCCGGCCCCGGCACGACAATGGCTTCCACACGTCCGTGACGCAGATCGATCTCCAAATCGGATATCGTTCCCAGCCGCTTCCCATCCAGGATATTGACCACTTCTTTTGTCTGGAAGTCAGAGATTTTCACCATTCTCCTCACCCACTTTTCTCCGTTACTCTCAGTATATGAACCCGCCGGAGAATATGTCCTTCTTCGCCGGAAAAAACAAAAGGCAGCCACGAATCGCCAGCCATAAAAAAACCCAACGGCACGAAGACCGTCGGGACCTATGTAGCTTCTCATTACGATTGCACGTGCTTTTGCATATGAGCGATCGCCGCTTTTTCCAACCGGGAGACCTGTGCCTGCGAAATTCCGATTTCTTCTGCTACTTCCATCTGGGTTTTTCCCTCGTAAAAGCGCATGGATAAAATCATTTTTTCCCGATCACCCAGACGTTGCATTCCTTCGCGGAGCGCGATTTCTTCTACCCATGTGACATCCTTGTTCTTCTCGTCGCTGATTTGATCCATGACGTAGATCGGATCTCCGCCATCCTGATAGATCGGCTCGAAAAGCGATACCGGGTCCTGAATGGCATCCAGCGCGAACACGACGTCTTCCTTGGCAACGTTCAATTCTTGAGAAATCTCGGTAATGGTGGGCTCTCGCGAATGCTTGTTGGTCAGATTGTCTCGCACCTGAAGGGCTTTGTAGGCGATGTCCCGCAACGAACGGGAAACGCGAATCGGGTTGTTGTCGCGCAAATAGCGCCTGATCTCCCCGATGATCATCGGTACCGCGTACGTGGAAAATTTAACGTTTTGCCCGAGATCAAAGTTGTCGATCGCTTTCATCAATCCGATGCAGCCTACCTGAAACAGGTCGTCGACGAACTCTCCGCGGTTATTGAATCTTTGGATGACACTCAGCACCAGACGCAGGTTGCCGTTGACCAGTTTCTCGCGGGCAGCCAGCTCTCCGCTTTGCAGGCGCTCAAACAAATCCCGCATTTCCTTGTTTGTCAGCACCGGCAGTTTGGAGGTATCTACCCCGCATATCTCTACCTTATTGCGCGTCACGTCTTTCCCTCCTCGAAGCAAGAAAAAAGTCCCTAACCCGGTTGTCTTGAAAGGCCGCGTACTGACGCGTAGCCGCCAAGAAGGTGGCAAAAACCACCATCTGTTACGGTTTAGGAACAGTATCCCCTGAGGCTGGGAAAATATGCGTTAGACCATTTTGTTGAACTCTTTTCGCAACCGTTTTATAATTCGCTTTTCCAAACGGGAAATATACGACTGGGAGATCCCGAGCAAGTCCGCGACGTCTTTTTGCGTCTTCTCCTCTTCCCCAGCGAGGCCGAAGCGCAGCTCCATGATGATTCGCTCCCGCTCGGACAGCTTATCCAGCGCTTTTTTCAGCAGCTTGCGGTCTACCTGGTCTTCGATATTTTTATAGATCGTGTCATTTTCTGTACCGAGCACATCGGACAAAAGCAGTTCGTTGCCATCCCAGTCGATATTGAGCGGTTCGTCAAAAGACACCTCGGAGCGAATCTTGTTGTTGCGGCGCAAATACATCAAAATCTCGTTTTCGATACAGCGGGAGGCGTATGTCGCCAGCTTGATGTTTTTCTCCGGGTCAAACGTGTTGACCGCTTTAATCAAGCCGATCGTCCCGATGCTGACCAAATCCTCGATGTTGATCCCGGTATTTTCGAATTTGCGGGCGATGTAGACAACCAGCCGCAAGTTGCGCTCGATCAGCATGCCGCGCACGGCGGGATCGCCCGAAGGCAGGCGGCCCAGAAGCAGTTCCTCTTCTTCTCTCGTCAACGGTGGAGGCAATGCTTCACTCCCGCCAATGTAATAGACTTCTTCAGCGCGTGCACCAATCCACAGCAGGAAACGGTACCAGGTCAACTGGAGTTGTAGGCGAAGTTTTACATACATGATTAGCCCTCCTGTTTGAGAATAAAGGTAGGTTCTTGCGTATATGCTTCCATCATGGCAGGATGTACGATCGCCTGGTACTTGCCGTCTGCCGAAAGCGGAATCGGGTTAAGCCCGATCAGCACTTTTTCCGTTTCATAGCGAAGTCCTTCCTGTACAACCATCACATGATCCGGCTTGATCGCAAGCAAAAAATCCATTCCCCGCGACACGCTCCGGTACGGGATGAGCCGTACCCGAGCTTGCCATTCCAGCGGCAGGTCATCCCAGGATCCGTCCAGCTTCTCCCACACTCCACCGTTTTCATCGGTTTGTCGGAGAAGCGACGGCGGAAGCAGATGAGCCAGCATGCGGCTTTCGATAATCATCACCGGCAGACGCGTGATCGGCTCGTGCAGTTGATTGCCTGTATCCACGAGACCGCGGCAAATGACTTTTTCTTTTGCGACAGTCACCACGACATCGACGAGGAACGTCTCCATTCTTCGCGGCTCCTGAATCGCTTTGTAGCTCTTTTTCCCGAGGAAAAAGACGAGCAGAAACCCGATGACCACAATCGCGAGGGTAGGCTTGAAGCCCACTCCAAAACCGTCGTTGTGCGTCACAATCAATCCGTTGACAATTTCGTTTCGCGGCGCCAAAAAGTATTGAAGCCCGAATACTCCTCCGCCAAAAACAAAAGCGACAAAATAAAAAATGATCAAGTTTTGCGCAAAGGACAACAACCTCCTGTTCCCGAATGCGATCCACAGCATGAGAATGGAAAACAACAGCTTGACTGACCATTGATACATAGGCGAAAACGCAGGGAAAAAGAAAAAGACCAAATACGAACAACCGAACAATGAGGCCGCGATCATTCTCCACCACACCACGCGCTCTTTGCGAAAATACGCGGTAAACCAGAGCAACAAGGTATCAATAGCCAGGTTGAGGAGTAGAATGATATCAAGATACACAACCACTTGCCCTCACCTCCGATCTGTTTTCGCCTGGGCGAAAATCCGAGAGCTGCAAGAGTTGCCGTATGTGTAGCGCCAGGACGCCGCTTTTATAGCGCTGGCTCTATCAGTAAAAGCAGTATATATCAATGTGTATGTAAAGTCTGTCAATTCTTGACGGTGTTTTTTTGGATTTTTTGTCTAACGTTTTTGGTTCTATTTCAAGCAAATGCACAGCGTCGAGACGTTTTTCACAGAAAAAAGCCTTGTCTCCGAAAAGAGAACAAGGCTTTTCCACTTTTGTGGCCTATTTTTTGTTGCGACGACGATTTCGCAGGAATGCTGGAATATCGAGGTTGTCGAGATTGCTCATGGAGAAGAAGGACTTGTCATCCTCTTCTTCTTTGGCACGGCCCGTATTCGTGTTGGAAATCGGTGTCGGACGGTTGCCAGCGGTATTGATCGGTTGTTGCTGGCGGCGCGGTGCTTCCGGTACGCGCTGGGAATGCTCGAATCCCGTTGCAATGACCGTAACTACCAGTTCATTTTTCAAATCTTCGTTGATGACCGCACCGAAGATCATGTTTACATCTGGGTCTGCTGCCGAAGAAACGATATCTGCTGCTTCGTTTACTTCGTACAAGCTCAAGTTGGTGCCGCCTGTGATGTTCATCAGAACGCCGCGAGCACCGTCAATCGATGTTTCCAAGAGCGGGCTGGAAATGGCACGGCGAGCCGCTTCAGCCGCACGGTTTTCCCCGCTGCCTACGCCGATCCCCATCAAAGCGGAGCCGCGCTCGGTCATGATCGTCTTCACGTCTGCAAAGTCCAAGTTGATCAGACCCGGTACAGCGATCAGGTCGGAAATCCCTTGAACCCCTTGGCGCAAAATGTTGTCCGCTTCACGGAACGCTTCGAGCATAGGTGTGTTTTTATCTACGATTTCCAGCAAACGATCGTTAGGAATGACGATCAGCGTATCCACTTTTTCCTTGAGTGCCGCGATACCAGCCTCACCGTGCTGGGAACGCTTGCGCCCCTCGAAAGAGAAAGGACGAGTCACGACACCCACCGTAAGAGCGCCCATCTCCTTGGCGATCTCAGCGACAACAGGGGCTGCACCAGTACCGGTTCCTCCGCCCATTCCCGCCGTAACGAATACCATATCTGCACCGCGCAGAGCATTTTCAATCAAATCGCGGCTCTCTTCCGCCGCCTTTTTGCCGATTTCCGGATTCGCACCTGCTCCGAGACCGCGTGTCAGCTTTTCCCCGATTTGCAGTTTAATCTCGGCACTGGACAATTGGAGCGCCTGTGCATCGGTGTTCAGGGTGATAAATTCTACCCCTTTCACGCCGCCTGCAATCATGCGGTTTACAGCATTGCTGCCGCCGCCGCCGCACCCAATTACTTTAATTCGTGCAAAGGATTCCATGTCCATATCAAATTCCAGCATATTGCTAGTCCTCCCCAATTCAACATAAAAACTTGTGGCCCAAGAAGCCGATTGACAAACGAATGGGACATCCCGTTATTCTCTTCCATGATTTCAAAAGAACGAAACGTTCCAATTTTCGCCATTGTGCTAACTACGGCAAAGCGACTAAATAAATTCGCTAAACCAGTTTTTCACTTTTTCCATCAAACCGCCGCCTTCTTTTGGCTGCTTGGCAACGGTTTGCTTCTGAGTGCCCTTGAATGAGGGGGTGACGCGTACGCTGCGGCGCTCCATCAACTGCAAGGCATATTGAATCAAACCTACCCCTGTGGTGTAGGCAGGATCCCGCACTCCGATGTAATCAGGAATTGCGATGCGAACAGGTGCGTCCAATTCTTCTTTTGCCAATTCCAGCATGCCAGGCATTGCTACTGTACCGCCAGTCAGGACGTAGCCGCCTGCAATCTCGTCGCGGAAGCCCATCTTGTAGACAGCATCCTCGACTAATTGGAATATTTCTGCAGCGCGCGGCTCAATGATATTGGCCAAGTCTACTTGGGTAAACTGCTTTTCTACTTCACTGCCAATCCGGTTCACCTTGAATTTCACATCTTCAGAAGCTTCATCGATCAACGCACAACCGTTTTTTATTTTCACGCGGTCTGCCACATCCGTATGGGTACGCAATCCTAGTGAAATGTCGCTTGTGATATGGTCGCCACCGATGCCGATCACGGTGGTAGCGGCCAGCTTACCTTGCTCGAATACACCGATCGTGGTAGAACCCGCACCGATGTCGACAAGAACGACACCCATATTTTTGTCATCTTTGGATAGGGCAACCGTGCTAGCCGCAAGCGGTTGCAAGAAAATTCCAGCTACACGCAGATTGGTTCGTTGAGCACAGCGAACGATGTTATGTACAACCGTTTTCAATCCGGTTACAATGGTCCCTTCCATTTCCAGTCGGACACCAATCATCCCGCGAGGGTCTTTGATACTACCCTGCCCATCTACGATATACTCCTTTGGAACTACCTCGATGATTTCACGGTCCGGCGGAATCGCTACAACCTTCGCTGCCTGAATGACGCGTTGGATATCTTCTTCTCGTATCTCACGGTCTTCGCTGGATACAGCGACAACCCCTTGGGTTTCATGCAACTCGATATGGTTTCCAGTGATCCCCACATACACTTCTTCGATAGAAACGCCAACCATGCGTTCAGCATGATCGACTGCTTCCCGGATGGCATGCACGGTTTGGTCGATGTCAACAATCACGCCCTTCTTGATGCCTTCTGAGTGTGATTGTCCGACGCCGATGATGTTGATGGAACCGTTGTTGATCTCGCCGATCATGACGCGTACTTTGGATGTTCCAATGTCTAGGCTGACGATGAGTTCATTACTTACCAAACCTGTGACACCTCCCCTGCTACGTCTTTTGTCTTGCTAAAATGAGAACACCTGCATAAATTATTCCACACAGGACAACCATTCCCTTTTTTTCATCTAGAATTTTTGTAAAAAAATGACCATCTTCCCATTTGTTCGGGCTATTCTTGCTGATTGATCCAACGGGATAGAACTATTCTCCTAATCACAGCCAGGTTATTGAAGAGACGCACCCCGAAAGCCACGATGGCCGCCAGGTACAGATCAATCCCGAGGAAACCTCCGATGAAGGCCAGCCCAGCTGCAAAGAGCGTATTGAAAAAGAATCCGGACATGAAGATCCGAACGTTGAAGGTGCGTTCCAAGAAGGAGCGAATCCCCCCAAAGATCGTATCCAATCCAGCCAACAGAGCTATGGAAAGATAGCTGCTATACTCCTGGGGCACGCGCCAATCCAGAAGGAAGCCGACAGCGAGACCGACAATCAGTCCGATAAGCGGGAGCCACATGGTTACGAATCTCCTTTTTCTTTAACAGGTTTCATAAATTGGATGACACGTGTTTCTTTGTTTGCGGAAATCAACAGCTTGTCCCGTTTTTCGGCCAACACTTTTTTGTTCGCCAGCTGAAAGTTCTCTTCGACACCCTCCAGCTTCATCGCGGACAAAAGCACGTCGGGCTCTCCCAATGCTTTTATTTCATATGGAGGCTGTATCGTCCTCGTATCAATCTGGATGACAGCCCCTACATTGCGGATCGCGGAAGTGGCAATCAACCGATGATCGTTAATGGACACCGCTTGCGCTCCGTTCGCAAACAGGATATTGACCAGCCAACGCAAATCTTCATCGTCAATCGTGTATTCACCTACAACAGGCACCTGCATGTGTTCGTCCAGAATCGGCTCTGTAGGCGTGTGGGCATCGACAACTTCCAGCACGATGCCTTCCCCCTCGACCTCTACCATTCCAGCCATTCGACGGTTTCGCTCCAGCTCTTCCTTCATGACCGAAATGCTCTCGTCTTCACTTAATGCGGTTTCGTATTGGTAGTACAGCTGATTGTACTTGGAAATATCTGCAAGCAGGTTTTTGTGTTTCTCCAGCTCTTTTTGCAGCGTGGTCCGGAGTTCCGCAATGCTGCGAGACTCCTTATGTACCGGATGGAGGCTGCTGCGCAATTGCACAGCCAACATCACACCTATGATAGCACTAATAATGGCAAGAATAAACGTGATTTTACGGCTTTTTTGTAACATAGGGCAAACGCATCCTTTTACCTTTTAGGAGTGTTTCGTTTTGGCGTCACCAACGAAGGCCGGGAGCTGCACCTTCTCTTTTTTCGCCAAGTCGATTTGAACAAAGTCTTGCAGAGATTGCAATACTCCTCCTGGCAAATGGAGGGCACTCTCCATCGTCTCAGGATTGCCGATTGCCGAGATGACAAAAGGAGCGGCAGACTTGATTCCGTTGACGATGATCGTCGGACCGACACAGCGGATGGAAGAGTTGCTTACCAGTCTCTGGCCGTTGATGCTGATCGCCTCGGCTCCCGCTGCGCGCAGTTCATTGACGACCAGACGCACATCTTGCTCATGCACGATGTAATTGGCGATGTCCGAGCTGCTTGCTGCCGATTGGCTGTCCTGCATCGTGATGACAAGACCAGGGCCTTCTACAGCGACCACGCCGGAGAGCATACGCGCAGCCTCCAGCTGGGCGAGTGTGTCGGCTGCCTCAGATTTTTGCTGAGCCATCGCTTCCTCGACTTTGCCTACCTGGCGCTGCAAATCAATCAGCTGGTTTTCCAAATGCCTGTTTTGTTCTTTTTCGGATAAAATCCGGTCATTCAATTGTGTTTCCTGCTGGAACAGCTGATCATTCAACCGCTCTTTGCGCGTGAGCTTGGTAGTCTCAAACGAGGTTGCTACCAGAAAGCCTGTACAAAGCGTCACGACGGTTAAATAAAGATGAAATTTGCGGCGACGACTCATTGTCTGCTACCCCTTTTTTCTTTACTGCGGCTTTTCTGTCTGCTCCTGGTTGCCTGCTATCGGAATGGCATCACTTCCCGCACCGTACGGAACAAACCACGGCTGCTCGAACATGGAGAGCACCCCTTTTGTTCCTGCCGGCAGCTCTGCCACGATCGCCGGATACCAGTTCAACATTTTATCCAGCTTGTAGACCACGCTGCGCACTTCGTTTCCGTCGCGCATGTACAAGGTTACCCGCTGCTTATCGTACACCGTTGGCGTCAGAGTTATGTCCGAAATTTCGGCGAGCACATTCGGTGTGAGGCGGGACAACGCTTTGGCGAGATTGGGGAGCAGCTCAGGCGCTGCCCAGGAGCTGATCAAGGGCCTGTCCACCACGCGATCGGCAAAATTCACCTGCTTCAGCACCTTGCCGTTTTCGAGCAGCGGATAGCGGCTGCCGTCTTGTCCATTCCAGAAGGCGACGCGCTTTTGCTCCGTTACGTGCAGCCGGATCACTCCCGGAAAAGAACGGCTGACCGTCACGTTCTTGACGCCCTCAAGCGGCGCCAAATTGCTTTGCACGCTGCTCTCCCACACATTGAGAAATTGCATGTCGCGTTGCAGACCCGATTGCTGGACGATTTGCTCTGTGGTGTAAATGTCGTTTCCGATAACCTGGATTTCCTGCACCTTGCTGTACGGTGAGCGAATAAAAACAATGATAAGTACAGTAAGAAAAAACAGCACGAGCCAAAATACCAGTTTACGGTTTCCTTTTCGTCTGGGACGTTGCTGCTTGACTTGCGGAATGCGTTCCTCAATTACCGCCATGGCCGAATCCTTCCTCATGCATTCTAGGCTCATCGCCCGCAAGATAATTCATTCAAAAGGGAATAAATGGATTTCTTCCAAATAAATGTAACTATACAAAACAGGGAAAGCGGCATAGCACTATGCCGCTTGACTTCCCTCGATCATATCGAAACCCTCGTGATGTCGGCTCCCAGCCTGCGCAATTGCTCTTCCAGGCGATCGTATCCACGATCGATATGATGAATCTGATTCACCGTCGTAATGCCTTCTGCCGCAAGCCCTGCCAATACGAGAGCAGCGCCTGCTCGCAGATCTGTCGCTTCCACATTCGTGGCGGTCAGCTTCCCGACGCCGCGAATGATAGCAGAGCCGAGATCTACGTATATAGAGGCGCCCATTCGCGCCAATTCATTCACATGTTTGAATCTTCCTTCAAAAATCGTTTCCTTGATGACGCTGGTTCCCCTCGCCTGTGACAGAAACACCATCAGCTGCGCCTGCAGGTCAGTCGGAAACCCTGGATACGGCGAGGTGATGATCCGGTCGTAAGCACGAGGACGGGAGTTGCTTTTGATTTCCATTATATCATGGCGGGTCTTGATTTCAACACCACAGCTACGGGCAACCTCAATCAATGCCGTGAGTTGCTCAGGCAATGTATTGGTCAGCTCCACATGCCCTTGGGCAATGCCGACCGCCAGCACATACGTCCCCGTCACAATTCTGTCGGGAATGATCCGGTAGCTGACGGAGCGAAGCCGCGGTACGCCGCTGATTTCAATCGTATCGGTTCCTGCCCCTCTTATTCGCGCACCCATGGCGTTCAGGAAGTTTTGCAGGTCGATAATCTCCGGCTCCCGAGCCGCATTACAGATGCGTGTCGTCCCTTTTGCCAAGACTGCCGCCATCATGATATTTTCCGTCGCGCCCACGCTGGGGAAGGAAAGAAAGATGTTGGTCCCGCGCAATTGCTTTGCCCGAAAAGTAATGTAGCCTTCGGATTCTTCTATTTTAGCCCCGAGTGCCGTAAGACCAGACAAATGCAGGTCAATTCGGCGTTCACCAATGTCGCAGCCACCGGGACGCGATATGGTGACTTCACCCAACCTGGCCAGAAGCGGCCCGGCGAGAAAAATAGAAGATCGCATCTGGCTCATTAAATCATCTGGCACATGCGGGACGGAGACAGACGTTGTATCCAGATCGACGCAACCGTCCACGTGCTTCGTGTTGGCCCCCAGTGCCGTCATTATCTCCAGCATGACTTTGATATCTTTCAAATGGGGGACATCGTAGATATAGAATTGCCCTTCCGCAAGAACAGCAGCGGCAAGGATGGGAAGAGCAGCGTTCTTAGCTCCTTGGATCCGAAGCGAACCGGACAGAGGTCTTCCGCCTTCGATCGCAAAAGTCTCCAAACTTTCACCTCCGTGTTACCCCTCGCCCACCACCAGAACTTCCGGATGCAGATCAATTCCGTATTTCGCAAGAATTGTGCTCCGAACATGCTCAATCAAGGTGAGGACGTCGGTAGCCGTGGCTCCCCCGCAATTCACGATGAAATTCGAGTGTTTTTCTGAAACCTGAGCTCCACCGATTTGATAGCCTTTCAGCCCCGCTGCTTCTATCAGACGCCCTGCGTGATCGTTCGGCGGGTTGCGGAACACACTGCCCGCACACGGCATTTGCAACGGCTGTGTCTGGCGTCGCCGATCCTTGTTGGTCGCAAGTGTCGCGGCAATCTGCTTGCGATCGCCTGGACGCAGTTGAAAACGGGCTTCCAGCACAATCCCTTTTTCTTTTTGCAAAAGAGAAGTCCGATAGCTAAAGCTCAGTTCGTCGTTACTCAACACCTTACATTCGCCGTTTGCGAAAAGAATCTCGGCTTCAATAAGAATACGTGAAAGATCAGATCCGTGTGCCCCTGCATTCATATAGACGGCTCCGCCTACCGTACCAGGAATCCCTCCTGCGAATTCCATCCCTGTTAATCCCATCTTGCCTGTCTCCACCGCCAGGCGGATCATGGAATATCCGGCACCCACACACACCTCTTCACCCCTGAACTCGCAGTGGCTCAAGCCCTCAGCCACTTTGAACACGGCTCCGCGAATCCCTCCGTCCCTCACCAGAAGGTTGGAGCCGCGCCCGATAACACTCCAAGGAATTTCATGACGATGGATGATCTGCAAGGCTTTTAGCAAGGATTCTTTGTCCTTGGGCTGGATTAACAAATCAGCAGGACCGCCAACCCGCCATGTCGTATGATTGGCGAGAGGCTCATTGGTCCACACTTTTCCGATCCCTGCTTGCTTCAGCTCATCTGCAATATTTATCATTTGTGAACCTCCTGATACGTTTGCTAGGTCGGACCTGTAAGTCTTCTCACGTGTTTGCTCCATACTATGCGATCGCCCAGATCGGCGTGACAATCGCCCATCTGATCATTTTTTTGCGGAGACTTCCTGCAAGGTGCGCACGATTTCCGTGGCTGCTTTCGGCATTCCCAGCGACAGGGCGCTCTCTTTCATTTGCTTCCACAGCTCATCGCTGTGCAGCAAGCTTTCCACTTCCTGAAGCAGGCGCTCTCCTCTCAGCTCCTTCTCCACAATGACTCGCGCTGCACCTGCACGTTCAAGGCCGCGCGCATTTTTCTCCTGATGGTTGTTTGTCACATACGGAGACGGAATCAAAATCGACGGAACGCCGAGAGCCGTCACTTCTGCCAAGGTAGATGCACCTGCACGTCCGACCAGTATATGTGTCGCCGCCAAAACGTCCGGCATGTTATGGACGAATGGAAGCACGGAAATGTTCTCGGGAAGCTTCCCTTTTGCGGCAAGCTCGCTGGAGATTTTATCAAAGTGAACATCTCCGGTTACGTATACAAAATGAGTATCGGCATATTTGCCCAACTCGGTAACAACAGAAAGCACCGCTTCATTGATCGCCCTCGCTCCCCGGCTGCCGCCAAAGATCAGGACGATTTTTTTGCCTGCGTCTACCCCCAGAAAGCCACGGCCCGCCTCCGCGTTGCCATGCATCACTTCTGTCGCCCGCGGATTGCCGGTAAACACGGTTTTCCCCTCTGGAAAGTACGCGAGAGACTCTGCAAAAGATACGGCCACCCGAGTAGCCGAGCGCGACAAAAATTTGTTGGTCAGACCAGGAACGACGTTTTGTTCGTGGATCAAGGTCGGGATGCCCAAGCGCGAGGCTGCGTAGACGACTGGCCCGCAGACGTATCCCCCCGTGCCCACGACGACATCCGGTTGAAAATCGCGCAGCATTTTTTTCGCATCCGACACGGCCCGGACGAATTTCCACAAGGTCTTCAGGTTGTCCAGCGACAGCTTCCGCTTCAACCCGCTGATCTCGACGGACTGAAAAGGAATTTCTGTTCGCGGTACGAGCTGGGCTTCCAACCCTTTTTTACTGCCGATATACAAAAAGGCAGCCTGCGGAGTTTGGCGAGAAACTTCCCTCGCCACCGCAAGCGCCGGATAAATATGTCCACCTGTGCCACCGCCTGTAAGGACGACGCGCATACTCTCACACCCTTTTTATGCAGAGAAAACAGATTGCCCACGTGCGAAGCATCGCACCTTTTTCCTGCTGTTCATTCATGATCGAGAAAACCGAGATATGTTCAGGAGAACGCCGACACCTGTGAGCATCAGTGTCAGGGATGATCCTCCATAGCTTAAAAACGGCAGCGTGATCCCCGTCACCGGAAACATGCCTGTCACTACCCCGATGTTGATGACGACCTGGATCGCAATCATTCCGATGATCCCGAGCGCCAAAAGGCTGCCGAACAGATCGGGGGCCGTGATCGCTGTGCGCATCCCTCTCCACAAAAGCAGCAGGAACAACAGCAAGATGAGCGTACCGCCGATGAAGCCGAGTTCTTCCGCCACAATGGAGAAAATGAAGTCATTGTACGGTTCCGGCAAGTACAGATGCTTTTGCCTGCTTTGTCCCAAACCGAGGCCGAGCAAACCGCCCGGGCCGATCGCATACAGCGATTGAATGATTTGGTAGCCTGTATTGAGCGGGTCAGACCAAGGATCGAGAAAAGAAGTAATCCGCTTGATGCGGTAAGGAGCTGACAGTACCAGTCCGATGAAGCCAACCACCCCGATCATGCCCAAGCCGACAAAGTGGCTGATTCGCGCTCCTGCCGCGAAAATCATCACAATCGCCGTGCCTGTCAATACCGTGCCTGTACCCAAGTCGGGCTGAAGCATGATCAGGCCGAAACAAACCATCGGAATCGCCAGAGCGGGCATCAATCCTTTGCGGAACTGCACAATTTGCTTCTGGTTGTCGGACAGCCACCGCGCCAAAAACGCGACGACGCCGAGCTTGGCAAACTCGCCAGGCTGGATTCCGAAAGCCCCGAAGCCAAGCCAGCTTTTCGAGCCGTTCACTTCAATCCCGACGATAAGCACCAGAATCAACAGCCCGATACTGGCGTAAAAGCCCGGCTTGGCCCATTGTTTCCATACCCAATAGTCGATGTTCATCGTGATGTACATCGATGTGATGCCGAGCAAGGCAAAAATCAGCTGCCGCTTGGCAAAAAAGTACGGATCGGAAAAGGGTGGCTTCTGGGCGACGATCGCACTGGCGCTGTACACCATCACGATGCCAATTCCCAATAAAAAAAGTGTTGCAAAAATAATTACGAAGTCGGGGGCAGAGCGTACCTTGCTCATAGTGCCAGGTCATCCTTTCTCATGCCGTCCCGTTTCACGCTGTATTCATGAAGCTTTTGTGGGACGTTATGCTAGGCTTGTTTTAAGTCTATGCACGCCGTCCTTAAACATGCTCCCCCGTGCTTCAAACGAAGGGAACATATCCCAACTCGCACACGCCGGGCTGAGCAGCACCACGTCACCTGATTGCGCCAACCGGGAAGCAGCAAGAACGGCTTTCTCCACAGTATCGACATGGATTCGCTCGTTAATCCCTGCTTCTTCCGCCCGCGCAAGCAAAATCGGTGCGGTCTGGCCCAATGCGATGACCGCTTTTACCCTGCCCTTGATGACAGGCAAAAGCTCCTTGAAATCAACACCGCGATCCAACCCGCCGCAAATCCAGACGACAGGCTCCTGGCACGCCTGCAAGGCACGGGAAGCCGCCTCCGGATTGGTCGCTTTGGAATCGTTGAAATACTTCACTCCGGCGATGGAATCCACGTATTCCATGCGATGTTCTACCCCGGCAAAAGTCGAAAGCACCTGCACGATCGCACGCGTATCAGCGCCAGTCAGCTTCGCTACCAGAATCGCGGCGAGCGCATTGTCCAAATGCGGGACCGTGATCTCGTCGACAGCGATAATCGCCTCTGTCCCGCCCTGTCCATCGGCGAACAAAATGACGCCATCCTGGACGAATGCCCCGCGCGGAACTTGCTGCGTTTTGCTGAAATAGTACGTCTGTGCGGGAAGCTCGCCGCATTTCGCGAGAATGTCCGGCTGGTCAAACGGCAAAATCGCCATATCGTCTGCGGTCTGATTGGCGAACATTTTCAGCTTGGCGTCGAGATACTCTTCCAGCGTATGGTGATAGTCGAGATGAGCAGGGTACAGATTGAGCAAAACACCGATGTGCGGACGAAATTCTCGCGTTCCCATGAGCTGAAAGCTGCTCAGCTCTGCGACCAGCCACTGGTCTGGCCCAGCTTCCTCCGCAAGACCGCAAAGGACGGTTCCGATGTTGCCGCCAACGAGCACATCAAGACCCGCTTCCTTGAGAATTTGTCCAACGAGCGTCGTCGTGGTTGTCTTTCCGTTGGAGCCCGTGATGCCGATGATCGGTGCCTTGGCAATCTGGGAGGCAAGCTCTACCTCCGTCACGACAGGAATACCGAGAGCAAGCGCCTGCTTCACTGGCGGCGCTTCATAAGGGATTCCCGGATTTTTCACAACGAGAGACACCCCCGGATGAATCAAATCTTCCGGATGGTGCCCGCAAATGACGGTAATTCCGAGCGCTTCCAGCTCCTCGATCCCGCTCGCTTCTTCCCGCGGCTTTTTATCGTTAACCACGACATGAGCGCCAAAGCGGTGCAGCAGTTTTGCCACTGCTACACCGCTTTTCGCCATTCCTAAAACGACTACGTGCTGATTATGATAACGCATCATCTGATTGTCACCACCTCAAGGTATACACCCAATCCGGCAAAGAACATGCCGACCAGCCAGAAGGTGACGACGACACGCCACTCGGACCAGCCTGTCAATTCAAAATGATGGTGAAGCGGGCTCATGCGAAAAATTCGTTTGCCCCGTGTCTTGAAAGAAACGACCTGCAAGATGACAGACAGTGTCTCCACGACAAACACCCCACCGACAATCGCCAAAAGCAGCTCTGTTTTCGTCATGATCGCAATTCCGGCGAGTGCTCCCCCCAAACCGAGCGAGCCTGTGTCCCCCATGAACACGCGGGCCGGATGGGCATTGAACACGAGGAAGCCGAGAACCGCACCGACGACGGCTGCACTGAAAATCGCCGTGTCGTAATCTTGCCCGAACCAGGCAATGATGGCGTACGCCCCGAAAGCGATCGCTCCCGTACCAGCCAAAAGGCCGTCCAGACCGTCCGTAATGTTTACGGCGTTGGTCGTGCCGACGAGCAAGAACAAGAGGAACGGGAAGTAGAAATAGCCCAGCTCCAGCTTCCATGGCGTGCCTGGCAAATGCAGCGACGTGTCATGCCCCATCATCAGCAGCAAAATATACGCGCCGATAGCCAGCACAATCTGACCGGCAAACTTTTGTCTGGCGGTCAAGCCGAGGTTGCGCTTCTTCCTGATCTTGATAAAGTCATCCAAAAATCCGATCAAACCGTAGCCGAGTGTCACCAGTAACAGGAAGTAAATTTCCATTGTAGCATTGGCAAACTTCAACACGGTAAATATAAGTGCCAGCAGAATGATGGTGCCCCCCATCGTAGGGGTACCAGCCTTCTTGAAGTGGGATTGCGGTCCTTCCTCCCGAATTGCCTGCCCAAATTTCAGGCGGCGAAGGAAGGGAATAAACAGTGGGCCAATCAGTACGGCAATGAGAAACGCGGCGACGATCGTGACGATTAGGACGTTGTCAGCGAACATGCCCGAGCCTCCTTTCTTTCGATGCCAATGTGTCGCATCTGTCTCTATTCTTGGTTGTACCGGGCAATCGCTTCCCGCGCAACTTCACGGTCGTCGAAGGGCAGTACTTGATCTTTGATGATTTGATACGTCTCATGGCCTTTTCCGGCGATCAAAATGACATCGTCCGGCTTCGCCAAGGAAACGGCATAATGAATCGCTTCACGGCGGTCCGTCACTGCCGTGTAACGCGCAGCAGACACATCGCGCACGCCTGCGAGCATGTCGGCAAGGATCGCCTGCGGCTCCTCGGAGCGAGGATTATCTGATGTTAAGACGGTCATATCCGCGTATTTCGTTGCGATTTGCGCCATAATCGGGCGCTTCGTGCGGTCGCGGTCTCCCCCGCAGCCCACGATGCAGAACACGTTGCCTTTGGCAAATTCCTTGACGGTCATCAAGGCGTTTTCCAGACTGTCCGGCGTATGCGAGTAATCGACGAGAACAGCGAACGGCTGACCCGCATCTACGGCTTCAAAACGTCCGTTGACACCAGCTACTGCTTCCAGGCTCGCCTTGATGTCTTCGAGGCTCACGCCTTCTGCAAGTGTAACCGCCATGGCTGCCAATGCGTTATACACATTGAATTTCCCCATCAGCTTCAGGTTGAGGTCAATCGTACCCGCAAAGGTTTCCGCCGTAAACGAGGTTCCTTTGCTCGTAATCTCGATGTTTTTAGCCTGGACGTCTGCCGGCTGGTCGATGCCGTACGTCACGACGCGCGCAGGTGTCACGGTTGCATACAGCTTCGATGCCTCGTCATCTGCGTTCAGCACGGCTGTCTTCAGGCAATTCGGATCGTAGTGGTTCCCGAGCTGGGAAAACAGCAAAGACTTGGCGTAGCGATAGTTTTCCATCGTTTTATGATAGTCGAGATGATCTTGCGTCAAATTGGTAAAGACCGCGGTATGGATGTCGCAGCCGCGCACCCGTCCCAACTCAAGCGCATGAGAGGACACCTCGATGATCGCATAGTCTGTGTTCACATCGCACATGCGACGGAAGCTTCTTTGCAGATCCACGGCATCGGGAGTCGTATTTTTCACTTCTTCGATAACATCCCCGATTCGCATGTGGATCGTGCCAATCAAGCCTGTTTGCTTGCGCCGATCGCGCAGGATCTTGTCGATCAGATGAGTGGTGGTCGTCTTCCCGTTTGTCCCCGTAACCCCAATCACCTTTAACTCTCTTGTGGGAGATCCGAAAATACGATCAGCCAGCATAGCCATTGCCCGCCGGGTATCCGGCACCCTGACAATAGTCGCTGGCACGTCCAGATCTTGTTCGGATAACACGGCAACGGCGCCATTTTTCACCGCCTGGGCCGCGAACGTATGACCATCCACGGTATACCCTGTCAGACATACAAACAAGTAGCCCGGTTTAACCTGGCGCGAGTCTGCTGTCAAACCCGTAATCTCCATACTGTCATCCCCCGAAACCTTCACTGGCAACAAAGGCATGAGCAGATCCCGTAGAAACATGAAACAGGCACCCCATTCTCCAACTTAGTATAGACAGAAATTTGCCCTTTTTTACCGAAATGACACGAATCCGTTTTGGTGACGAACAAAGGCAGAGCGATTGTAGACAAGCCTACTTCCCTCCGCCTTCGAAATCTCATTTTATAGCTAATTGCTCAATTTGTCACCAAGATGTATGCGAATTTTTCCGCCCTCTTCAATTTTTACTCCCGGTGCTGGCGACTGCGCAATCACATAGGTGCCTTTGCCCGAAACGACCAGCGGAAGCGTCTCGTACGTCTGGACGACATCTTTCATCGTCTGCCCGACCATATTCGGTACTTCGATCGGTTCCCGCTCGCCCAAAGCTTTGTTGATTTCCTTGGCAATCCCGTCTTTGCGCTTGGGCACATTCAGGTGCTGCAAGGAAGATTCAATGATGCTCTTGACGCTGGGCGCGGCAATCAGTCCGCCAAAAGCCAGTGCTTTCGGATTGTCGACTGCAAAATAAACGACAATTTGCGGATCGTCTGCCGGAGCAAAGCCGATGAAGGATACGATGTACTCCCCGTCCATGTATCGTCCGTTCTTGACCTTTTGCGCGGTTCCTGTCTTCCCGCCGACACGGTAGCCTTCGATGTACGCCTTGTTCCCTGTCCCTTGGGCGACGACACTCTCCAGGGCGTACCGGACTTTTGCGGAAGTCTCTGCCGAGATGACCTGCCGCACTTCCGTCGGCAGCGTCCGCGCTACGATATCGTGTGTGACACTATCGCGCCATTCCTTGGCGACGAACGGCTTCATCAGCTTCCCGCCGTTGATCGCTGCCGAAACAGCCGCCATTTGCTGGATGGGCGTAACGGAAACGCCTTGCCCGAACGAGGTCGTGCCCAGTTCAACCGGACCGACGCGGTTCAGATTGAACAACAGCCCGTTCTCTTCTCCGATCAAATCGATTCCTGTTTTTTGTCCGAAGCCAAATTTTTTGATGTATTCAAACAGGCGTTCTTTTTGCAGCCGCTGGCCCATCGTCACGAAACCCGGGTTGCACGAGTTCTCCACGACTTCCAGCATCGTCTCCTGGCCGTGTCCTTGCCGTTTCCAGCAGCGCAGCCGCTTTCCCGCGACCGTAATGAAGCCGGGGTCGTAGAAGCCTTCATCGAGCGATACGACGCCCTCGTTCAACGCCGCAGCGAGCGTGACAATCTTGAATGTCGAACCTGGCTCATACGTTTTCCAGATGGGCAAATTCCGGTTGTACACTTCCGTCGGGTAGTTCTGATATTCGTCCGGCTGGAACGTCGGACGGCTGCCCATCCCCAAAATTTCCCCCGTCTTTGGATTCATCGCGATCGCCAGAACATCATCGGGCTGATAGGCGACCACAGCCTGATCCAGCTCCCGTTCGATGAACGACTGGATCGCACTGTCGATGGTCAGATACATGTCCATTCCGCTTACCGGAGCTACGTAATCTTCGGAGCCGCCGGGCATCACGCGTCCTTTGGCGTCAGAGGGAAACGAAATGTGTCCGTCCGTTCCTTTTAAAAATGGATCGTAAATCTTTTCCAGTCCGGTCAACCCTTGATTGTCGATCCCGGTAAAGCCCAAAATATGCGCGGCCATGGAGCCATTCGGATAAAAGCGCTTGGAATCCCCGGCCAAGTAAATCCCCGGCAGGTTCAGCTCCTGGATTTTTCGCGCTTTTTCGATCGGCAGCTTTTTCCCGCCCGGAATCTTGTCATTGCTCATTTGTTTCTTCGTGATCGCCTGGTACACATCTTCTTCTTTTTGCTCCAAAATGATCGCGAGTTGCCGGGCTGTCTCCTTCGCATCCTTGATTTGTGCGGGAACGGCGACAACGGTTGGCACTGTCATGTTGGAGACCAGCTCATTGCCGTTCCGATCGAGAATCCGGCCGCGATTTGGCTTGAAGTCGATTTCCCGATTCAACAGCTGGTCAGCCATTTGCGCCAGCTTCGGCCCTTCTACCAGTTGCACATACCCGAGTCGGGTGATGAGCGCCGTATACAGGACAATGCCGATGACAAGCGATATAAAAATGCGACGGCGTACAGTAGCATTGGATACCCGCAAAGCGAGTCCCCCCTCGAATAGGTTGTCTCTTCCTTACCTTATTCGTCGGGGGGACGGGATAGAACTATGGAGTTGGACTTGTCTGACCTGCTTGTGTGCCCGCTGGAGGAGCTTGCTGGTTGGACCCGGTGCTTCCCTGCTGTCCGCCCTGCTGACCCGCAGGCTGCTCTCCAGTCGGATTCGTCGGCGCAGTCGTTCCAGTTCCAGACGCTGGCGGCGGCGTAGCGCCATCAGGTGACGCTGTGCCTGCTGGCGCTGTGCCTTCCTGCGGTTGTGGCGCGGGCGGCGGCTGCGACTCTGATTGCAGCGTAATCAGCAGCTTCTCTTTGCCTGTGAGCGCCGTGCCCGGAGCGATGCTCTGCTGTACGACAAAGCCTGTTCCTGCGGCTTGCACGTCGATATTCAAAAGCGAAGTAAATTCCATGACTTCGCGCAGCGACTTCCCTTTGAAATCAGGCATCTTCGCCCCATCCAGACGATCCGTCACCAAAATGATTTGCTTGCCAGGCACTGTTTGCTCGTAAGCGGCAGGATATTGCTCCACGATTTTCGTGCCTGTTCCGAGCACCGTCACCGTCAGATTGTCCTGCTTCGCGCGCAGTTGCGCCGCCGTCGTCGACATCCCTTCAAACTTGGGCAAAGTCTGACTCGCTACAGGCTGAGCCGCCAATACTTGTGCTTGTGATTTCTTGTCGTTTTTCCCGTTTCCTTTATCCGATTCCACCCGCGAGAAATCCGGCTGCTGTTGCAAATATTGCAAACTGCGCTCCATGATCGTCTTGAACGTGGGCGCAATCATCGTTTTTCCCCAGTATATATACGAATCACTCGTTTCTGGGTCATCAATGACAACGTACACGAGCAGACGCGGGTTGTCTTTTGGCGCAAAACCGATAAAGGAAGCGATGTAGTGGCCGTCCATGATTTTGCCTGTGTTCGGGTCGTACTTTTGCGCCGTTCCCGTCTTCCCTGCGACGTGGTAGCCGTCGATCGCGTACAGCTTCCCTGTTCCGTGCTCGCCTGTCACGACCGTTTCCAAAATATCGCGGGTTTTCTTCGCGGTCGCTTCTGAAACGACCCGTCTCTGCACTTCGCGTTCACTGCGCTTCACAACCGCTCCGGTGTGCGGGTCGCGCAATTCTTTGACGATATGCGGCTTCAACAGCTCGCCGCCATTGGCAATCGCCCCGACTGCGGCGATCTGCTGAATAGCTGTAACTGTCACCCCTTGTCCGAAAGTCGACGCTGCCCAGTCACGCGGAGAGCGCGGCTTCTCCAGGTTGATCAGGTTTCCTTCTTTCTCGTAAGGCAGTTCGATTTCGGTCAAAGAACCTATCCCGAACTTTTTAAAGTACGCCCTGAGCTTTTCCAGCTTGAGGCGTTCGTAGCCGAGCTTCGCGAACATTACGTTACTGGAACGCTGAACCCCTTCCAGAAACGTAATTCTTCCCCAGCCCACCCCGTTGTTGTGGTCGCGGATCGGAACTTGTCCCTTGATCGTGTATTTACCAGAGTCGTACGTCTCATTTGGATTGAACAGCCCTTCTTCAATCGCGGCTGCAAGCGTAATGATCTTGAACGTGGAACCAGGCTCGAACATGGAAGTGATCGCATGGTTTGTATAGTTGGTAATCCCGTTATAGTATGTATTGGGATTAAATTGCGAACGATTGCCCATCGCGAGAATCTCGCCCGTCTGCGGATCGGAGACGATGACTGTCATGCCTTTTGGCTTGTACTGGCGATCGACGACATCCAGCGCTTGCTCGACGTAATCCTGGATTTGCCTGTCAAGGGTGAGGTAGACGTCGTAGCCGTCTTTTGCCGGGACGTATTGGCCCTGGCTGTCCGGAAGCTGATAGCCTGCCCCGTCTCTTTTATACTCCATCTGCCCTTGTTCTCCGGCCAGTTCCTTGTTGAGCTGAAGCTCGATTCCCATTTTCGGCTGGTCGTACAGGTCCAAGTACCCGATTACGTGTGAGGCAAAGCTGTTGTTCGGGTACACACGTCTGGTCGTTTCATTTAAAAAGATCCCCGGAAGCTGGTTTTCTTCCACTTGCTGCCCACTGGGAAGCTTGGGAAATTGCAGCGCCAAAATCCGGTTTTTTTGTTCCTCGCTAATTTTTCTGCCATAGCGGCCCAGCTCGACTACCGTGTTCGGCTTGGTCAGCATTTTCACAAGTTCAGGAACCGGAGCGTTGAGGATCGGGGCAAGAGCATTCGCTGTATAGTAAGGGTCCTTGACGAAATCCTTGTCCTTGTCATCGCGCCCCTTCAACCTGGCGTTCACCGTGTACGCCTTGCCATCGAAAGCGAGAATTTCGCCGTTTCGATCCTTGATCGCTCCGCGCATCGGTTGCAGCGTCCGAGCCCGATCCCATTGTTCCGTAGCCTTATCCATAATTTTGCTTGCTTCCACCGTCTGAATCCAGTAAATCCTCAGACTCAAGGTGGAAAAAATCAAGATCAGGCACAACGCACAAATAAGGATGCGCCAGTTCACCAGTCGTTTCGTATCCATTTCCACTCACTCCATCACGTCATTGATCGGGGGTAAGAAAAAAATGTTACCGCACAATAGACGCAGTAACATTGATTTAAGGCTGGTTTGGCTTTTGTTGAAGCGAACTCGCCTTTCCGTTCTCCTGACCAATCGTATGTACGGCATTCGCATTGTACACCATGCCTTGTCGCTCGGCTTCTCTCTGGATGCGATCGCGGTTGCTGAGTTGCTCGATTTGCAGTTTCAGAGTGGCGTTGTTTTCGGCTATCAGGCGATTCTCTTTTTTGGTGCTCTGGATTTCATAGTTCATTTGGGAAATTTGCGAGTATCTTACCCCGACCATTCCCAGACCGGTTACTGTCAGCGAGATAAACAAGAGATAGAGCAACTTTTCGCCTGTCGGAATGGTAGGCTTGATTCGGACTGTTCGTTTTGTTGTTTTGGTGACGGAGCGGGATTCCTTTTCCAGTTCCATTGCCAGATTGCCTTGGTAGTAATAGCTCAACGTTTTCTCACCCCTTCTTCCTCGTCGCTTTTGCTCACTCTAGACCTTTTCCGCTACCCGCAGCTTCGCGGAGCGTGCGCGCGGATTGACTTGCAGTTCTTCTTCTGACGGCAAAATCGGCTTGCGCGTGATGATTTTGACGATCGCTTCGTTTCCGCATGTGCAAATCGGGAACGCTGGCGGGCATGTGCAGCCTTTGGCATAATCCTGGTACACTTGCTTGCAAATGCGATCTTCCAGCGAGTGGAACGTGATGACACTCACGCGGCCAGCCGGATTCAAAAGCTCGATCGCATCGATGACGGCTTCTTTGAACGAGTCCAGCTCGTCGTTGACGGCAATGCGGATCGCCTGAAATGTTCGCTTCGCAGGATGTCCGCCTGTGCGTCGCGCCGCTGCCGGAATCCCTTCCTTGATCAGCTCGACCAGTTCGCCTGTTGTTTGAATCGGCTGCTTTTTGCGCTGTTGCACGATTTGCCGGGCAATTCGCCGGGAAAATTTCTCTTCTCCGTACAGCCAGATGATCTTGGCAATCTCTTCTTCGTCCCATTCGTTGATGATGTCATAAGCGGACAAGGGCGCTTGCTGATCCATTCGCATGTCGAGCGGCGCATCGGCGTTGTAGCTGAAACCGCGCTCCCCCTCGTCAAGCTGTGGCGAAGACACTCCCAAATCGAACAGGATGCCGTCTACACCTGTAAGCCCCAAATCTTTGACAATCTCCTTCAGATGGCGAAAATTGCTTTTGACCAATGTTACCTTATCCATATAGGGAGCCAGGCGTTCCCGGGCATTTTCATGCGCCCAGTCGTCCTGATCAATGGCAATCAAACGACCGCCATCGGTCAAACGGGAAGCAATCAGGCTGCTGTGACCAGCTCCGCCAAGTGTGCAATCCACATAGATGCCTCCAGGCCGAATGTTCAGGCCGTCTACAGCCTCATCCCTCAATACTGTTACATGATGAAACGACAATGTCGTCACTCCTGTTCTTCTCGCTGCTACAAATTAAAATCAACCAGTTTCTCAGCAATTTCTCCAAAAGAGCCTTCCGACTGGGCGAAATAATCTTCCCAACGTTCTTTGCTCCACACCTCTACGCGGTTGGACACACCGATGATCACACATTCTTTTTGCATGCCCGCATGCTCGCGGAGATTGGGCGGTATGTTTACCCTTCCCTGCTTGTCCCACTCGCATTCGGTTGCACCGGAAAAGAAAAACCGTGTAAAAGCGCGTGCATCTGCTTTGGTGAAAGGAAGCGTCTTGAGCTTTTCCTCCAGCTGCTTCCACTCTTCCAGCGGATAAGCGAACAAGCATTGGTCAAGTCCGCGGGTAATGACAAAGGAAGCTCCGAGTCCTTCACGGAATTTCGCAGGGATGGTCAGGCGGCCTTTTTCGTCGATGCTATGCTGGTATTCCCCCATGAACACGCCCTGGTCCCCCACTTTCTTGTCCTGTGGCTCCACTTTCCCCCACTTTTCCCCACCTTGTCGCCTACTTGCTATTATAAAAAAAAATCCTGCGTTTGTAAGCAGGATTTTTTCGCTGATTTTTTTGCCGGGAAAGGACGGGTTTCGCGTCTTATTCGACCCAGCTATCGAGATACGATTTTTGCTCATCGGTCAATTTGTCGATACCGATGTTCAATGCTTCCAATTTGTACTGAGCAACCATGGCATCCAGCTCGTAAGGCACGTTCAGTACCTTCTTGCCGATTTGCTCGTACTGTTCATTGACGTGCGCCAAGGAAACAGCTTGCAGCGCGAATGTCATGTCCATGATTTCAGCTGGGTGACCGTCGCCTGCTGCCAGGTTTACGAGGCGGCCTTCTGCCAGAAGGTACAGTTTTCGACCGTCTGCCATGACAAATTCTTCGATGTCTTTGCGCACGATTCGTTTCGATGTCGACAAAGCGCCAAGCTCGACTTTGTTCACTTCGACATCGAAGTGGCCAGCGTTGGACAAGATAGCGCCATCTTTCATCACTTCAAAATGCTCTTTGCGGATCACATCGCGGTTTCCGGTTACGGTCACGAAGTAGTCGCCGTGTTTTGCAGCTTCGCTCATCGGCATCACTTCGAAGCCATCCATGTACGCTTCTACCGCTTTGATCGCGTCGATCTCGGTTACGATTACTTTCGCGCCAAGACCTTTCGCGCGCATAGCTACCCCTTTGCCGCACCAGCCGTAGCCAGCAACAACGACCGTTTTGCCTGCTACTACGAGGTTTGTCGTGCGGTTGATACCATCCCATACGGATTGGCCTGTACCGTAGCGGTTGTCAAACAAATATTTGCAGAAAGCGTCGTTCACCGCTACCATCGGGAACTCCAACTTTCCTTCTTTTTCCAGTGCTTTCAGGCGCAGGATACCTGTTGTCGTTTCTTCTGCCCCACCGCGCACTTGAGCCAGCAGATCGCGGCGCTCGCTGTGCAGGATGGTCACCAGGTCGCCACCGTCGTCAATGATCAGGTCAGGGCGAGTTTCCAGCGTTTTGATCAGATGCTCTTTGTATTCAGCAGGGTCTGGATTGTACTTCGCAAAAACGCGAATGCCGTCTTCAACCAGAGCCGCGCAAATGTCGTCTTGGGTAGACAATGGGTTGGAGCCAGTGATGGTCACTTCTGCGCCACCAGCTTGCACCACTTTTGCCAGGTAAGCTGTTTTTGCTTCCAGGTGCAAGGAGATTGCCACTTTCAGTCCCGCAAACGGCTGCTCTTTTTCGAAGCGCTCGCGAATGCGGTTAAGAACTGGCATATGCTCTTTTACCCAGTCAATTTTCAAATGGCCGCTATGGGCAAGCGACATGTCTTTTACAATGCTTTCTGAAACCGTGTTCATGTATGGGTAACCTCCTTTATCTCATAACACAACCTTGTCTATCATATCATACGCAAGTACAACCATCATCTGTTTTTCCTATTCCCGCCAATTTTGTCGCACATCGCTTGTAAGCGCATCGTCTCGCCGCTTCCCTAGCGCGCAGCGGGCAAGTCGCTTTTTCCTGGCAGCGGCTGCGGCGGAGCACTCGCCGTCAACAGTTCGAGGAAGCGCAGCAAAGCTTGCGGCATCCATTTTTTCTTATGGTAAACCAACTGTCGGTAAACGCGGACATCCGGGTGGGAAAAAGGCAGGATGACAAGCGTTCCGTTTTTCACCTCTTCGCCAACCGCGATAGCAGGGATGAGCGCAATCCCTAAATCATATGCGACGCATTGCTTGATCGCCTCCAGACTCCCGAACTCGGAGGAAGACTCGATCGCAGCCCCGGCATCGCGCAAAACCGATTCCATGATCGAGCGATAGCTGCAACCTGCTTCGGTAAAAATCCAGTTGGCTCCGATAAAATCGCGCGCTTCGATCTTTTCTACCTGTGCCAGCGGATGGTTGGGCGCGGCGATGACGACCAGCTTTTCTTCCCCCAGATTCACGTTGACCAGCTCGGGATGGTCTTGCAGCCAATCCAGCACAAAGGCAAAGTCGTGATGCCCTTCCTTGACGCCTTGCCGCAAGTCGTGACAAATTCCCGGCTTCAGCAAAATCCGCATGCGCGGGTGTTCTTGGCGAAATTTTTGCAAGAAAGGAGGCAGGAAAAACGCCGCAAGCGATTCAACCGTTCCGATGCGCAGCGTGCCAGCCAACTGAGCCTGCTCGGACAAGTTGGCCCTCGCTTCATCGAGAACCGCCAGCAGCTGTTCACTGTACGCAAGCAGCGCTTCTCCGGCGTGGGTCAGCCTGATTTTCCGCCCCCACCGCTCAAACAGCGTCACTCCAAAATCCGCCTCCAGGTTCTGAATCTGCGTCGTGACGCTTGATTGCGCGTAGCCCAGCACCTCTGCGGCACGGGTAAAACTTTGGCATTTTGCCACCTCGCGGAACGTCAGCAAGTAGCGCGTATCCATGAACGGCTCCCTCCTTTTTCATCGAAAAATCCGATTTCAATTATCTAATATTATAGATAACTCCGATGATAATGTCTATGCTACACTACCTCTACAAACAACCGAACATAAAGAGAGGGAACATTCATGGAAAAAGCAACTGTGCAAACTGCGGGCTTGGCCAAAACGTTGCGGCTGCCGCAAATCGTCGCCCTGTACATCGGCGCTGTCATCGGGTCCGGGGTCTTGCTGATTCCCGGATTGGCAGCGGAAAAAGCAGGCCCAGCCTCGATTCTCGCCTGGCTGGTCATGTCGATTCTCGTTTTGCCGATGGCGATTACGATGGGACTGCTATCTGCCCGCTATCCAAGCTCCGGCGGCGTCTCCACTTTTGTCCGCACGGCTTACGGCGATCGTTTCGGCAATATCGTCGGCTGGTTCTTTCTATTATCTGTGCCTATCGGCGCCCCGATCCTCGGCGTGACCGGAGCGAACTACCTCGCCCTGTTGCTCGGCTGGGGCGACACGCAAATTTACACCGCTGCGGCACTGATTTTGACCGCAGTCGTGATCATGAATATTCTCGGAATGCACGTAGCGGCACGCGTCCAGACCATCGTCGTCTCCCTGATTATCGCCATCCTGATTTTGGCCGTAGTCGCTGCCCTGCCCCACGCTTCCGTCAGCAACTTCACCCCTTTCGTTCCCAACGGCTGGCTGAGCGTCATCCAGGCGGCAGGTCTGTTATTCTGGTGCTTTATCGGCTGGGAGGCGGTTACGCATTTGTCGGAAGAATTTGTCGATCCGGCGAAAAATGCCATTCGCGGTGTGCTGTGGAGCGCCGGAATCGTCGCCTTGCTGTACTTTTCCGTAGCGTTCATGACCGTAGCCACCCACAGTTACGGGGCAGGCATCTCGGCTGCTGCGCTCTCTGTCATGGTTCAGCTCACACTCGGCCCTTTAGGCGGTTGGATTGTTGCGGTGACGGCTTTGTTCATCTGTATTGCCACGACCAACGCCTACATCGGCGCAGCGTCGCGCATCGCCTATTCTCTGGCGCAGGAAAAGATCGCTCCGCGCTGGTTCGGGCTGCTGCACGCCAAATACCGGACACCGCTCGGCGGGCTTTTGTTTCTCTCCCTCTGCTTTGTTGTCGTGCTGACGGTTTTGTACCTCGGACTGATTGATTTGGCACGACTGATCGAACTGCCCAACGCGACTTTTTTCGCCACTTACATCGGCGGCTGTCTCGCTGGTGTGCGGCTTTTGCGCGACCATCGCTTCGGGCGGCTGGCTGCCTGGACGTCGCTTGTTTTCACCGTCGGCCTGTACCCGTTTCTCGGCTGGTCTGCGCTGTACCCGCTCGTGATCGCTGCCGTCTTGCTCGTCTGGCAAAAACAAAAGCAAAAAGCTTGATGATCCAAAAACATGACCTTCGCAACAGCAGCGACAGGCTGCCTCTTCCGCTCCGGGAGAAGCGCCTGTCTTTTTTTCGCTTTAAACAGTTTCCTAGCTTATGAATCTTGTGCACCTGCTTTCTCCGTGCTACAATGACGACATTCCCAATCATCGGATGTTTGGAGGTTTCGTTCATGACATTGCAAAAACCCGTTCGTTCCTCGCTCGTCAAGCAAATCGCGGAGCAGCTCGTCGAACGAATCGAGTCTGGCAGCTGGAAGGTCGGGGAACGCATCCCGCCTGAGCCTGAATTGGTCGAACAGCTAGGCATCAGCCGCAATACGCTTCGCGAAGCGGTACAGGCACTGATTCACACTGGCATGCTCGAAGCGCGGCAAGGGGACGGCACGTACGTCCGCGCAGCGAGCGAGTTTGGCGCGGCGATGCAGCGTCGGCTCAAGCGCTCGACTTTACTGGAAATTTTGGAGGTGCGCTACGGACTGGAGCGCGAGATCGCCAGACTGGCGGCAAGCCGCAGGACAGAAGCCGATTTGCAGACGATCCGGCAAAAGCTGGACACGTCCCTCTCGCTCAGGCACGATCCCCAGGGCTATATCTCGGCGGATGTCGCGTTCCACATCGCGGTTGCCCGCGCGACCCACAACAGCGTGATGATCGATCTGTACGAGCAAATGACCGAGTCGCTGCACATGTCCGTAGGCGGTACAGTCGATGTAAAAGAGTTGATGGACGAACAGGCGCAGACACATGGAGCGCTGGTTCAAGCGATTGCGGAGCAAAATGCAGACGCAGCCGAGGAAGCGGCAAGGAGCCTGATTCAAGCAAGCAAAACCGCTCTTTTGGAACAGATACAGAAAGGAAGTCTTGACCTATGAGTCCGACAGCATTGGCAACTGCGAAAAGCAACGCGCAGCCAGCCACCCCCAAACCGTTTCTGATCATCGCCGGAATCATTCTGATTACGTTCGCCATGCGCTCACCGTTGACTGCCGTCGGGCCGTTGGTCGGCTCCATTCAAGGCGATCTCGGGCTGTCCAACAGCATGTCCGGGTTGTTGACGACGGTTCCTTTGCTCGCCTTTGCGCTGCTCTCCCCTCTGGCTCCGGGGATCGGGCATCGGCTCGG
Source organism: Brevibacillus sp. 1238 (assembly GCF_029892995.1). Classification (NCBI taxonomy): domain Bacteria; kingdom Bacillati; phylum Bacillota; class Bacilli; order Caryophanales; family Paenibacillaceae; genus Brevibacillus; species Brevibacillus sp. 1238. The sequence goes on along the minus strand of NZ_JARXWC010000003.1, from coordinate 107,496 downwards.
CTCAGAGCGAACACTTTTTGCCGGACTGCTTGTCGTTCTCATCGGCCTGATTTTGCGCTCGTCCGGCTACGTCTTCACCTTGTTTGCCGGAACCGCGTTGGTGGGAGCTGGCATCGCGATTTGCAACGTGCTGCTGCCGGGGCTGGTCAAACAGCGTTTCCCGCAAAAAGCCGGCTTGATGACCAGTGTGTACACGACTACGATGTCCATGTGCGCCGCTCTTGCTTCCGGCATCAGCATTCCGCTCGCCAGTACAGGGAATTGGGGCTGGCAAGGCTCGCTCTTTTCCTGGGCGCTTCCCGTCCTGTTCGCCATCGCTGTCTGGCTTCCGCAGCTTCGCTCTGCCGGAAGTGCTTCTGTCAAACACGCCGGGCAAAAAAAGCAGCCAGGGCTGTGGCGTTCCCTGCTCGCTTGGCAAATTACGCTGTTCATGGGGCTGCAATCCTTTTTGTTTTATTGCACGATCGCCTGGCTGCCCGCTATTTTGCAGCAGCACGGCATTAGCCAAGCCAGCTCCGGGTGGATGCTCTCGCTTGTTCAGGCCATCAGCTTGCCCGCGAGCTTTTTCACCCCGGTGATCGCTTCCCGATTGTCCAATCAGCGTCTGCTGGCTGCCGTCATCGGGCTTTGCTCCCTCTTCGGATTCGCCGGGCTTTTGATCGGAAACAGCACGGTCTTGCTGTATGCCTGCCTGCTCTTGCTCGGCGTCTCGCAAGGCGCAGCAATCAGTCTCGCCCTCACGTTTATCGTCATTCGTGCACAAGACGTACGCCAGGCAGCCCGCTTGTCCGGCATGGCCCAGTCCATCGGCTACTTGTTGGCCGCGGTAGGACCGATTGTCGTCGGACTCGTCTACGACTGGCAGCAATCGTGGACATTGCCCCTCACCATCCTCTGCTTCGTCAGCCTGTTCGTAATCCTGAGCGGAATCGGTGCCGGGCGTAATCAGACGGTGTAAAAACAAGCTTCAAAAAAGCGTGCAAGAGCCCTTCGAAGGCTTGCACGCTTTTTTGTTCGGGGAGCAGAGTATCTACCCAACTCGCCTGTATGGTAAAATATAGAAAAATACCCTTGCGAGGAAGGAGCCTGGAAAATGAAACGTCTGCTGCTATGTACCGCGATGACTCTGTCGCTTCTGGTCGGCTGTGCCGAACCGCAATCAAACACGCTTCCCTCGGCTATCGAAAAGCAGATGGAGGAGCAAATCGGTATGGATATCGCTGTTCCTTCAAACGGCAAGCTGGTCGTCAAGTATGCAGAAATTCGCTATCCGCCCATCGTAAACGGGCAACAAATCGCTGGCCCCTCTATCGCAACCATCGTGTATACCGATGAAAAGGGAGAACTTTTGCCAATCACGGACGAGCAAAAAGCGGAAATGCGCAACCGGCAGCAGCGTGAAATCTTTTATGGCGAGTACGCGGGCAGGCCAATCATCATCATGGAAATCAGCACGATGAAAAACTCCTTACATGACGCCAAGACAGCCGAAATAGAAGGAATCACAGTCGAATACGGGCAAAAAGAAGCCGCCTCCGGAACGTATGCCTTTTATTCCTTTCACCATCAAAACGCCTCTTATATGACTACCTTCCTGCTCAATGACACGACTACGACTGATGACGCCGTTGCCTTCAACCGGAAACTCATCCGTCAGCTTCAAGGAAAACAGTAGCCCCTTTTGCAGGCAACAGCAACAGCGCTGGCAGCAAAAAAAGCAGGGAAGGCCCCCTGCTTTTTCGCTTTTCCACACCCGCTATTCATCTTTCCCAATCAATCGGAACGTCTTCCCATCCTGGGAGGACAGGTAAAAGGTCTTGTCGACGCTTCCGCCAAGCTCTCCGGCATAGTATTGCACGGTCAGCCTGTATTTGTTCGTGCCGATTTTAGCATAGTACATCAATTCATTAAATCGCGGGAACCGCACGTAATCGTAGACTTCGTACTTCATAAAAGAGAAGTGCTCGCGCAAAAACGGTTCGCTGACATTCAGCTTGTTCTCTTTGACGTAAGCTTGCAGATCAGCATAGCGTCTGATCTTTTTTTGCTCCATTACTTCGCGGACAAACGCCGATACCGCATCGCTCATCCCTTTTTTCTCGCTCGCCGTCACTTCGCCCGGGAACAGCTCTTCGATTTTGCTGTCCAGACGCGTCAGCATCACGACCGCCTGTGCCCGACTGATCGCACTATTGGGACGGAAAGAGCCGTCCGGGTATCCGGCGAGCAAGCCCATCTTGTACGCAGGGTACACGGTCATGACTTCCTGTTCGTTGGCGGTAGACAAATCAGAGAAAAAGCGCGTGGTCGTTCCCCGATACTTTTCCCCTTCGGATTGATGTCCGAGCGCCGCCAAAAGAATGCGGGCCGCCTCCAGTCTGGTCATCCCGTCTGTCGGTTTGCCTGTCGACATAATGCCTGCTGCCGCCAAATGACGGTACGTCTGCTCTGACCAGCGACCTACGGAAGGAGCCAAATACGTCTCTTTGACAAAAGCGTCAGGCTCAAATCCGCTATAGGATGGCAGCACACGCTCCACCAAGGCAAGAAATTGCTCTTGCGTAACGGTTTTTTCCGGCTGAAAAGTGCCGTCCGGAAAGCCTTGGATCAACCCGCTTTTCGCTGCCAATTCAATCTCTTTTCCTGCCCAGTGTCCTTTTGTGTCGAGGAAAGAGCCTGCGGAAGCCACGGGTTTTTCCTCCCTGGCCTGTGCCCGATTCCACTCACCAAATGCCGCGCCCGCCCATGCGATTGACCAGGCAAGCGCCAAAACAGTGGCTTTTTTCCCGACTTGTCGCAACTTGTTCTGCATCTCGAGTACCACCTTTCCTCACAGGAATTGCCTTATTCGTAGGACGCAAAATTTGTCGGAAAAGTTTCGGTCTATTCGTTAGAAATTTTTCCCACAAGCGGTGCAACAACCAAAATGGTCATGTCCGTTTTGTTGACCGCAAGCCAAGCAGGCACATCCCATTTCCTGAAAAACATCGAGACGTTTTTCATAGAAAAAAGCCGACGTTTCGTCCAGGACGAGCAGTCGGCTTTGGCGATTTCTAGACAAAAAACAGTTGATGAGTCCCGTCATGGGTGAATGGCGCTTCGACCATGCGATCAATTAATTCCAATCCGTACTTGTTTGCAAAAGGGAAAAAGCACAGCTTGCGTTCTTGCAGACCGCCCTCCGGCAACAGCGTCGTCTCGATTCGCTTGATCCGGTTATAGGCCACGTCTTCTTTTTGCTGCAAGGAACGAATCAGCCGCTCCTCCAAAAAGGAGACTTGTTCGAGCAAGAGCGTGCTGTTTTTCTCCGACAGCCCGCGCATTCCCGGGTCCAGCCGGATCACTTCGTCCACGAGCGGACGGTAGAGCTGCTCAATCGATTGGCGCACTTGGGCGAATTGTTCGTGCAGCGGATGCGGGCCTTGTTTCTTCTCCCAGTCAGCTTTCCATTCGGTGAAGCCGGTCAAAACCTGCTCGACAGACAGCTCCAGACCCTCCAGCAAGCGCAAATGCGCCCCTTCCACCAAAGTGATCGACATCCGCGGCAAAACGATCGGCATCTGCATCCCGAACAACGCAAAAACTTCGCGATAATACGCCCAGTAGGCGATTTCACCGGGTCCGCCAATGAACGCAAGCGTCGGGAACAGCTGCTCCTGCATCAGACCGCGCGTGACTACATTGGCACTGAACCGCTCCGGCTGTTCCTGGACAAGCGCAAGCAGCTCGTCGCGGCTGTACGACTGCCGTCTGTTGACAAAGCGATCCAGATGGCGGGAAAGCAAAAGTCGATCCTCGCCTTCATAAATAAACAAGTTGGCCTGATGTTCGTCGACTTCAAGCTGCAACGGGTAGCCCGCTGTGGCAAGCCGCTCGGAAGCCTGCACCAGCAACTGGGCCATTTGCTCGTTTTTCTCGATCACCTGCTGAAATACGGGACGTTCCAACTCCCGGACAAAAGGCAGCGATGACTCGACAAGGATCAAGCCATGCTTGCCAAACAACTGCGCCAAAAGACGCGCAAACCACTCCACTACCGTGGATGAGCTTTTCGCCGTTTGCGTCAGCAATTCCCGTACGTTTTTCGTTTCCGCCGTCTCGGTTTGTTCCTGGAAAAACGTTTCCAGGAACTGCATACACACTTCCTCTTCCAAAGGAAGCTTGCTTGCAGACGCACGACCTTTCTTTTTCAGCGACAGCCGCTCTTTGTGCAGACGCGTATCGCCATCCGTCGTCCAGTACACGTGGTCGATCTCATCGATGTCGTGATCTTCGCCCGCGATCCAAAAGACCGGGACGACGTTTACTTGCAGCTCGGCAGAGAGCTTTTTGGCCGCCTGAATCAAATGGACGGCCTTGTTGATCGTATACAGCGGGCCTGTCAGGACGCCTGCCTGCTGACCGCCGATGACGACATATGTATCCTGCTGCTTCAACAACTCGATTTTGTCCAGCGCTTCGGGGTGGTTTCCGATCGCCTGATTAAAGTTATGTAAGCCTTCCGCCAGTTGGAGCCGATTGAAGGTTTGGGTGGACAGCCACTCCAGCCGCTCCCGGTATGCCTGATCTCGGTAGGGATTATGGGCAAAAAATGACAGGGCAGACTCGTTTTGCTGCTGGTACTCTCGCGCCAGCCGATTTGCCAATGGAAGCGCAACGCGTTCAACATTCATGCTAGCTCACCTTTCTTAGGGCGATGGTCACTGCAAATTATACCACGCCAGGCATTCACAAAAAACAAGACAACCCGCTTAAATGGGTTGTCAAAGTGTAGAGCTGGCATCTTTTTAAAATTGCGGCGGAGTAACAGACCAGATCAGGACAGCTTCCACCTCGCCGCTGTTTTCAATCGTGTGCGACTTGCTGCTGTCAAACGAGATGCTGTCTCCCGCCTCCAACACGTGCTCTTCATCATTGAACCTCGCTGTCACGCTACCCGATATGACGGTAAAGCACTCCTCGCCTTCGGACTGGACGAATTTGTCTGTGACCATTTCCTTCGGCATCAGACGCACTTCCAGCATGCCCAGCTTGGCGCTTCCTCCCATCGAGAGCAACGAATACGTGCCGGTCGATTCGGGAAAAACCAGCTGTCTGCGCTTTTGCAGACGTGTCACGTGTACTTGCTTTTGATCGATGTCTTCGAAGAAATGAATGATCGGAGACTCCAGGGCCTTTGTAATTTTCCAGAGAGAATCCAGTGACGGTTGGGATATCCCCCGTTCCACCTGGCTGAGCAGCCCTTTGCTGAGCCCTGTTTTGCCTGCCATGATCTCCAAAGTAAATCCACGTTCTTTTCGAATCATCCGAATCTTATGTCCGATGCTCTCGATGGGAAGTCGCATAGTTCCAACCTTCTTTCTTATCGGAATAAATACGATATGTATCAGTCAGTGCGTTACACGACACCCATCGTCTTGATTATGCCGGTCGTAAACAGCACTATATAGACAAGTCCAAACCAGAGAAACGACAACCGCCAGGCGGAAAACCCGACCTTTTTCAGAGATAGCTTTCCTTTCAGCTTGACCTGGAGCCATCCCAAAAGCACAATGGCGCCGAGGAAAAAGCAGCTCACCCACCACCAGGCTGACATCGCCTCAGGCCAGATGAGTTCGTATGCGGAAACAGCGGAGCGAATCACCAAAAAATTCGTGATATTCACCGCCCAGCGACCGGCCAATCTCTTGTTCCGCTTCCACATGTACACGATCAAGTAAACAAGCGGAAACCCCAAGAAAGGCACTACGGTCAGCGTACCCCAAAAATAGGACCAGAAAGTTGTCCACACGGCCATCTACTGTCGCCTCCCCTCCTTCCCTATTCCCATGCTTGTCTTGAGAAGAATGACGCGAAGCAAGGTTTCGTGCAACGGAGTAGGAATCCCGGCTTCTTTTCCCCGCTTCACGAGGTAGCCGTTGATTGCTTGCACTTCCGTCGGTTTTTGCCGCTTCACATCCTGAAGCATGGAGGAAAGATTACGGGAAGTATTTCGGCAAATGGCGACAATTTCCTGCCATTCGGGATCGCCGATTTTCTGTCCGGAAAAAGCAGCTACCTCCACAGCTTCATTAAATAAATCACGCATCAGTCCTTGCGTATATGAACTGTCGAGGAGGGCGCCATTCGGAATCTCAAACAATGCCGTGAGCGGGTTGATCAAGGCATTGGCCAACAGCTTTCTCCACGCATGCGGTTCGATTGCTTTTTCATAAAGCGCTGTGATGCCTGCCTCGACTGCCCATGTGACGAATGCGTCAATCAAAGCATCGCGGTCTGCCTTTTCCTGCCAGGGACCAACGCGAAGCGTCCCTGTTCCGGTATGCTCCACTTCCGTAGCAGAATGCCTTCTGGCTCCTTCTGTATGAATGGCGAAGTAGCATTGCGCATCCTCCAGTACAGATGCGAGCAATTCCTGGTGTCCCATGCCGTTTTGCAAGGCAATGACACGCGCGTACGGAGGGATTTCGGCAAGAGCCGGGAGTAGCAAGGGCAAATCGGGCTGTTTAACAGTGAGCAAATACAAGTTCCCTTCCGGCAATCCATCTGCAATCGGTTGGGCTTGTACGTTTACTCTGTTTTTTTGGCCGTCCAGACTGTGGAGCCACAGTCCTTGCTCCATGAGTTGATTCGCCTGTAGTGAACTGCGCGTTACGACGGTCACGGACTGACCAGCGAGCGCAAGCCTTGCTGCATACAGCAAACCAACGGAACCTCCGCCAACGACAACCACTTGCAAAGCGCTTGTATCGGGTTGCATTTGTTCACCTACATTAATCAATACTTATTTTATAAGAATAGCAGAGTTTAGGAGATTGTTCAATTGATTGGAACAAAAAAGATCAAAATTATCGAAAAATTTCTATCAGCCACGTTCCTTTGTTTTTCAAGCGGTCAACTGCTCGCCGTTTTCAATCTGCTCAAAAAAGACTGCCGCGGGATAGCGACAGTCTCAACGAATATTTATACAGGATAAACGGGATGCTTACGGTCAGAGAAAACTTGCCGTTTCCCCTTGTAAATCTCGTAGCGCGAAATCAGATCATGGCGCAAACCGCTCGGCGGCACAATCGCGTCGACGATCAGGTTGGAAGCCAGCAAATACAAGTCGATGTCCTCCTGGTATTCCTTGCGCTTCTCCTGAATGAACGCCTGACGTTCTGCCGGGTCCTCGATCGCCTGAATTTTGTTGCTGTACACAGCGTTTACGGCAGCTTCCGGGCCCATGACCGCGATTTGCGCTCCAGGCAGGGCAATGCACGCGTCCGGTTCAAACGCCGAGCTGGCCATGGCGTACAGTCCGGCTCCATACGCCTTGCGCACAATCACGGAAATTTTCGGTACGGTCGCCTCGGCCATAGCGGAAATCATTTTCGCTCCGTGACGGATGATGCCCGCCCGCTCTACTGCGGTCCCGATCATGAAGCCTGGGACGTCGGCCAAAAACAGCAGCGGGATGCCGAACGCATCGCACAAAGTAATGAAGCGCGCCGCTTTGTCGGCGGAATCGACGAACAGGACGCCGCCTTTTACCCGTGGCTGGTTGGCGATGATCCCGACCGGCTTGCCATCCAGACGGGCAAGACCCGTAATCAGCTCTTGCGCGAACAGCTTCTTGATCTCGAAAAATGAATCCGCATCAACGAGCGATTGAATGAGATCGTGCATGTTGAACGCGGCATTTTGGTTTTCCGGTACGATAGTAGTGATGTCTTTGGCCGTCTCGATCGGCGCTTTTGCCGCTTGGAGCGGAGGCTGCTCGCTGTAGTTCGCCGGGAAAAAGCTCAAGTAGGTGCGCGCAGACTGAATCGCTTCCTCTTCGTTTGCTGCCAGCACATCGCCGCAGCCGCTCACCGAGCAATGCATCCGGGCGCCGCCCAGCTCTTCCAGACTCACCTTTTCCCCGATCACCATCTCCGCCATGCGCGGCGAGCCGAGGTACATGCTCGCGTTTTTGTCGACCATGATCACAATGTCGCAAAAAGCCGGGATGTACGCGCCGCCCGCAGCAGATGGGCCGAACAAAATGCAGACTTGCGGAATTTTGCCGGACAGCTTCACTTGATTGTAAAAAATGCGTCCCGCTCCCCGTCTGCCGGGGAACATTTCCAACTGGTCGGTAATGCGAGCGCCTGCCGAGTCCACGAGGTAAATCAGCGGTACGCGCATTTTTTCCGCCGTTTCCTGGATGCGAATGATTTTTTCTACCGTCCGCGAGCCCCAGGAGCCTGCTTTGACCGTAGAGTCATTGGCCATGACGCATACCGTCTGGCCGTTTACTTTTCCAATCGCAGTCACGACGCCATCCGCAGGCAAATCTCCCGCCATGACATTGGCGAACAGCCCGTCCTCGACCATGAACTCATCGTCGAACAACAGCTTCAGCCGATCGCGGACGAACAGCTTGTTCTGCTCCTTGAGCTTTTCGTGGTATTTGGCATCGCCACCTTGCTTGATATGCGCGATCTTCTCCTGCAACGTCTCTTCCAAATGCTTGGTCATCGGCTACTCCCCCTCGTCACTCTCCGCGATAGATCGGTTTTCGTTTTTCCGCAAAAGCTGCCAGTCCTTCCAAACGGTCCTTGGTCGGAACGAGCAGCTGGTACGCATTGCTCTCCATCATCAATCCGGTTGCCAGCTCTACTTCGCTGCCGCAGTCGATGGCAAACTTGGCCTGGGCCAGCGCCAGCGGAGCATTGCTCGCAATCTGCGCTGCCAGCTCCATGGACACATTCATCAGTTGCTCGTGCGGCACGACGCGGTTGACAAGCCCGATCGCCAAAGCTTCCGCCGGGAAAACGCGCCGCGCTGTAAAAATCAGTTCTTTGGCGATGCCCTTGCCGACTAGCCGCGGCAGCCGTTGCGTGCCGCCCGCTCCCGGGATAATGCCGAGAGAGGTTTCCGTCAAGCCCATTTGCGCCTGCTCGCTCATGATTCGCAAATCGCAGGCGAGCGCCAGCTCCGTACCGCCGCCAAGCGCCAAACCGTTGAGGGCAGCAATGACCGGCTTTTGCAGTTTTTCAAGCTCACTGAACGTGTCGCGAATCGTCCGAATGTACACTTCCACCTGTTCGGGCGACATGCCTCGCCGTTCCTTCAAATCCGCGCCGGAGCAAAATGCCTTGTCTCCCGCCCCGGTGACGATGACGACACGCGTGCTGCGATCGCAGGCAAGTTCGGCGATAAGCTTGCGCAGTTCCGTCAAAGTCTCCAGGTTCAAACAGTTGAACACATCCGGCCGATCAAGCGTCACGACACCGACCAGCCCGTCTTTTCGATAGGAAATCGTCATGTGGCCCTTCCTCTCTACGTATGCTCCTCCTGCTTTTGCTTTGCCAGGTTTGCTTTCAAAACTTTGGAAGTCAGCTCCCTGCCCAGCTGTTCCTGGATGTAGGCACCTGCCTCTGTCAGCCGATTCAGGTCAACTCCGGTTTCATAGCCCATTCCGTGCAGCATGTAGACCAAGTCTTCCGTCGAAATGTTGCCTGCCGCCCCCGGTGCGTACGGGCATCCGCCCAAGCCGCCGATGGAGCTGTCAAAAATCCGGATGCCTTCCGCCAACGCTGCGACGACATTCGCCAGCCCGGTTCCTCGCGTGTCGTGAAAGTGCCCGGCTAAGCGCTCGGTCGTAACATCTTTCACAAGCTCCTGAAAAACCTCGTGCACTTGCTTTGGGGTTGCCACGCCGATCGTATCCCCGAGCGAAACTTCGGACACGCCCATCTCGACGAGCGCATGGGTCACTCTTCTCGTGTTGTCAACAGGGACGGCTCCCTCATACGGACAACCAAACACGGTGGAGACGTACCCGCGCACGCGCATGCCGAGAGCGAGCGCTTCCTTCGCCGCTTCCGCCAGCACAGGAAATGTTTCCGTGATGCTTTTGTTAATATTTTTGCGGTTATGGCTCTCCGAGGCAGACATGAACAGGGCAACTTCGCTCACGCCGCACAGGCGCGCCCGCTCCAGCCCGCGAACGTTTGGCACCAGCGCACTGATGCGCACGTCCTTTTTGCTGGCTGGAAGTATTCCTTGCAAAACTTCCTCGGCGTCCGCCAATTGCGGAATCCAGCGCGGATTGACAAACGAGCTGGCCTCGATCCGCACAAGCCCGGCGTCGATCAGCTTCTTAATCAACTCGATTTTTGCTTCTGCGGGTACGATGACGCTCTCATTTTGCAGCCCATCGCGTGGGCCAACCTCTACGATTTGCACGTTCACAATCTTCCCGCCCCTTTCCTAGCGACCGCTCAGTTTGGAAAGAAAAAAATTATTCGAGAACGACGATAATGTCGCCATCGTTGACAAAATCACCGATATTCGCTTTCACTTCCACGACTTTTCCCGCTTCCATCGACTGGACAGGCACTTCCATTTTCATCGATTCCAACACGATGACATCTTGCCCCTCGCTGATCGTGTCACCTGGCTGCACCAAAACAGAAATGACGGTTCCTGCCATATTCGCTGCTACTTGTTTCATCCAAGACCCTCTCCTTACTTGTAGTTGGTTTTCGTTGTTCGCTCCGTAATAAACCAGGTGGTGTAGTCTCCGCCCCGGAACTGTTCATCCGCCAATACTTCCTGCAAAAATGGAATATTCGTTTTAATACCAGTAATCAGAAAATGATGCATAGCTTCCTGCGCCCGCTCCACAGCTTCTTCCCTTGTCTCGCCGGAAATGATCACTTTGGCAATCATCGGGTCGTAAAAAGGCGTAACCTGTGTTCCCGACTCTACCCCGTCATCGATCCGCACATGCTCCATGGCAGGCGGCTGATACAGGCTGATCGTGCCTGGCGACGGCAAAAACGTCACCGGGTCTTCCGCGTACACACGCAGTTCAATCGCGTGCCGCTTCGCCTGAACATCGCGCTGTTCGACTGGCAGCGGCTGTCCATCGGCAATCGCCAGCTGCATAGCGACCAAATCGTATCCGGTCATCTCTTCGGTCACGGCGTGCTCCACTTGCAAGCGCGTGTTCATTTCCAAAAAGTAAAAATTTTTGTTTTCATCTACGATAAACTCGACCGTTCCCAGCCCTGTGTAGCCGACAGCCTTCGCTGCCTTGACGGCTGCCTCGCACAATTGTTCTCTCGTGGCAGGATCAAGAAAAGGCGACGGGCTTTCTTCCAGCACTTTTTGATGACGGCGCTGAATGGAACACTCCCGCTCCAGCAGATGAATGACATTGCCAGCGTTGTCGGCTGCAATCTGCACCTCGATATGCCGCGGGCGCTCCACATATTTTTCCACGTACATCGCATCGTTGCCGAAATACGCTTTGGCGCGACCCTTTGCCGACTGATAGGCTTGCAACAGCTGCGACTCTTCACGGCATATTTGCATGCCGATCCCGCCCCCGCCAGCACTGGCCTTCAACATGACCGGATAGCCGATTTGAGCGGCCTGCGCTGTCGCATCTTCCACTGTCGCAAGCGAATCTTCGCAGCCTGGCACGACAGGCACGCCTGCCTCCTGCATGATTCTGCGGGCCGTCAGCTTGTCGCCCATTTGCCCGATGACCTTTGGCGAAGGTCCAATGAATACAAGCCCTTCTTCTAGAACGCGCCTCGCGAACGCTTCGTTTTCCGAAAGCAGTCCGTAGCCGGGATGAATGGCATCGGCATTCGTGCTTTTCGCCGCCGCGATGATAGCCTCTACGTTCAAGTAGCTGTGCGGCACTGGCGGCGGGCCGATATGGACGGCTTCATCCGCTTCACGGACAAACGGCAGGTCGCGGTCGGCATCCGAGTAGACGGCTACGGTTGCGACTCCTTTTTCGCGGCAGGTGCGCATAATTCTTCTGGCAATCTCACCACGGTTTGCGATCAATACCTTACGCATGGCAACGCTCCCCTCTTTGACAAACCGACTCCAATCGAAAGCGTTTCCAAATTGTTTGCTCGGTTTGTTTCATGTGATGCTTACTTCTATTTTGCCATGAGAATGAACATAGTTCTAGAAAGAATTTTTAAATTTTTTCCATGAACCTTTTTTCGCTTTCTGACAATTCCGCAACGCGGCAAAGAAAACGCTTCGGAAAATCCGATCATGGTGTATAATAAAGGGGAGTGGCCTAAGCCGGCCAAGGCAAAGAGCTGTGAGAGGAGTGGCTGACCATGTTTGAAGTAAGACGTTTACAGATCAACTACAAGACACTGGAGGAATTTCAAAAGTTTCGCGAATTTGGCCTGGAGGAGCTTTCGATGAAGGAAGACCTGGAGGCGAACATCGTGGAGAACGATTCGGAATCTCCTTTTTACGGTATTTATGACAACGATCTTCTGGTAGCACGCATGAGCCTCTATAAAATCGACGGGAAATACGACCGTTATTTCCAACCAGCCCAAGATTACTACGAGCTGTGGAAGCTTGAAGTCCTGCCTGATTACCGCAGCAAAGACTACGGCACGGCTTTGGTTAACCACGCAAAAAGCTTTGGCGCTCCTATTAAAACAAACTCCCGCTGTCGTGCGGACGAATTTTGGCTGAAAATGGGCTTTACCCCTGTCAAATACAATCCGATGCGCGATCGCGGCGAAAACCCTTACGTCTGGTTGCCAGAGAATGTGGAGCTGCAAGACTAGCTCTTCCTTTGGACAGGACAGAAAAAAGAAGCGGAATGTAACCGCTTCTTTTTTTGTTTGCTGCGCAGCATTTATTTTTCCACTCGCTCCAGGTTGCCGTTCTCATCCATTTTGAAAATAGCTTTGGAGGACTCCTCTTCCTGCAAAAAGGCCAGCTTGCGCGCGCGATCCATGATCTGAACAAGCGCGCGGTAATCGTCATTTACTCCCTGCACCTGCTCCAGTTCTTTTTTGGCTCGCTCATGCGCATCCTTCAATTCTTTTAACTCCAAATCTTTGCCTTCCAACTCTTGTTCCAGTTGTCGCAAGCGCCTCGCCATTTCCTTCTGGTTGACGAGCATGCGAATAACCGATTCGATTTGCTCTTCTTCCACTGATTCCAGTTCAGAAGCCTGCATCTCGGCAACAGCAGGCGGCAATTGCCTTTGCGGCAACAAAACAGCCTCTGTCTCCACAATGGTAGCTGGCGTTTGAATCCTGCCCATCTTCTTCAATTGCTGTCTCTGACTTTTGGCTATCGAGATTGCCGCATCGTAACGTTTGCGCACGCAACTATTCCAGCGAAATCCGCACGCAGCTGCTGTCCTGCCCAACCTTTGACCCACTTCTTCAAATGCGGCAAGTTGTGTACCGCCTTCGCGTATGTGGCGCAAGGTGACTTCCGCCAACACGAGATCGTCATCTTCGGTCCATGCGTCTTGTCTGGAAGCTACCATATGAGTCCCTCCCGTTACCTTTAAAAAGGATGATGTAGTTCATCCTATGCTTTTCCCTACTCTTGTAGAATCGCTTTCTACTAGAAAAAGTATGTCCAAGCAAATAAATGTTTAAACGAGAAGAACCATCTGGCGGGCGGTTACTGCTTGTTCAGAAATTTTTCCACGACGGCGACATGCGCCGGACTTCCCCATAGTTTTGCGCATTGATCCACCTCGCGCTCGATGCGCTCGGCCCGCACGATTCCTTCCCGCTTCCAGCGGACGAGCTGCATGTACGCTTCGATCCCTTCCAACGGCTGCGCGGCGATTTTTTTCGCGAACGCGTGCACAGCCGCTTGCAGCTGATCGTGCGGGTAGATTTCGTCCACGAAGCCGTACGACTTGGCCTCTTGCGCCGTCAGCCTTTCTCCCGCCAGCAAAAGAGCCAACGCTTTCGACTCCGGGAGCATGTCGAGAAGCCGGCTTCCCCCGCCCCAGCCTGTCGTAATATGCATGCCGATCTGCACAAAGCCGAACCGCGCCTGCTCGCTGGCGAAGCGAAAATGGCAAGCGCCTGCAAATTCGCATCCGCCTCCGACAGCAGCGCCGTTGATCATGGCAATGACAGGCTTGGTGAACGTGTCGATGGCAGACAACAGTCCCGCCACCTTGCTCAGCAGCGGATACGCCTGATCATGTCCGCGCGCCGCGATAAACTGGTTCAAGTCTCCCCCGGAGACAAAACTTTTGCCTGTACCTGTAATGATGAGCACCTTCACCTGCGAATCTGCCTGGCAGTCCGCCAAAACATGGTGCAGCTCGTCGACCAGCTCCATGCTGACCGCGTTATGTACGTGCGGCCGATTCAGCGTAATCGTGGCAATGCCCGCTTCTTTTTGCAGCAGTACGGTATCCATGAGCGCAATCTCATCCTTTGCTTCGATTTTGTTTGCTTTATTTTACTGGTTTGCGCGACAAAATCATATCGGATGCGGGCAAAAAAAGAAAAGAGAAGGCAGTATGCCTCCTCCTTTTCAGGACAACAAGTTTTTCATCGCGGAAGAATTGAAGCCGACAATCAAATTCTCGCCATCTGTCAAAATCGGGCGCTTCAGAAGCTGCGGCTCTTCGCTCAGCATCTCCAGCAACTCTTTGACAGACATGTCATTAATATCGACGTCCAAGTTTTTGAAGCGTTGGCTTCTCGTGGACAAAATCTCGTCCAGTCCGTTTGTCGTCATTTTGATGATGTCGAGCAGCTCTTCGGCTGTCGGCGGGTTTTTAAACAGGTGACGCTCTTCGTAATTGACGCCATTCTCTGCCAGCCATGCTTTGGCTTTGCGACAGGATGTGCAGCTCGGATACGTGAAAAACGTTAATTTTTGTGTTTGAGTACGTTCAGCAACTGCCATCGGTTACCCCTCCATCTCATCTATACCCATTTGGTTTCGTGTATTCTTGGTGTTTCCATGTGCTCTTTTGCCAATTGCCGGATGCAATTGCTTTGAGCTATTAACTCACAAAAAGTAAGCTAATAAAAATTCTTTCCTTACTTTGGATTATAAATCTACAATAAACACTATGTCAATAGTAGTTAATCTAAAAACTAGGCAGAAAATTTGGGGGATGTGTTGTTATAGCACACTGCCACCTTAACAAGCCAAACAAAATCGGATACACTTATGTGGATGTGAAATTTTTTCAAACAAATATGGAACACGGTTTGTCACTTGAGAAAGGGGTATCCGGCATGGACCACGACGCGCATAAGTTAACCAGTGCTTTGGCAGACCCCACCCGCTTCTCCATTTACCAATTTGTCGCGTACAGCAAAGATCCAATCACTGTCCAGGATGTCGCAGACCACTTTTCCATCCATCCGAATGTGGCCCGCCTGCATCTGACAAAGCTGGAGGACGTGAATTTGCTCACAGCCGTCTCGGACAAAAGTGGCAAAGGTGGACGTCCCAGTCGATTGTATTCCCTGTCTGAACAGGTGGTGAGCCTCCAGTTCCCACCTCGCGACTATCAGCTTCTGGCCGATATCGCAATCGAAAGCCTGCTGTCGCTCGGCGAGGCGGGCGAAGCCGCTCTGATCAATATGGGGCATCGCATTGGTACAGAGATGGCGAAACGGGCGGTTGTCCAAAGCGGATTGAATCTGCAAACGGCTACTTTGGAAGAGAAATTGAACCTGATCCATCGACTCGTCGTTGCTCAGGGATTGAAACCCGATATTGAAAAGCTGGACGAAGGCACCCTTCGTTTTCGTGTAAACAACTGCACGTTTTCCGACACGGCCAAAAAATATCCGCGCGCGGTTTGCGAGATGCATAACGCTCTGCTCATGGGAATATTCGAAACGTACTTAGGGAAGATTGAATTACGTGAGGATGGCTCGATGATCAGGGGCTGCAAATCGTGCAACTATACGGTTATCCATTATTGAGAATGATCCTCACCCGGACGGTGATTTGAAGCGTTTTCCTTCGCCCCAAATCCGTCATACCTTTATCGTTTACACGTCTTCGCCTGTCCTTTATAATGGGGTAGGAATCTTGTAAATCTTACCGATCTAGGCAAAAAGGGGGGACAACAAATGGATCGTATGTATCGCGTGCTTGGTTTCTGGACCATCGTTATCGCGCTGATGGCGTTCTGGGGCGGTCTGTACCCAATGTCGCTCATCTTCTTCGGTCTTACAGCATTCTTCGTAGCGTTGAGCTACATGAGCCTGACTGAGCGAGTGTATCTGAACATTTTTTTCGGCTTCATGTTCCTGTCTTTTGTAGGGTTCACGTACTACACGTTCTTCGTAATGCCTGTAGGCCCGCAAGAACACGCTTTCATGCAACTGATGATGTAAGAAAAAAAGATGCTCATCTGCGAGCATCTTTTTTTATGCAAACGACCTGAAAAAGCTTGCCGTATCCAGGCTGTTCTCCACGCCTTTTTGCTGGATCATGACTCGAAACCGTCCGCCCAGCCCGGCAGGATCAATCAACTGCAACAACGCCCGGTTGCGTTTCATCGCGACACTTGTAAACGGGTCTGTATCGTGATGGACGACCGCTTTGGTCAAAAGGCCGCTCTGGAGCAAAAATTTATCCTGGCGCATATACAAAACCTCTCGCAACCCCGCCGCTTCGCCAAAACGGCTCCATGCGGAAAAATTGACGTGCGCCGTTATATCTTGTTCGCCGACGTGAATGTACGGATTATCGTGGGCTTGATGGCGGTAGTAGCACATCAGTGTCCCGTTTTTCCGGCTGGCATGATACAACTCCTCTTGTCTGTCGCCGTAATCAATCGTCATCACGTAGCCTTTGGCAAGCAAGCGTCCGACCTGCTGCGCCGCCTGTTCCAACCCGAGATTCACCTCGATGCGCATCCCGTTTGGCATCGCGGTAGCAGCCTCGATTTCTGTCAGGCTGTTCAAAAGCGTGGCTCCCGGCTCTTGCAGCACCTCCGTGAACTGCCCCTCCTCGCATGTCACCGCTACTTCCTTCCAACCCGTTTTCGTCTTTTGCGCCAAATGGACGGGAAAGGCATCCAGCCATTCATTGGACACGATCACCCCTTCTAGCCCGCCTGCTTGCGCTGCTTCTTCCAGTGACGAGTACCATATTTTGCGCACCTCGTGCTCGCAAAGGGCCTCTTGCTGTTTTTGGCGATGATACGGGCTTGCTTCTATCAACACAACCGTAAGCTTGGCGTACACATCTGGCGCTGCTTCCTGTATGCGGGCAAGCATGCTTTTGCACAAGGAGCCAGTCCCGCCTCCGATTTCAACGAGCGCAGGCTGCTCAATCGCCGCGGTGCTCCACAGCTTTATCACGACATCCGCCAATGTTTCCCCGAAGACAGCGTGTACGGTCGCGCTGGTAAAAAAATCGCCATCTTTGCCTACCTTGGGCAAGTCCGACATATAATAGCCGTAGGAGTCGTGGTAGAGGGCCAGCTCCATAAAGCGTGCGAATGGGATCGCGCCTCCCTCCTGGCTTTCCATTTCACGGCGAATCATAGCGTTTATATCCATGGGCTCTTCTCCTGCTATCCAAATTCAACCTGATAAGGCTATAATACGAAAAAGAAGTCATACAATGTGGAAAGGCAAGCGACTTCCATCATGAAAGCAAAAGGTGAAAACATGCGTAAATTTTTGCTCGTCTTGTTCCTGCTTGTATGTCCGCTGACTGTGTTCGCCCAGGAAGAGACTGCAATTCCGCTGGAGCAGTTGATCTTGCAGCAGCATTTTACCCAAAAAGAACTGGAGCGAACTCTCACCTTGCTCAAGGATGAAGAGACGCGAACCTATCGGGATATCGCTCAAATCGATCTGGACCTGCAACGCCAAAAGCTGGTGATTGAAGCGATGCAGCGCCATGCCGGCGAGGTGGCACGGGCTTATTACATGGGTGAACGCGCCAATCTTCTCACGCTTTTACTCAATGCGGAAAATTTCAATGAGTTTTTATTGATGTTCGATTTCTACCAGCTCGTGTACGAGTATGATATGAATCGGCTCCAGACGTACCACGCCGAGCGAGTGAAGCTTGCCACGATGCAGACAGACAAGCAAGCACGACTCACTCTGCTCCAGGACCTCCGCAAAAAATACGAGCTGCAATTGGCGGAGATGATCGCCATTCAGGCGGAAAAAGAAAAAAACGTGCAAAAGCTTGACGATCCTACCACCGTGGAAGCGCTGATGGATCATCTGATCAATGATTGGGAAAAACGCGGCTTGCCCGCTTTCCAGACGTTTTTTGGCATGCTGGCCAAAGTGATGGTGCAAGTACCGGAGTTGGCCACGCCTGACCGGATTCAGTCCGACGGCTTCTTCTCGCACACGCTGACGATCAAGCAGAGCGATTTCAACCAGTTTTTGATGCAAAAAGACGAATTGTTCAAGCAATCCCGTTTTTCTTTTGAAAACGACAAGCTGACTGTCGAAGGCACGTATGACCACATGGAGCTTCGGCTGGTCGGCAACTACGAGCTTGTCTCTCCTACCCAGTTGAAGTTCCACATCACGGAGCTTTATTTCGACGGGTTCGCCCTGCCGCAAGCAACTGTCGACGAAATGGAAAAGACGTACGACCTCGGCTTCTACCCCGAGCTAATCTCCCCGAATATTCAGGTGCAAGGAATCAGCCTGCAAAACGAAGAGCTGAAGCTTCAACTGAAATTGAATCTCCCCTTCGGCTTCGGAAAGAAATAAGGCCAGCTAACGGTTAGCTGGCTTTTTTCTTGGAAACAGCCATATTCATGTGAACAGGCATCTCCTTTTGCAAGCGGGTCATGTACTGGATCGCTTCTTTCGTGAGGCCCGGATACTTCTCCCCGCGCTGCAATCCCTCCAATGTCTCCGCCACGGGATAAACGACATAATTGCGCTTGTTGTTTTTGCGGAAAAAATGAACGTAGGTCGGCAGCATTTCCGCCTGTTCGATACTCGCCTTTCCAGACTCGTCCTTGTGCAGCGTAAGCTTGAGAATCGCGCCGACATCTTTGTAATCCCATCTCTGGGCAGAGACGAAGTTCCCCAGCGAATACGTAATCAAGCCTTTGTGTTGTGTGCCGTCCTCCCGCGTAACGGTTTTCCATTCGTACGGCTGAACCACGTGCGGATGCGCCCCCAAAATCAAGTCGGCACCGTAGGTCAAGCACAGCTCGGCTGTCTTAATCTGCTCCGCATTCGGCAACCGCTGATACTCGACCCCAAAGTGCAGGGCGACGGCAACGAGATCGGCTCCCTTTTCTTTCGCACGGGCAATGTCCTGTTTCATCAACTCAGGCGAAATCAGGTTGACGAGGTATGGCTTGTCCTTGGGGATGGCGATTCCGTTCGTCCCGTACGTATAGGAAAGCAGAGCGAGCGTAAATCCGTCCTTGGTCAAAAGCAGCGGCTCGTCGCGCTCTTTGGCACTGGCAAACGTCCCTGTGTGCAAAATTCCCGCCTGATCGAGGTACTTGAGCGTTTGCAGCACGCCTTGCTCTTTGCGATCCATCGAGTGGTTGTTCGCAGTCGTTACCGCAGTGAAACCGACTTCCTTCAATGTCTGCCCCAAAGATTCCGGGGAATTGAACATCGGATATCCCGAGTAGCGGGCCTGACTGCCGCTCATCGTCGTTTCCAGATTGCCGATTACCCAGTCAGCCTGCTGAAACAGCGGCGTGACGTAAGGAAAAAACTTGTGGAAGTCATACGTTTTGGTCGCCGGGTTCCAGACGGCATCCATTTGCTCCTGGTGAACCATGATATCCCCGACCGCGAGAAGCGAAATCCGCTGTTCCGGAAAACGGGATGGCGGCGCTTCCCCAGTTGGGGGGACTGTATCGGATGGCGAGTCAGTAGTCGGTTCCTCTGCTGTCTGCGGCGTGGCATTGTCGGACGGACTCACTTGCAGGACAGGAGCCTTGGAAGCGTGGCTATCAGGGGCTGCTGGCGGGACACATCCGGCCAGACTCATACAGCCTAACGCTGTGATGATGACCCACTTGTTCCATGTTTGCTTCATGACAATAGCTCCTTTAGCGATAATGTAACCCACTTCCTTTTCGCCGTCTGCAAGCCATTTCCTCTTCTTTTGCCTCATAAACAATCGTGAAGTCTTTTAGCGCAGCATGCCTGTCACGAACGGATTGTACGTTTTTTCGTAGTCAATCGTCGTCTTGGGACCGTGTCCAGGGTAGACGATGGTGTCATCTTCCAGCTCAAACAGCTTGTCTTGAATGCTGATCATCAGCGTCTCGTAGTCGCCTCCGAACAAATCGGTACGGCCGATGCTTTGCTGGAACAGGACGTCCCCGCCAAAGCAATGCTTTCCGATCACAAAGGAACAGCTTCCCGGAGAGTGCCCGGGCGTATGCAGCACCTGGATGTCGAAACCAGCCAGAGCAAGCGTTTGACCATCGGCAAGCTCATGCTCTGCACGCTCGCAAACAATCGGCTCAGGCAGTCCCCAGCGGCTGGACCCGTTCAGATCAGGATTGGTCAGCCACTCTTGTTCGAGCGGATGAATGTACACCGGAGCTTTGGTCAGCGCTCTTACTTGATTCAGCCCTCCGATATGGTCGAGATGCGCATGGGTCAACAAGATCGCTACGACGTTTTTACCGGCAATTTCCTGGAGCAGCCGCTCTGGCTGCATGCCTGGATCAATGACAATCGTTTCGTTTGTTTCTTTGTTGGTCAAGACGTAAGCATTTGTTTGAAAGCCTCCCAAGGCAAAAGATTGGACGGCGAGATGTTGGTCGCTCATAAGAATAGGAACCTCCCTGATTTTTTGATACGATAAAAAGAAAGCTTGCGAAAAGGATGAAGGATATGCGACATATGTACGGAATCGAGCTTGCGATCCCCGCCGGGAAACTGCCCGGGTTCTATGCTCAAGTCATACATAAAATCGGAGACCATGTCAATGTCTTTGCTCGGGACAAACTGCTTTTTATTGTCGAGAGCGAAGAAGAGCGGGACAAGCTTGCGGCGATCTTGCAAAAATCCAACATGCTTGGGGAGGAGTTCTCCTTGCTGCTGCTTCCTCCCCAAGCCGTAATAGACGAGGGGGCTGATATCGGCTTCGTCACGGAAAATGGCCATACGTTTGTTTATGCAGATCAAGTCGCGCTGTTTACGGCAGATAAAAACTCCGGCTCGCCCGACGATCGCTGGGCAGCGGCCGAGCAATGGAAGGAGCATGTCAAGGGCACGATCCCCCAGGCGGATCAAGCGGATACCATCTACCTCATCGACAGCAATCTGGCGGAGCTTGCCGCAGGGATCGCCAAGGCATACAAGGTCAAGCTGGACTTTCTGGCTTTGTCGTAACGTGCCTTCGCGCCGCGCATAAAAAAGCAGGCGGGCTCCCTTTTGGAGAACCCGCCTGCTTTTTTGCCGAGACGACTACTTGCTGTCAAAGCGGAACCAGACTACCTGACCGCCCGAGACGCCGAAGTTGGCCGTATATTTGCTGCCTTCGTACACAACCTCGGTTTCTCCGGACCCTTCGCCGTACAATTTTTTCAGTTGTTCCTTGCTGTCGTACATGGACAGCCCGCGGAGCGTCTGAAAGCGTGCCGCATCTTCTTTTGCCACGCCGCCCAGCATGATCGAGATCAGTTCGCCTTTTCTGACCTTGACGAGCAGCTGTGTGCGATCGATCAAAAGCATGCCCATGACCGCCTCGCCCTCGCCTTTTGCCATTCTCTCCACCGTATAGCTTTCGCGGGAGATCATGTCCATAAAATCGGCTTTGGTCGGCTTTAGCAAGTCCATCGCTTCCTTGATGTTTTGGCCGAGGTAAACCCCGCTGACGCCATATTCCTGCTGATTTTCCGGATCAAACGCCCCGGCTGGCCCTGCTTGCGACGAACAGGCTGCCAGCATACAAGCAAGCAGTACAAACAGTCCAAGCATTCGGAATGAATTTTGCCATTTCAACGTGCCCACCTACTTTGCGGTATGTACTTTTGCTATCTTACCGCACGCTGCAAGCACGGTTCAACCAGGTTGTGCTCACTCCCGCGGACCGCTTACTTTTTGCCGCGGGCGATTGGGTGGCTGATTGTGATTGACCGATTGCTTGAAGCCTTCCAAAATTTTCAGGACGGAAGCGAAAAACGGCGAGCCGAACACCGCGACGATGCCCCACAGCCACGTTCCCACCTGCCACGGGTCTTCGACATACGCCGTCTGTGCGCCCGTCAAGATCAGGGCGGGGTCCAGACCGAGCATGCCAAAAATGACGCCTGCCGCCAAAACAGAGATGAGCAGGTTGAAAAATCGCTTGTAATTCATCAGCCGCGCCGCATGGTTTTGATCCTCCCAGCAATCTTCCTTCGGCTCATAGTCCGTCGACAAGAACGGAATAATCGATTTGAACGCTTCCGTCACACCTGCCGCCGCACTGGAAACAGCCGTCACATACACAAAAAAGGCGATGGATGAGTCCAACGTGACCATATGCGCTCCCTCCTTTTTACATGTGTATGAAGGCAGCGGGACAACCTTGCAAAAAATAGCGAGCGCTTGTTTTCTGAATCGTTTTTTTACGGTAACATGGAGAAGAATGGAAATGGATGAAAGGTGGTTTTGTCATGCAGGATTACTCATTTGTATGGAATCAGTATGATATGATTCGCGGCATGTTTCTTGAAGGCTTGTCCAAAACATCCGAGCAAGAGGCAGAGATTGTTCCGGCAGGATTCAAAAACAACATTCACTGGAATATCGGCCACATCTTGCTCACGCAGGATTACTTGTTGTTCGGACCAGCCGAAATGAAATGTCCTCCGTCGTATGCCGCTTTGTTCAGCCCCGGCACAAAGCCCGCAGACTGGCAAGGCGATGTGCCATCCATCGAGGAGCTGGCGGCACAATTGAAGGAGCAGCACGCCCGGGTAAAAGAACAGTTGCAAACGAAACTGAATGACCCGCTGCCCAAACCGTTCCAGTTGGGTGACAAAGGTGTCATGAACACGTATGGCGAGATGATGGTCTTCACCCTGTTCCATGAGGGCATGCACATCGGCACCATTTCCGCTTTGCGCAAAGCAATCGCCCATTCCAACGCTTAACTTTTTGACTCATTCGCCAACAAAGCAAAACGCGGAACCATTCCCACGGTTTTTCGCGTTTTTTATGGCCCTCTTACCAAGCAAAAATGAAACCGCCCCCAGATTGGGAGCGGTTCTTTGTCGAGCCCGATTGCTTATGGGGTTTTACCGGTTATTCTCTTTGGCACTTCAACCTCCCTGAAGAGATTAGGTTACCCAAGAACTCGGCTTATTTCCATTCGACTTTCGTCGATTGCTAATTCATGATTATCCACGGATCTTCGCCTCCTGCAAGGCATTTCGCCGTTTGCTACATGAATCTGACGGGCTCGACAACTATAGTATGGTCCGCAAAACGATTTTCATACACGCTTTTTACAACAAATCGGCCGCGAGTTGTGCAAGCACGCTCCGCTCGCCTTTTTCCAGGCGGATATGCCCGGCCAGCTTCTGGTCTTTGAATACTTCCACTACATAAGTCAGACCGTTGTTGCTTTCGTCCAAATACGGATGGTCGATCTGCTCCGGGTCGCCCATCAAAACGATTTTCGAGCCGTCGCCTACCCTGGTCAAAATCGTTTTTACTTCGTGCTTGGTCAGGTTTTGCGCTTCGTCAATAATGATAAACTGTCCCGGAATGGAGCGGCCGCGAATGTAGGTCAACGCTTCTACTTGCAAGCTGCCCATTCCCGCCAAAATTTTGTCGAGATCGCCTGGGCGCTTTGTGTTGAATAAATATTCCAAATTATCATAAATCGGTTGCATCCACGGCCGCAATTTCTCTTCTTTCTCGCCGGGCAAATAACCGATGTCTTTTCCTAAAGGAACGATAGGTCTTGCTACCAACAGCTTTTTGTACTTTTGCTGATCTTCAATCTGCAGCAGCCCCGCAGCCAAAGCCAGCAACGTCTTGCCTGTTCCCGCCTTCCCCGTCATGGTCACGAGCGGAATATCATCTCGCAGCAACAGCTCTGTCGCCATTCTTTGCTGCACATTTCGGGCCCGGATGCCCCAAATCGGATCGTCATCTGATACAAGCATTTCCAAAGTTTTGCCGTCAGGGTCTACTTTTCCAATCGCGGAAATGGACGGGTTGCACTCGTCCTTCAATACGAGAAACTGGTGCGGATAAAAGCGATAGCGAGGGAAACAGGTAGCCAGATGAAGCTTGCGCGTCGCGTAGTAAGACTTGATGATCTCCGAGGCTACCATCATCTTTTGATAGCCGGTGTAGATGCTGGAAAATTCACCTACGACGCGATCCGAAAGAAAATCTTCCGCTGAAATGTTCAAGGCATCTGCCTTCACACGCATGAGCGCATCCTTGCTCACCAAAATGACGGGTCTGGGCTGTGGGGATTGGTTCTCCTCCTCCTGCAAATTGAGTGCGACCGCCAAAATGCGGTTGTCGTTCGTCATTTCCGTAAATTGCTTTTGCAACTGATGGAGCGAAGAATGGTTCAGCTCCACCCGAAAGAGCCCGCCTGTCTCCAGGGTAATGCCTTTGTGCAAATGACCCAGCTCACGAAAACTGTCAAAGAGCCGCGATACGTACCGTGCGTTGCGGCCAATTTCATCCATGTACCGCTTTTTGGAATCGATTTCTTCCAACACCACTGCGGGTATGACAATTTCGTTGTCAGCGAAAGAGAACATCGCCCGTGGATCTTGCAGGAGTACGTTGGTGTCCAGTACGTAGATTTTCTTCAAAATCTCGCCTCCTATTACCCTTCTTATATACGGTATGCAATTTTTGGAGGGATGCTCAATTGTGGCGACGTGATGTACTACAGTCTATGTTCGGTCGAACAGAGATAGACGACCCTTGGCAGAATGAAATGGGGCGGAGGGGAACAAAATACAGGTAACCTGCCCTCCTGATCGGAGGCACTACGGGGAAAGGGAGTATGCGTGTGAAACGGATCATCATTGGTTGCCTGGGTGCGAGCCTTGTTTTGTCAGGGTGCATGGCGGGCAACAAAGCGAACCAGGCTGCGCCACAACCCAACCAACAGCAAGCGCCCCATACCCAGCGCGTTCAGCAAACGGCACCGGAACCAGCTTACAACCAATCTTCGCAGGCGACCGCCGACCGTCTCGTCCAGTTGGCTACTCGCGTGAAAAAAGTCAATGGCGCCACAGCCGTCGTGATTGGCAAATACGCCGTCGTCGGGATCGATGTAGACGCCCAATTGGATCGACCGGAAGTCGGCGTCATCAAGTACACCGTGGCAGAAGCGCTGAAAGAAGACCCGCAGGGGGCCAATGCCGTCGTAACAGCCGACCCGGACATCGTTCAGCGGCTGAAAGAAATGGCGGCAGACATTCGCAGAGGCCACCCGATCTCCGGCTTCGCAGAGGAATTGGCCGACATCGTCGGACGGATCATTCCGCAACTGCCGCGAGATGTCAGAAAGCGCGAAGAAACACCGGCGCAGGAAAATCAGCAACAACAGATCAACAACAATGGGCGTACCCCGCAAGGAAAAATCAACGTAAATCGCACTGGCACTCCATAAGAAAAAAGAGGCATAGCCCCCGGGTCGTTACACCCGGGAGTATGCCTCTTTTTTGCTTGGAATCGCGGATGGCAATGGCGGCAGTGCTTCCAAAGCCTGTTTCAAGTCTGCCAGCAAATCGTCCGCGTCTTCCAGACCTGCGGACAACCGGATCAAACCGTCTGTAATGCCGCGAGCTTGCCGCTCCTCTGCCGGCATCGCCGCATGCGACATCATGACCGGATACGAGAGAATCGTCTCCACCGCGCCAAGACTGACCGCTACAATCGGCAGCTTTACGCGGTCAAACAACGCTTTTGCCCGCTCGCGGCTCCCGACGTCAAAAGACAATACGGCGCCGTGGCCGCTCGCCTGTTTTTGCTGAACGAGATGTCCCGGATGCTCAGCCAAGCCTGTATAGTAGACGCGGCTCACTTCGGGGTGGCAAGAAAGCCATTCCGCCAAAACTCCGGCAGACTTCGTGCTGACATCCAGACGCGCTTTGAGCGTCTTCAGCCCTCTCATGACCAGCCAGCAATCCTGAACGCCGAGAACGGCTCCCATGCCGTTTTGGATGAGGTACAGCTGTTCGCCGAGCGCTTCATCGCGGGTTACCGCCAGACCCGCGACAACGTCGCTGTGGCCGCCGATAAACTTGGTTGCACTGTGGATGACGATATCCGCCCCCAGCTCCAATGGCCGCTGATAGTACGGCGTCAGGAACGTGTTGTCCACGATGACGAGCAGGTCATGCTCTTTCGCAATGGCGGAAACGGCAGCGATATCGGTCACTTTCAACGTCGGATTGGACGGAGTTTCCAGATAGACCCCTCTGGTAGCCGGAGTGATCGCCGCGCGCACCGCTTCCGTCTGTGTCGCATCCACAAACGTGACGGAAATTCCCATTCTCGACAGCACTCTCGTCAGAAAACGGAAAGTGCCGCCGTACACATCTTCCGCGACCACGATATGATCGCCCGCCGAAAAGAGCATGAACACACTGGAAATGGCCGCCATGCCGGAAGAAAAGGCGAACCCGCGCGCTCCGCCTTCGAGTGCGGCGATCGCTTCTTCCAGCGCATGTCTCGTCGGGTTCCCCGAGCGGGCGTAATCGTATGTGCCCGGCTGATCGATATCAAACTGATGAAAAGTGGAAGCCTGGTAAATCGGAACCGACGACGCACCTGTAAACGGATCGATGCCTGTGGAGCCATGCAAAACTTTTGTCGCGAAATTCATCGAACAGCCCCCCCAACGACGAGACTTGCATCCAACGCTTGAAACAAATCAGCGATCAAATCATCCGGATGTTCAATCCCCACCGAAAGCCTCAGCAATCGATCGCACACGCCGACATACGCCCGCACTTCCTCAGGGATGTCTGCGTGAGTCTGTGTCGCCGGGTACGTACACAACGACTCTACCCCGCCAAGACTTTCCGCAAAGGAGACGACGCGCAAATTTTGCAGAAACAAGCCCACCTGCTCCTGGGAGCGTACCCGGAACGAAACCATGCCGCTGTATCCGCTCGCCTGGCTCGCCTGAATCTCATGCCCGGGATGCTCTTCCAGTCCGGGATAAAACACTTCGGCAACGGCTGGATGTTCTTTCAGCTTTTTCGCTACCGCGAGCGCATTCGACTGGTGTCTGTCCATGCGCAGCGCCAACGTTTTCATGCCGCGCACCAGAAGCCAGCTATCCTGCGGCCCCAGCACGGCGCCGATCGAATTGTGCAAAAACCGGATTTTTTCCGACAACTCCTCGCCCTTTGTAACGATCAACCCTGCCAGCACATCGTTGTGTCCGCCCAAATACTTCGTTGCGCTGTGCAAAATCACATCAGCCCCAAGCTCTAGCGGGCGTTGACAATAAGGAGTCATGAACGTGTTGTCTACAATCGTCAAAAGCCCGTGTTGCTTGGCCAGGCTGGTTATTTCACGAATATTTGTAATCTGCATGAGCGGATTGGTCGGCGTCTCGACGAAAATCGCTTTCGTCTCTGCGCGCAGCGCCTTGTTCACCGCTTCCAGATCGCGCAAATCTACGTAAGTAAAAGCAAGCCCGTAACGGGAAAGCACTTGTTCAAACAAGCGATACGTCCCGCCGTACAAATCGAGCGATACGATGAGGTGATCGCCTTGGGAAAACAACCCCATTACCGTATGGACTGCCGCCATCCCGGACGCGCAGGCAAAGCCGGCATCGCCTCCCTCTGCCTCAGCGATTGTCTCTTCCAAAACAGAACGGGTAGGATTCGCCGTCCGCGTATAGTCAAAACCTGTGCTCTGTCCCAGCGCCGGATGGCGATAAGCGGTAGCGTAGTAGACGGGGAAGCTCACCGCACCCGTTTTCTCATCTTTGCCTACGCCTGCCTGAATCAATTTTGTTTCCAGTCTCATACCGTAATTCTCTCCCTCCAATGATGTCGAGGGGCATGAAAAAAGCCCCCTTTCCTCTGAAAGAAGGCTTTGTTTACGTCGCCGTAAGCAAGACCTTCTCATCTTTCAGAGTTAAAAAACTCTGCAGGAATTAGCACCATTATCTCCCCGTATGAACGAACATACAGGTGATTGGTTGCCGGGCATCATCGGGCCAGTCCCTCCGCCTCTCTGGATAAGAAGTTTGCTATTCAATTTGAATGACCTAATACTAAAGGATAGCGCTGTTTCTTGTCAACAAGATTTTCCACAAGAGTGTGACAACCGCGCCTACGCTTTTTTCAAGGCGTCCATGACCTGATTGTCCAGCTTCGCTGCGGCATTTTTGTCGTATGTCTTTTCGTACTGAGGCTCTACGGATATGCGCGAACCGTAAAACATCACGTCTCTGACAGAGTCAATCGCAATCTCCGCCATCGCAAGCTTCAGGGGAACCCCTTCCAGCCGTTCTGCCTTTAGCTCGGCGCGCCCGTTGATCGCAAAAGAAGAGCCTGCCCCGATCAAATGCAGCACGACCTGCGGTTCTTTGGCGATATTGGCGAGAATGCGGGAGCGGCTGTCTACAGCAAAACGGATGAGTCCGCTGTTCACAGCAAAAGTCCAGGACAAGGAACTGACGGATGGCGCACCTGTCTCGTGATCGACTGTGGCCAACGTCACAAAGCGCTCTTTTTGCAGGAGCGCGAACAGTTCTTCCGATAAGGTTTGGGATACGGTTTCAGCCATTCGGATGCCTCCTCGTATACTTTTGTACGTCTATTGTACCCCTCCCGCAAGCCGGAGGCAAACCTTTCCTCCCCGCCTTGATTCTGGTCGGCTTTTTCCCTAAACTGGTAGAAAACAATGCTTCCAGGAACAAGGAGGTTGAAACAAGTGGCTCCTACGCCTACAGATCGGCTCATGCACAAAATAGATCAAGTCCTCCACGAGCTTCAGGAAGTGCGGAAAATGAACGAGCGCATGGATAAGATCGCCATGTTTTTGGAGGATATCCGGCTTGCTGATGTCATCCAAAATTACACAGCCCCGCGCAAGCTGCTCTGGATCAATTTCCTCGCAGGTCTTGCCCGGGGTCTTGGTTTGACGATTGGGACTGCTATCGTTCTCGCACTGCTCGGTTCGCTACTGACACAATTTCTCTCGATCCCGATCCTCGGCGACTACATCCGCGAACTGGTCGATTACGTCCAGACTTACAAACAGCCGTAACAGCAGCTACTTGTCTTTCTTTTTGTCACGATCGTCGTCATCTTCGTCACGATCGCGGTCATCGTCGTCCCGATCGTCATCGTCCCATTTGCCATCGTGTTTCTTCCAGAAGCCGTACGCTTTGCCATTCGGATGCTTGTGCTTCTTCTCATCCTCATCATGCTCAGGCGGCGCGACGATGACCTTCGTGCTCAGGACGATGTCTGCTTGCTTGACCAGCTTGTCTTTTACATACAGTTCAAGCTGAATCGCTTTGGCCGTGTACGAGCGATCTTTGTACGTCAATTCCAGCGTGTACTCGCCCTTGTCATTGGGCTTGATCTCTTTTTTCTTGCCGTCTGGTTTAATCGCGAAAAGCTTCGCCTTTTGCTTTTTGTCCCAGCCCTTGACGGTACCTTTCAGTTCGATCTGCTTTTTCTTTATGTCGTGCACAGCTGTGCCCGCAATGCTGTAGTCTACTTCCGGATTGTTGTCCGGTGTCTTTTTCGGCTCAATCGCAATCGAGTCCTCGTCCACCTTTTTCCCGGCCTCATACACTTCGATCACAGCCTTGCTGCTCTTGGCATCCGTCGTCGGATTCTCGAAAGTCACACTGAAGCTGTCAACGTTATCGAGCAGCTTTTTCAGGCTGGCCTCTTTTCGCACGCCGTTATACGTGACGACAACCCGCTCCGCCCCGTGCTTGACAATCCCTTTGACTTGCCACTCTGCTTTTTTCGCGTCATAAACCGTGAACATATGGAGCAGCCTGTTTTTGTCCTCTTCCGTTTGCGCTACGAGCTTTACTTTCTCCGTGTCGGCAAGCACGCTTCCCGCAAAAGCCTGAACAGTCACATACTGCTCGGCGGACGTACCGACGGCAGGGAAGCTGACGGTAAACGAGTGCTCGCTGGTCGGCACCGTCTCGATGATATCACCGTTCGGCTTGGTCACGACCACCTTGGTCACGTCCGGTGTCACAAGACCTTTGATGTACACCTTGTCGCTTTTCGTCTGGGCGCTCACGCTGACCAGTTGCTCATCCGCTTTCGGGCTGCGCACTTCCAGCCAGATGTCGTTGTAGTAGTCGCGATAAATCCGCTCCCATTCCGCCTTGTTCGTTTCCATATACGATTGCAACTTTACGTTCAAATTAATTTTATCGACGATAATGTACAGATGGTCTGCCTGTGTTTTCAGGAGCGTGTTCAGCGTAGCCGGATCGCTTTGGACAAGCTCCTTGAGCTGATATCGGGTCGCTTTCTGTCCTTGCTCATTCATGACTACCTTGGATGTTTCGGCTGCTCCTGTCGAGCTTGCGTCCGCCAGAAGCGGTGTCAGGCAACCGATGAGTCCCGCCGCTGTTACGACAGCCAAAACGGGCCTGGTCATGATTTTTTTCATTGTTGTTCCCCCTCTATTCTGCCAGTCATTCCCTCTGTGCCCAGGGCAACCATACAGACGGCGCATTTTTTTCAAAAGTTGCATCCGGAAGAAAACCACTCCTAATGGCCCATTTTCCGCTTGCAGAACCAGTTTGTTTTGAGGCTAATCACCCGCACCTCAATAAAAAAAGACTCCCGCAAGCCTCGGATTCGTCCCCAAGGCTTCGGGAGTCTTTTTGTTTCGCTCATCAACAGTTGAATTTCGGCTCGTTTTCAATCGCAGCCAGCAGGCTCTCCACCGCTTCCGCGGGATAGCGGTTATCTACCGTACCCGCTTCCTGCTTGCCCGACAAATGATACCAGCCGTTTTCCACCCGGTACGAAAGCTCGCTGATGGCATGATCCTCCAGCAACAGCTGGGCAAAAAACGCGGCAGTGTCGAGCGCAGACCGATCGTCGGGGCGGGCTTCTGCCACAACCTGAATTTGCAGCCAGTTAAAAAGGGCATCTTCACGCTTCATGAGAAATCCTCACTTTCGCTCTGTTTGCTCCGGCTTGATGCGCAATTTCACAACGACCAAAATCGCAATGGCAACCAGCATCGCGCTCTTCACCGGCAGCTGGACATCAAGAATGGCAAAAATAAGCGCACCTGCGAACAGCAAAATGTACAAAAGCAATGTTTTCAAAATCGGCATGCGAATGCGGGTTGCAAATCCAAGGTAGTACACGATAATCAATTGCACAAACAAGATCCAAGCCCGGTTATGGTCTGCCCACAGGCGGAAGCTGTCAAACGCCGTGAGCTGATCCGGGTTGGCGGGTACGTAAGTTGAAGCAAGCTGTATCCAGTCCATCCTGATCTCTCCTGTAACGCAAAAGGATTTCTCGTTTCACATGCGGGAATCGACTGTTTCTTTTGCATCCTCTTATTCTGTTTCCACATTTTTATGTATCCTTTTTACTTTATCAGGTAACCGTTTCATTTGTCAAAATAGATCGGCACACACTTTGGCACGCGCCAGTTACTGCCTATTTTTGGGCGAACATGCTATGATGGACAAGTCAAGTATGCCAAAAAGGTGGGAATCCAATGAGCTTGTACGATATTGCCGTCCAAACGATTTCCGGAGAAGAGACGACGCTTGCCGCTTACAAAGGACAAGTGCTTCTGATCGTCAACACGGCCAGCCAGTGCGGTTTGACTCCGCAGTACAAAGGACTTCAGGAACTGTACACAAAATACAAGGACAAAGGCTTTGCCGTGCTCGGCTTTCCTTGCAACCAGTTTGCGGGTCAAGAACCAGGCAGCGAAGCAGAGATCGCTTCCTTTTGCGAAAGTCACTACGGCGTGACCTTCCCGTTGTTTGCCAAGCTTGAGGTCAATGGCCCTGGCACCCATCCTTTGTACCAGCACCTGAAAGCACACGCACCGGAAGGCGAAAGCGAAGATATCGAATGGAACTTCGCAAAATTTCTCGTCGACAAGGACGGACAGGTGGCCAAGCGCATCGGCGCCCGCGTGCAACCGGAAGAGCTTGCAGTCGACATCGAAAGTCTTTTGTAGATCAACCAAAGTCAAAAAAGCCGCTTCGTCCCGGTCAGGGCAAAGCGGCTTTCTTGTTATTCACGCTTAGGCTTGCGGTTGTGCTTCCCAGCGTCTTTGTTTTTCATAGCGCTCACGATCCGATTTGTTCAGATACTTTTTGCGCAGGCGAACGGAATGCGGAGTTACCTCGCACAGTTCGTCGTCATTCAAGTATTCCAAAGCTTCTTCGAGCGTCAGCAGACGTGGCGTCTTCATTTTTACCGTCTCGTCTTTCGTTGCGGAACGCACGTTTGTCGCATGCTTTTCCTTGCAGACGTTCACAGTCAGGTCATTGTCGCGGTTGTGCTCGCCCACGATCATGCCTTCGTATACTTCCGTACCAGGCTGGATGAACATGATTCCGCGATCCTCTACAGACATCAGTCCGTACGTGGTCGCTGTGCCTGTCTCATGGGAAATGAGCACCCCGGCATGGCGTCCACCTACCGCGCCTTGCACCAGCGGACGATAGCTGTCGAAGGAGTGGTTGAGGATGCCGTAGCCGCGAGTAATCGTCAAGAACTCTGTCCGGTAGCCGATCAAACCGCGGGATGGAATGATAAATTCCAGGCGAACTTGACCGAAGCCGTTGTTGATCATGTTGACCATCTCAGCCTTGCGTTGGCCAAGCGTCTCCATGACTGGCCCGGTGTACTCTTCTGGTACGTCGATCACGAGAAACTCTGCCGGCTCCATTTTTTGTCCATCGACCATACGCACGATAACTTCCGGCTTGGATACGCCCAGCTCGAAGCCTTCGCGACGCATGTTTTCGACCAGGATGGACAGATGCAATTCGCCGCGCCCAGATACGATGAAAGCATCTGGAGAATCTGTTTCCTCGACACGAAGAGATACATCTGTCTCCAATTCCGCCATCAGGCGATCACGCAGCTTGCGGGATGTTACGTGCTTGCCTTCGCGACCTGCAAACGGGCTGTTGTTCACCAGGAAAGTCATTTGCAGCGTTGGCTCGTCAATTTTCAGCAATGGCAATGCGTCTGGATGGTCTGCATGGCACACCGTTTCCCCGACGTTGATATCGTCAATCCCTGCGATCGCTACGATATCGCCCGCTCTTGCTGTTTTTTGTTCCACGCGCTGCAAGCCGGAGAAGCCAAACAGCTTTTGAATCCGCGCTTTTTTCACTTCGCCTTCGCGTGTGGTAACAGATACCATTTCATTTACGTTCATCGTTCCGCGATAAATGCGGCCGATCCCGATACGACCCAAAAAGTCGTTGTAATCCAGCATGGTTACTTGCATTTGGAGTGGAGCCGCTTCGTCGGCATCAGGTGCAGGCATATGCTCAACAATGGTGTCGAAGAGTGGACGAAGGTCGCCTTCCAGCTTATCTGGCTCCATGCCTGCGATACCTTGCAGACCGGAAGCGTAAACGATCGGAAATTCCAGCTGATCTTCCGTCGCGTCCAGATCGATAAACAGGTCGTACACTTCGTTGATGACTTCTTGAGGGCGTGCATTGTCGCGGTCTACCTTGTTCACGACAACGATTGGGGTAACTTTTGCTTCGAGCGCTTTTTTCAATACGAAACGCGTTTGTGGCATACAGCCTTCAAATGCGTCAACAATCAAAAGAACGCCGTCCACCATGCTCATGATCCGCTCTACCTCGCCACCGAAGTCGGCGTGGCCCGGGGTATCCAAAATGTTGATGGTGAACTCATTGTATTTCACGGATGTCGTTTTCGCCAGGATCGTAATCCCGCGCTCCCGCTCCAGGTCGTTGGAGTCCATCATTCTCTCCTCTACCTGCTGATTGCTGCGGAATGTGCCCGATTGAATCAAAAGCTTGTCAACCAAAGTAGTTTTCCCGTGGTCAACGTGGGCAATAATCGCGATGTTGCGTATGTCAAGACGCTTCATGTGAACCTCCTCTGTTATGCATACCTTCCATATTAACAGGTCGTGAAACCCGGCACAATGGGCATTTTTTGACGGAAAGCACTTCCTGATTAGCATGTGCCACAAGCGCCATACTATAGACAGGAGGTGGTCTGCCATGAGGAAAAAAGGGCCGAGCTATTTAGCAGGCTTATGTTTGATTGCAGCAGCGCTGGTCGGGTGCGCAACTTCCAAAGCAGGTCCCGACACAGGAGCGCAGACGCAAAGCAGCTCGTATTCGAAGACACCGCTGACGCGATCCAGCATCGCGCACGATCATAACGCTTATACACAAGGAATCAACGCGCAAAACTACCTGAAAGGCTACACCTCAAACGGCTTCAATCAAAACCTCGCTGAACAGCTGACGAAAGCGGCAGACGACGTTCCCGGCGTAGATCGGGCCACAGTGGTCGTCAGCGGCAACGACGCCGTCATAGGCGTCAAGGTGCGGGACAACCTCGCCCAGCCTCAGGCAGAAGTGATTGAACAGCAGGTGCACTCGGCTTGCCGCGCTGTTTCCCCTGCCTTGCAGCTGCAAGTATCATCCGAGCCATCCGTGTTCGATCGGGTACGCGCGATCAATGCGCAAATTTACCAGGAAGCCACCAATCGCACCAACGATCTTTTGCACGAAGGCGGTACGGCCGGACAAAAAGTGATGAACACCTCGACGGAGTTCACCAGACTCCTGCACGATATGGGCGCGACCGTCAAACAGCCGTAATGATGTCGCTCACTCACGTAAAAGAGGTGCGGAATGTGGTTCCGCACCTCTTGAATACTCTTCCGTTTGTTACTTGCTCACAACTTCAGCCACTTTGATTTCTGGCTCAATCACTTGCAGTTCACCAATTCCGCGAACGAGTTTCTTCGCGTAGGTTTTCTCCGGCTTCAGCACGGATACCAAGTAGTCGATAGCAACTTGCGGATCGACTGTCTCGCCACAAGTGTAGCAATCCAGAGCAGCAAAACCACGCTCAGGATAAGTATGAATGGACAGGTGGCTTTCCGAGAGAAGAACCAGTACGGTAGCACCCTGAGGAGAAAACTGCTTTGCTTGCACGCTAAGCACCGTAGCTCCGCATGCCTCAGCAGCTTCAATCATTTCCTTTTTCAAAAATTCTGCGTCGTTCAACAAGTCAAACTGAACTCCCCATGTGTCAACAGCAACGTGTCTTCCGAAAGTCGAGTATTCCATCTTTCGGTTCCCCCTTCCTAACGAGTGTAATGTTAAACATCGCTAGGACCTGCGTCATTCACTAACGGGGGCGGTTTCCCTCTTGTTATCCACCCTTTGAAGTGAATCCTGGTTCCTAATCCTGTTTCCAACGAAAACAACAATACCATGTATTTGCCTACTTTGACAATACCCTTTTCAAGAAAAAGTCCAAGAAAAAAACGGGCACCATCTGGCACCCGTTTTCGTCGAACGTTCCTACACTTCTAATTCAAACAGCCGCTGCGACAATGACACTAAGCGTGCATCGATTGCTGGAAGCTTCTCAGGCGCAGCTCCCTTTGCCCAATTTCGCAAATCCAGCCAGCGGTCCGTCTCCTGACGCAAGGACTCGATCTCTCTTTCGCTGCCTTCTTGCTGGAACAACGACTCCAGCTCGCTCGCCGCGTTCAGAGAGGTATTTTCAAAGATGGACGTCTCCTCATCCCCAGACAATTCCTGAATGCTTACAACAGAACCTTGGTCGTAATGGTAGACCATGGTGAAGCCTTCGTAAATTCTGTGGACGATTCCGTAGCCCCGAAACGTTTTCATCGCTTTTCGCATCGCGTTTGCCAGCTGTCTGTCCCGAATGAGATAGGAGCTGTCGCAGGAATAGCGGTTGCCCGCACGGCAAAAACTCAGTTGAATTTCGCCGTTATGGTCAGTCAGAATCACGTCGCGGTCGCCGTTGTCGCATACTTTGACATCGACTGAAATGTGTTCATTGGTGAAGAGCGAGACGAATTGGTTCAGCTCCTCTTCATTCACCGTAAAATAGGCCTTGGCGTAGTTGGTTGCTAAACGCTGTGCCATAAATATCTCCTCAATTCTTTTGGTTTCCGTGGGCCGATTACGACCAAACTGTGTCCAAATGTAGAGGAGATACGCTAAGTGTCAACGAAGGAACGCTGTAGAACCTGGCCTTGCCCCGCGAATCGAAAATCGATTTGGGTAATGAAGGCGGATCACCTACTTTTTGTTTTTCCGAAAAAAAGCCATCCTTGACACCTTTATTATACAACAGGCGCCCTCAAAAGTCTTGATGAAAAAGCAGATGAATTTGCGCAAAAATAACGAATATCTGCAATATAGCGCAGGGAGACGAAAGGATCTCCCTGAATCATTCATATGCTTGCGGTTTCAAAAGAATTCGCTAGGAGTTACAATCCAGGATTGGCAGTCATCGCCTTTTTGATTGCGGCCTGTTCTTCTTCGGACAAATGGTAAGTGGATGCGCCCGCTTCAATCGGCTTGGCATACACGCGCGATTCTTCCCGGCCGAAAATACTGGTGATCACCACGCCGTTTTGGGCATCGTCCAAAATCGCCATGGAAAAGCTGAGATCGCTTCCGACATCTCCAAAAGCGTTGTAGCGAATAATCGCTACTTTGCCACATTGGGCTGCAATGCGCTGCGACAGGCGATTGATCGTAAACTGCTGATCACTTTGCAGCTTTTTCACTTCATCCACCTGATCAAGCAATCTGTGCAGTCCTTCCTCCAGGTTGGCTCCTCCGGTACCTGTCATCAGCCTGTTGATCGATTTGCGCATCCGGTTGATGCGAACGGATTGCAGGATGATGACGAGCAGCAAAATCAGGGTCAGCGCGATGACCGCCAAGAGCAAAATCGCTACATTGGAAGTCTGGGATAGGAATGGTTCCAAAACATTTTCTTCCTTTCTGATACGTGCGTGCGTATAAGCAGTCAAAACCTCCTCTATTGTACCTCCGCATTGCCTGGCGTTCAAACAAAGTCTTGGGCAAAACAAGAATTACTAAAATTTGCGCAACCAAAAAAAGCGACACTCTCCATTGTGAGATGTCGCTTTTTTTAATTCGCACGCCTATGTGTCAAACTCATCGTCCTATGGTTATCCTCCAGTCTACCTACGCTTCCAGCAGCAGCATTTCCCGACGAAGCTGTTTTAGTATTTCCATGGATTTGCCAATTTGCGTCTGATCTTCTGCCTGTATCGCATCAAACAACGTCGCCAATTCGTAATCAAGCTCCAGGCGCAAGACAGGAATCCGTTCTTCTGAGTCGCGTCGTTTCAAAGCAGCAATCACCTGGTCCATCGTCACGTTGCAAAATTTTTCGTAGATCATTGTTTTCTCAGCTCCTTTAATTTCCACTATTCTGACGACTTCGCCGTACTGGACGTGCTTCACCAAGATGCAGTCTTCAAACGTGACCTTGATGATGGCGTGCCCCTTGGCCTGCTCCACGAAGCGGTATAGCACCAGCGCCACGCGGGAGTCATGCACCGGAACACCTGCCACTTGCAGCTTGTAAGACCCGTTTAATCGCTGCATTTTCCAGTCGGAAAGGCCGTCTGTGGTATTCACGAGGAGGTGAAACTGCTCGGGAGATTCCTTCCACGTGACGCTCACCCCCGCTTCCACCAGGGCCTGCACCATCGCGTGCAATGTTTTGCGATCAAACCAAACCGCGAGATTGTAATACTCCAACTCCATGCCGAGATTCATCCAGGCCCCTCCCGTTGACAGAATACTCAGATTTCACTTTCGCTGTAAGGGAGTGAGTGGTATATCATATTATTCACGCTTCGGTTTTGCTATTCATATCCCGGCAAGTATTTTTTTCCTGCGTGGTATGATATCATATGGAGGTTTCCAAGCTCCCTTGACAAGGACGTTCGCCCTTTTCTTTTGCATGGCGATCGATCATGGATAAATTGAGGTGTTTGTTTCATGACTGCTTTTTCCGGATTTCACCAGGAAGACTTTGACGTTTTTGCCATTGATGGACTCGACCAGCGAATGGACGCCATCAAAACGATTGTTCGTCCCAAGCTTGAAGCGCTTGGCCATCATTTCGCGCCTGTCTTGTCGCTTAAAACCGGGGACGAGATGTTTTTTCATGTAGCCAAGCACGCTCGCCGTACCGTCAACCCGCCAAAAGATACGTGGGTTGCCTGGGCCAATGACAAACGCGGGTACAAAAAGCATCCCCACTTTCAAATCGGGCTGTGGCAGACTCACCTGTTTGTCTGGTATGCCGTGATTTACGAAGCGCCGGCGAAAACCGAGATCAGCCAGTCGCTCCAGTCCAAACTCGACGAGGTCATGACGCTCGTGCCGGATACGTTCCACTGGTCGCCTGACCACACGGAGCCAACGAGCCATTCTCAGGCAGAGCTGGGCAGAGACGGCGTGAAAAAGCTGGTGGACAGGCTGGCTCAAGTAAAAAAGGCGGAGCTGCTCTGCGGCATTACGATTGATCGCCATGATCCCGTGCTCGCCGATCCGGAAGCCTTGCTGGAACGCCTCGAAAACACGTTTACCGTCCTCGGCAAGCTGTATACAATCGGTCGTTAACCTTTCATCTATCGCCTCCCTGGCATTTGGTTAAGGTATATGCAAAAGAACAGGTCCGCTTTCTTTTGAAAAGCGCTTGCCTGTTCTTTTGTTTTTGGCACACCCTGACGGCACAATAACGGGCATTCTAAAATAGGCTCGCTTACCTGCCTATCTGCCCTGAAGACTGTTCAATCGCCCAAGTCCGCCTTCCACCTCTTGCAGCATCCGCTCGAACAGCTGCTGCACGGTCGGGATGTCGTCGATCAGGCCGATGACTTGACCAGCCCAGCCAAAGCCGTTGTCACAGTCGCCTTCGTAAATAAAGGTGCGGTTATTTTCGCCGCTGATGAAGCTTTTCAGCTCTTCATAGCCGGCTCCTGCTTTTTCCATTTGCAAAATGCGGTCCGATCCTGGCGTGCGCACGACCCTCGCCGGGGCTCCCAGCGTCCTTTTGATGACGGCGGTATCTTGCTCGGTTCCGTTCAATAGAGCCTGCTTGTACGCCTCATGGGCATGCACGCATTCCTGTGTGGCGATGAAGCGTGTTCCCATCTCCACCCCTTCGGCACCGAGAGCGAGCGCGGCGAGAAGCCCGCGACCGTCACCGATTCCGCCGCTTGCCAGCACCGGAATGTTTACAGAGTCCACGACGCGCGGAATCAGCACGAACGTACCGATATCATCGCGTCCAAGGTGGCCGCCGCCTTCCTGTCCGACCGCCATGACCGCGTCTGCCCCGATCGCTTCCGCTTTTTGCGCTTGCCGCACGGAAGCGACCAGCACGAGCTTTTTGATCGGATGACCGTCCAGCCTGCGCAAAAGAGGTTCGGGATTGCCTCCCGTCACGGAGATGGCTGCTACGCCCTCCTCGATGGCAACCTCCAGCGCCTCCTCATAAGGGCGGTTGTATTGGCCAATCGCGAAGTTGACGCCAAAAGGTTTGTCCGTCAACTGCCGCACCTTGCGAATTTCTTCGCGCAGCGCTTCTGCCGAGGGCAGCGACATCGCGGTGACCTGTCCCAATCCTCCCGCATTTGACACAGCTGCTGCCAATTCTGCGTATGCTAGATAGGCCAATCCGCCCTGAACTACCGGATGGTCGATTTTCAGCAGTTCCGTTACTCTTGTTTTCATCCCCATCCCCCCATTTTTGTTATGCTTCTCGGCTACCAGAGGAAACTCCTGCTGCCACACGCGAATATGAATAAAAATTCGCTTGCTTTCCCCCCCTATTTTGCTATACTCAATTTGTTTGTTTTATCCCCTTTATTCTTGATTCGTAAAGCGAGGCGATCGTAGTGAGACAAATGAAAACTCCTTTGTTCAGCGGGTTGTTGGAGCACGCCAACCGGAACCCGATTCAATTTCACATTCCGGGCCATAAGAAAGGTATGGGCATGCATCCGGCATTTCGCGAGTTCATCGGGGAGAACGCTCTCTCGATAGACCTCATCAACATTGCCCCGCTGGATGACTTGCACCATCCGAAAGCAATGATTAAAGAAGCGCAAGAACTGGCTGCCGAAGCGTTCGGCGCTGACCATACATTTTTCTCTGTTCAAGGGACGAGCGGCGCGATTATGGCGATGATTATGGCGACGTGCAGCCCTGGAGACAAAATTATTGTGCCGAGAAACGTGCATAAATCCGTCATGTCGGCGATTATTTTTGCCGGAGCGGTACCGATTTTCATTCATCCAGCGATGGACGAGCGTTTGGGGATTTCCCACGGGATTACAGTGAAAGCCGTGCAAAAAGCGCTGGAAGCCCACCCTGACGCGGCTGCCCTGCTGGTCATCAACCCTACTTATTTCGGGATTGCCGGAGACTTGCGCGAAATCGTGCGCACGGCCCACAACTACGAAATTCCGGTGTTGGTGGATGAAGCACACGGCGTGCATATCCACTTCCACTCTGAGTTGCCGATTTCAGCGATGCAAGCCGGGGCTGACATGGCGGCAACGAGCGTTCACAAGCTGGGCGGATCGCTTACGCAAACGTCCATTCTCAACGTCCGCGAAGGATTGGTCGATGTCGACCGCGTCAAGACAGTGCTAAGCATGCTCACGACGACGTCTACCTCGTACATTTTTCTGGCCTCGCTCGATATGGCCCGTCAGCACTTGGCGCTCAACGGCAAAATGCTGGCTGACCAGGCCATGCAGCTGGCGAACAAAGCGCGCGACATGATCAATGAGATTCCGCGCATCTACTGTGTCGGCAAAGAAATTCTCGGGAAGCCTGCCACCTACGCCATGGACCCGACCAAGCTGTTGATTCACGTCCGCGATCTTGGCATTACGGGCTGGGAAGTGGAAAACTGGCTGCGCGACAAGTACAACATCGAAGTGGAAATGAGCGACTTGTACAACGTGCTCTGTTTTGTTACCGCCGGGGATACGGAAGACTCCGTTCAATCGCTGGTCAACGCTCTGCGTGAGTTGTCAGTGGAGTTTTCCCACGTGCAGGCAGAAGAAAAGCCAACGATCTCTCTGCCGAACATCCCGGTGCTGTCCACGACACCACGCGATGCGTTCTATGCCGAAACCGAAACCATTCCGCTGGTGGAAGCGGCAGGCCGCGTAACTACCGAGTTTATCATGGTCTACCCGCCAGGCATTCCGATTTTCTTGCCGGGAGAAGTCATCACCGAAG
Organism: Brevibacillus sp. 1238; assembly: GCF_029892995.1. Taxonomy (NCBI): domain Bacteria; kingdom Bacillati; phylum Bacillota; class Bacilli; order Caryophanales; family Paenibacillaceae; genus Brevibacillus; species Brevibacillus sp. 1238. The sequence goes on along the minus strand of NZ_JARXWC010000003.1, from coordinate 66,444 downwards.
AAAACATCGCCTACATCCAGGAAAACATTCGCGTCGGACTTCCTGTACAAGGCCCGGAAGACGAATCGCTGAAAACGATCAAAGTCATCAAACGCCAAACCGCCATTTCGGGATAAGCTCGCCGAACTTGCATCCCAAGCCGTTGCCTCTGCGGAGACAACGGCTTTTTGCTTTTTTGGGCATGTATCGCCTGAACCTTTTGAGATAAGATAGAAATGGGAAAAATCAGGAAGGTGTTGATCCTTTTGCCAGACTGGTCCTATCAAACGTTGTTTCGGCCCTTGCTTTTTCTGCTGCCAGCCGAACACGCCAGAAGTCTGACCCTCACCGCCATCGGCACGCTGGCAAAGCTGCCTGGCGGCTCGGCCATCATCGAGCTGATGGGCCATATGCATCCGCCTGCAACTTTATCCAAAACAGTCGGCGCACTGACCTTCCCTGCTCCGGTTGGCCTGGGAGCTGGTCTAGACCCGGCTGGAACAGCGCTTAGAGCATTGTCACGCTTCGGTTTTGGCTACATCGAGCTGGGGCCAGTTACGCTTGCGCCGCTTGCCGATTCCGGGCAGACAGCTCGGAACGTGGGTGCTTCCGCCATTACGTACAGGACACCGCTTGAAAATCCGGGAATCGAAGCCGTAGAAAGCCGTTTGCGCCAATCCACTTCCACGCCGTCAGCGATCCCGCTCGGAGCCAGATTGGGGTTTCGTCCGGGGGCAACATTAGAGGAAGCGACAGCGGAGAGAGAACAGCTGATGGCCCGCTTGCAGCCGTACTGCGCCTTTTTTTCGTTGGACTGCCGCGCCATGGAAGGAGACAACCCGTGGAGTGACGCCGAGTGGCAGCATCATCTGGCCTGTTTGCGGCAAGCTACCGAGCTGCCCGTCCTGCTGGCGATCCCGCCTGACCTGGAGGAAAACCAGTGGCTTCGTCTGCTCCGCCTGGCCCGGCAAGCAGGGCTGAACGGCGTGATCGTATGCGGGGGCGTCAGAGGCGTAGGCGTACAGCAGCGGGAGCGGGATGCGGAAAACGTGCATACTGCTGCATACGTCACAGGCGAGCCGTCACACGCAGCTTCTCTCCAAGCTGTTTCCCGCACCAGAGCGGCCTGGCCTGAATGCCTTTTGATCGGCTCTGGCGGCATCCTAGAACCGGCAGACGCTCTTGCTTTTTTTGACGCTGGCGCTGACTTTGTCCAGTTGCACAGCGGCTTGGTCTACTCCGGTCCTGGTCTGCCGAAGCGAATCAACGAAGCGATTTTGCAATCCCGTTTCGGCGCATGCGCTTCGCTGGACTGCCCGCTCCCGGACATGGACAAGGAAGCAGCGGCAGTGTCTGAAACGACCACGACTACGAAAAAGCCACAGGAACGATCCGCCTTGTGGCTTCCTTCCTGGCTTTGCGGGCTGCTTTTGGGCATCGGGATGATCATCGGCGGCGCACTGGCGTGGCTGGTTGCCGTTGCCAGTGTCATCCTCCCGTACGACGAACGTTTTTTGCAAATGAGCGCGGAACAACTTGCTTTGATCAGCCCGCAGCTGCTTTCGTTTATGGCTCACGACCGGGTCAGCCTGGCGGGAACGATGATCTCGATCGGCATCATGTATGCGCAGCTATCGTATCACGGCTTGCGCAACGACATTCATTGGACGCGCGCCGTGCTGCTCGCTTCCGGAACGGTCGGATTCTCCAGCTTTTTCCTGTTTATTGGCTACGGCTATTTTGACTACATGCACGCGATTCTGGCGCTGCTTTTGCTCCCGCTGTTCTTGCTTGCTCTGCGTACGCGAGCCAACAGACATATGCCTGCCCTTCCGCCAGACGTACATAACGACCGGACGTGGAAAATGGCTTTGTGGGGGCAGCTGCTTTTTGTCATCATCGGCTTTAGCCTGACGGGAGCTGGACTGATCATTTCCCTGATCGGGATTACTGGCGTCTTCGTTCCATCCGATTTGGTCTTTCTTTGCGTATCCGCAGAAATGCTGAACGCCTTTAACGAAAAGCTGATTCCGCTGATCGCTCACGACAGGGCAGGTTTTGGCGGTGCACTTGTATCGGACGGTCTCGCTGTCCTCTTGATCAGCTTGTGGGGCTTCCGCCGCGGGGAAGCATGGGTGTGGTGGACACTGTTCCTCGCTGGCATACCGGGGTTCGCTGCGGGCATCGGGATTCACTTTGCCGTCGGCTACGTCGACTTCTGGCATTTGTTCCCCGCTTATGTGGCCGTCCTTTTGTTTCTGGCCGGATTACTGCTGACAAAGCCGTATTTATGCCAAATTCCAGCAACTCCCCCTGCTTAGAAAACCTGGCTGCGCCAAGCCTTTGGCGCAGTCTTGGTTGCACTTATACTGGATAAGCATCTGATCAATTCTTATCTGTGCCAAAAAGCGCTCGCGCAGTGCAAAACGGTTTGCACGCAAAAAAGCAGACAGCTGGAAAATGTCCACTGTCTGCTTTTTGCTTGCGCATTCCTTCTAGTAGGTGACGCGCACCACGACTTCGTCCACGTCGCTTTGCTTCATGTAATCGTCAAAACGTCTCTTGTCGTTTACGACCTCGCGCATGGTCATGGTAACTTCCTCGTCCGTTCCTGCAAAGAACACATACACAAAATTGTTGTAGCCGACTTCTTTGAGCAGTTTGCCCAAAGTGTTGTTATTGAGCAAGTCGACATACTTGAACTCTTTTACTTCACCAGGCTCCGGCTTTTCTTCCCCTGGCTCCTCTTCCTCATCGCTATCTTGCGGTTTCGCAAATGCCATCGTGTACACAACCGGATCTCCATCGCGCTCATCGATCCAAACAACGCGGTTGCCGCCGATTCGCGCACTGGACATTTCCGCTTTTTCGTTCCATTCGACGTCGCTGAACGAACCGTCTTCTGCATCATACAGCTCATAGTAGAAATCATTGTCTTTCTTCGTCAGGCGGTTGTCTTCAAACAACACCATATTGCGGGAAGCTTGCGGATTTTTTTGATCGCGATCGTTGAAACGCATCAGCAAATCGGTCCGTTGGCGATCCATGTTGTAGCGGTACAAATCCCAGCCAGTCTTAGACTTGTCGCTTGTTTCGCTCCAAACGACAAAATCGTCACCGATTTGCGCCGATTGCACGTTAACATTTTTGCGGATTTCTGTCGTGTCTTGTTCATCGATTTCGTACAAATAAACGCTCGCCGTTTTCTTGCCAGTCTCTGCCACCCAGGCAGCGTAGTTTCCGTAAATATCGATGGAGAGCGGCTCACTCTTCAAGCTCTCGATCTCTGTTGTTTTTTCTGTCGCCAAATCGGTAATCATCAGATCAGCCCGGCGATTGATGTTCACCCAGAAAAGGTTGTCGCCATCGACTTCGTACAGCTTGTCGCTCGGCTCCTGATCTTCATCTTCGTCCGTAATCTGTTTGGTTGTCCCTTTGCGAATATCGTAGGCAACCAGCGCGTCTTCCTTCTGGTCATACCAGACGACGTAGCGTCCACTTACAACGGCTCTTTCCGGATCGGAGTCCTCGCTGCTGATCGTTTTGCTTGTACCTTTTTCTGTATCATACAAAATGACAGCATTGCCCTTTTTGGCTTCTGCCACGTACACGACATAACGGTCGGAAGCGTCTGGCTGAATCGGCTTGCCGGAAGTGGTCCCGAGCGGAATGACTTCTTGTTCGTCCAGGTCGTACAGACTCAAGCGCAGTTTTTTGTTGTTGTCCTTCTTGGCATACAGCACGTAGTCTTCGTAAAGGCGAGGACCGACCTCGTCAAAAATGTTGCTGACGATTTCTTTGCCAAACGTTTTGTTTAATTGGTGGTAAACCAAATCGTCATCTTCCAAATAGACGACTCTGTCTTTGAAAATATGTACGAATCCCTTGCTGTCCGAACTATCTGTAAGCTGTTTGTTTTTACCGCCGCTGATCGAATATTGGTAAATTTGTTGGCTCGTACTGTTCTCGTACACGATCTTGTCGCTGTAAATGCTTGGCTCGATCTGATCGCCTTTTCCGGAGACTGCCGCTTTTTCTACTCCGCGCTCGATGTCGTAGTAGTAGATGTCGTAGTTGCCTTCTCTCTTGTCTGCCCAAGCTACATAGCTGTCGCCCACGGTTGGAGACTCGGCTTTCCCGCTTGTGGACACGCGTGTCGTATCACCTGTCGAGATGTTGTACAAATAAATGTCTGTGCCTTCATCGCTCTTGTCTGCCCAGGCGACTTGCTTGCCTGTGATTTCCAGACCGCTTACCGAAGCGTCTTTTGTCAAACGGATCTCTTCGTCTTTGGCGATATCGTACAGGTATACATCGGAGCCTCCGTTGCGAGAGTCGATCCAGACGACGTATTTCCCGTCCACTCTCGGGCTTGTTTTGTCGGACTTTTTATCACCGATTTTCAATTCTGTCTGTTTGCTGAGGTTGTACAGGGTGAGTGTTTTCTCGCCTTCCACTTTCCATACGGCATAATCTTTGGAAATGTCGAAACCATCCTCAGAAATTTCAGGTTGACTAGCGTCTATTTTGATTTCCTCTCCGACACTGTTAGCGAACGCTGGCGTCCCGGTCCACAAGGAGCTGACCAGTAGCGCTGCGGCCATCAGTCCTTGCATGGGCTTTCGTTTCATGAAACAATTCCTCCTTTTGCAACGATTATCACACTTCCCCATTATCCTTCAATATGAAAAGGTTGTCAAAAAAAACAGGCCCCGAACTGAGTGGCCTGCGCGTTTTATCCTATTCTTTTTCCTGTCTCTGATCAGGTCGGCACTCGCAGTTGCAAGCCGCATAAAGCGTTTTCACTGAGTTGCTCTCAAAATGCTCGATGATGGTCCCGCAAGTCTGACATACGATAGTTCCCATCTGTGTCCCCTCCGCATTGGATTCCTCATGAAATGTGATAACACATATCCTTCAATTCAACGTACTCTCATCTTAATATGCCACACCATTAGGAGTCAATACGGTAATTGCACACAAATTGAATTTAATTAGTATGTCATATTCGTTTTGGCGATTTCATCCAGCCAGTTGCCGATTTGCCGGAGTACATCCTCGCGCTCCGGCTCGTTCAGCACCTCGTGGCGCAAGCCTGGCAAACGCCGAAACGTTTTGTTTCCCTGTATGCCTTCGGCGAAGCGCTCGACAGCATCGGCATCGACGAGAGAGTCGTCACCTGCCTGGAGCACCAGCACAGGCACCGCAAGCTGTCCGCTTTGCGCAAAAGCCATGTTCATCGCTTTGTGCAATTCCTGAAACCACCGTACACTGACCTTTGGATAGTTGAGTGGATCGCTTTTGTAAGCAGCCTGAACCGCCACATCCCGCGAAACCATGTCAGGGGTGATCCCGTTGGCGATGGCAAGCGTCGGCCAAACGCGGTCGAGCAGACTCGCCACCCGCGCCTTCCACGCCGGAACCGCCAGCTTCAGCGCAAGGCACGGAGAAGTCAGGATCAGTCCCGTCAGCTCACGAGCGAGCTTCTCTTCCTGCACGAAGCGAGTCGCAATTAATCCGCCCAAGCTGTGCCCGAGCAAAAAGACGGGACGCTTTCCGGCGCTGTCTTGCAGGGCAAACGCCGTCCACTCCCGCACCCTTTGCAAATAATCGTCAAACGAGTCGATATGCCCCCTGATTCCCGGAGAGCGCCCCCAGCCTGGCAAATCTCCTGCATACACATCCCAGCCTTGCTGATTCAAAAAAGCGGCGACATGCTCATACCGCCCGTGGTGTTCTCCTGTTCCATGCACCAGCACGATTGCTCCTCTCGGCTCGCTGGCCGCCCATTTATGTACGTTCATCGATCTGGCCTCCTGTTCCTTATCCCGATTGTAAGCCGGGTCGCCCGCCTTCGTAAACAGGGTACTCCGCTTGCTTTCGAGACAGCCACGGCGCTCTAGCAAAAAAGACGGGCAGAAGATAAACTTCTGCCCGCCTGCTAGTACTGATTCTCTTCAAATGAAATGGTCGGTAGGTACTGTTGGAAAAATTCAGCGAGCGCCTGGGCTTCGCTTTCCGAGTCCAGTCGGAAAACTTTTTGCAAATATCCCGGCTTTACCGCATCCTCTGAACAGAGAAGGGTTGATTGCCCCGTTTGCATACAGACCACCAACGGCTTTCCATAAAACTTGTGTGTAAATACAATCCCAAAGTCGTGTCTGGTTCCCTCAGAAACAAATCCGAGAAAACGGACATTCGCGTTCTCAGAAACGTCGTATAAGTGTTCGTAGTGCTCCATCAGCAATCCCTCCTCATCTTGGTTTTCACTCCGGAAATATTTCAAAAATATTCGGAGTATTTAACAGTATACACGAAAATCGGCTTTTTTGCCACCCTCTGCTCCTTAACTAATCAGATGAGTAGGATTCATCACGCGATCTTCGCCCTCCTGAATCCATCTCACCTTCTCCGCTCCGTGCAGCGATTGGGCGACAAAGGAGAGGCATTCGAAGAACAATTCGACTACTGCTGTACTGTATCGTTCCTCCATTTTCTCCAGGGCATACGTCAATCTGAAAATTGATGGGACATTTCTTCTGCTTTCTTCCAAAACTTCTTTGCCTCGCTGGGTTGGGTACACATGGACGACCCGTCCGTCCAGCTCAGACTTTTCAATCGTCACCATCCCTTTCTCCATCAACTTTTTGATGTGAATGACGATCGAAGACGGGTGCCAGAAAGTCCAATCGGCAATTTGGGTGACACGCACTCCTTCATAACAGTAAATGATCCAGAGAATGTTTAACTGCACGGAGGAATCCAATTCGGCTTCCTTCGCCGCCCGCTCCCAGTCTTCCTTGTTTACCACATCAATGGCGCGCATCGTGTTCAATGCTTCAAATACGTGTCTAATCGAGGCCTCCTGCATGGGCTTACTCCTCCATGATCCTTTATCGTTCACTTATCGACTATATAAATAGTATTTATATTTTACACTTTTCAGAAAAGACGCGCAATTGTTTTCGTTTCGCAACTGTCTCATTGCCAAAGAGTGGAAGCAATGCTACACTAAACGCAGATATTCCCGGTACTAGGAGGGTGCAATCGTGAAACTTCAATCGGCCTACATCTATTTTGTGAATGGCTCTACCGCCCAATCTGCAACTATTGAAGACGTGAAAGCCAAGTTTACGCGATATATGGACATGACCGCTAAAACAGGGCAGCAACTCGGCTGGTCCTATCAAGAGGCAGCGTTTCCATACACCATAGAAGAACGTCCGGAAGGCAAGGAATCGTGGTTCCTCCTCAAGGGAAAAGACCCGAGCATGTACAAATCGATCGTGGTCGGAGTTGGCAGCGCCAACGAAGATGGCACCGAGAAGCATTACATCCAGATTTCGCTCCCGGAAGCTGCCACGAACGGAGACATGAACAAAGCCAACGAATACTGTCGTTACTTGGCCCGCGACTACAAGGCGGAGCTGCATTTGTTCAACAAACGCGTCCAATATTTTCAACCTCGCAAACCGTAACCATGAAGCAGCAGGCTCTGACCTGCTGTTTTTTTACGTCTGCATGCGTGCGCTGCTTTCCTCGCGGAGCTTTTTTCGCTGCGCCCGGCATAACATGGGTACAGATAGCCGAATTTGCCAGTACCCACCGCCAGAGGTCAGCGACGACGAAAGAGGTGAAAAGCGTATGGAGCCGCAAGCATTCATCGAGCTGGTGGCAGGCTCCGCCAGGCAGTCTTACTTGAATTATCACATTTTCCCTTCCATCACGATTGCGCAAGCCATTTTGGAATCAGGCTGGGGGCAAAAAGTGCCTGTTGATTCGACGACAGGCCGCTCCTCCTACAATTTGTTTGGCATCAAAGGCACAGGCCCCGCCGGATCGGTCACCACCGTCAGCAAGGAAGTCGTAAACGGGGAAACCGTGTCCCACCCATCCGAGTTCAAAGCTTACTACAACTATCAACAATCCATCGACGATCACGCCCAGTTTCTGCTCAAGCCCGCATACAAAAAAGTGCTGATGGCCCAGACGCCGCAGGAAGCTGCCCAGGCGCTGTCAAAAGCCGGGTATGCCACTGATCCGCAGTACGCCGACAAGCTGATTCGTTTGATTCAAAATTACAATTTGAGCGCCTACGATCAATTTACGCCTGAAGAGCCATCCCCTTATCCCCCCTGGAAGCTCGATCTCGGCAAACGGGCATTGCGCGAAGGTTTGATTACGTCGCCGGAATGGCTCGGCAAGCTGGATGAGCCGCTGCCTGCCTGGGCGGTCTTCGCTATCGCGCTTCGTCTGCTGGACAAACAGCGCCAAGTGCCATAAGCCATCCGCCGCAAAAATAAAAGCCCCGTTCCAGCCACACGAAAACGTGGGCCAGCGGGGCTTTTTCCTTATAAGAAAACGGGTACTACTTCCTATGCGGCTTCCTTGGATCACACATCCAAACAGCCAAATCAAACGAGCACGTTGATCAAATCATTTGAGATCTTGACAGCGAATAGAACCTTCCATCCACCATCCGAATGCCGAGATCGACGCAATATTCCAATCCTTGCGTGACTCCGTACAAAATCCATTCGGAAGAGCGGTGATTAATATCAAAATCAGTGTAAAGGTCTGTGCCATCGTTACGGATCTCTTTGCGCTCAGTCACGTCAAAAAGGCGCAGGACAAACGGCAGTTCGGCAAAAGGTATCGCAAATTTCTTCTCCACTTCCTGCTCGAACTCCTTCGTCATACTCCACTCTGCCTGAATCGAATGCTCATCTTTCCAGGCAATGTGTATACTCGGGCCTTCTACATCCGTGGACGATCGCGGGGGATTTGTCTCCATCTGCTCCCATCGTTCCTTTCTTTCATGTACTTGCTTTCAACATGTATATTGGTTTATTCAGTCTATTATACCATGTGACCAAGCCAAGTGGGAACGTTTCCAAGCCATTTAATTTATCGCCCTACCGTAAAAGTGTTTTCGCCTACTACGACATACGTAGGGAACTTCTCCGACTTCATTTGGACTTGCACCTTGTAATTGCCGTAGTCCTCCAGCTTGGTCGAAACAAACGGCTCGGCGAAATAGAAGCTGTTCGCGTTTTGCGTCGAATACTTCAGCTCTTTTCCTCTGCTTACTTCTTTGCCATCCGGTCCGATCAGAACCAGTTGTATACGCAAGTCTTTGGCGACGGGAGCTTCGTCCACTTCGACAAAGACGTTGAAGGTGCGCGGAACATTTTTGTCACTGTAGCCTTTGATCGGGTTGCTGAACACGATTGTTTTGTTGCGTGTCTGCTGAATCCCTTCCAGGACAATGATGTTTACATTGGGCTTGACTACTTGCAGCTTTCCTGTTTTCTGATCGTAATCGACGAATCCGCCAAGCTTATTGACCAACGATTCAATCGAATCAGCTTTGGAAGCCGGCATGTCACTCGCAATCGTTTCTGAGCCGACAAATACGCGCAACGCACCTTCTCCCAAAGCAGCGGTAGTCCCGACTCCCGCTACAGTCAGCGCCAACAAGGCCGATAACCATGCTTTTTTCATGTCATAATCCTCCTGTATGTGTGCGCGGCAGCGCTTGTTCTTCCGGAATTTCTTCTCTCTAGTTTATACGTGAAAAACGGCAAATAGTTGTGGTGCAAAGACAAGTTTTTTCAACAATATCCACAGAATCCACAAGCAACGGCCGCACAGGAAGAAAGACTTGTTCACCATTTTGTGAATAACCACTCCGGACTCTTGACAATGCGGGCATATGGCCGTCCGCACACTATTGGTATTGGCCGATAAAAAAAGAACGGCCAGCACAGCCGCTCTTCTTTTGCCGTCGCACGCTAGTCTTGCTGCGAAAGCCAGGTAAAATACCGGGAGACGAGACGAATCGCGACTTCGATCGCTTCCTCGCTCGGCTCGATTTTGGCATGATGCAAGCCGTAGGGGGTATGAACGCCCAGCCAGAACAAAAAGCCGGGAATCTCTTGCAGGAAGTAGCCGAAGTCTTCTCCGGTCATCGCTTCCTTGCAGGCGATCAGCGTCACATCCTCCCCATGCTCGCGAACCCAGTCCATGAACGCTGTCGTGAGCTTTTCTTCGTTGTACACCTGGCAGTAGCCCACGCCGTAGTCAATGGATGCTGTACAGTCGAAACCGGCCTCGATCCCTTTTACTAGCGATTCAATCCTCGCTTTGACCAGAGCCATGGACTCTGTCGAGAACGTGCGAATCGTCCCTTCCAGCCGCGCCTTCTCGGCGATGATGTTCTGCTTGGTTCCGCCCTCCAGCTTGCCGATGGTCACGACAGCGGAATCGAGCGGGTCGATGTTGCGCGAAATGATCGACTGTAGCTGCGTCACCAGATGGCTCCCGGCAACTACCATGTCATTTGCTTTGTGCGGGAACGCCGCATGTCCGCCTTTTCCGACCAAATCGATGTACAATTCGGACGTGTTCGCAAACAAAATGCCCGGCTTTGTAGCAATATGGCCCACAGGATACTCGGGAGCGATGTGCAGGGCAAAAATGCAGTCGGGCCGCCAGAGCGCAAACTCTTCGCTCTCCATCATCGGCAGGGCGCCGCCTGGCCCTTCTTCCGCCGGCTGAAACAGGAACAGCAGGTGATCTGCGATCGGCTGCTGCACAAAATGCGTCAGCAGCCCGAGAGCAATCGCCATGTGCATGTCGTGTCCGCACGCATGCATATACCCTTCATGCAACGAGCGAAACGGATAGGACGTCTCCTCTGCAATCGGCAAGCCGTCCATGTCAGTCCGCCAGGCAATCGTCCGCTTCGGATTGGTTCCGGCAACCTTGACCAAAATCCCGGTGCGCCATGTCTTGATCTCCAGCCGATCTTGCGGAAGCTTCTCCAGGTAATCGAGCAAATACTTTTGCGTTTTTACCTCTTGAAAGCCCGGCTCGGGAATTTGGTGCAGATCGCGGCGAATTTGGGTAAACAAAGATGTCGTCATCGCTTACGCCTCCCCTTTTGCCCCTTGAAGCTCAGCCAGTTCCGCTGCAAAGCTTTCCAGGAAACGGTCTACGTCTTCCTTGGTCAAAGTGAGCGGCGGCAGCAAGCGAACAATCGTTTTTTGCGTCACATCCACGAGAACTCCCCGATCCAGCATGGCTTGCTGCAAGCGGCTGACCTCTTCGGGAGCAGCACTGAGCGGGATTCCCACCATCATGCCTTTGCCGCGCAGCGCCTGAAGCTGTTCCGGGAGGCGCTCACGCAGTGCTTCCAGTCCAGCCCACAGGTAGGCAATCACTTCGTCTACGCTCGCTGCAAATGCGGGATCGAGCAGTTCGTCCAGCACGACATTGCCCAAAGCAGCCGAAAGCGGAGACGGCGCAAAAGTCGTGCCGTGATCTCCCGGCTTGAACTGGTTCATCAGCTTCGTCCCGGCAATGACGCCACCGAGCGGAAGTCCGCCGCCTACTCCTTTGGCAAACAGGATCAAATCTGGCGTCACGCCTGCGTGCTCGTAGGCAAACAGTTTTCCCGTCCGTCCCATGCCTGTCTGGATTTCATCCATGGCAAACAGCATGCCTTCCTCTTGGCAAATGGTCGCCACCTCGCGCAAAAAGTCTACAGACAAAGGCACGACACCCCCGGAGCCAAGAACAGGCTCCATCAGGACGGCTGCTGGCTTTGCCTCGCGACAGATGGCGCGCAATCCGGCTGTGTCCTCCGGATCAAGCTCGTACACGGGAAAATCCGGCTGCGGAAAATCTTGATAGACGTGCGCTTGCCTGGTCAGCCGAACGGCGCCCAGCGTCCTGCCGTGAAAACTGTTGCGCAAGACGACGATCCCTTCGCGTCCCGCTCCGTCGGTCTTCGTCCATTTGTGAATCATTTTGATCGCGGACTCGGTCGCCTCTGCGCCGGAATTGGTGAAGAACACTTTTCCCGGGATCGTCTGCTCGACCAGCCGCTTGGCCAACAGGATCGCCGGCTGGTTCAAAAATACGTTGGAAATGTGCAGGAAACGTTCTCCCTGATCGCGCAGCGCCTGAACAATCCGCGGGTGGGAGTGGCCCAGCACATTGACTGCCAGGCCCGTAAACAGGTCCAAATACTTGTTGCCCGCTGTATCGTACAGGTAGTTTCCTTCCCCTTTGGCGATCGCGATAGGCAAACGTTTATAAGAAGAGACGATGTATTGTTCGTCGAGCGTACGCCAGTCCATGTGAGCTCTCTCCCCTACAGCTGACGTAGCTCCTGCTTGATCTCCGTCTTGGAGCGAGTTTTGTCGTCGATTTGTTTGATGACACGAGCAGGTGTGCCCGCAACAACCACGTATGGCGGCACATCCTCAATCACGACCGCGCCTGCTGCTACGACCGCGCCTTTTCCTACGCGAACGCCTTCGAGGATAACCGCATTGGCACCGATCACGACATCGTCTTCGACAACAACCGGCTGTGCGGAAGGCGGCTCAATAACGCCTGCAATGACAGAACCAGCGCCGATGTGGCAATTTTTCCCGATTGTACCGCGTCCACCTACAACCACGTTCATGTCGATCATCGTGCCTTCGCCAATTACCGCGCCAATATTGATCGAAGCTCCCATCATGATCACCGCGTTGTTTCCGATGGTAACCTGGTCACGGATGATCGCGCCCGGCTCGATGCGAGCCTGGATGCCTTTTGTATCGAGCAATGGAATCGCGGAATTGCGGCGGTCGCTTTCTACCACGTAGTCCTCGATTTTGTCGGCGTTTGCAGCCAAAACAGGCTCGATCTCTTTCCACTCGCCAAAGACGACGCCAGTAGAGCCAGTGATGAACGTTTTTGCGCTGGCACCGAAGTCAATGCCCTCCAGATTGCCTTTCACGTATACTTTCACAGGTGTTTTCTTTTCGCTTTTTTGAATAAACGCGATAATTTCATTTGCATCCATCATGTTCACAGGTAAATCCTCCTTTTTGATCAAAACCTTGCCTTGTTTAAATTGACTAAAAAAAGCAATGAGTGCATTCGCTATCTCATTGCTTTCCAAACTGCCCAAGCAAATCGTAAATAGCGCTCCACAAGAAGACAATCGTCTTTTGTGACAGGATGTTCATTGTTCATGAGCCACCCCAGCCGCTGCTGTTCGAGGGGAACAACAACCGCTTCGGCGCTTTAGCCTTTCCTCCTTTTCCCGCCCCCCGGCAGATGACGAAAAGATGTACTATTCTTCGGCGCACCTCTATTTAGACTTCCAATATTATAATTTCATTTAACTCTACCAAAATCATTCCCATGTGGCAACAGCTTTATAGAAAGAAAAAAAATCGTTGACAACGAGAATCATTTTCATTATCTTATTTTTGTGAGAATGATTTTCATTATCTTATTTGGAGGGTTTCAACCTTATGAGCCGCATTTTGATGGTTTACGCAAGCATGACTGGAAACACACAAGAGATTGCTGAAGCGATTGCTGAGGGTATTCGATCCACAGGAAAAGAGCTGGAGATAAAAGAAGTGATGGACGCAACAGCCAAGGAGCTTGAGGACTACGATGGCATCCTGCTCGGCGCTTACACTTGGGGCGACGGCGATCTTCCGGACGAGTGCCTGGACTTCTACGAAGAGATGGACGACATCGATCTGACTGGCAAAAAAGTAGTCGCATTCGGTTCCTGCGATTCCGCTTACGAGCACGTTGGCGCTGCCGTAGATACTCTCTTGAAAAAGGCGAGCGAGCGCGGTGCGGAAACACCACTTGAAGGCTTGAAAATCGAGCTGTCCCCTACAGCGAAAGAAGTGGAAACCTGCAAGGCGTTTGGCGTTTCTTTCTCCGAATTGCTGGGCTAAGACCAGAAGGCCGCTGAAAAGAAAAAGCCTTTCCACTTAAATCAAGTCATGGTACAATGTCGATCCGACTTTTTCCAGGGAGGATTGATATCATGACGCTACATACAGAAACGGTCTATCTGCGACCTCTGGGCATGGACGACGCAGCCGAGCTTCTTGAGCTTCGGCTGCGTAATCATGCTTTTTTGCAACCTTTTGAACCGATTCGGTCGTCTTCCTTTTTGACGCTCACGGGCCAACAGGAACAAATCGCCCAGGCGGAAAAAGACTTTGCCGCTGGCACAGGCTACGCTTTTGGCGTCTTTCTGCGCGAAACGGACGACATGATCGGCCGTGTTGCCCTGTCAAACGTCGTACGCGGCGCCTGGCAAAACGCAACCATCGGTTACTTCATGGATCAAAGCTGCAACCAAAAAGGCTACACGACAGCCGCCGTCAGGCTCGCTCTCGCTTTCGCCTTTCAAGAAGCCGGTTTGCACCGCGTGCAAGCCGCTGTCATGCCTCGCAATACGGCCTCTATTCGCGTTTTGGAGAAAAACGGTTTTCGCAAGGAAGGGTTGTCCTTGCACTACTTGCAGATCAACGGCGTGTGGGAAGATCATCTGATTTTCGCGCTGACAGCCGAAGACCTGGCTTAATCACGCTGCGCTGTTTCCTGTGCCCGCAATCGCTCCAGGATTCGCCGCTTGCGGTAAAGCATTCTCCCCGCTTCGGCGACATCCTGTACGGTTGAACGATTCAAGTACGCTCCGAACAAAATACCCGCAATCGGCACCAGCTGAAACAGCTTTTTCCACCCGAAATTTTCGGTGTACGTCACGACGACCTCCCGCCAGCCTTGCAATTGCGCGATGACGTCTTTCTGCGCAGTTGGCTCGTCAAACCGGGAAAGCTCAGCCAGGATCGCTTTTTTCCCGACAATATCCGAGGAAGCAAATTGAAGACACTTGACCACGAACAGGCGCTCTCGCTTTTCTTCTGGCCGATATCCGTAGCAGAGGGCCATTTCTTGCAATACTTTCAACGAGGTGCCCAAAAGCAACGGAATGTCGATAGCCAATGTAAAAATTCCGCCGATCCCCGTCGTCGCACCTTGCACCGTGGCAAAAGTCGCCCGCGACTCTTTCAGATTAAGAGCCACTTCATCCATGAGCACAAGCGGCGCTCCTGCGACCTCTTCTGCTCGCGGCTGCCTCGAACCGGATTGCTCCTGCTCAAGCCGCTGAGCGAACTTGCTGTAAATCGCCGCATCCGAAACGAGATACGTCCCTCCCGTTTCAAGAAATGCCGCCATCTCGTCTACTGCCGTTCCCAGCTTATCCCTGACGAAATTGGGCGTTATTTTATCCAGCCAGACGAAAGGAAGCCTGCCCAGCTTTTCCCAAAACCACAAGTCGTTTTGATCTTTCTCCCATGCTTCTACCGCTGCCAGCTCCTGCTGCAAATATGCTCTCGACTCCATCTGTCCCAATCCCTCCCACACCTTTCCGCTCTTCTGTTTCTATTGCTCGCCGCGCTTTTGCTTCCATAAACACTGATTGCGAAGCAGCTGTTTGATATGCTCCTGCAACTGCTCAGGCGTGGAAAAGCGTGCAAATTCCTTACTGTCTGTTACGATTCCCAGCTTCAAATGTTTCACTTGCTCCCCTTCGATGCAAAAACCGAACTGTTTCAGAATGGCGATCTGTTCACTGGTCATCTCGCTTGCCCTCCCCTTTGAGCACTTTTCCCAACAAAAACCCCCCTGCCAATTGCAAGGGGGACGTTTGCTTATTTCACTTCTACTTTCAGAGACATGGTTTCATTTCGTTCCTGGACGTTCAAGTCTTTCACGTATTTTTTGTCTTTTAGCACAAGCGAGCAAGTCTTGTACGTAAGATGGTTGGTCACCTTGATTGTGTAGACGCCTGCTTTTCCGTCGTTGTCCTCGATAATTTGCCGCAAATCGAGGGATGACATTCCCTCATCTTCGTATTCATCATCCGGGTCTGACTCGAAAAGCGCGATTTCCTGTCCTTCATAAAACACTTGAACCGTGTTGTCGGATGAAATCGTCGCTCCAACAGTCGTCTGATTGGAGCCAACTGGCGTCTCTCCGTACGTCCAGACGAGGTTCGGCATGTAGTAAGCCGTGCCGTTGCGTCCCGTTCCATCCCGCAGCTTTTTGTTTCCGCTGCGTTTTGCGTACGTAGCTTTTAGCCGCAGCTCTCTGTCATTGTCCAGCTCTGCCAAGGAATTGACTGAAATGGTCTGCCCGTCGCGATATTCCTTGCCGCGATTGTTGATCAACAGCAGCGGCGATTGGGTAGGAGCCAAGCCTGATTCATCCTTGTCGCAGGCGGGGACAGCCGGGATTGGCCGGACATCTTCAATTACTTGAATATAGCCGCACCACGACTGGCGAGGCTCCCGCTTGCTGTAATAGTTCACCTTGAGTCGGCCTGGCTTGTAGCTGGACAGCAGGAGCGCTGTATGATCCCAGTTCAGCTTCGATTCATCCACCACCACGTTGTCAACGGCCCAGAAGCCCGGCCCTTCGTCGTCTGACGCTTCACTGCCATGCTCCACATGCTCCGCCGCTGTCGCCAGCCAGATCACATGTACAGGTCTTTGGTAAAGCTTCACGGTAATATCGGACGAGGACAAATTTTCCCGCTCGACCATCATCGAGGATTGCGCATTTTGCTGCATCAGCACATCCATCGTCGCAGTTGCACTCGCTGAATCACACGAGTTGGGCGCACCGGGAACCTGAATTTTTACTTCCGTTGCTGAGCTGCCCCAGATGTTGTCAGGATTGGTTGTCTGATTCGGCTCAAAAGTGACCGTCATCGTCATTCCCGCCATCATTTCCGGAATCGCCACCTCGAAATGCTGGGAGTCGGTCAAAGTCTGTCCTGTCCCATTCGCCGACCAGCGTCCGGCAACGGGAGAATACAGCGGAACCACTCCCGGAGCCGCAGGGGCAGAGATTTGCTGGCCTTGCGAGAGCTTTTGACCATTGGCGTCCGTTCCCATGTACAGTTCCGCCATGCCGACGCGAATATTTGTCGTCCAGATGCTCATGCTCATGTCATCGGGAGTGAACACGAGATCGTATTCTCCATTTGCCAGCGTTCCCGTCGCAAAAACGGTTCCCGGTACCGCTTTTAGCTCGGCACCTGTTGCTTTGTTGGTCATTTTCCACGTTCCCGGAACCGTGCTGGCAAAATTCGTAGAGCCCATCATGCCGAAAATAACTGTCTGACGGCCGGCTGGAACTTCCTCGCCCTCAGCCTTCTCCCCTTCAAAAACGCTCGGGTAGTTTTGCGCTTCTACTTGAAAGCGCACATGCACGGTGCTTTTCTGCCCTTTGGCATCTGATACGACAAACGTGAGTGTATGCAGGCCAGCCGTCAATTTGGCAGCCGGAATGGAAAAGCGGGGAACTTGCCAACGGAACGTGCTTTGCGAAGACTGCTGTTCGGCCTGGTACTCCGGCATGGCAACACCGTCAAGCATCACCTCGCTTTTATTGAGGTTCGTGCCGCTACCATACGTCGTTTGCAGCAGGTCGATATCGAGAGGAGTATCTGGCGGAAGGATAAATTCGTCATTTTTTACCCAGTTCCACCCTCCTGAATCCTGGCCAGCCACTTGATAGTCGTTAAAGATAATCATATTGTGAACAGGCTGCGAAACGGGCTTTGCTACTTGGCTGTTTTTCTTCATAGATGTTGCAGCCCCTGCTCCCATGGCTGGCGGAGCCGATACTCCCGACAAAAAGGTGCCAGTAGCCAGACACACAAGAAGTGCTTTTACAACCCATTTTTTCACGGAATATTCTCTACCTTTCTTTGCATTCGCTGTAGTGTTTCCACTCGTCTTTCTTCGACAAAATGAGCCTGATTTCCTGTGCCGTTTGAAAAAATTCCGCGCCATGCACATAGGTAAAAACTATTCGTTTGATCATTTTTATAGATTTGATTTATACCTATAAAACTGGTAAAACAAGAGAAAAGGAGGGAGACAGATGAGTCTCACGAATCAATGGAATGCCAAGCTCTACGATGACAAGATGAGTTTTGTGTCCGCTTATGGCAAAGGACTTTTGGAGTGGCTTTCCCCCGTGCCCGGCGAAAACATTCTCGATGTAGGCTGCGGCACCGGGGATTTGAGCGCGCAACTGGTAGAGGCTGGCGCCAAGGTGACAGGCATCGACTTTTCCGCAAGCATGATCGAGACAGCCAAACAAAAATATCCACAGATTGCCTTTTCCGTAGCCGACGCCCACTCCTATCAGTCAAACGAGCTGTATGACGCTGTTTTTTCCAATGCGGCGCTGCACTGGATGAAAAAGCCGCAGGAAGTGATTCAGTCTGTCTGGCAGCTGCTCGTTCCCGGCGGACGCTTCGTTGCCGAGCTTGGCGGAAAAGGCAACTGCGAATACATCCTCCAAGCTTTGCGGATCGCATTGAGTCGGCACAATATTTCGGCAGATGAGCGCTCTCCCTGGTATTTTCCAAGCACCGGCGAGTACACTGCCCTTTTGGAAAAGCAAGGCTTTCGCGTCACACTGGCCTCCCACTTCGACAGACCAACCACCCTGCCAGATGGCGATCAGGGGTTACAGCATTGGCTGGATTCCTTTTGCAGCCCTTTTTTCGCGGGACTGTCCGCGCAAGCGAGGACGGACATCCGCGAAGAGGTAACGGAGCTGCTGCGCCCGGCGCTTTTCCACGCTGGCAGCTGGGTCATGGACTACAAGCGACTGCGCTTCATCGCCCGCAAGGAAGCCACGCCAACCTCTTTGCAGCCGGATGCCAGCCGATGAAGCGAATTGCCTGCTTGCACGCGCACCATTCGAATATTGCGCTTTTAGCCGATGCCTTCGCCGCGTTCGACGTCGAACTTGTTCATTTCGTCGATCCGGGCATTCTTTTGCAAAGCACAGGAGCTGTTGCCCTTGCAATTGAGCAGGCGCACGCGAAACTGCGCGACCATTTGCAGTGGATGAGTCGATGTTCGGCAGACGCCGTGATCATCACCTGCACCCAGTACGCTTCTTACCTAACCCCAGAAGACGAGGCCAGCTTCGCGGTTCCCATTTTCACCATAGACGGCCCGCTTCTTCAGGAGCTGTCGCTTGATCCCGGTGCGAAGCTGCTTTTGTTCAGCAACCCGGCCACAGTCGAGCCGACCATGAACCGCTTGCGGAGCTACGCGCAAGCAGCCGGGAGCGATCCCGCAATCGAGCTTCACATCATCGCAAATTCGTTTGACCTGCTGATGGCAAACAGACAAGAAGCATACTACGCCAAAATAAAGGAAGCGCTCCATCACCTTCAACTTGCCCGCCCTGGCATAGCCTTGGCAGCGGCGCAGCTGTCCATGGGTCCGGCAGTTGAGCAGTTCAGCCGCGAGACTGGCCAGCTGGTGGCTCATCCTTTGAAAAGCTTGACCTCAAACGTCTGCGAGAGACTTTCATTGACCCGCTATCGCTAAAAAAGACAACAGCCAACGCGATCCGTTTGCAAGACGGGTACACAAGGCTGTTGTCTTTTCTCGTTGCATCTCGTGCTGTAATCCTTACATGCCTTCCGGATTCATCATCAATACTTCTTCGCCTTCATTCAGGCCATTGACAATCTCTACAAAGTCCGCGCCTTCCAGTCCGATCTCAATTTCTTTCGGTGTCGGCTCTCCAGACGACGGGTCTTTGACCATGACGGTTGCATGTCCTGCTTCCATGACCTCAACGGCATTCAGCGGCAATCGCTTCACGTTGTCTTTTTGCCCGACGTAAATATCGCAGTCACCCGTCATGCCGTGCTTCATATCGGCAGCCTCGCTCAACTCCACCTTGACGGCGAAGCGAACAGACTTGTCCTCTTTTGTCCCTTCTTTCGGAAGCTCGGTGACTTTCCCTTTGAACGGCTTGTTGCCAAAAGCATTCAAGTAAACATCTACGCTTTGGCCGAGCTTGATCGCTGGAATATCCATCTCATCTACCGCAGCTACAAAGTAAACAGAGGAAGTATCCATAATAACGGCAACTGGCTCAGAACCAGGGGTTTCGCCTTCTTTGACATTCAGCTTCGTGATGACCCCGCTGATCGGCGCTTCCACTTGCTTTTTGGCGATTTCCCGCTTTTTCTGCTCCAGGTTCAGCAGCGCTTCTTTCAAGGAAAGCTCTTTGTCTTTCAGTTCCAGCTCGGAATCGGTCAAATCCATTTTGAACAAAAGCTGTCCGCTTTTGACTTCGTCTTCCTTGTCAATCTCCACTTTTCCGATCTTGCCATGCGTTCCGGCCAAAATCTCCATTTCATCCGACAATTCAAACGGAGTGGCTTGCTGACTCATGTACAGCACCCCTTTAGGGTCTGTGTACTGAACTTGCCCGATATCTCCTGCGTAGAGTGCACCCGGCTTCTTGACCAGCACTTCGACGTCGTGAACGCCACCCACGCCTTTTTCCTTTTTCCCGATCTTGTCGACCTTCGTCACCACTCCATCCACATAATAGAGAGAGGCGGTGACAAACACCTTCACAGGCTGGCCGACGCGGAACTGATCCGCTTCAAACGCCGTAAACTTCCCGACAATCTTCAAATTGTCGGTGTTGACCAGCTTCGCTACAACCGTGTCAGGAGTAACCGAGTCTCCTTCTTTTACGAGCAGTTCTTTCACCTTCCCGGCTTTGTTGGAGACAATCCGGTCTTTCTTGTTTTTCAGCTCACTCAACTCTTTTTGCGAGCGGGTGATCCCCAGCTCCAGCTTTTGCAATTCAAGCTGGGCGTCCATGCTGTCTACGGTAAACAGCACGTCGCCTTTTTTCACCGCTTGTCCTTCTTTCACGAGCAGTTTCTGCACCTTGCCGCTGCTCTCGGAACGGACTTCCTCACGCGCTTTTGCTTCCACGGTCCCGGAAGAGAAAATCGTTTTCTTCACTTCCCCTACATCTACGACAGCCGTCGGGAAGGAAGGCTCTTCTGCCGGCGGTTCTTCTGCCACCGTGTTTTGCGACTGGTAGTATGCGTAGCCACCGTAGCCGCCCCCTCCCAGAACGACCACGATTGCTGCCAGTATGATCCATTTTTTCTTGTTCATCTTCGTTCCCCACATTTCTTATTCTGATCGAATCGCTTGAAGTGCGCTTAAACGGGAAGCCCGAATAGCCGGGAAAATCCCTGCGAGCAAACCGATAACAAAGGAGAAGCCGATGGCAAACAGTGCCAGCCAGGCTGGAATGACTGCCAATTTGCTCGGTTCGCCTTCCGGTCCGCCTCCGCCATACCCCATGTTCAAACTGTCCATGATGCCGCCCGAGGCTCCGAAATAATTCACCAGTTCTACAGCGCCCCAGGCCATGCCAAGTCCGGCCAATCCACCGATCAGACCGATAAAGCCCGACTCCATCAGGAACAGCCAGCGAATGTTGAATACCGTTGCGCCAATCACTTTCATGATGCCGATTTCTTTCGTTCGCTCCAAAATCGACATGATCATCGTATTGACGATCCCGATCGTGGCTACCAGCAAGGAGATCGCCGCGATACCGCCCAAGACCATCTGAATCACGAAGAAAAATTTGTTGATCGTTTCCAGCTCGCGCGCTGGCGACCAGACTTCGTAGCCTTTTTCTTTCAAGGCTTTGACAACGCTCTCTACCTGCTCGCGCGATTCCACCTTGACGGTCATCTGGTCAAATTCGAACGTGTCTTTCTTCGCTTGCTCGCGCGTACGGCGCGGTGAGCCTTCATCGCTCTCGTTGCCCCGGCTGCGGTTGACCCAATCGTTCAGCTCTTTGACGACACTGAGCGGCACGTACACAGCGCTGGAGTATCGGAAGTTTTCCGATTTGCGCAACTGTCCGACGACTCTCACCCGCAGTTCTTTTTTCTCAAACTTCGGTTCGTCGTCGATGCGGTATTCCCGCGTCAAAACGAGTGTGGCCGCTTTGTCGACGATGTTGAAGGCTGCTCCCTCGCCACCGCCGCCCATCATATCCGGCGGCATGTCGGACTGCCTGCCGCCTCCGGAATTTCGTCTGCGCGCCTCGCGTTTTTCTTTTTCCACATCGCGCATTTCTCTTGGAACATCGTACGCCACAACAACTTCCTGCGGAGAGCCTGTCAAATAGTTCCCTTTTTCCACATCGTTTTTCCGGTAGGCAGCCGATTCATTCACGTCTACCCCTACCAGCTCCACGTAGCCCTCGCGCCTGCCTACTTTGAGCTTCGCCTGCTCGTTCAGCCGCTTGACGGGCATGACGCTGGCGATTCCCGGGATCTTTTTCAGTTCTTGCACGGCTTCCATGTTCAGCCTCTTGCGCTGGTCATCCGGGATCGGCTCGTCCTTTTCCTGATTGTAATACATCGGCTCGACGTCCATTTCCGTCAGGTTCCCGAAGTTTTCCAAGCTTTTCACAGCGCTTTCCTTCAGGCCCAGACTGAGCGCCATCATGGCAACAATGGCCGCCGTTCCGATCATTACACCGACGGACGTCAGAGCCGTCCGCAGCTTCATTCGCCACAGATTTCTCCAGACGATGCGAAACGAATCTATTACCTTCACAATATGTTCACCTCATACCCTCGCCTACGCTGGTCTCGTCCTTTTTTGTACAACCCGGCCGTCTTGCAAGTAAATCACGCGGTCGGACTGTTCTGCTACTTCCTGCTCATGGGTAACGATGATGAACGTAGTCCCATTTTCCTTGTTCATTTCCCTCATAAGATGAAGGATTTCTTGCTCCGTCTTCGAATCGAGATTCCCCGTCGGTTCGTCAGCCAAAATGATATCCGGCTGGTTGACCAGCGCTCTCGCAATACTGACACGCTGCTGCTGACCACCGCTCAGCTCGTTTGGACGGTGATGAATCCGCCCATCCAGCCCGACGCGATTCAAAATCTCCGTCGCTTTCGCCCGACGCTTCTTGACGCTTTCGCCCGCGAAGATCAGCGGAAGCTCCACGTTTTCCAGCGCAGTCAGGTTGGGCAGCAAATTGTACGACTGGAAAATGAAGCCCATGTTTTTGCGCCGAAACAGACATAACTGGTTTTCGCTAAACTTGGAGATCTCCTCTCCGCTTACCGTCACACTTCCTTCTTCCGGCTTGGTCAGGCCCGCGAGCAGATTCAGCAGTGTGGACTTCCCTGAACCGGACGAACCGCACAGAGCCACAAACTCGCCGCGGTTGATGTGCAGGTTAATATCAAACAGTACGGGCACCCTGAGTTTCCCTGTTCCGTAGCTGTGATTGACCCCGGTTACTGTCAGCTCTCCTTTTGTGTTGGCCATCTTTTACAGCACCTCATTCGTTCATTTCTCATACTAAAGACGCAAAAACGTTCAAAACGTAACGGCTTTTTGAAAAACAATTTTTCCCTTGTTTTGTTACAAAAAAGATGCAAGATCTTCAAAATCATGTAACAAACGCGTAACCAACTGCTGCCAAATCCGTACTACAATAAGAGAGTGAAGAAAACACGGAGGGTCGATGACCGATGACAATCTACCGCTTTTTATTTGAAACCGCAACGCGCAGATGGGTGGAAATCATCAAGGCACCAAGCATGTTTGAAGCAGCGAAGCAAGCCAAACAGCTCGCTACCAAGCGCTCCCGCACTCTGTCCACGCCAATCAGCTTTTCCTTCCACCACGCTGCTTCCAATTAATTGCATACACACATCTGCAACCGCTCCTCATCTCGGGGAAGCGGTTTTTTATTTGTGGAGATATTATTGACATCGCCGTTTTTTTCCTCTTAATATAGAGGGAGACATTACAGTGCATGACAGTAAAGATCTGCATTCACTTCGCTGCTGCACATAAGGGAGATAATCAAAATGACCATGAAAAAAGCACTCACGATTGCAGGCTCCGATACCAGCGGCGGAGCTGGACAACAAGCAGACCTCAAAACGTTTCAGGAGCTTGGCGTATTCGGATTGACAGCGCTTACTGTCATCGTGGCCCAAGACCCGCACAACAACTGGAACCATGAAGTGTTTCCGATCGATGTGGCCATCCTCGAAAAGCAGATCGAGACGGTACTGGCCGGAATCGGCGTAGACGCAGCAAAAACGGGCATGCTCGGTACAACCGAACTGGTAGAGCTTGCTAGCCGCAAAATAGAACAATACCAATTGAAAAACGTTGTCGTTGACCCGGTGATGATCTGTAAAGGCGCTGAAGCGCTCCACCCGGAAATCGCCATCAGCTTGCGTGAAGTTCTGCTTCCGCGTGCGACTGTGGCAACCCCGAACTTGTTCGAGGCGGGCATCCTCAGTGAGATGGGCGCGCTGAAAAGCGTTGATGATATGAAAGAAGCGGCAAAACGCATTCATGACTTCGGCACCGCTTACGTTGTCGTAAAAGGCGGCACCAAGCTGGAAGGCGGCCATGCCGTCGACGTTTTCTATGACGGCCAATCTGTTGAAGTGCTTGAGTCCGAGCGCATTGACACTACGTTTACCCACGGAGCAGGCTGCACATTCTCGGCTGCGATTTGTGCCGAGCTGGCAAAAGGCAACTCCGTGCGCGGAGCCGTTGCTGTCGCGAAAGATTTCATTACAGAAGCGATTCGCCACTCCTTTGCCCTCAATCAGTACGTCGGTCCAACCGACCATGGCGCGTATCGCCGCAAACAGCAAGCCTAAGCTTTTGCGCAAACAAAAAACTCCTGACCAGACGAAGCATATGCCTCGGAACTGGTCAGGAGTTTTTTCGTTCACGTTCACGCCTGCTTTTTGATCGCCACTTCCTGTTTGATCGGAGCAGCGGCCGTTTTTTTGCGCATCGAGCTTGCGGTAAAAATGATCAGCGCAGACCAGATGCAGGCAAAACTGATCAAATGCGTGGTTGTAAACGGTTCTTTATAAAGGAAGACGGCCGTGAGCAAAGAAATCGTCGGAGACAAATACTGGATGAAACCGACAATTGACAGCGGCAAGCGCACGGCAGCCTGTGCAAACCAGTACAGCGGCATCGCAGTCGCAACTCCTGCGAGCGCAAGCAGCAACATTTGCCACCAGGCGAGAGTCGCGATCGTCTCCGTTCCGTTCGCCTGGAGCATAAGCAAATAGCCGAGAGCGATTGGAGCGACAAACAAAGTCTCCCAGGCAAGCCCGATCATCGCTTCTTGCTTTACGAGCTTTTTCGCCAGACCGTAAAATGCGAACGTCACGGCTAAAGAGAGCGCGATCCACGGAACTTCGCCGTATTGAAAGGTGACAAACAGGACGCCACAGGCTGCCAGAATGAGCGCAACCCACTGCCCTGCGTGCATTTTTTCTTTTAAAAAGATGACGCCGAGCAACACGGTAAACAACGGGTTCATGTAATAGCCGAGGCTTGTTTGCATGATCTGGTTGTTATTGACCGCCCAAATGTAAATCAGCCAGTTCGCACTGATCAGAAGCGAACAAATGGCAAGAGCCGCGAACATCTTCCCCCCGGTTACCGAGCCCCACATCGTCTTCCAGCGTTTCGTTACCTGAATAATGATTGCGACAAAAAGAACGGACCAGACGATGCGGTGAGCGAGGATTTCCCATGCACCCATTGACTGAAACAGCTTCCAGTACAGAGGGAGCAAACCCCATGCAAAATACGCCGCAACCGCATAAAAGATCCCCTGTTTCATTTTTTCTGCCTCCACCGAGTTTGCCATGTGCCACACATATAGAGTAGTGTACCGGAATTGCCGCCAAACGGCTATGTATTCATGCTCAATATAAGCGTTTCAGATACTTTCCTTCGCTACCATAGTAGTGAGTTACCTAGATAGTTGATTACCTCAGTAACACAATAAAGCAAAGCTAAATTTTTCATTGTACCATTTTTCTTACTGGTGTACAATAGGCATTATTCAACCGAGTTTAGTCATAAGAAAGGAATTTTTACCTATGACATACTGGCGTTCTGTTCTGTTCGTTTTGTTTGGCGCATGCAGCTATGGCGTGTTGTCGCTGTTCATGAAACACGCATTTGCCCTGGGCTTCACTCCCTATGAAATGAGCGGAAGTCAACTGGTTTTCGGCGGCTTGATCATGATTGTGGCGGCCTTGTTCTTCTCGCGGGAACGATTCCAGTTCAAATACTTGCTGATCCTCGCGCCTGTCAGTCTGATGATGGCTTCTACCAGCATTTTTTACCATCAGGCTGTCAGCCGCGTGTCTGCTTCGCTCGCGATCGTCCTGTTGTTCCAATTCACCTGGATCGGGGTTTTGCTCGAATCCGTGGTCGATCGCAAGTGGCCGTCAGCTGCCAAATGGGTTTCGCTGCTCATGCTGGGAGGGGGAACGGTGCTCGCCAGCGGGCTTAGCGAAGGCGGCTTGCAAAACGTGAGCGTCACTGGCCTGATTTACGGACTGCTGTCTGGCGCTACCTTTGCCCTGGTCATTTTCTTCAGCGGCCGCGTCCTGCCCGGCATGAATCCTTACTTGCGCAGCGCGATTACGATCAGCATGGCTGCCGTCATGTTGTCCATCGTCTATCCGCCAACGTTTTTGCTCAACGGACGCCTGCTGGAAGGTCTGCTGCCGCTCGGCTTGCTGGTCGCTGTATTCGGCTCCGTCATCCCGATCTTTTGTCTGGCTGTAGGCGTACCCCGGATCGGCAACGGGCTTGCGACGATTTTGAGCGCAGTCGAATTGCCGACGGTCGTTCTCTTGTCCAGCTTCGTGTTGCATGAAACAGTTACTCTCTCCCAGTGGAGCGGCGTTCTGATGATCCTGGCTGCCATCTGCGTGCCGCAAATCAAATGGCGCAAACTGTTTGCTCCGTCGCATGTCCTGGAGAAAAAAGGAATGTAACCGAAAAAGCGTGTCAGTCCACCGGGGACTCGGCACGCTTTTTTCTGTGAAACACGTCTCGACGTTTTGCATGAACGGGGATGTGAGCGCTTGCGGTTAACAGTTCTCTCTCTTTTCTAGCTGATAGGAAATCGGGGTGGTCGCATGGAATGGTATGAAGAGATTGCGATTCCTACATGAAGGAGGCTTGTGAAAAGATGACGCTTGCCGTTATGCCGATTTTTCGCATTTTTGACGAAGCAAAAGCGAAGGAATTTTACGTCGACTTTCTCGGATTTCAGGTCGATTGGGAGCATCGCTATGAGGACAATTTTCCGCTGTACATGCAAGTCTCCTCGCCTGACTGCGTGCTGCATCTGACTGAGCATCACGGAGATGCGTGCCCGGGTGCAGCGATCCGCGTGCAGGTCGAGGACATCGAGCTGCTTCACCAGACACTGGCTGGCAAGTCGTACAAATACGCCCGGCCGGGTTTGGAAAAGACGTCATGGGGAACGCATGAAGTGTCTGTGACAGACCCTTTTGGCAACCGGATTCACTTTTTCCAGCCGCATCCTTTTCCGTAAGCTGGGGAGAAGCTGTTTCCCGCGAAAAGACGAGAACACAAAAAAGCCCAGCCAGGCTCGTGCAAGAACCTGCTGGGCTTTTCCCTTTTGCTGTATGGGGCGATCGATGGGACTTGAACCCACGAGTGCCGGAGCCACAATCCGGTGCGTTAACCCCTTCGCCACGACCGCCATGGACACAATCAGATCAGGTAGCGGCGGAGGGAATCGAACCCCCGACCTTTCGGGTATGAACCGAACGCTCTAACCAGCTGAGCTACACCGCCAAACGCTATGGAGCGGGTGATGGGAATCGAACCCACGCGACCAGCTTGGAAGGCTGGAGTTCTACCATTGAACTACACCCGCAAAACAAAGGCACGTCCACTCGCACGCTTCTGCGACCTACTCGCCAGCGCAAGTGGCTTTGCGAACTTCTGGCTCATCTTTGCGCCCAGAGGTTCTTTTCTGCATTTTATTGTAACACACGTGAAATTAAAGTCAAGAATAGCGAAAATAGACCCGCAAGACCCGTAACC
Organism: Brevibacillus sp. 1238; assembly: GCF_029892995.1. Lineage (NCBI taxonomy): Bacteria > Bacillati > Bacillota > Bacilli > Caryophanales > Paenibacillaceae > Brevibacillus > Brevibacillus sp. 1238. The sequence continues at coordinate 38,818 of NZ_JARXWC010000003.1, read as the reverse complement.
CGTAGCCAAGCCCGCTTTTGTTACGAGTCCTGTGGAGCAACAGCGCACAGCAAGCTGTGCCGAAACATTCAGACAGAATCGGCCTGAGGAACGATCCGGTACACACAGCGATTATGCCCAGCCAAAATATGTTCGTCCCGCGTTATCGTCAAGCCAGCGCCGAGCACGGCCTGAAACATCTCCAGCTCCTTGTTGCACAAGCCGGAACAGGCTCTCGCCGCCTCGCAGATCGGACAGTGCTTCTCGACAAAATAAAACGAGCCGTCTTCGTTGGCAATGATCTCTGCCATATAGCCTTCATCCGTCCGCGATTTGGCCAAAGCAAGCAATTTTTCCTGCAACGGCAAGCTAAGCGGCGCCTTGCTCTGATAGTCCAGCACTTGCTTGCGGTTGCGAATTTCAATCAGCTTCTCCAAGCCTTCCTCGCCGAAAGCTTCCTTCATCGATTCAATCAAGCTGACAGTCAAATCGGCATAGCCGTCCGGAAACAGGCGGTTTGCCTCAGAGGTCAACGCCCACATTTTGGCCGGTCGGCCCATTGAGCGCGGTTCCTCGGAAAAAGTGACGAGCCTTTGCTCTTGCAGGTCGTATAAATGCTGCCGCACCGCCATGGCGGTCACCCCCAGCTCGCTCGCCAGCTGATTGGCGTCCATGGCGCCGTTTTGCTTGAGCAGATTGATGATCGACCGCCTCGTTCTTTCTGCCCCGTCTTTTGCATTTGTGTTCGACTTTTTCAATCCCATCACCTTCAAAATTCGGACTGTCTAGATTATAAAGAAAAATATTGACAAAGTCAAAACGCAGGTATAATTTGTTAATTAAAGAAATTTCTTTACAAAGTATCCGGATACTTGGCCGCTCTGTTTACAATCCGCGAAGGAAGGTGACCAGCTTGTCTGCACAAAGCATTTTTGGCCCGCGTTATCTTGCTTTATCGATTGGGATCATTTTGTCAGCGATGGCGATCGGTTTCGAAGGATTGGCCGTCACAACAGTCGCTCCGGTCATTGCTGGCGATTTGCAAGGGATTCATTTGTTCGGCTGGATATTCAGCGCTTATTTGCTGGCGCAAATTGTCGGTACGCTCGTGGTCGGCCGTCAGATTGACCGAAAAGGGCCTGCCCTGCTTTTCACCATCGCGGTCGCTTTGTTCGCGCTCGGACTCGTCGCAGCCGCCATCGCTTCCAACATGTACGTCATGATCGGTTCGCGCGTCTTGCAAGGCTTCGGTGCGGGAGCCATGTACACTTGCATGTACACGGCCATTTCGCTGAGTTATCCCGATGAACTTCGCGCCAAAATATTGGGTTCATTAGGCACTGCTTACGTGCTCCCCTCCATGCTCGGGCCCTATGTAGCGGGATTGATTGCCGAACACTTTTCGTGGCGATTCGTCTTTTGGGGCGTGCTGCCTTTCATGCTTCTTGCCGTGCTTCTCACGCTGCCTGCCTTCCGCAAGCTGACGATCCCCGCTGTTCCAGCGAAAGACGAATCCGGCGTGGTCGGCCTGTCTGTGCTGCTCGCGGTCGGAACCGGGCTGTTTTTGAGCGGACTTGGCATGCTGCCGCAAGCATGGGGAGTCGCGCTCATCATCGTGGGCCTCGCTTTGATGGTTCAACCTCTCCGCAAGCTGCTGCCCTCAGGAACCTTTACTTTTCAAACTGGCTTGTCGGCTCTGCTCGCTTCCCGCGGACTCTTTTTCGCCGCCTATGTCTGCACGCAAAATTTTCTCGTGCTCGCTTTGACAAAAACGAAAGGGCTTGCTCCGGACAAAGCGGGGCTGATCGTGGCAAGCGCGGCGTTCAGCTGGTGCATCGTGGCGATTTTGCAGGCTCGCTGGGACGCAGCCGATCAAGGTCGCGGACGCTCGAAGCGAATCACGCTCGGGATTTTGCTGATGCTTGTCGGGATCGGCGTCATGCTGTGGGTGCCATCCCTGACGATTGCGATGGCGGTGATCGGGGAAGTCATCATCGGGATCGGCATCGGATTGGCGCATACCGTAAGCGGAACAGTCGCTTTCACTCTGGTCAGGGAAGGGGAAGCTGGTCAAGTATCTGGCAACCTGCAATTCGCGGACTCCTTTACCCCCGGCGTGGCGGTCGGGATCGGCGGAGCCGTAGTCGCCATGAGCCAAACCGCCGGAATGTCCATGGCCGCAGGAGTTACAATCGCCATGGCCTTTAACCTCGCGCTGATTTTGCTCAGTTTGGTGGCGAATGCGCGAACCAGGCAAAGTCAACCAAGCAAACAAACATCTGCCTAGCCTTTTTCCACAAAAAAGTCCCCGCTTTCCTGCGTCTGGCAAAAGCTTGCCGTTCGCAAGGAAACGGGGTTTTTCATGTCCACATGGCGGGAAACTGCTCCAGTGTCAAGACGCTGGTGAATGCATCGTCCAAGTTCCAAAAGCCGAAGCCATGCTCCACTCGGGCTGGCAGCATGGCTTCGGCTTGCTTGACCTGGACTGGCATCAGCAAGAGCAGTCCGGCGGGGAATCGGCTTGGCAAAAAGACAGCACGGCATTTCCGGTCACATCGGCGAAATACGCTTCCACGACGCAACGAAAATGTTGCGCAGCACGGGAAATATACCGACTTTTGTGCCATAGCAACGTAATCTCTCGTGCCAGCCGCTGATCCTCGATTCGCAAATAGTGGACTTGTTCGTGCAGGCTCCTCCCTGTGCACGGAATAAAAGCAATGCCGATCCCTGCTTCCACGAAAGTGACGAGCCTCGCAGGTTCATCGCCCTCGTACACATAGGCAGGCTCAAATCCGGCTTCGTGGCAAACCGCATCCACCAAGTCGCGTGTGGCATACCCCCGTTTGACTCCGACAAACCACTCGCCTTGCAGCTCAGCCAAAGCGACACTTCGCCGTCCAGCCAGTCGGTGGTTTTTCGGCACAGCGACGAGAATCGGATCGAGAAACAATGTCTGGCATTGGATTTCGTCGTCCTGTACCGGAAAAGACGACAGGCAAAAATCCGCCTCCCCGCGCCTGAGCGCCGCCAGCATCTCTTGCGTAGTCACCATTTGGACGTGAAAGTGAATCATCGGCCATTGTTTCCGAAATTCACTCAAAATCCCGGGCAGCGTGCTCGCATTGGTCACCGCCAACTTGAGTGTTCCGTACTCAGCCTGGGTCCAATCGCGAATTTCCCGTTTGCCTTCTTCCAGTTCCAGCAAAGCCCGCTCAGCCCGGAGTAAAAATCGGCTGCCGTGCTCGTTTAAACGCAGCCTTCTGCCCACTCTATCGAATAGTGGAGCCCCCAAGTCCTCTTCCAGCCGCTGAATCGTTTTGCTTAACGACGATTGCGTCACATGCAGGCTTCGGGCAGCCTCGGTCACATGCTCCAGCCTGGCTACCGTGAGAAAATATTGCAACTGCAAAAGTTCCATGCCGCCATCCCTCTTCCATTCATTCCTTTTAATCAATGAAAGTATAGCATCAAATGCGTTGGAATAAATGAATGGTTTCCCGTACGATGACAGCAATAACGTATGGGAGGAACAAACATGGAGATTCGTCAAAAGTGGCTGATGGTCGCCGTCGGACTGGGCATCTTGCTGAATCCGTTAAATTCATCGATGATCGCCGTTGCCATTGCCAGACTGCAACAAGTGTATGCTTTGGACTTTGCTACCGTTTCCTGGATTCTGTTTTCGTTCTACATAACAAGCGCAATCGCGCAGCCCGTGATGGGCAAGGCCAGCGATATGTTTGGGCGAAAACGCATTTTTCTCGTCGGGCTGGTCATCGCCGGGATCGCTTCGTTGCTTGCCCCCTTCTCCGCCACGTTTGGCTGGCTTCTTGTTTGTCGCATCGGGCAGTCGATTGGCACGAGCATGGTCGTGGCAGTCGGGATCGCCATCGTGCGGCATCATGTTACGGAAAAGCAAGGGACGGCGCTTGGCGTGTTATCCTTGTTCCAGTCCACGGCGGCTGCCATCGGGCCTTTTATTGGCGGAGTGCTCATTCATTGGTGGGATTGGCCTTCTATCTTCTTCGTCAACCTTCCGTTCGCTTTGGCGAGTTTTTTGCTCGTGTGGAAAATGATTCCGCGCGACGAGCCGTCCACGTCCGTATCCCGGCAGCTCTCCTTGCGCCAATGGATTGCGCTGTTGGACATCCCGGGAATTGCCTTGTTCACAGCGGGGCTCGTCGCCTTGCTCATCGGCTTTTTCCAGGCGAAGTCGGCCGGGCCTCTCGCTTATGGCAACGTCATTCTCGGCGGAATCGGCCTGGTGAACTTGGCGGTCTTCATTCGCCACGAGCTGCGGGTACCGTCACCGTTTCTGCCTTTGCACGCATTCGCCAAATACCGTGCCATGACATGGGTTCATATCCAATTTGTCCTCGTCAACGTCGTGTTTTACGCGATATTTTTCGGCCTGCCGGTTTATTTGCAAACCGTTCGTCACGTCTCCGAGCTGCATACCGGACTCTTGATGTTAAGCCTTGGCTTGGGTTCGCTGATCGCATCGCCATTAGCCGGACGCTGGATCGACAAGTCTGGACCCCGCCCTGCTTTGCTCGTCTCTGCTGTCTTGATGCTCTTCGGCGCTGTCTGGCTCGCGATGTTGAATCCTGCCTCCCCGGTGATCAGCGTCTGTGTGGCATTGGCAGCGTTTGGCGTAAGCAACGGGCTGAACAGCGTAGGCATGCAGGCCGCCTTGTTCCGCTCCACGCCAAAAGAGATCATTGGCGTCGCCACCGGATTGTTCATGACAGCCCGCTACGCCGGGACGATCCTCGCCTCGCTACTGGTCGGCCTCATTCTTCAGGCAAAAGGGGTTGTGCTTTTTGCAGCCGTCCTCTTCCTGCTCGCCTTGTCTCTCTTGTTCATCAACGGGCGACGCAAAAGCTTGGGACAATCAGGGGAATCATAAACATGCGAAAACGGACCGAAACAAAGCTGCTTCGGTCCACTTCTCATTCCATCTCGCTTGCAAGGCTTTCTTTTCCGGTGGCTGTTTCGCCTATTTCCCCGCCAGCTTGGAAAAGTTGTCGGCAGCCAGGCGGATCGCCAGCACGCTGCCTGTATTCAACGAGTTATCAAACAGTAAAACCTGGTTGTTTTTGACTGCCTTCAACGAGTTCCATACAGCCGATCCTTGCTTGTCCTGGATGGCTGCTTGGGCAGCGTCAAGCTTGTGCTGAATGATGATGTAGTCGGGATTCATTTCCGCAAGGGCTTCCAGGGAAAGCTCGCCCCCCTCTTCCGGGTACTGATCTGGCTTTTTCAGGCCAAATCCTTCTGTCTCGTTGTAGTAAACCGTATTTTTCGTCCCTTGGGCGGTAAAACCGTTTTTGCTGCTCACCCGCAGCAAGGCAAACGTTTTTGTTTTCAGATCGCCCAGCCGCTCTTTTGTTTTGGCGATCTTCTCTTTCGTATCTTTGACGAGCTGTTCGCCCAATTGTTCTTTTCCGATCGCCTGTGCGCACAGCATGGTGGCGTTTTCCCATTTGTCACTGTAGTCAATTTGAATGAAGGGCGCGATTTTCGACAGATCGTCGTACTGGGCATCGCCATGGCCTTTGAAGCTGACAATCAGGTCAGGCTTTGCCGCAATGATCGCTTCCAGGTTCAAATCTTTGCCGCTGCCCAGATCGATAATCTCCGCCTTGCCCACATACGGCTGCAAGGTCGCGTATTCTTTCAGCGCACTCTCTGCACTGCCCGAGGCAATCGGCGGCACGTCCAATGCGAAAAAGTAGTCAAGGAACAGAGGATGCAGCACAGCAATGCGCTTCGGCTGCTCCTTGATCGTCACTTGATGGCCCGCACCGTCGGTAATCGTCCTTGGCCATTCGCCTTTTGACGAAGAACTCGCGGAAGGCGTCTGCTCCGCTCCCCCTCCAGCGCAGCCAGCCAGCACTCCCATCAGCAAAACTAGCGAAAAAATGATTCCTGTCCATCTATTCATGTCGGTTCCTCCAGCATCGTTTCATTCCTGTATTGAAAACCTGGCCTTGCGCTTTCCGTTTGCTCCCCCTGCTGCCGATCATCCCTTTCTTTTGCCATGGCTGCCCGCTTTGTCTTCCCCAAAGCAGCAGCACTTTCATGACGAGTCCAATTGATAATCATTCTCGACACTTAGTGTAGCAAGGGCGCTCGCAATTGGAAATACACAGAAACCTAAAGGGACATGCACAATTCTCCAAAAACGCCGCTGTTCTGGCGCGACAGACGCGGATCGCCCTTCCGGAAACAGCGGCACTCATCAGGGAGCAAACACTTCGGAATAGCGAAATCGGCCCGTCCTTTTGGAAAAAGGCACGAGCCGATTGGCGAGCTATGATGCGGTTGTGTGAATACGGGTTGCGCTTATAATTTGTGCTTGCCCTCCACGAGCATATCGGCAATCAGATTGATTTGCGCTTGGACAGCAATCGGGTCGTACGGCCAAAAATAATCGGTGTCCATCTGGTAGACATGCCCTTTTTTGACGACGTCCAGCGTATTCCAGATCGGACTCTCCGGGTCAAGTCCCGCCTGCTTGCCAGACTCGACAAACAGGTAGTCGCCCGAAAACTCTTTGACCTGCTCCAGCGAAATCGTCATGTTCTCCTTGCCCTCATCGACGAATTTTTGCACCTGTGGCGGCCGTTTCAGTCCGAGGTGCCTGTACATCGCTTCGGCTCCTCGCCACAGACCTTGCCCGTAAACGACCAGCTGCTTTTCAAACCCGCCCATGATCGCCACGGTCGCATTTTCGTCGACGACTCCCTTGATTCTTTGTTTGGCTTTGGCAACGGTGTCGTTGAAGGAGGCAATCCACGCCTCGGCTTCTTTTTCCTTGCCCAAAATCTCGCCAAACGTCCGAATTTGATCGCGTGAGTCTTTGAAGGTCGTATGGACGAAGACGATCGTCGGCGCGATTTTGCTCAGTTGCTCATACAGCTTGGGATCATCGCTCAACGTAACGATCAGATCGGGATTGAGCGACAAAATTTTCTCGACGCTGCCGGCGTCAATCGTTCCGATATCCTCGATGCCAGCCGTCTGTGATTTGATGTGCGGCGAATCGATATCCCAAAACGGCGCTCCGACAGGCTTGACGCCAAGCGCCAGGAAAGTAGCCAAATATCCTTGGGCGACAATTCGCTTCGGCTCAGCGGGAATTTCGATTTCTCCGTTGACTGTCTGTATTTTTCGGGTGGCTGGCTTGCTCGGTTCGTCAGACGCAGCAGCCGTGTCTTTTTGCCCCTCCGGTTGCGGATTTGTTCCTGCGGTACCGCCGCATGCAGCCAGCAACACCGTCATGACCAGCAGCCACATGGCCAATTTCATCAGCGGCCGGGATACTCGCTCGTTTGTTCTGTTCATCCTGCACAGCCCCTTCTTGCTTCATAATGAGAAAAGATCAAAGCAATAACGATAATCATTATCATTAAAATCCGTACTCATCATAGCAAGCTTTTCCACAGACCGTCTATTTCATAATGTTGCCGCTTTTTATGGATAAATGTTCACTCCGACTCACCAGCGATCAGGCAATTTGTCTGGATGCGCAGTTGCCGCTCCAATGCCATGCCGCCGCTGCTCCAAAATTCGTTCAAGGACAGTCGGTACACCCGTCCCTTTCCATGCATGCTCGCCAATACATGCTCTCCCTCGTCACTCTGGTCGTCGCGGGCATCGATCACAAACATATGGTCTGCCATGTAGTCGGGCAGCCTGTCTTCCGTTATCCAAAGATGCTTTCCTCGCACGAGTACATCGCGGCGCACAGTATCAGGCGGGCGGATGCCAAGAGCTTCGTACAAGTTAAACGCTCCGCGAGCTGTTTTGTCCCAAATGAAGATGCCGTCGCTACGCCATTCATAGACGGCTGCCGTCTCCCCTCTGTCAATCAATGCGCGCAGACTTTGTCTCGCTTCGTCAACTTGTGCCTGATATTTTGTCAGCCATCGCTGTGCTTCCGATTCTCTACCAATCAGCTTGCCGATCAGCTGCATTTCCGCCAGAGGGTCCAGCTTGGCCCATTCCAGAGCGAGGACAGGCGCGATCTTCTCCAATTGCTTCATCCGGCCAGGCGTATGGTAAAAGTATGTAGGCGCCAAAATGAGATCCGGTTTCAGCTTGCCGAGCTGTTCGTCATCGTACGCTCCCTTTATGATCGGAACATCGCGCAATTCCTCCTGCAACAGGAGCGAGCCGCGCACCAATTCGGCTTCTGTGGCTACAGGCGTGACACCGAGCGCCAGCAAGGCCCCTGCGAATTGAAAGGCCGCGATTTTTTTCGGGGCCGGACGACTGCGAAACTCGCCGGGAGACATGCCTGTCAGCTGCTTGAATTTTCGGCTCAAATATTCGCCGTTGCTGTAGCCGACCTCAAGGGCAATCTCGTTGATCGTCATGGTCGACGCCAGCAAGTGCTCTTTAGCCCGGTCAATCCGTACGCGATTCAAATATTCGGAATAGCCCCACCCCAGCTTTTTGGCAAACATCGTGGAAAAATAGCTCGTATGAAACCCGGCCAGACGCGCCAGTTCGGAACGGGTAATCGGGCTTCGGTAGTTCTCGTCGATATACGTGATCGCCCTGTGGATGGAAGGCTCCCAATCCAGCTCAGGTGTCGTCTCATAGTGCAAAACGAGCTGCATCAGCTCTTTGAAAAGGTGGTGGTGCCGCTCCGCTTTTGCCGTATGCCCAGACGGATTGGCCTGCAAACGCACGAGTTCGTTCACGAGCACAGTTGCCCGATACGGCAGTTTGTTGGTGATCCAGCCGCTCGCAGGCAAACCGCTGCGATCATTGCGGTACATAATGGCGTCGTCATCGTGCTGGGCCAACCGATAGCTTTCGAAGCAAATGCGGCAGACAGCCGGAAGTTCCGCCCCGTCCCGGACCAACGTGACCGAGTCGCCCGGACGCAAAAACAGCATCCTCATCGACTCCAGCTTTAGCGTTTTCTTGCCATCGTTCACGCGAATCCGGCCCGTCATGGGAGTGAGGATCGTAGGCGCAAAGCACGTAATCTCGATGGACGGCTGCGTGCTTTCCCACTGCATGATGCCGCCTTCTTTCCAAACGTGAAGGGTTGCTTCCATAAAAGGAATGTCACCTCTTTCGCTGCCAGTTCTTCTTTTCTAGTTATACCACAACTCCCGAGCGGCACAAGACGTACGCCAGCAGGAGCAGCTTGAGGCTCCAACTGTAAAAAGCCGATCTTCCTGTTGGGGAAAGTCGGCTATGTTTCTTCTATAGCCTTGCCGTGTTGCCAAAGCAAAGATTGTCGTGCTAGTATACCAATTATTGGATTGACACTTTTCAACAATAAACCAGCATCTCGTGCAATCCATATTAACAGTACAAACACGCGAAGGTGAACAAATGCTAAAAGTAAACCGCGATGACGCCCGGCCCATCTGGCAGCAACTTTTGGATCAGGCGATTCATAACATTACAACCGGAAAATGGCCGCCAGGCGAGCTGCTGCTCCCGTCCCGCGAGCTTGCTCCATTGATTGGCGTTTCCCGTTCAACCATACAGATCGTTTACGAGGAGCTGTACAGCCGGGGTTACACGGTAACCTCTCGCCGCGGCGGAACGAGAGTGAGCGAATGGATTTATGCAGCTCGTCCGGCAGAGGAGGCTTCGCCCCCGGAGCTTTTTCCGCCCGAGTTGCCTTTATTAAACGATGCGGTCGGCCAGTTGCACAGTTGGTTCGGCGCTAAAGACAATCCAAAAATAGCGATCGATTTCACTCCCCACGAGCCGTATTTGGATGAGCATTTTCAAAGAAATTGGCGGCAATCCTTTTTGCAGGCTACCACAGAAACAAGCCTGGACAGTTGGGCTTACGGCGATCCTTATGGATTTTTGCCGCTGCGGGAGCAAATTCAACGCTATTTGTCGCTCGAACGGGGCGTTCATGTGGATAGCGACCAAATCCTGTTAACCTCTGGCGCACAGCACAGTCTCGATTTGATCGCGCAAGCGCTTTTGCAAGAAGGAGAGACGGTTTCGGTAGAAGATCCCGGCTTCCCTGCTGCCTGGATGGCGATGAAGTATCGGCGTATGCAAGTTGTTCCCGTTCCGGTTGACGAGTACGGACTTTGCGTCGACCATGTTCCCCCTGCGTCCAAGCTTGTGTTTGTTACGCCGTCGCACCAGTGTGCGGTTGGCGTCATTTTGTCGGAACCTCGCAGGCAACAATTGTTGCGCATGGCTGCCGAGCGGCGGTTCTGGATTGTCGAAGATGATTACGACAGTGAATTTCGCTATCGCGGTGATCCGCTTCCAACTTTGTTCAGTCAACGACCTCAAAACACGCTGTACATGATGAGTTTTTCCAAAATGGTCGCTCCCGGCATTCGCCTGTCGGCCATCGTTGGTCCCAAAGCGGCCATTCGCCAGCTCGCTCGCGTTCAGGAATTAACCTACCGCCATCTTCCGATCATGGAGCAATTGACGCTTGCTCATTTTATCGAACACGGTCATTTCATGCGCCATATGCGGCGAGTTCGCAATGTGTATCGGCGCAGGCACGAGGCTATGACAAAAGCGATTCTCTCGACGGGGCTTGGCGAACAGTTCACACTGAGCGGCGTGGAAACGGGCTTGCACATGCTTCTTGAAGCCGAGCAATCGTTTGCCGAAGAAGCCGCGACGAACCTGGCGCTCGAACAAGGAATCCGAGTTTATCCGCTCAGCAAGTATTGTTTGGAAAGCGACCGGAAAGGTTTTGTCCTCGGTTTTGCCAAAGTGGACGAACGAGCCATTGCAGCAGGCATAAAACGTCTAGCGGGGATGCTTTTATGACGCAAGCATCCCCGCCTGTTTTCCCCTAGTCGTCCTGACGCGCATGTTCATTCCAGTAATAACTGTCCGGCAAGTAACGCTGGCCGAACACTTTCGTTCCTACGCGAATGATCGTAGCCCCTTCTTCAATCGCTACCGTGAAATCGCCGGACATTCCCATCGACAGGATGTCCATTTCGACTCGCGGCAGCTTTTTCTCCCTGATCTCTGTCTGAATCCTTTTTAATAGTCGGAAACAGTGGCGGGTCTCGTCGTTTGTCGCATTCAGCTTTCCAATGGTCATTAAGCCTTTTATGTTTAACGTCTCAAACTGCGCCAATTGCTCGACCAGTTCCAGTGCTGCTTCCGGTGGCGCACCAAATTTGCTTTCTTCGTAGGACGTGTTGATTTGCACCAGTATGTTCATAGTCTTGTTCTCTTTAAGGAGCTGCTGGTGCAAAGCTTGCCCCAGTTTCAGACGGTCCACAGAATGGATGAGCGTCACGTATTTGACGACGTCCTTCACTTTATTCGTCTGCAAATGCCCGATAAAATGCCATTCCACCTGCTTGTACTGCTCCATAAGCGGAAATTTGCCGCGCAGCTCCTGCGCTTTGTTTTCCCCAAACAGCGTTTCCCCCGCTTGCATGACTAATTGCAATTTTTCCAGCGGGACGGTTTTGGTCGCCAACAACAGCTTCACGTCCTCAAGCTTGCGTCCCGAGGCTTGGCAAGCTGTTTTCATCTGCTGCCGTACAGTTTGCAGATTCTCCGCAACGAGATTTTCCATCTTCCCTGCCTTCTTTCTGATGAAGATTCGGATGAGGCGTTCCCCCACGCCGGGCAGAGTAGCCTCTGTCTCCTACTTTTCCGAGATTGCCGCGATCAAGCGAATGCAAGCCGCCGGATTTTCATACCAGTCACACCGTTAGTCCCGGTTTGAACATTTTTTCTTCCTCTATTGGATTTTCTTTGGCGGTGATGTGCTGTGGATCAATTCGATACACCTGCACCGGGCCACCGAATACGGCTGAACGGTATTTGTCTACGTGCTGCTTGGGCAACGGCCGTTTATAGTAACCAGGCACGTATTTATGAATCATTTCTTGCAGCATGTGTGTCGCTTCATCCAGATCGGCGACGGGTTCTGCCTTGCCAAAAACGATGACACTCATATACGCTGTGTCCGTCTTGGCTGGCACCGGATCAGTAATCGTTCCGTATTCCTCGCAAACCGTAAAACAGACCTCCGCATTCGCGCTCATCACCTGATTGCGTCTCCCGCCAGTAGCTCCATGGAAGTAAAGCTTCCCATTTGTCCAAACAAAATTGAGCGGAACCACATACGGCAACTGTCCGTCGACCATGCCAAGATGCCCGATTCGCGCTTGCTGCAAAAATGCCTCAATCTTGCTCTTGTCCAACACTTCTCTTACCTTGTAACGCACTCCATCCATTTTCTTCACTCCTCATGAATTGAATTGATGTATGATGTAGGCAAGTTTAGCAAGTATTGGAATGAAGAGGAACGTCCATATATGCCAAATTTGAGCAATCCATAATACAAGCGAGTCAATCCCTCAGTCAGTCGCGTGAACGCACCAAAAGCGGCTTGACACGATAAAGGCGATTGTCCCCCTCTCTGCCAAGCCGCGGTTACAAACAAAACAGCGGGCACTGCTTGCTTTTCCTTCTATCTGACAATCTGACAGCGTATCGCTAACCGAATGAAACATAACATTTCCTTGCTTCACTGCCGGAATCGTTTTCCATATCCCAACCGAGTCAAGTTGCTTTTCCAGCACGTCTGCTTGGGGCGCAAAATTCGTGTATGCGATGATGTCAGCGTCGTGCAAGCATTCCCCAATCACTTCCAGCGAAATCGGCGAATAGTAGCCTTCCGATTTTGGGTTCTCTCGGTTGAAAAACTCTTTTTCAACCATGGCCGGAGCTTTCATCCCCAGATCTTCATAGATGATTCCTCGCGTTTTGTCTCATACTGTGCGATAAATTCCTTCGCTTGCTCAGGCATTCCGAATACTTCCCAGAACAAAGTCATCCGCTCTTCCAACGTAGACATTTCATTGACGGTCCCTATCTTTTTTCTCCTTTTATAAGAATAGTCGTTGTAATTGAGAATTATTATCAAATATAATGAGTAGCAACGAGCATTATGGACTTGAGCTTGGAGTTGGAAGGGGCTAGGCGAAACGAATGAAACTGGACGATCATCTGTTGCTATGGAATCAGGCTTCCGTCAAAGTGATGGATATACGGCATAGAAGCATGGAAAGCGGCGAAGAGCTGCTCGCCTATCGGCTGCCAGCCAACGCTTTTTTGTATGCGACCCGCGGAAGCGCGCAAGTAAGGCTCGACGGAGTGCCGTACGATGCGCAGCGGTTTCATCTTTTTCACGGGGGCAAGGGCGTTTGCCTCGATATTGCCGCCAAGCAATCATTCGAATATTACATGATTTTGTACAAGGCATCGGCCTCCCTTCCTAGCCGCAAAGAATTGATGCGGCAAGCGGAGCTGGACGATCCGTTTCGCATGCAGTACGGATTTGCGCCGCAATATCCGGTTTTTTTGCTCGATATCGCCGAGCGAATGGCCAAGGAATGGATCGCGGCTGGTCTTATCGACAAATTGCATGTGAAGTCGTTATTTTATCAATTCGTCTACGAAGTCATGCGACAGCTCGACCAGCAAGGAATCGAGCCGATCAAGCCGGACCCGGTCACCCAGGCGGTGCTGTTCATGAACCAGCATTACGCCCGGCCGATTACGCTCGAATCGCTTGTGGAGATGCTCGACTGCAATCCGCGCCAATTTTTGCGCTGGTTCAAGCGACGCTACGAGACGAGCCCGATCGATTACTTAATCCAGCTTCGCATGACGAAAGCGAAAGAACTGCTGCTTGGGACCGATTGCACGCTTAAAGAAATTGCCGAAAGCGTCGGTTACCCGGACAGCTACTATTTCAGCCGCCAGTTCAAAAAAAACGAGGGCGTTTCGCCGACCGCTTTTAAAGAAAAGGCGCTGAAACAGGAGCAACGTCTAAAAAATCCATCCTTCCTGTCCACATCTCCCATTGTTGCGCGAGAGCTTCAACGGTATAGTGTTCATGTAATTGATAATCGTTATCAACATGAGAGAGAGGGACATTTATCGATGCGTAGAAAGACCAGAACATCTTTAGCCGTTACACTGCTCTTTTGCTTCGCTTTGCTGCTAAGCGCATGCTCCGGAGGTACGACAAATCCGGGTACGGGGGCTAGCGGGCCGGCAGGACAACAGCAAAATACAGAGGCGACAGCCCCGGCGTCCCAGACTTCGTCGGATAAAGAAGCCCCCCGCGTCATCAAGCACGCGATGGGCGAAACGACAGTGAACGGCACGCCGAAGAGAGTCGTCATTTTGACAAACGAAGGTACGGAAGCGCTGCTTGCTGTAGGCGTGAAGCCGATCGGCGCCGTCCAATCGTGGGTCGGCTCGCCGTGGTACAACCATATCAAGGACGAGATGCAAGACGTCACGGTCGTCGGCGACGAGTTGCAGCCGAATATCGAGATGATCGCAAGCTTGAAGCCGGATCTCATTATCGGAAACAAAGTCCGGCAGGAGAAAATATACGAGCAGTTGAACCAGATTGCGCCGACCATATTCGCGGCTGACCTGGCTGGCGACTGGCAAATCAATTTCAAGCTGTACATGGAAGCGATCAACAAGAAGGACGAAGGCGAAAAAGCGATGGCGGACTTCAACAAGCGCGTTGCCGACGTGAAGGCGAAGCTGGGCAGCAAAGCGGCAACAAAAGTGTCGGTCGTCCGCTTCTCCGCGTCGCAGGTGCGGATTTACCAGAAGCAGACATTCTCCGGGGTGCTGCTCGATCAACTCGGCATCGCTCGCCCGCCCGCTCAGGACAAAGATTCGTTTATCGAAGTGATGACGAAGGAAACGATCCCGAGCATGGACGGAGATGTCATGTTTTACTTCGTGTCGGAGCAAGCCGGGAAAAACGATGCGGCGAAGGTTGTGGAGGAATGGAAAAACGACCCGCTGTTCAAAAACTTGAACGTTGCCAAAGCGAACAAGGTGATCCAGGTAGACGAGGCGATCTGGAACTCGGCAGGCGGCTACAAGGCGGCGAACTTGCTGCTCGATGAGCTGGCCGCTTATTTCGAAGTGAAGTAACATAAACGCTGGCTGGCGTCGGCTTGAAGCTGACGCCGGTTTTTTTCTTGTTCAGAACACGAAAAGAGGTGAAGGACAATGGGATAGTGATGCAAAGTCGCAAGCGGAAATGGATCGGGCTTGCCGTCGGGTGTGCGATCCTTCTGCTCGGGATGCTGGCCAGCGTCCTGTTCGGGCTGCAACAATTCGGCCTTCGCGACATCTGGCTCGCCTATACACAGTTTGACGGCTCCAACGAGCATCTGATCGTGACGACTACGCGTGTTCCCCGGGCGCTGATCGCCGCCGCCGTCGGAGCGAGCTTGGCCGTTGCCGGAGCGATCATGCAGGTGCTGACGAAAAACCCGATAGCCTCGCCTTCTCTGCTCGGGATCAATTCCGGTGCCGTTCTGTTTATCGTTATCGGACTTGCCTTAACCGGATCGTCCCTGCCGATGAGCAGCATGATCTGGATCGCGCTCGGCGGAGCGGCGATAACTTCCTTGTTCGTATACACGCTGAGCATGCAGGGGGGCGGCGGTTTCGAGCCGATCAAGCTGACGCTGGCCGGGGCGGCTGTTGCTGCCTTCGCGTCCTCGGTCACCTCAGGGATTATGCTCATTCACAAGCATTCGCTGGAAACGGCGCTGCTCTGGATGATCGGCTCTGTATCGGGTCGAGAGCTGGGCCATCTGCTGTTCGTCCTGCCGTACTTGTGCGTCGGCTGGCTCCTCGCAATGCTGATCGCAGGCTCCCTCAATGTGCTGGCGCTAGGCGACGACAACGCCAAGTCGCTCGGTCAGCGGCTGACACTGATCCGGGCCGCCTCCGCGCTCGCAGTCGTCCTTCTGGCTGGCAGCTCCGTAGCGGCGGCGGGACCGATCGCCTTCGTCGGACTCATCGTGCCGCATCTGTGCCGATACGCGGTAGGCAGCGATCACCGCTGGCTGCTTCCTTACAGCGCCTTGACCGGAGCGATTTTGCTGGTAGCGGCTGACCTCGCCTCGCGCTTCGTCCTTATGCCGAAAGAAGTCCCGGTCGGCGTGGCGACGGCGCTGATCGGCGTTCCGTTCCTGATCTTCGTGGCGAGAAGGAGGAAGTCATGAAGAGACGTCCGACATGGAAAAATGCGACGATCGTAAGCTCGCTTGCCGTTGCGGCTTTGATCCTCGCCGTCTTCTGTCTGTCGCTCGGCAGTGTGTCCATTCCGATTCGGGACGTGGTCCTGTCGCTTGTCGGCATGAACGGCGAAGGAAGCGATCTGATTATTACACAGTTTCGTTTGCCACGCATCGTAGCGGCGCTCCTGATCGGCGCGGCATTGGCTGTTTCCGGCAGCCTGCTGCAAGGAGTGATCCGCAATCCGCTCGCTTCTCCGGACCTGCTCGGCGTTACGGGCGGCGCTTCGGTAGCGGTGGTCGCTTTTATGACCGCCTTTACCAGCTACAGTATTCATTACGTGCCGATCATCGCGATCGCAGGGGCATTCGCCGCTGCTTCGGTCAACTACTCGTTCGCCTGGAAAAAGGGAGTCACTCCGTCCCGGCTCGTGCTAATCGGTATCGGCATCTCGACGGCGATGAGCGCCTTGACGATGTTTTTGCTGCTGAGCGGCCCCGCCTATCTCGCAGCCCAGGTGCTGAACTGGATGACGGGCAGCTTGTACGGGACGAACTGGAGCTATATCAAGGCCATCTGGCCGTGGATCGTCGCTTTGATCCCGCTGTCGCTCTTGTATGCGAAAGAGCTGGACATTCAGGCGCTCGGCGAAGAAACAGCGATCGGTCTCGGCAGCAGACTTCAGATGAGCCGAATGGCCGCGATGCTACTCAGCGTCGCCCTCGCCGGGGTAGCGGTCGGCATCGCCGGAACGATCTCCTTCATCGGCCTGCTTGCCCCGCATATGGCGAGAAAGCTCGTCGGCAATCGCTACGGAATCGTCATCCCGACGGCAGCGCTCATCGGCGCAATCGTGCTGCTGCTTGCCGATCTGGCGGGACGAATGCTGTTTTTGCCGCTCGATATTCCTGCGGGCGTATTTACCGCCGGAGTGGGCGCTCCGTTTTTCCTGTATCTCTTGTTCAGGCGCAAACGGCCAGGGTCATAATCGGCAAAAGCGAAAAGGAGTCGGAGGCTGGTCCCCGGCTCCTTTTTCTGTATGGATGGGATTTTTGTTTTGCATGGCCAAATGCTTGTACATGATTTGGAAATAGCAAAAAGGCTCCTGTTCTGCCAGAAACAGCAGAACAAGAACCTTTCATTGATAAAGCGATGCGGTCGAGAGGACTTGAACCTCCACGGTGTTGCCACCACTAGAACCTGAATCTAGCGCGTCTGCCAATTCCGCCACGACCGCGTATGAAAATGGTGGAGGCTGACGGGATCGAACCGCCGACCCTCTGCTTGTAAGGCAGATGCTCTCCCAGCTGAGCTAAGCCTCCACAATACCCCGACTTTCGCCGGGGCCCCAACCAGTTGTTGGGCTTCTAAGTGACCCGTAGGGGATTCGAACCCCTGTATGACAGCGTGAAAGGCTGCTGTGTTAAACCGCTTCACCAACGGGCCAAGATGGCGGATGGAGTGGGATTTGAACCCACGAGACGGGTCGACCCCGCCTACACGATTTCCAATCGTGCTCCTTCGGCCGCTCGGACATCCATCCATCTGTATCACTTGCCGAGCTGTACAGCTCAGGCAAGAATTAATCTATCATATCTAGCAAACGATTACAAGATATATTTTAAAATTTGTGGGAATTGCCTAAAGCAAGTTTCTCCCTCCGCCAATATGCTACCAGTAATCATCTATGTTGCGGAGTGATGACAGGTGGGCAGAAGACGACGGCGGGCAAGACGTATCCCTTGTTTGTACGGAAATTGGTGCGGGCCAGGCTGCTCTGGACCAGGCGCCCCTATCGACGATATCGACCGTTGCTGCAAAAAACATGACTACTGCTACCAGAAGCGCGGCTACTTTTCGTGCAGCTGCGATCAGGAGCTGCTGCGCTGTTTGCAGGACAAGATCGATATGAGCACGGAAAAAGGCAGGATGGCTGCGATGATTTCCGCCTATTTTTCCCGATCGAAGTGTATTCCTGACGACATGAAGTAGCCTTTTTACGAATTGTCATTCTTATCATTCTTTATACAAAAAACGGTAACTACTTGGACATAATTCCGCCATATTTCCCGTGATTTTCCTTGGCTTTTTTTGGTACTCTATTGAATGTCCAAGGAGGTTACACGCCGTGGAAGTACACATATGCACCGACGCCCGTGCTGCACTGTCGCTTAAAAGAGAAGTGATCTGCCATGGGATTTCCTGCTTTTACGTCCGCAAGTTTGAAAATGATCAAGTAGAATTTGTATTCCTAGCGCTCTCGGAGCACCAAAAGAAGCTCTTATGCTATACGCTGCGAAATTACAGCTACGCCCTAACTTATCTAGCCTAATCATAGCCATACAGTCGCGATCATTTTCGTCCCCTGGAAAACAGGGGATTTTTTCATTCCCAAAAGCACATGCCCAAGCGGTGAGACGGGAAGAAGCTGCTCTTCCCGCCCCACCCAAGGCAACTTGCTGCCAAAATCCGGCTTCTCGGCTTCCGAACAGCGACGAGTCTGCTTTCGGTTCTTACAGCTTATGCTGTTCGATCTTGCCCAGCCGATGGATATCGTCGGCCGATACGGAGGACAGCGCATCCAAAAACTGAATCTGGAAGCTGCCCGGACCGTCTGCCGCCGATTTTTCCGCTGCTTTTTGCGCAGCCACACCGTATGCGACGAGCGCAGCAGCCCCCGCCGCCAACGTGTTTTCGGCAACAGCGGCAAAAGCCCCCATGACGGAAGTCAACAGGCAGCCTGTTCCCGTCACTTTGGTCAAGATCGGATGGCCGTTGTCGATGGCGTACACCGTACTGCCATCTGAAATGACATCCACCTTGCCCGTGATCGCCACTACCGTCTCCAGCTTCTCGGCAGCTGCTTTGGCGAGCGAAGCGACATCTCCGCCTGCCTCGCCTGCGTCCACGCCTTTAATCTCCCACGATTCCCCGATGACGTTGGCAATCTCCGCCGCATTTCCGCGAACCAGGGCGATATCTAGCTCGCGCACGATTTTTTGTGCCGTTTCGGTTCGATACGGGGTTGCTCCTGCGCCTACCGGATCGAACAAGACCGGAACGTGGTGCTGATTGGCCGATTTGCCCGCAATCAGCATCGCCTTTACTTCCCGCTCGCTCAAGGTGCCCATGTTCAGGACGAGTGATCCGGCGATTTTCGCCATGTCCGCCACTTCTTGCTTCGCATAAGCCATGACGGGAGATGCTCCGAGCGCGAGCAAGCCATTGGCTGTAAAGTTGGTCACGACAACGTTGGTGATGTTGTGCACAAGCGGATTGCGCTCCCGTACTTTTTCAAGCAGTTCACTGATCGCTTCAAGCTTCACGTTCGCCTTCCCTCTCTTTCCTATCTACAGAGCGGGGAACCATCTTGAACACTTCCACGATTTTCCCCAGCTCCGGATGATCCTGTCTTACTCCTATGATGATATAGGAATGATGCAAGACAGGCAATTCAGGCGAGCTGGCAACCACCTTCCAGAGCGTGTCCGTATCGTCCCGCACCTTTGCCAAAAAAGAAATGCGCCCCGCCCGCTGCTGCAAAATTTCAAAGTCCTCCAGCGTACCGCAAATCTTCAAACGTTCATCCGGATGCGCGATCCGGTTTTCCTCTACCCATTTTTCCTTCAATTCCTCGACTTTGAGCGATTTCCACCGATCAAGAAACTCCCAATCTTTGGAATGCGGGAAAATATGCTTCGTCTCTTCCAGGAAGGTGTTGTATTCTCCATGCAACTGATCGACGTATTCGTCCACATCTTCCGAGATGACGCGGATGGAATCCTCCCCGCAAGTGCGGATGTGATGGGCCAGAAACTTGAAGGACTCGATCATGTCAAAGTTCCCCCACCCCCAAGGCTGTTCGCCGAAAACTCCCCCCCGGGTTCGGCACTTTTGGCAGGTGAAGTAATAGTATGTAGCCATATTTGTTCCCCTATCTCCCCTATAATGTCTCCTTTTTGATATCGGTTGCACAAGCCATGCAATTTATGTTACATTCGAACCTATTTTGGAAAAATCAAAAGATGGCCCCCGCGCGACACCGGGAACCACCTCTTCTTATACCCCTTTGATTGCGATCAGCGGCTTGCATTTGGCTACGACAGACGCCAATTTTGCCCCGACGACGGAATCGATAATTTGATCCACGTCTTTGTAAGCTTGCGGACATTCATCCAAAATCGCTGCGAGCGAGCGGTGATTGACCATGATTTCGTCATCCTCGCCTACCCGCAAGGCGCGCTCGAACTGATCAATCGTCACGATTTCTTTCGTAGCCTTGCGGGAGCGCACGCGTCCTGCGCCATGGCAGATCGAGTAAAAGTTTTTCGCTCCGCTGTCTGCCCCTACCATAATGTAGGAAGATGTTCCCATCGAGCCTGGGATCAGCGCCGGATGCCCAGTCTTTTTGTACGCCTTCGGATTTTGGAAGTGGCCTGCCGGAAGCGCCTTGGTCGCCCCTTTGCGGTGGATCAACATCGGCGTGTTGCGGTGATACTCCTGAAGGGCGTAGTTGTGCATCAAATCGTACAGCACCGGGGTCGAAAAGTCTTTTCCCAGCACATCCTGAAAAGCCCGTTCCACGGAGTAGCCGATCAGATGGCGGTTCGTAACGGCGTAGTTCAACGCCGAGTACATCAGGTTCAAGTATCTTTGCCCTTCCGCCGTCTCGATTGGCGCGTAAACCAGATTCGGCTCCGGGTTCTCGATCCCCCATTTGAACATCGCTTCCTTGAAGCTTTTCGTGTAATCTCTTCCCAGCGTCGCTCCCCAGGCGCGGGAGCCAGAGTGGATCATGATCACGACTTGCCCGTCGAACAAGCCCCATTCTGTGGCGATCTCCCGGTTTTCTTCCGCGATTTCGATCGCCTGGATTTCAATGAAGTGATTTCCTCCCCCCAATGTTCCGAGCTGACCCCACGCCCGCTGCCACGACTTGGCCGGAATGTGTGCCAACGCCGCATGATCGAAGGCAAATGTATGCTTTTCCACGTGTGTAAGCGATCGGCTCACTTCTCCCGGCTCGCCTGTCGGCTTCGCCAAATAAGCAGCCGGCAGTCCGTTCAGTCCATGCTTTACGACTTCCTCGATCGAAATGTCTGTAAAGTCCGTTTGTCCGCGCTCAGAGGTCGGCACGTACGCTTCTATCGCCTCGATCAGCTTCCGCTTCAAATTTTTGTCCTGCAAGTCGTCCCGGTGCAGCGGCGTCATATGCACACGCATGCCGCAGCCGATATCCGAACCGACAATCGACGGTGACACAAATCCGTCGTGCATATTCCAGACCGCAGTCGTCCCAATGCATGTTCCAATTCCGACATGGGCATCCGGCGTGTAAGAAAAATACACATTGCGCGGGATGCGCAGATTGTGCTCTGCCATCTCGTATACGCGTTCCCCAAAGCTGGCAAACACTTCATCGTTGGCAAACACATGCACGGAGCCAGAGCCGAGCTGAACCTCCCGATGGTGCTGTCCGTGGTTTATCGTCTTCATAATCGTGTTCTCCTCTCTTCCTTCCAGCGGGCAAGCTTTGCGTGCCCTTCCTTCTCTCTGTCGTTATCTTCGCTCATTTTTGCATGGATGAACATGGCAAAAGTATTACGACTTGACTTTGGCTCTTGCTCTTTCGTAATATGAGGACTAATTTGGAAAAAATGGCACGGATAAGGATGAATGTAAATGGCTAGAGAAGGCTTTGACAAAGAAATGCAGCTGCTCAGGCTGATGTTTTTGACCGCAGGCGCCTACAATCGGCAACAGTTGGCGCAAAGACTGGGCATCTCCGTACACACGCTGGATAAAACGGTGAAAAAGCTCAAGGAAATCCAGTCCACGATCTACCAGTACGTGACGGATGAGGAGAAGAAAGGTTACTACACACAGTTGCGCTACAACCACTTCGCTGTCACCGACAATTTCCTGATGTTTCTCTATCACGCCAAATCGTTGAAAGAGTCGGAAGTGGAGCGGCTTTCCCGCCTCTTGGAGCAACTCAGCCAACAGCCGTGCTCTACAAAAGAGCTGCTGGATTGTTTTCTCTCCACGCCAACTGGCGAAGTTCCGGATGAAAAAACATTGCGGCAAGATTTGAAATACTTGGAAGAACTCGGCGTCATCCAAAAAAGCGGGGAAGCCCGTCCGTTCGTCTATTCCTTCGCGCAAGACCTGTGGAACTGCCTGACAGAAGACGAGCTATTGGACTTGCACGACTTCATCGACATCATGGCAAACACGCAACTGCCTGCTGTGCCCGGCTACTTTTTGCGCCACAAGACACAACGCTTCCTGGACAGACGCCTGCAACGCGAGGATTGGCAAGCCTTTTTGTTCAAATATCACTTCGTTTCCCGCATTCTTGACGAGCAGCAGGCGCTGATTCTCGCCGCTGCGATCACCAAGCAGCAAATGGTTGAATTTTGCTATTTCACGCCCAAGCGCAGCAAATTTTACGATTCGCAAAATACGAATCCGGCCTTCCAGCGCGATTCGTCAGGAAAGCCGCAAAACGTGTACCCGTTGCGGGTCATTTTTGACCATCAGTACGGGCGCTGGTATTTGCTCGCGCAGGAAAGCGAAAATGGCCCGCTGAAAAAATACCGCGTGGAAGGAATGACCCAGCTCGCTCTCGGCAAACAAGCCCATCCTGACGCTTTTGCCCGCATGCAGGAGCGCGTAGACAAGCAAATCCAGACGAGTTGGCTCATCGACACAGGAGATCCCGTGACGATCAGGCTGC
Organism: Brevibacillus sp. 1238; assembly: GCF_029892995.1. Lineage (NCBI taxonomy): Bacteria > Bacillati > Bacillota > Bacilli > Caryophanales > Paenibacillaceae > Brevibacillus > Brevibacillus sp. 1238. The sequence goes on along the minus strand of NZ_JARXWC010000003.1, from coordinate 16,035 downwards.
GCTTCTTCCACCCCAAGCACACGCCGCATTCTTTCATCAAGGAAAGAGTCGAGGCGCAAGGTCAGTGGGGCAGCATCACGGAAGAAACCAGGGACAGCTTCGTGTACGAGATCACAGTCAACGGCACGCAGGAGATCACGCCCTGGATTCGCAGCTTCGGTTCCAGTTGCGAAGTGCTTGCACCAGCTTTTTTGCGCAGGCAGTTTCAAAAAGAATGGGAGGAGCTGCTCGCTTACTATGAATCTGTTTGATAAAATACACAACTACCAGCTTGTTGCGCGGCTGGACGAAGCGGGCCTGTATCCGGTGACGTCGCACGAGAAAGCATGGCTTGCCATGATGCTTGCCCACCCGGCCGCCGCCCACTTTTTTGCAGCCGATACTTTGCAAAAGCTCCAGCAACTGACCGCCACGCACGAACGATCAGCCGATCAAGCATCGTTTGTGGAAAAAGCGGGCGCGTCCACCAAGCAAGTCTGGCACCCGCTCATCCGCAAGTTGCGCCGCATCATTCTCGGCAAAAATCACATTTTGGTTCATAGCGCTACCCGAAAAGGCCCGGCTTTCCGCAAGCAGCGCGGCGTCCCGTACAAGCTGGAGTATTCCCTGGTCAAAAAAGACTGGTATCTGATCTGGTTGACAGTCGATTCCAATCAACTGCTTACCACGCCACTCTCGCTCATCCAGTCCATCAAGGAAATCTACATCGAGGACGAGTGGTACGACAGCTTTTTGCCCGTCATTGCCGGAAAACTGGCGGCGCGCAAAAAATCGGCGAAAATCTTGGTCGTGCGCCGCTACAATAACGAGCTGCAGCGCATCTTATACGCCTTTTCCTGCTTTGACAAAGACGTCGCCTACGACCCGGACACACATGAATACACGATCATCTTGCGCTTTTTACAGGACGAGCAAGAATTTATTTTGTCCCGGCTGCGCTTTCTCGGCTTGCGGGTCAAAGTGGTCGAGAACGATCAGCTGAAAAAGCGCATGGCTGAGTCAGCCGCGAACGCTTTGGCGCGATACGTTCCTCCCCTCCACTAATTTCCTAAGCAAAATCAGGAAAAAATGCCCTACTGGCAGGCTGCTTTTCCCTTTATCATTGTCCAAAGAGCAACTGACAATCGATGACCAGAGGTAGACATCATGAAACGAACAAGCAAAACAGCGTCCCTGCTCGGCGCGCTGACTGTATGTTTCGCTGTGGCCGCTTTCACGGAGCCGGCACAAGCAGCGCAAGCGCAAGCCAAAGTCGTTGCGACCTCCCTGAACGTCCGCAGCGAACCAGCTTTGCAGTCGTCCGTCGTTGCGACGCTGAAGTACGGTACATCCGTGACCATCTCGGACGAATCGCATGGCTGGGTGAAAATCAACTACCAGGGCACGAGCGGCTGGGTTGCCGGCTATTACTTGCAAAAAGGCGCGGCTGGCACCGCCTCCTCCCCTGCGAAAAGCTCAGGCACATCCGTGCAAGCCCCAGCAACTTCTGGCAGCAAAAAAACAGGCTTCGTGACAGCCGATGCGCTGCGCATGCGCAAAGGTCCCGGACTTACGCATGACATTTTGCACGTGCTGTCCGCAGGCACGCAGGTAGAGATCGTCAACAGGCAAGCAGACTGGCTCCAGGCCAGAACCGCCGATGGCAAAACAGGCTGGGTATCGTCGAGTTACATCCAGGAAGGAAAAAGCAGTCCAGCCACAGGCAAGAGCAACAAGTCAGGCGGACTGCGGGGCAAAGTCATCGTGCTTGATCCGGGGCACGGCGGAAGCGATGTAGGAACGCTCGGAACGAAGTGGAACACCGAAGAGAAGACGCTGAACCAGAAAACTACGGCGCTGTTGGCGAGCAAGCTGCGGCAGCGCGGGGCGCAGGTCATTTTGACGCGGACGAGCGATGCGGAAAAGCCTTCGCTCTCGCAGCGGGTGGCGATCAGCGAGGCGCGGGGAGCAGACGCCTTCGTCAGCATCCACTACAATTCTTCGACCAAGCCAAACAGCGGCACCTTGACCTTTTTTTATGCGCAAAACAAAGACTACGACCTCGCCCGCAGTATCGAATCGCGCCTGGCAAGCGGCATAGGCTTGAAAAGCAACGGCATCTCCTACGGCGACTACCACGTCCTGCGGGAAAACGACAGGCCGTCCGTGCTCGTGGAGCTGGGCTTTTTATCGAATCCAAAAGACGAAGCGCTCGTTCGCACGTCCTCGTACCAGGAAAAAGCCGCGCAAGCCATCGCGGATGGACTCGCCGACTACTTCGGAGGTTGAGCATAAGGCTGTATGTTGTAGGAGAACAGCTTCCGCTCGAATTTGCCTTTGGCGCCGATCAGCTGGTACCATGTTTCCCCGATCAACAGATCCGTGGCGAAATCTTTTTCCAGCAGCTGCGTAATCCGGTTAATCGCTGCTTGCTCGTGATCGGCGGCCGACTTGCAAGATAACGCCAGCACAAAATACGGCTGGTCGTCCTCCATCTCCAGCATTTGCAAGTAAGCCGTGCCGTCGTGCTTGAGGTTAAACGCATCGATGACACGAGCCAAGCCTTGCCGCGGCTGAACCTTGAACTTCCCGGCTTCCTTCCAGCACGTAATCAGCGAATCGTACAAGGAAAACGTCAGGATGAAATGGCGGCTGTAATCGCTTGGATCAAACGCTTTTGGCCCCGCTCCCTTTTCTTTTGCCGGGATGACCACGAACGCTTTGTAGTTGCCAAAAAAACGATCGCTCATTGCTCCCCCGTCCTTTCCGTCAAAACTCTCGTAAGGGTTAGTATCCACTACTTCGCCATATAGTTATGTACGTAGAAATGGCAAAAGGCCAAGTCGACAGCTAACCCGACTTGGCCTTTTTCGCGCATGTGTATAGGCATGTTTTTCAACTGGATTACTCATTTTCATTGGTGCGTCACAGAGACGTTGCCATGAGCGTGCGCCTCTTCCTCTACGGCGATTCCTGTTCCGGATTTGACCGTCCAGGTAATCACTTGGCTGGAAATGACTACAGCTAAAATGGTGTACAGCATCTCTTTCATCGGCACATACCAGAACGACAGGCACAAAACCATCACGTCCAGCAACAAGAAAATCGTACCGATGGACAATCCCGTATACTTGCTGAGCAACAGGGACAAAATGTCGTCGCCGCCCGTCGCTGCTCCGTAGCGCAAAACCAGTCCCGTACCGAGTCCGGTCAATACGCCTGACAGTACAGAAGCCAGGGGCATCATTCTGCTCATGTCCATGACAATCGGGGAATACTGCTCAAACAGCTCGTAAAACCCGGTAAAAGCCAAAGAGGCAAAAATCGTATCCCAGATGAATTGTCGCCCTCTCACTAACCAGGCAACCAAAAACAGCGGGATATCCAACAGCAGCACCATTAACGCTGGCGACAGGTCAAAGACGTATTTGGCCAACAGGCCCAAACCTACAAAGCCACCTTCAGACAAATGGTTCTGAAAGTTAATGTGATAATACGCAAATGCCAGCAAACAAGCTCCAAACAAAATCATACCGTAACGTTGAACAAATTGCAGCGCTCTCCTCATCATCGATTCCTCGCATTTTTGTCGGTTTTGGCACAGACGACCAACCGACTACGGAGGAACATCGCAAGTATAAGTCGCTACTCATACAAAGGGCCTCGCTTTCGTAGTAGATTGGTCGTCCAAGTGACGATCGACTACTACGAAGCTAGATGTAGGAGAGGTCAAAACGTTTCCAGATCGTCCTATGGGGACGCATGGTATCCTGATCCCTTCCATTGCTTTTCTTATATTATAGCATAAAAAAGGGAAAAAGACGACTCGAACCGTCTTTTCCCCTTCCTAAAAGCGAAACGCCTTGCTTTTGATCTCCAGCGGAATGCCTGCCGTGAGCAGGAAAACCTGATCGGCTGCCGCCGCCATGCGCTGGTTCATCAGGCCCGCCAAATCGCGGAACATGCGTCCCAGCGGATATTCCGGAACCAGCCCGTCTCCGACTTCATTCGTAACGAACAAAATCGTTCCGGGAAAATGTTGCAGCGCTGCAATCAGCTCATCTACCTGTGCAAGCGTGCGTTCCACTGCCTGCTCCTGTTCGTGGCGGATCAGCCAGTTGGACAGCCAGACGATCAGGCAATCAACCAGCACGACTGCCTGATTTTGCTTGAACTCGTCTCGCTGCTGCAACGAGCGAATCACGTCAGCGAGTGCATAAGGCTCCTCGACTGTCTCCCACAGAAAGCCGCTTTGCTGTCTTCGCGCGCGATGCCTTGCGATCCGCTCGCGCATCTCCTCGTCAAAAGCTTGCGCGGTGGCGATATAGACGCCTGCTTTTCCCAGATGAGCCGCATATTTTTCCGCAAACGTGCTCTTTCCGCTGCGCGCACCGCCTGTCACAAGTACGATCATTCCAACGTCTCCTTACGCCCGGGATTGCAGCATGATTTGCGGCAAATGATGGACAGGGTGCTCCATGACGATCGGCCTTGTCCCGTACACCGCTTCAATCTTGTCCGTTTGCAGCATGTCTTGCGGCGTTCCTACGCCAATCTGCACTCCTTTGTGCAGCATCAGGATGCGGTCGCAGTAGAGCGACGCCAGATTCAAGTCGTGCAGAACCGCCACGACGGTCACTTGCGTCGTCTTTTGCCACTTGCGGACGATATCCATCAGTTGAATCTGGTAGCCGATATCGAGGTACGTAGTCGGTTCGTCCAGCAGCAGCAGTTGCGGTTTTTGCACGAGCGCCTTGCCCAAAGCCACGCGCTGCTTCTCCCCGCCGCTCAGCTGATCCAGCGTGCGCTCCGCCAGCGGCACAAGCCCCAGCAGCTGCATGATTTCCTCGATCAGCGGCGTGACGTCATCCTTTTCCTCACCGAGCCAGTTTTGATAAGGGAAGCGTCCCATCTCCAGCACTTCGCGGACACGGAAACCGACAGGAGGCAGCCCTTCCTGTTCCAGTACGGCGAGAACACGAGCCAGCTCTTTGCGCGTATAGCGGGCAAGCGGCTTGTCGGCGAGCGTAATCTCTCCCGCATCAGGGGCAATGACGCTGGAGATCATTTTCAGCAGCGTCGATTTGCCGCTGCCATTCGGGCCGATGATGCCGAAAAACTCGCCCCGCTTCACGTCAAAATCGATTTCTGTTAAAACCGATACATCCTGGTAAGCTTTTTGCAAACCTCGTACGTGGATCATCGCAGCTACCTCCTTCCGGTTCGTTTGTTTTGCTTCAACAAATAGGCGAAAAACGGCGCTCCCAAAAACGCGGTCACGACGCCGAGCGGGATTTCCGTAGGAACGAGCAGCATCCGCGCCAGCGTATCCGCCCACAGGACGTAGATGCCGCCGCCAATCGCCGACATCGGCAGCAGGATGCGATGATCCGGCCCGACCAGCATCCGCACCAGATGCGGCACGACGAGGCCAACGAAGCCGATGATCCCTGAGATCGAAACCGCTGCCGCCGTCAACAAAGTCGATACGAGCAAAATAATGAGCTTCGTCTTGTCGACATTGACGCCCAGGTGCGCCGCCTGACGCTCACCCAGAGCAAACAGGTTCAAGGAGCGGGCATAGCCAACCAGCACGATTACGCCGATCAGCACATACGGAATCAGCACATACGTAAAAGCCCAGCCGCGAAACGACAAGCTGCCCATCAGCCAAAAGACGATTTCGTTCACCGTCTGGTTCGACAAGGACACCATAAAAGAGACGAGCGAACCGAGAAACGCCTGAATGACGACCCCGGATAAAATGAGCGTCTCTGTTTGCAGCTTGCCCTGCGTCTTCGCCAGCGACAGTACAATCCACAGACTGCACAGCCCCGTCAAAAAGGCGACCACAGGCGTGCTCCATTCCCCGAGAAAAGCGAATTGCAAGCCAAACAGGATCAGAAAAGCGGCACCGACAGCAGCTCCGGATGCCACTCCCATCGTAAACGGGTCTGCGAGCGGATTGCGCAGCACCCCTTGAAATCCGGCGCCCGCAAGCGACAGGCAAGCCCCTACCAGAATCGCTAGGATGACGCGGGGAAAACGCACTTTCATCACGATTTGCTCGGACGAATCCGGCCATGTCACGGCAACCAAGTCCGACATGCCGGGGAGCTGATGCAACAAGATCAGCCATACTTGCGAAAGCGGAAGCGATGCCGCTCCCATCGAAATGCTGACTACCGCCGATGCCAGCAGGATCAGACTGCTGGCTCCTCCCCATAAAAGCAACTGCTTCTTCATTTTATTTCACCAGATCAGGGTAAATCGCTTTGGCTACCTCGATCAAACCTTGGGTAATCCGCGGTCCCGGGCGCGAAAGCAAATTTTGCTCCATCCCGAAAATCTGCTTGTCGCGGATCGCCTTCATCTTGTCCCAGCCGTTGCGGTTCGCAATGATGTCCTCCAGCTTTTTCCCTGTCTTGTCGTCCGTAATGCCTTTTGCATACAAAATGACGTCAGGATCGCTTTTTAAAATCTTTTCTTCGCTGATCGGGTTCCACCCTTGGGTATCAGCGGCAATGTTTGTCGCGCCTGCCAGTGAGATCAGCTCATCCAGAAATTCCCCTTTGCCCACCGTCCAGCCCGGCGAAAACTCCAGGTACACTTTTTTCTTGTCTTCCGGCTTCACCGCTTTGACCGCTTCCTGCACGCGCGCGATGTCCTGCTTCATGCTTGCGACTACTTTTTCCGCCTGCTCCTGTCTGTTTGTAATGACACCCATCGCCAAAATGTTGTCAAATATCTCATCCATTTTTTGCGGGTGAGTCACGTAAACAGGCATGCCTAACGTTTTCAGCTTCGCAGCGACAGGCTCATCCATCGAGATTCCGCCGATGACCAGATCAGGCGACTGGGCGAGAATCGCCTCTTCGCTCGGCTTGACGACACCGCCCACTTTCGGCTTCGTGGCAGCTTCTGCCGGATAATCGTCGTAGTCGGACACCCCGACGATCCGGTCGTTCAGGCCGAGTGCGAACAAAATCTCTGTTTCACCCGGAGAGGTGGAGACAATCCGCTGCGGCTCTTTTTGCAAGGTCACTTCTTTTCCCGTCGAATCTTTGACCGTCAGCGGGTAGACAGTCGCTTTGGCCGTTGTTTCCTGTGGTGTTGTCTGTGGCGCCTCTGTCTTTGGAGCAGGGGCTGTTTGCGTGTTGCCATTGCCTGTGCAGCCGACCAAGCTTGCAGCAATGACCAGGGGCATGAGCAGTTTCCACGAACGTTTCATATGTATAACTTCCTTTCTGGGCAACTGGTTGATTCTTAGCATAGAAAAACCCCTTCGCTTCCAGCGGGAAACAAAAGGGTCGACTTGCCAGAACGATCTGGTCACGCCAAAAAGTCCTGAACGGGCCGAACCTTTCCGCGAAGGCGCAGGCACATCATGCAAACAGGCAGGTCTCCTGGCTTGCGGCTTGCGACAGCCGCTTTACAGTGGCGGGACCGCGCCGGATTTGCACCGGCTTCCCTTTTCACCTCGCCCATGACAGACGAGGCACCTGCTTGCTGTATTCAGTTGTTTGTGCCTGCAAGCTAAGACTCACCCACCATCATAGCATTCCTTGGCCCAAAAAAGAATGCGTCATTTTGCACCAAAACGCAGGCCCAGGCTACCCGTCAACCTGCAGCAGCCACTGGCCTTTTGCCTAACCGACGAAAATTACTGCTTGCGCTTGTGCAAGTAATCGATAATTCCCATCGCACACACCTGCAAATCCAGTCGCAGGACGTTCATCACTTCATGCTGCTCGGCAATGCCGCGCGCTTGCAGATGCTGGCTGACAAGAGCGAACAGCCTGTCCCCCAATTGCTCCGTGCCAAGCCCGGCGGAAACGGCCGCCTCGCCTTCTGCCACGAATACGGGAAGCCACTCTGCCACTTGCCGATAGACGTCCTCCACTTCTTCCGTCATGCCAAAATGCCCGAAGTAGATACGCTGGAGTTCGCGCTTGCGAAAACGCTCGATAGACGCAAGCATCGCCTGCGGATCGAACTGGTTTGGAGACGTGGACGGCAAAACGAAATGCAATCCGTCTTTTTGGAGTTGCGGATAAAAAACGCCCGCTGTATCACCTGTGAACATGCCGCGGCTAACCGGATCGTAAATGCTGAAATGATGGTTCGCATGGCCGGGCGAATCCAAAAATTCAAGGACACAGTTCGGCCCGATCGGCAAGGTGTCTCCGTCTTTTCGCACCAAGATTCGCTCCTCGGGAATCGCCACAATCGGATCGAACAGGCGGTTGAAATCGTCCTGGTAAACGGCTTTCGCTCCCGCAATCAAGCGGCTCGGGTCCACCAGATGGCGCGCTCCTTTTGGATGCACCACGATTTTGGCCTGCGGGCATTCGCGCAAAAACAAGCCTGCCCCGCCCGCGTGATCCAGATGAATGTGCGTCACGATGATGTATTTGACTTGCTCCGGCGAAAAGCCGAGCTTGTGCAATCCTGCCACAATGTACGGCACGGACGGGCTTGGCCCTGTCTCGACAAGCGTCAATTGTTCCTCTGCTATTACATACGTTCCCGTCCGCTCCGCCCAGCCCATGTCAAAGCCGTCAATCAGATGGATGCGGTGTCCCAAGGAAATCGGTTCAGTAGGCTGCATCGATTTTTCTCCCCCTGCCAACTTGATATCGTGTGAATATTTCCACTTTACCATTGATCGTGCCCGGATTCGAGAGGGCTTTGCCGTTTCTTGGCTGGTTACGGGCGGGAAGCGATGCGCGCTACTTCGCCATTCGTCATTTGTACCAGTTGCTTTGGCGTCAGCGAAAAAACAGCGTTCGGATGCCCGGCAGCCGCCCAGATGACTTCGAAGCGAAGCAAATCCTCATCAATCCACGTCTCAATCGGTTCCAGATGTCCGACGGGCGAGACACCGCCGATGACAAATCCGGTTTTTTCGCGCACAAAATCGGCATCTGCTTTTCCCGGCTTCTCCTGCATCCATTGCGCGAGCAGCTTTTCGTCGATCCGGTTTGTGCCGCTTGCCACGACCAGAACAGGCTTGTCCGTCGTCTTCCGGCGAAAAATGATCGACTTGGCAATTTGCGCGACCTCGCATCCGATCGCTTGCGCTGCCTCCGCTGCTGTGCGGGTGCTATCCGGCAGTTCGACCACCTGATTGTCATACCCCAATTGTTGCAATCTCGCTTGCACTTTCTGCGCGCTTTCTTTTAATGGCTGCATCAGTTTTGCTCCTTTCCTTTCACACGTTTTTCGTTAGCTGTGAACGACAGTCACGGTTACGGCTCTGCGTAATACATCACGACCTGAATGACGGCTTGCTTTTCGCCTTCATTGCTGTACTGATGGGGAACGTTTCCAGCAAAACGGATGCCGTCACCTTCCGACATGCGAAACAGCTCGTCCTTGATTTTCAGGCAAAACTCGCCCGCGCTGACGGTAATGTACTCGTAGACGCCTTCATTGTGTGGAGTCGACGAGTAGCTTGCCCCCGGGTCAAGCTCGATGCGAAACATTTCCAGCTTGGTCATCGGATCAAAAGGAAACTGCAAATACGCCCGGCACAAGCCGTTGTCTTCGATGATGGGCGACACGTCTGCGATTGACACAAAAGAAACGGCACTGTCCGGCGCCTTCAACAGCGATGAGAACGACACTTGCAGACCTGTTGCCATTTTCCACAAGGTCGTCACCGTCGGCTGGGAATCGCCGCGCTCAATCTGGTGCAGCATGCCTTTGCTTACGCCCGTCAGCTCCGCTACTTTATCGAGGCTCAAGCCCCGCTTTTTGCGAATCGTCTCCAAGTTTGCTCCAATGATCGTCTGTATTGATTCCACCAGAGTGCTCCTCTCTTTGCATTTTGTATCAGATAATGAACAATTATATAACATAACAAACACAAAGAAAAATAGCGCCCAAACAAAAAACTCCCCCGAACCGCCAAAAGCATGCGCGGTTCAGGGGAAGTTTTTCGCTAGTCATTAGGCTTGTGTGTAAATGACGACAGCGTCGCGCAGGAATGCTGCCTGGCCAGGCTGCTCCTTGTCGTAGTAAGCCGTAAATCTCGGATCATCGACATACATCTGAGCCACGCCTGCGTGCGCCTCCTTGCTGTAGCTGTCCCAGTAAAAGCTGAGCCACTGGCGATGCAAATCGGCTGCCTGCTGGGCCAGCTCGCTGCCCGGATCGCCGCTGGCAAACGCTTGCTTCAGCGTCGCGTGCAGCTTTTCGTTCAATTGCTCGACTTGCGCATACTCTTCCTCGCTCATCTCTTTGATTTTCCGATTGGCACGCTCTACTCGCTCGTCGCCATACTTGGCCCGAATTTCTTCGCCGTACTGCTGCTCGTTGTCGTGAATCAACTGCTGTTTGAAGCCTTCGAATTTCTGTTTGTCTGTCATTGTTTTCGTCCCCTCTCGCTGCGCCAAAGTCAGATCGACATTCGCAATCAGCCGATCCAGCTGCGCCCGTTTTTCCAACAGCTTCTCCCGGTGCTCCCGCAGTGCCCGCTCCGCATCAAAGGTGGGAGAACTCATGATTTCCTTGATCTCCTCCAGGCTGACACCAAGCTCGCGGTAAAACAAAATTTGCTGCAACCGATCCACTTCTGCCTGCCCGTAAATACGATACCCGGATGAATTGATTCTCGCCGGCTTGAGAAGGTCAATCTCATCGTAGTAACGCAATGTCCGGGTGCTGACACCTGCCAGGAGACCCAGCTTTTGCACGGTATATTCCATCTTGTATCCCTCCTGACAAATTCATCGTACACATTTACGCACCGGCAAAGTCAACAGTGGTAGCAGCAGGAAAATAATGTTATTGTAAAAGCAAGCCATTGTGAAAAGGGGGAATGTCTTTTGCTCTATTTTCTCATCGCAGTAGCAGCCACCTTCCTCGCGGCCTTCTTTTTTACAGGGTCTGTCAGCTTGCGGGCCAGAGACAAGCACGCCGTCCACCACTACAGCGACGACGCCTATGCTCACCAGACGATGCATCATTTGCAACAGCACAACAACAATCCGTTTTGAATGCATGAAAAAAGCTGCCCAGACCAATGTGTCCGGGCAGCTTGCTTTTTTCTAACAATTACAGAGCTTGAAACGTATCTGTCAGTACAGGAACGATTTGCTTCTTGCGGGATACAACGCCTTTGAGCACCGCTTTGTTGTCTGCGAGCGTAACGTTGTACGCTTTTTCTACTGCCTCGGTTGCTTTGCCGAGCGCCAGCGCAACGGAATCGTTGTTCAAGATGTCTGTCACCACGAAGACGAACAGGTCCAGACCTTTTTCCGCAATGATCGCGGAGATCGCTGCTTCCAGCTCGCTTTGGCGGGCCAGTACATCGTTGACGTCCACGGCGTTTACTTGGGCGATTTCCACTTTCGCGCTGCCCATTTGAAATTCTTTTGCATCCAAAGAGAGCAGTTGAGCGATTGTTTTGTCGCTCAGGTCAGCGCCTGCTTTCAGCATTTCCAGGCCGTATGCTTGCAAGTCCACGCCTGCGATCTCAGCCAGTTCGTGAGCTGCCGCAACATCTTGCGCAGTGCAGGTAGGGGATTTCAGCAGCAACGTGTCGGAAATGATCGCAGACAGCATCAGGCCCGCGATTTCTTTCGGGATGTCCACGCCGTTTTCCTTGTACATTTTTTTCAAAATCGTAGTCGTGCAACCGACAGGCTCTGCACGGAAGTACAGCGGGTTGCTCGTTTCGAAGTTCGCAATGCGATGATGGTCAATTACCTCGACTACTTGCACCTGCTCGATGTCGTTTGCGCTTTGTTGACGTTCATTGTGGTCGACGAGAATGACTTCGTTGACTTCATTTCCTACTGTTTCCACGAGACGCGGCTCTTTTACCTGGAAGTAGTTCAAGACGAACGCTGTCTCGCTGCTGATGACACCGAGGCGAACCGGCTCTACATTGTCGCCGAGCTTGGTTTTCAGATCAGCGTAAACGAGCGCCGAGCAAATGGAATCCGTATCTGGATTTTTATGACCGAAGATTAGCTTTTTTTCCATCATCCATACTCCTTAGTCGTATATTGGCGTCAAAATTATACCATGGAATAGCGGATATTCCCAAGGAAAATTCCAGAAGCCGACCTTTGTTTGCAAACAAAGATCGGCTTCCGGCGCCGCAACAAACTTAGTCGTCCCACTCCATGCTCAATATGTCGCCTGTGGTAGCCGATATTTCCAGCTCCGCTTCCTGGCGGTTAGAGGTACGGACTTCCACCTCGTACACGTACTGTCCATCGTCTTCATCCAGCTTGATTTTCTTGATGCTTCCGTTCACTTTGGACAAGGCGATCTTTTGAGCTGTCTCTGCGGTGATCTTCACCAGCTGCTGCTTGCGGGCCGGATCATGCTCGCGCCACGCCTGCCCGGTTACGGCATCGACGTACACATCGGTCTCCTTCCAGTTTTGGACGATTTCCGCTTTGTACACGAGCGCCGTTCCCGCGCGATCCAGCTTCCACTCCTTGATCACTCCGGGTTGGACGCCGAGCGCGATTTTTTGTGCCTGCTCGGAAGTAAGGCGTACTTGCTTCGCCCAGTCTGCCGGGACATCTTCATCTACTTCCAAAAAGACGGGCACAGCCTGCTGATTCGGCTGAGGAACGTGCTGATGCGTCTTCGCCAAGGCTGTGACGCTAAAACTTCCTACGAGCATGATACCTGCTGCTAACATGACGATTTTTTTCATGGAAATTCTCTCCTTTTTCTCTGCTGTCTTCATGCTACAAGACGCAGATGAGCGAACAGAGAGAAGAAGATTAAAATTTGCTGAGAACGGACTTAATCCTCCCACATGATCGACAAAACCTGTCCCGTCAGCGGATCGATGCTTACTTTCACTTCCCGGTTTTCGTCAGTTTTGATCTCTACCTCGTAGACGGTTGCGCCGTTTTTATGCTCTACTTCGATGCTGTCAAACGTCCCGGCCACTTGTTGCAGCGCGATTTGTTTGGCCCGATCGAGTGAGATTCCGCTTTTGGCAAGCTCGTTGTTCGCAGGTGGTACAGGAGGGGTTTCCTTGCTTTCGTCCACGGGCTGTACGGTCTTGTCCGGGGGTGTCTGCTTTTTCGCCAGAGGGGTAATCCGTATCACCCGTCCCGTCTCGGCGTCCGCGACAACCTGGTACGTTCCCGTTTCATTTTCCACTGTCCCGACATATACTTCTCTGCCTGCCTCCCCGGTCTTCTCCAAAGCGGAAATGACTTTGCCGTAGCGAGCGGATAGAGACTCCTCCACTTCCCGGATCGTGCGCCCTGCTTCCGGCTCTCCTCCAGCAATCCGGGAGAGAGCGAAAACAGCTGCCGCTGCGAAGAGCAGGGCCAAGAGCCACCACACACGTCTTTGTTTCAAGCGTTCTCCCCCGCTTTCTCTCGGGCTGCTTTGGGCAACGTCACCGTAAAACGGCTGCCTGCCCCGACTTCACTCTGGACATCCAGCCTGCCGTTGTGCACATCGACAATGCGCTTGGCAATGGACAAGCCCAGTCCTGTGCCACCTGTATCTCTTGCCCGCGCTTTGTCCACGCGGTAAAAGCGGTCGAAAATATGGACAAGGTCTTCTTCCGGTATGCCCACTCCCTGGTCGATCACAGACAAGCTCACCGTGTCTCGCTGTTCGGCGATCTCGATTCGAATAGCCTTTTGGCTGTAGGTCAGCGCATTGTCGAGCAAAATCACCAGCAGCTGCTTGAGCCTTGACTCGTCAGCGAGCGCGTAAACCGCTGCGCTTTGCGCCTCGACGCGGATTTCCTGCTCGTAGGTGCGCCTCATCCATTTGCTCGTCTCTTCGCATAGCTCGACCACGTCTACTGCCCGCATATCCAGATTGGCTTCCTCGTCCGGGTTCGCCAGCATCAGCATTTGCCTCGTCAGCTTTTTCATCCGCACCGCTTCGGAATAGATCGCCTCGACAGACTCTTCCAACAGCTCCGGCTTGTTCATCCCCCACCTTTTCAGCATGGTCGCATATCCTTCGATCACCGTGAGCGGGGTCTTCAACTCGTGGGACGCATCGAGGACGAACTGCTGCTGCTTCGCAAAGTGCAGCTGGAGAATGTCCATCATTTTGTTGAACGTATCCCCCATCTGGTACAGCTCGTCGTTGGATTTGACTGGCAGCTCCAACTTTTTGAACTGGCCTTTTTTCTGGATTTCTTCCATCGTGCGAATCAGGGAGCGGATCGGCTCCACGATGAGTTTTGCGAGCATCCGGCCGGCAAGAAACGACGGCAGCAAGACGACGAGCGAAGCGACCAGCAGCACGATGAGCAATGTTTGCATCGTTTCCTGTACGTGCGACAAGCCCGTGGTTACTTCCAGAGACATGACGCTGCCGTCACCCGCAATCATCGGCACCTGGCCGACAGCATGCAGCACGCCAGCCTTTTCCACAACCTGGTACGTTTCTTGCGCACTGTATACAGGTCGCCAGTTGGCATAGTCCACATCTTTCGTCGCTGTCACTACCGGATGCGACTGTTGATTCACGATACGGATCATCTCAATCGGCGCCAAATACGCTTGCAAAAGCTCAGTCGCATCTGCCTGACTGCCTGCTTCATGCAGCCGCTGCGCGATTTTTTCGCTCTGCAGTTGAAGCCGCTCCAATTCCAGCCCGGTCATTTGCTTGTAAAAAAGCCAGTAGATCGAGGTGTTGATAATACACAGCACGAGCACGAGCCACACGGTTGAAAACAGATGAATTTTGCTGCGAATCGTCATCCCTTCTACTCCTTCAGCGAATACCCGATTCCCCGCACCGTCGAAATGAGCGGAGGATGAGCAGGATCGTCCAGCTTTTTGCGCAAATAACGGATGTACACATCGACGATATTCGTATCGCCGTAGTAGTCATAGCCCCACACTTCGTTCAAAATTTGCTCCCGGCCGAGTACCTGGTTGACATGCCGCACCAGATAGACGAGCAGATCGAACTCTCGCGGCGTCAGCTCCACTGGCGATTCGCCGCGCATGACGAGCCGTTTCTTCTCGTCGACAAGCAAATCGCCCACGCGCAGCGGCGCCTCTTCCTCTTCTTTTTTTCGCGCCCCAGCCATGCGCAAGCACGCGCGAATCCGGGCAAGCAGCTCCTCGATGGCAAACGGCTTCGTGATGTAATCATTCGCCCCCAAATCCAGTCCGCTGACTTTGTCGGGCAGCGAATCTCTGGCGGTCACCAAAATGACCGGAGTCAAGGTGTCTGACGTGCGAATCCGCCGCAGCACCTCCATCCCGCTCAGTCGCGGGATCATCACGTCCAAAAGGACCAAATCCCACGCTGCGCTTTTGAAACAGTCCAATCCGGCTGCTCCATCCTCTGCGACCGTCACTTCATATCCTTCGTATTCCAGCTCCAGCTTCAGCAGGCGGGCGATTTTCTTTTCATCTTCAATCAGCAAAATGTTGGCCTGACTCATGCTAACGACTTCCTTTCGCTGCCGCGGGACACGGCATGCCATACGCAATCTGATACCGTAGATTAAACCATAAAAGCCTCGCGCAGTGCGGGTTTTTTTCCAGAGATTTTTCGAACATGACGTGCGGGCGATTGCCAGCGAGTGCGAGCTACATACAACACGAGCGCGAAAAGTGGCTTGCCCGCCATGCCCTTTCCCGCCGGAAAATCGCCCAAAATGCGGAAATGGCGACTTTGCCTGCCGTTCTGCGCGAATCGTATAATAGAGCCATCGAGAACAAGAAGGAGAAACGATTTTCGTTGGAATTACCCAATTGGAAAGCCATCTTTTTTTGAACGTACCTGATCGTGACCATGCAAGCGGTCGTCACATCGATGATTACGCTGGAAGTGACCAACCCGGCGCGTGTGCAAGTAGCCGCACCGCTGAACCAAGCGTCCGGATCGGCGCCTAGCGAATGGTCGCCTAATCGGAAATAAACGCGATAAACGAACAAAAAGGTCCGGACCTTTGGGACTGACCCCGTAATGTGAGACAAATCAAAACACCTTCAAGAGAACCTGACCATGTCGTAAGATATGGGGACAACCTTGGAGGTGTTTTTGCGTTGGCAACTAGAGTTAGTTATCCCGTAGAAATTAAAATGA